>NZ_JBFAIG010000010.1:0-268491 GCF_040654575.1 Streptomyces sp. NPDC050674
CCCGGTGCGGCGAGTGGGGGTACCCCCTGCTCGAAGAGCTTGGGGGAGCGTGCCAGGCGTCGCGGGGCAGGAGGGACTTTGCGGACACGGCCTAGTGCCTGTCAGCCCACCGTCAGCCGCCACAGTGACGTGATCTCGGCGGCCCGTGCGGCGTGCAGCGGATCGTCGGTGTCCCGCGCGCGTGGGTGCCGTGGGCGGGTGTCCAGGCGGCCGGCCACACGGAGCCCGGCCTCCTCGACGGCGTTCAGCAGCTCCGCCCGGCTGCGCAGTCCGAGCCGTTCGGCCAGGTCGGACAGCACGAGCCAGCCCTCGCCGCCGGGTTCCAGCCGGCCGGCGAGCCCGGCGAGGAACCCGTGGAGCATGCCGCCGCCGGCGTCGTAGACACCGAGGTCGAGGTCGGAGGCCGGCCGGGCGGGGATCCAGGGCGGGTTGCAGACGACGAGGTCGGCGCGTCCCTCGGGGTACAGCTCCGGCCCTTGGATCCGGACGCTCCCGTCCAGCCCCAGCCGGCGCACGGTGTCCCGGGCGCACTCCCGCGCCCGGGCGCTGACGTCGGTGCCCACGACCCGCCCGACACCGCGCCGGGCCAGCACGGCGGCGAGCACCCCGGTCCCGGTCCCCAGGTCGAAGGCCGTGCGCACGGCACCGCCACGGGGCAACGGGGTCCGGGCGACCAGGTCGACGTACTCGCTCCTGGTCGGCGCGAACACCCCGTAGTGCGGATGGATCCGCGCCTCCAGCGCCGGAACGTCCACGCCCTTCTCGCGCCACTGCCGGGCGCCGATCACCCCCAGCAGCTCACTCAGGGCGACGGCCACCGGACCCTCGGACGGCCCGTACGCCTCGGCGCACGCCCGGCGCACGTCGGGCGCCCGGCGCAGTCCGAGCCGGTGGCCCTCCTCCAGCAGGACGAGCACCTTGCCGAGCACGCGCGCCCGATGGGCACGGAACCGGCGGTGCAGATGAAAGGTCTCGGCCGGCGTGGCGGCCGTACCCGGCGCACTCCGGCCGACACGGCGGTCGAGCGCGCGCAGCAACTGGCGCGCGTTGTGGAAATCCCCGCGCCACAGCAGCGCGGTGCCCTCACAGGCCAGTCGGTGGGCGGCGGCGGCCCGCATGCCGTCGTCGGCGACGACGACGCGGCGGGGCAGGGGCAGGCCGGACTCAGAGTGCCAGCGGGCGGAACGGGGTCGAGCCTCGACCCAGTGGATCGTGGACACGGCGGACTCCTCGGAAGGTCGAACGTGAGCGAACGCGCGAAGTCACGAGGCGCACGTCACCGAGGACCATGCCGAGTGTCATCGACCGACCTTTCGAAGCAGGGGAGTTGCCGGCCGGACAGGATATGCGCAGGGGAGGTCCGGGGCGTACTCGCACGGGCGGCGAAGGCACGTCTTCGGACCGCCGGCCCGGGACGGGCACGGCCTCACGGCGCGGCCGGTGCGCCGTGCTCCGCCGCGGTCCTCGGAAGGGCCACCATCACCAGGGCCGCCACGAGGTAGAGCGCCGCCGAGACACCGAGGACGATGCCGAGCGCGGGTGCGTAGCCGGCCGGATCCGGTGCGCCGGACGGCGAACCGGTGACGGCGGCGAAGAAGACCGTGCCGAGCACGGCGATGCCGATGGCGCCGCCGATCTGGTGGACGGTGGACAGGACGCCGCCTGCCGCGCCCGCCTGGTGCCCGGGGACCCCGGCGAGGACGACGTTGACGAGGACGGGTGCGGCCAGGCCGAGGCCCAGTCCGCCGATGAACAGCCCCAGGGCGAGGAGCCAGTACCCGGGGTCGCCGCCGTCCCGGACGACGGCCAGGAGCACGAGCTGGGATGCCGCGATGGTGAGCGAGCCGGTGATCAGCAAGGCCCGGCCCGCCCTCGCGGCGAAGGCGACGCCCAGCCCTGAGGTGATGATCGAGCCGAGGGCGTAGGGCAGAATCACCAGGCCGGTCTCCCACGCGGTCCGGCCGGTGCCGGCCTGGAGGTAGACCGACAGGGTGAGGAAGAACGATCCGATGCCGCCGAAGAAGAGCACGGACGCGCCCAGGCCGACGGTGAACGCGCGGATCCTCAGCAGGGCCGGGTCGAAGGCGGGTTCTGCGCCGCTCCCGGCGAGCTTGCGCTCGTAGGCGAGGAAGAGCGTCAGCAGGACGACTCCGGCCGCGAGGAGGGCGTGGCTGACCGTGGTCCAGCCCCAGGTCTCGGTCTGGATGACCGGCAGCAGGACGAGCAGGATGCCCGAGGCCGCGAGCAGCGCCCCGGCGAGGTCCAGTCGCGCGGTGGAGGCGGAGCGGGATTCCGGCAGGACCTTCGCCCCGACGACGAGGGCGGCGATCGAGAGGGGCACGTTGATCCAGAAGATGGTGCGCCACCCCAGACCGAACAGGTCGGCCTCGACGAGGAGTCCGCCCAGCAGGGGGCCGGCGACCGCGGCGAGCCCCTGGACGGCCCCGTAGGCACCGAACGCCTTGGCGCGTCCGGCCGGGGCGAACGACGCCCGGATCACGCCGAACACCTGCGGGACCATCACCCCCGCGGCCAGTCCTTGCGCGGCGCGCGTCCCGATGAGCATCCCGGGATCGACGGCGAGTGCGCAGAGGGCGGAGGTGACCATGAAGGCGGCCAGGCCGATCAGGAACAGGCGCTTGCGGCCGTACTGGTCACCGAGCCGCCCGCCGGTGATCAGCCCCGCGCCCAGGGTGAGGGTGTAGGCGGCGATCGTCCACTGGATCTGCGCGGGCCCGGCTCCCGTGTCGCGGGCGATGGCCGGAGCAGCGACGGTGACGATCGTCGCGTCGACGAGGTCCATGAAGGAGCCGAACAGCACGACGAGGAGCGCCAGTCCGGCGCTCGCGCCGGAGATGTGTGCGGAGGGAGTGCCGGGGGCGGGTGTGCCCTCTCGGTGGGTCTGTGAAGCGGTCATGGCGGCCAAGGTCACACATATAGTTGCCACCGATCGGCCGCTTTGCGGGAGGGGGCGGGAGCATGGCGGTGACCTCCGCGCGCGCACTCAAACTGCTGTCGGTCTTCGGCATCGGCACGACCCTGACAGCGCGGGAGCTCGCGGAGAGGCTCGGCGTCTCCGTACGGACCGTGCGACGCGACATCGACACGCTCAGGGAGCTCGGGTACGAGATCGAGGCCGTGCGCGGGGCGGGCGGCGGTTACCGGCTCGGCCGCGCCACCCGCCTGCCGCCGGTCGTCTTCGACGAGGACCAGGCGATCGCCGCGGCCGTGGCGCTCCAGACCGTCCCCGCGGTCCTGTCCGGCATCCGCGAGAACGCGGCCCGCGCCCTCGCCACGCTCCAGCAGGCGATGCCCGCCCGCAGCCGTATCCGCACCGAGCCGTTCACCGTCTCCGCGGCGCGCAACTACTGGGAGTTCCCCGCGGCTCCCATCGACGCCGAGATCATCCGCTTCATCGGCGGCGCGATCAACCGCCGGCACCTCATGCGGGTGGACCACACCGGCGGGGAGGGCCTGACGACGCTGATGCTGGAGCCGCACGACCTCGTGGTGTGGGCGGCACGGTGGTATCTCGTGGCGTTCGAGCCGGAGGCGGACCAATGGCGCGCGATACGCGTCGACCGACTCGCACCGCGCATGCCCACGGGGATACCGTTCGGCCGCCGCGACGTCCCGCACGGCGATCCGGTCGCATTCGTCATGAGCACGCACGATCGCGGTGACACCCCGGCGCCATGGCCCTGCCGCGGGTCGGCACGCGTCGCACTGCCGGCGCCCGTCGTCGCCCGGTTCGCCCCCGGCGGGTCCACGGTCGAGCACGACACCGACTCCGGTTGCCGGCTCACGCTCGGTGCGTGGTCCTGGGCCGGGCTTGCGGGACTGCTCCTGACGTTCGACGCCGACGTCACGGACATCGAACCGGCCGAACTCAGGCAGGCGATGCGCTCCTTGCGCACCCGTATCGACGAAGGACTCGGGCGCGCCCCGTGAGCCCGCCCGGCCCGCGGACCCCTCAGCCCGTCACCGCCGTCCCCACCGCGCGCCGCCGGATCACCAGCGCCATCAACGCCGCCGCGGCGCACAGCGCCCCGGACGCGTACCACATCACGTCGTACGTTCCGAAGGTGTCGCGTGCGACGCCGCCCAGGAAGGCGACGGCGGCGGCGCCGACCTGGTGGGAGGCGAGGACCCAGCCGAAGACGATCGCGCTGTCCTCGCCGTACTGCTCACGGCACAGGGCCAGGGTCGGCGGGACGGTGGCGACCCAGTCGAGGCCGTAGAAGACGATGAAGAAGATCATCGGGGGGTGGACGGTGGGGCCCAGCAGGAGCGGCAGGAACATCAGGGACACGCCCCGCAGCGCGTAGTAGACCGCCAGCAGGCGGCGCGGCTCGAAGCGGTCCGTGAACCAGCCGGAGGCGATCGTGCCGATGACGTCGAAGACCCCGATGACCGCGAGCAGGGAGGCGGCGGCCTGGACGGGCATGTGCGCGTCGTGGGCCGCGGGGATGAAGTGCGTCTGGATCAGGCCGTTGGTGGAGGCGCCGCAGATGGCGAAGGTGCCGGCCAGCAGCCAGAACGGGCCGGTGCGCACGGCGGAGAGCAGGACGGTCACGGCCCGGCGGGCGGCACCGGGCACGGGCGGCGGCTTCGGCACGAACGCGGTGGCGCCGTAGGGCTTCTGGCCCACGTCCGCCGGGTGGTCGTGCAGCAGGAGCCAGACGAACGGCACGACCGCGAGCGCGGCGAGGGCGACCGTCACGGCCGCCGGGCGCCAGTCGTAGCGGTCGATGATCCAGGACAGCAGGGGCAGGAAGATCAGCTGGCCGGAGGCCGAGGCGGCGGTGAGGATGCCGCTGACCAGGCCGCGCCGCTCGGTGAACCAGCGGTTGGTGACCGTCGCCGCGAAGGCCAGCGCCATCGAGCCGGAGCCGAGACCGACCAGCAGGCCCCAGCACAGCATCAGTTGCCAGGCCGCGGTCATCCACACGGTGAGCCAGGAGCCGGCCGCGATCACGGTCAGGGCGACCGCGACGACCCGGCGGATGCCGAAGCGGTCCATCAGGGCCGCCGCGAAGGGGGCGGTCAGGCCGTACAGCGCCAGGTTCACCGAGACGGCGGCGCCGATCGTGCCGCGCGACCAGTCGAACTCCTGGTGCAGCGGGTCGATGAGCAGGCCCGGCACGGAACGGAAGGCGGCGGCGCCGATGATCGTCACGAAGGTGACGGCGGCGACGAACCAGGCGCGGTGCACCCGGGCACGGGTCGGCTTCGGCGGCTGCTGGACGGCCGCTGCTTCGGTTGTCTGGGTCACGACATAGAGCTTCCGGTCCGCGGGACGCTCCATCGAGTGGCCCGAAGGACAGCATTCGCTACGATCGGGCCATGAGCCGTGAGCCGGAGTTCCGCCCGCACCGCGTCGTCGTCCTCGCCCTGGACGGCCTGCTCCCCTTCGAACTGGGCATCCCGCACCGCATCTTCGGCCGCCCCAGGGACGCCCGCGGGCGCCTGCTGTACGAGGTCGTCACCTGCTCGGTGCGCCCGCCCGGCCCGGTGCGGACCGACGCGGACTTCGCCGTCCAGGTCGAGCACGGCCCCGAGGCCCTGGCCACCGCGGACACGGTGATCGTCCCCGCGTCGTACGAACTCGGTCCGGTCTTCGAGCAGGGCGTGCTCACCCGCGAACTGGCCGCCGCCCTCGCTCACATCCGCCCCGGCACCCGCCTCGCCTCCATCTGCACCGGGGTCTACGTCCTCGCCGCCGCCGGTCTGCTCGACGGCCGCCCCGCCACCACGCACTGGGCCGACGCCGACCGTTTCCAGCGCCTGTTCCCGCAGATCGAGGTCGACCCGGGCGTCCTGTTCATCGACGACGGCGACATCCTGACCTCGGCGGGCGTGGCGGCCGGCATCGACCTGTGCCTGCACATGGTGCGCCGCGACCACGGCGCGGCGATCGCCAACGACGTGGCCCGCCGCACGGTCGTGCCGCCGCACCGCGACGGCGGGCAGGCGCAGTACATCGCGCGGCCGGTGCCCGATCCGCAGCAGGCGTCCACCACCACCGCCCGCGCCTGGGCCCTGGGCCGCCTCCACGAGCCGATCCAGCTGCGCGACATGGCCGCGCAGGAGTCCATGTCGGTGCGCACCTTCACCCGCCGCTTCCGCGAGGAGACCGGCGTCAGCCCCGGCCAGTGGCTCACCCAGCAGCGTGTCGAGCGGGCCCGCCACCTCCTGGAGTCCACCGACCGCTCCGTCGACCGGGTCGCCCGGGACGCGGGCTTCGGCACGGCCCAGTCGATGCGCCAGCACCTCCAGACGGCCCTGGGCGTGACGCCCACCGCCTACCGGAGGACGTTCCGCGCGCAGCTCGACGGGGCCGGCGCTCTCAGAAGGTGAGCACCGCCCGCGCCACCCGTCCCGCCCGCGCGTCGGCCGCCGCCGTGTCGAAGTCCTCGACGGGGTAGGTCCGGGTGACCAGTTCGTCGAGCAGCAGCCGCCCCTGGCGGTACAGGCCGGCGTACAGGGCGATGTCCCGCTGGGGGCGGGAGGAGCCGTAGCGGCAGCCCAGGACGGACTTGTCGAGGTACATCGAGGAGACGCGGAAGGACGCCTCGGCCGTGGCGGGCGGGACCCCGAGCAGGATCGCCTGGCCGTGCCGGTCCAGGGAGTCGATCGCCTGCCGGATCAGCTCCACCCGGCCGACGCACTCGAAGGCGTGGTCCGCGCCCGTGGGCAGCAGGTCCCGCACACCGTCGGCCGAGGTGAGGAAGTCGGTCGCGCCGAAGAGGCGTGCCGTCTCCTCCTTCGCCGGGTTCGCGTCGACGGCCACGATCCGCCCGGCCCCCGCCAGCCGGGCCCCCTGGAGCACGTTCAGTCCGACGCCGCCCGTCCCGATGACCAGGACACTGTCACCGCTGTCCACCCGCGCCCGGTTGAGGACGGCCCCCACCCCGGTCAGCACCCCGCACCCGATGAGCGCCGCCGAAGTCAGCGGAACGTCGTCGGGGATCCGGACCGCCTGTACGGCCTTGACGACCGTGCGCTGCGCGAACGCCGAGCTGGACGCGAACTGGTGCACCGGCGAGCCCCGGTGGCCGAACGGCCGGCCCGGGCGCCCGATGGTCTGCCGGCACATGGTCGGCCGGCCCCTGTCGCACTGCGCGCACGTGCCGCAGTTCGCCAGGGTGGACAGCGCCACATGGTCCCCGGGCGCGACATGGGTGACGCCCCCACCGACCGCCTCCACGACCCCGGCCCCCTCATGGCCCAGCACCACGGGGACGGGGAAGGGTATGGTCCCGTCGACCACCGACAGGTCGCTGTGGCACAGCCCGGCCGCCGCGATCGCGACCCGCACCTCGCCCGGCCCCGGCTCGCGCACCTCCAGGTCCGTCACGACCCGGACCTGCTTCCCGTCGAAGATCACACCTCGCATCACACGGCCCCCTTGGGCTCCCTGGGCAGGCCGAGCACGCGCTCGGCGATGATCGTGCGCTGGATCTGGTCCGAGCCGCCGTAGATCGTGTCGGCCCGGGAGAAGAGGAACAGGTGCTGCGCGGCGTCCAGTTCGTACGGCGCCGAGGCGGACCAGTCGGCGGGGCCCACTCCGGCCGCCGCGCCCCGCACCAGCACCGCCAGCTCCCCGAGCCGCTGATGCCAGCCGGCCCACAGCAGCTTGGCCACGCTCGGGGCCCCCGCGTCACCACGGCCGCCCAGGGTGCGCAGGGCGTGCCAGCGCATCGTCCGCAGCTCGGCCCACTGCCGCACGAGCCGCTCCCGTACGACGGCATCGCGCACCGCGCCCGACTCGACGGCCGCCCGCACCACACCGGCCAGTTCCGCGGCGAACCCGATCTGCTGGGCCAGCGTGGACACGCCCCGCTCGAAGCCGAGCAGGCTCATGGCGACACGCCAGCCGTCGCCCTCGCCGCCGACGACGTGCTCCGCGTGGGCACCGTCGAAGTAGACCTCGTTGAAGTCGCTGGTGCCCGTCAGCTGGCGGATGGGACGGACCTCGATCCGGCCCGGCTGGTCCATGGGAACGAGGAGGAACGTCAGCCCGTGGTGGCGCACGGAGCCGGGTTCGGTCCTGGCCAGCACGAAACACCAGTCCGCCTCGTGCGCGAGCGACGTCCAGATCTTCTGCCCCGTGACGCGGTACGCCCCGCCGCCCGGCCCGCGCACGGCCGCGGTGCGCACACCGGCCAGATCCGATCCGGCGCCGGGTTCGCTGTAGCCCTGGCACCACAGTTCCTCCCCGGCGGCGATCGGCGGCAGGAACCGGGACTTCTGCTCGTCGGTGCCGTGGGCCAGGAGCGTGGGGGCGAGCAGGTTCTCCCCGATGTGCCCGGAGCGCGGGGGCGCGGCCGACCGGGCGTACTCCTCGGCCCAGACGACCTGCTGGGTGAGGGCCGCCCTGCGATTTCCGTAACCCTCCTCGCCCCAGCCGAGCCCGATCCACCCGGCGGCGCCGAGGGTGCGCTCCCAGGTGCGGCGGTCGGTCTCGCCCTTGACGTGCGTGGCCAGCCAGTCACGAGCTTCGCTGCGAAACGCGTCGTCCTCCGGCCCGAAGTCGAAGTCCATCAGGGTGCTCCTCTCGCCGGCGCCGCAGGGGCGAATCTCCTGAGGGGCGCGGGGAACTGCGCGAACGGCCACACTCCACCCGCACCCGCCCGTCCACCCCACTCCCCGAGCTACTGGGCGTTCGGCCGCTCCCCCCGCCCCGCCGCCCGCTCCATCTCCCGCACCCGTTCCAGCATCGGCATCGGATCCACCCCCACCGACCCGGGCAGGAACTCCGCGATCCTCTCCGCGGTCCACCCGCCGGGGGCGTACGCGGCGCGCAGTTCCCTCGGCTGCGCCCACACCGCGATCTTCGCCCCGGCCACCGTGTACACCTGCCCGGTGATCTCCCGCCGGGCGGCCGCGTCGGACAGCAGGTACACCACCAGCGCGGCGACGTCCTCCGGCTCCCCGATCTCGGCCAGTTCCACCGGCACTCCCGCCGACATCCGGGTCCGGGCGACCGGCGCCACCGCGTTCGCGGTCACCCCGTACTTGTGCAGCCCCAGCGCGGCGCTGCGCACCAGCGAGATGATCCCGCCCTTGGCGGCGCTGTAGTTGGCCTGGGACACCGACCCCTGGTGGTTGCCGCTGGTGAAGCCGATGAGCGTGCCGGAACGCTGTTTGCGCATCACCGCGGAGGCCGCCCGGAACACCGTGAACGTGCCCTTGAGATGCGTCGCGACGACCGGGTCCCACTCCTCCTCGGTCATGTTGAACAGCATCCGCTCCCGCAGGATCCCGGCGACGCAGACCACCCCGTCCAGCCGCCCGAACGAGGTCAGCGCCACGTCGACGACCCGCTGCCCGCCCGCCATCGTGGAGATGTCGTCGGCGACGGCCACGGCCGTGCCGCCCGTCGCCTCGATCTCCTTGACCACGGCCTCGGCGATCTCGCTCGTCGGCGAGCCGCCGTCGACCGAGACGCCGTAGTCGTTGACGACGACCCTCGCCCCCTCGGCCGCCGCCGCGAGGGCGACCGCCCGGCCGATGCCCCGCCCGGCGCCCGTGACGGCGACGACCTTGCCTGCCAAGAAGTTCCCCACGCCCGGCCCCTTCCCGTCCCACGGTTTCTGACGGACCGTTAGGTACTTCGTCACCGGATTCTACGACCCGTCAGATACGGGAAGACAAGCCCCGGGGAGGACTCATGTCGCTGCCGGACGTGTTCCACGACATCGCCAAGCGCGTGAACAACTGGGGCCGTTGGGGAGCCGACGACGAGATCGGCACCCTGAACCTGATCACCGACGAGGTCGTCAGGCGAGCCGCGGCGACCGTGCGCACCGGTCTGCGCATCCCGCTCGCCCTGCCCCTCCGGCAGGACGGCGTGCAGACCGGCATGATCCCCGGCCGGGTCGACCCACTGCACGCGATGGTGCAGATCAACCAGGAGATCTTCGGCCCGGGCACGGTCGCGTGCAGCGACGACGTCGTGACCATGGGACTCCAGGCCGCCACCCACTGGGACGCCCTGTCCCACGTCTCGCACGGAGGCCGGCTCTACAACGGCCGCCCCGCCGGCACCGTCACCGCGCACGGCGGAGCCGAGTTCAGCGGTATCGGCACCGTCCGGCACATCGTCTCCCGCGGGGTGCTGCTCGACGTGGCCCGGGCCCGGGGCACGGACCGGCTCGACGGCGGGTACGCGGTGACGCCCGAGGACCTGGAGGCCGCCGAGGAACTGGCGGGCACCCGGGTGCGGGCCGGGGACGTCGTGCTCGTACGGACCGGGCAGATCAGGGCCTGCCTGGCCGGGGACCGGCACGGCTACGCGCATCCGTCGCCGGGTCTTTCGATCCGTACGCCGCGGTGGTTCCACGCGCGCGACGTCGCGGCCGTCGCCAACGACACCCTGACCTTCGAGGTGTTCCCGCCGGAGGTGGCGGACCTCTGGCTGCCGGTGCACGCCCTGCACCTCGTCGAGATGGGCATGCCGCAGGGCCAGAACTGGAACCTCGAAGAGTTGTCCACAGCCTGTGGACAAGCGGGCCGCTACGCGTTCCTGCTGACGGCGACCCCCGAGCCGTTCACCGGGGCGACCGGCTCTCCGGTGGCGCCGGTCGCCGTGCTGTAGGCCCCGGCGCGGCCGGGCCGCCATCCCCTGAAGCTGGATGGCGGCGCCGCGCTGCTCGCCCCGAGCACGGCAGCGCGCGCCGCCACCCGACTCCGGCGCTCCCGCCCCGACTTCCTGGCCCCGAAGGAAGCCGACGCCGAATCACGACTCACACTCGACGAGGGCTGCCGTCCACCGAAGCCCTCGTCGTCCCCTCACGGCGAATCGCTGCTCACCAGCGTGAGCACATGGTCACGACGCGTCAACACCCGTTCGGTGAAATATCGCTTATGCGGCTTTTGCCGTGGGCGCGCACGGAAGCACATCCCGGCGCACCGCCGCATGCCGCGACGGCAACCGGCCGTCCGCCTGCATCCGTGCCCCGGCACCGCCGCACAGCCCCGCGGCATGTGCCGCCGCGCTACACCGCCTCGTAGGCCAGCCCCTCGAAGGCGGCCCCGCCGCCGTACGCCACCGCGCCGCCCCCGCACGACGCCGGCAGGCCGGGAGACTTCGCGCACCGGTCCAGTTCGCACCAGATGCGCTTGCCGGTGGCCTCGACGCTCCAGCCCCAGCGGTCGGCGAGCCCGTCGACGAGAGCCAGGCCCCGCCCGCCGGTCGCGTCGTCACCGGCGCACCGGGGCACGGGGGCCCGGCCGCTGCGGTCCGCGACCTCGAGACGGACGGTGGCCTCCTCCGTCACCACGGGAGGCAGGCACAGCCGCAGGACGGCGGGGCGGCCGGTGTGCACCACGGCGTTGGTGACGAGTTCGGAGACCAGCAGGATCAGCGTCTCGGCGAGGGGTTCGTCGGCCTGTATGCCGGACCCGGCCAGGCGGGAGCGGGCCCACCGCCGGGCTCGCCCCACTTCTGCTGGGTCGGGCCGGATCTCCAGCTGCACTTGAAGCACCTGCACCGCTCACACCATCCGAACCGGCGGACACTTAGGCTCGCGCCTCACGAGGGCCACGATCGTAGCCATTTTCTGCATGGCCAGAACAACGGCCGGGACAAGGATCACGGAACGTGAATCCCTTGTGGGACAGCATGGTTGACGTACAGTCACGCCAACAAGCGCTTCGGGCATATTCCAGCGCGAAGGAGTACCCGTGCGGCATACTGTGCGACGCTCGCCGCGGGCAGTCGAACAGGCCGCGCCACTGGGTCGCACTGCGCTCGGAGCCACTCGCATCTCACACAAGGTACCGGAGCGGGCCATCGACTCCAGGCCGTGACGAGTCACGCTGAGGACACAAGCCGGTATCAACGCTCCGTGATCCCGTCGTGCCACGATCCATGGCATCTCCCGGCGCCCGCGCGGCGATACCGCAGCCAGACGGTCTGTCAGGCCGCCCCGGGCGACAGAGCGGCCGCCAGCAACTCCTCACTCTCCGTGACACCGCCCGCACGTTGGGTTCGAACCCATGCGCGTTTCAAATGCAGGTGGACCTCGGACTCCCAGGTGAAGCCCATGCCGCCGTGCACTTGGAGACAGTCGCGGGCGCCGCGCACGGCGGCCTCGTCGGCGAGGAGCCGGGCCGCGGCGATGTCCGCCGGGTCGGCGGTGACGGCGGCCGCGTACACCGCGGCGCGGGCCGTCTCCACCCGGACCAGGATCCCCGCGCACAGGTGTGCCACCGCCTGGAACGCCCCGACCGGCCGGCCGAACTGTTCGCGGGCCCGGGCGTGTTGCGCCGCCAGGTCACCGACGCGCGCGGCGGTGCCGAGTTGCTCGGCGGCGGTGAGCAGGATCGCCACGGGGTCGGGGGCGGCGGCGTGCCCGTCGGGCGCGCGGTGCAGGGGGGTGAGCGGATCGACCGACCGCAGCGGCACGGCCCCGGTGGCGTCCCCGCGTACGACGTCCGCCTCCGCCAGCCACTCGACCAGCCCGCCGTCCACGGCCGTCACCACCGTCTCCCCGGTGGCCGCGCCCGGGACGGTACCGGCCGCCAGGTGAGTGGCGACGAGCGGCCCGGGCAGCAGCGCCCGCCCCGCCTCCTCGAACATCAACGCCGCCTCCGGCAGGCCCAGTCCCACCCCGCCGTCCGCCTCCGGCAGCCGCAGCGAGAAGAAACCGGCGTCCCCGAGGAGCCGCCACAGCCCCCGGTCCAGCCGCCCGGGGCCGGCCCCGGCCCCGGCAGCGTCCCGATCCGGCCGGGCAGCCGCACGACTCGCTCCCGGGTCGTCGCCGCCCGCGCCGTCGGCGGCCTCACCCGCCCCCACGGCCGCCCGCAGTGCCTGCGCGCCGAAGCGCCGGGTGAGCAGCAGCCGCACTCCCTCTTGCAGTGCGCGCTGGTCGTCGGTCAGGCGGAACCGCACCGCGTCTCACCGTCCTTTCGGCAGGCCGAGGAGGCGCTCGGCGATGATGCTGTGCTGGATCTGCGAGGTGCCGGCGGCGATGGTGTAGGAGAGGGAGGACAGCCGGTGCAGGGTCCACGGCCGGTCCAGGTCGAGGCAGTCGGGCCCCAGCACCTCGGCGGCGGCGTCGTAGAGCTCCTGGCGGGCGTGCGAGTAGCGGAGCTTGAAGACCGAGCCGGCGGCGCCCGGCACGCCACCCGAGGCCTCCGCCGCGCTCACGTTCCACTGCGTGAGCCGCCACAGCGCCCGGAACTCGGCGTTGAGCCTGCCCAGCCGGCGCCTGAGCACCGGGTCCTCCCAGCGACCGTTCTCGCGGGCCTCGGCGGCCAGTTCACCCAGCACCCGACGGCAGGCGACGACCTCGCCCGCGAAGGCCGTGCCCCGCTCGAAGGACAGCGTCACCATGGTCACGCGCCAGCCGTCGTTCTCCTCCCCGACCCGGTTCGCCACCGGCACCCGCACCTCGTCGAGGAACACCTCGGCGAACTCGGCCGACCCGGCGAGCGTGCGCAGCGGCCGTACGGTGATGCCGGGCGCGTCCATGGGCAGGGCGAGCCAGGTGATGCCCCGGTGCCTGGGCGCGTCGGGGTCGGTGCGGACCAACAGCTCGCACCAGTCGGCGACTTCCGCGTGGGAGGTCCAGATCTTGGAGCCGGTCACCACGTAGGAGTCGCCGTCGCGCCAGGCGCGCGTGCGCAGCGCCGCCAGGTCGGAGCCCGCCTCCGGTTCGCTGAAGCCCTGGCACCAGACCTCCTCGCCGCGCAGGATCGGCGGCAGCCAGCGCTCCCGCTGCCGCGCCGTGCCCTCGGCGGCGATGGTCGGGCCGGCGTGCAGCAGCCCCACGAAGTTGGCCCCCACGTAGGGCGCGCCGGCCTTCTCGGTCTCCTCCAGGAAGATCAGCCGCAGGGTGGGGGAGGCGCCCCAGTGGACGTCGGCGTATCCGGCGTCGTGGAGCCTGCGCTGCCAGCCGAGGTCGTACGCCCGCCGCCCGGGCCAGTCGTCGGGGGACGGCTCGGGCGGGAGGCCGGGGAGTGTGCGCGCGAGCCAGTCGCGCAACCGGGCCCGGAAGTCCTCCTCCTCGGGCGTGTACGACAGGTCCATCGGCGGTCCTCAGCGGTCCGAGTCCAGGTCCAGGCCGAGCATCCGGATGGCGTTGCCCCGCATCAGCTTGTACACCGTCTCGTCGTCGAGGCCCTTCACATGGTCGAGGGCGACCTCCTTGGTGTGCGGGAAGGTCGAGTCGACGTGCGGGTAGTCGGTCTCGAAGGTGGCGTTGTCCCGGCCGACCACGTCGATCGAGGCGACGCCGTGCTTGTCGCGGAAGAAGCAGCAGTACATCTGCCGGTAGTAGTACGTCGACGGCGGCTCGGGGACCGTCTCGCGCACGCCGCCCCAGGCGCGGTGCTCCTCCCACACGTCGTCGGCGCGCTCCAGGGCGTAGGGGACCCAGCCCATCTGGCCCTCGGAGTAGGCCAGTTTGAGGCGCGGGAAGCGCACCAGGACCCCGCTGAAGAGGAAGTCCATCATCGAGGCCATCGCGTTGTTGAAGCTGAGGGAGGCCTGGACGGCGGGCGGGGCGTCGGGGGAGGCGGCCGGCATCTGCGAGGACGATCCGATGTGCATGTTGACGACCGTCCCGGTCTCCTCGCAGACGGCGAAGAACGGGTCCCAGTAGCCGGAGTGGATGGACGGCAGGCCCAGGTGGGTGGGGATCTCGGAGAAGGTCACCGCCCTGACCCCGCGCGCGGCGTTGCGGCGGATCTCCGCGACCGCGAGGCCCACGTCCCACAGCGGGATCAGGCACAGCGGGATGAGCCGCCCGCCGCTGTCGCCGCACCACTCCTCGACCATCCAGTCGTTGTAGGCGCGCACACAGGCGAGGGCGACCTCCTTGTCGTGCGCCTCGGCGAAGGTCTGCCCGCAGAACCGGGGGAAGGTGGGGAAGCAGAGGCTCGCCTCGACATGGTTGAGGTCCATGTCCTTCAGCCGTTCCTTCGGGTCCCAGCACCCGGGCCGCATCTCCGCGCGGGTGATGCCCTCCAGGGTCATCTCGTCCCGGTCGAAGCCGACGGCGGCGATGTTGCGCTTGTACGGGAACTTCAGATCCTCGTAGATCCACCAGTCGGTGGGCTGGCCGTCCGGGTCCATGGTGATCCGGTACTTGCCGCCGACGTAGGCGAGTTCACCGATCCCGGCGGTCAGCGCCTTGGGCCCGCGCTCGCGGTACCTGGCCGGCAGCCAGGTCTCGAAGAGGTGGGCGGGCTCGATCACGTGGTCGTCGACGCTGATGATGCGGGGCAGTTCGGTGGCCATGGGTCCCCTCCGCCGGACGGTGCTCATCTGATGCTCCGTCAGATAGCATCGCATCTGACGACCCGCCAGCCAAGCGGTATCCAAGGAGCAGGGGGCAGCAGTGAACGACACCCCGCACGCCCTGAGTGCGTCCCGCACCCTGTGGGAGCTGGTCACCCGCCGCGCCGCTCTCACCCCCGACCGGCCGCTGTTCCTCCAGGACGGCCGCACGCTCACCTTCGAGGGCCTGCGCGCGCGTGCCGAGCGGGTCGCGGCCGGGCTGCACGGCATGGGCGTACGCCCCGGCACCGTGGTGGCCTGGCAGTTGCCCACCCGTATCGAGACGGCCGTGCTGTCCTTCGCCCTGGCCCGGCTCGGCGCCGTGCAGAGCCCGCTGATCCCCTTCCACCGGGACCGCGAGGTCGGCTTCGCGCTGCGCGAGTCCCGGGCGGAGTTCTTCGCCGTGCCGGGCCTCTGGCGCGGTTTCGACCACGCGGAGATGGCCCGCCGGCTGGGCGCGAAGGGCGTCTTCGAGGCCTACGGCGACCTGCCCGACGGCGACCCCTCCGTGCTGCCTCCCCCGCCCCGTGACGGCACCGCCGTCCGCTGGATCTACTGGACGTCCGGCACCACCTCCGAACCCAAGGGCGTGCTGCACACGGACCGTTCACTGCTCGCGGGCGGCTCCTGCCTGGCGCACGCGCTGCGCCCCTCGGCGGACGACGTGGGCTCGATCGCCTTCCCCTACGCCCACATCGGCGGGCCCGACTACACCGTGATGCTGCTGCTGTACGGCTTCCCGGCGGTGCTGTTCGAGCAGTTCGCGCTGCCGGAGGCGCTGGAGGCCTACCGCGCGCACGGGGTGACCATGGCCGGCGGGTCGACGGCGTTCTACTCGATGTTCCTGGCCGAGCAGCGCAAGCGGCCGGGCACGCCCGTGGTGCCGACCCTGCGGCTGCTGGCGGGCGGCGGGGCGCCCAAGCCGCCGGAGCTGTACCACGCCGTGGAGCGGGAGATGGGCGTGCGACTCACCCACGGCTACGGCATGACCGAGGTGCCGATGATCACCATGGGAACACCGGACGACAGCCCCGAGCTGCTGGCGACGACCGAGGGACGGCCGCCGGAGGGCATGGAGATCCGGGTCGTGGACGGGGAGGTGCGGCTGCGCGGGGAGGCCGTGTGCCGCGGGTACCTGGACCCGGGGCACACGGCTCAGGCCTTCGACGAGGACGGCTTCCTGCGCACCGGCGACCTGGGGCACCTGACGGAGACCGGGCACCTGGTGCTCACCGGCCGCCTGAAGGACGTGATCATCCGCAAGGGCGAGAACATCTCGGCCCGGGAGATCGAGGACCTGCTGCACCGGCACCCGGCGGTCGGCGACGTGGCGGTGATCGGGCTGCCGGACGCCGAACGCGGGGAGCTGGTGTGCGCGGTGGTGGAACAGCCCCCGGGCTCCGAGGCGTTGACGCTCGCGGGCGTGACCGCCTTCCTGCGCGCCGAGGGGCTGTCGGTGCACAAGCTGCCCGAGCGGCTGGAGGTGGTGGACGCCCTTCCGCGGGGCGAGACCCTGCGGAAGGTGCTGAAGTACCGGCTCCGCGCGCGCTTCGCGGGCATGTGAGACCGCTCGGGCGCGCGGCCCCGCTCGGGCTATTCGGGCACGGTGAAGTAGCGGGCGAAGGCCGGGACGACCTCGGCCTCGCCGACCTTGCCGTCACCGTCCCCGTCGAGCGCGGCGGCGGCCGGCCGGGCGGCATCCTCGGGGACGCCGAGACACTTCAGGACGCGTGCGGCCTCCTCGACCGTCGCGGCACCGTCACCGTCGGTGTCGGCGACGTCCAGGGCCGCGTGCAGGAAGGGGCGGGCGATCTCGGCGAACCGGTCGGGGTTGTCGCGCAGGCGCTTGACCGCGCCGTTGACGAACTCCTCGCGCGTGATGCGCTGGTCGCCGTCACGGTCCGCCATCCCGGCCATGCCCTGCCAGAAGGCCTCGGCACCGCCGTACAGGGCCTGCCCCTTGTCGGACCGGGCCGCCACTGCGAACTCCGCCAGGAGCCCCTTGGCCGCGCCGTAGAAGTCCTCGCGGTCGATGTAGCCGTTGCCGTCCTGGTCGAAGGTGGCGAACCGGGCGGCGATCCTGCGCTCGTACTCGCTGCTGACCATGTCTCTTTCGGGCCGCCTTACGTCGGGTGGGGTGGGTCTCGGTCGGAGCGTACGACGGAGGGAGCCGTTCGGGCGTGGAAAAACGTCACTTCAGCCAAGACCGGGGGAATTCCGGGACAACGGTGTGCCGGAACGGCGACACTCGGCCGCCCGTGCCTCACCGCCCCGTCACGCGGACAGGGGTTCGCCCTCGTCGCCCAGGGCCGCGTCCACATCGCCGTACACGTCGAACAGCCTGCGGACGCCCAGCGCGCCGAGGACCCGGTTGACGTGGGAGCCGTCGGCCGCGCCCCGGGCTGGCAGCACCAGGCGCAGCCGGCCCTGGCAGGAGCGGATCAGCCGGCGGGCCGCGATGAGCACACCGACACCGCTGGAGTCGCAGAAGAACACCTCGGACAGATCCAGGACGAGACAGTGGTGTCCCTCGGCGACCACGTCGTGCACACGCTGACGCAGCACCGGGGATGTCACCAGATCCAGCTCGCCCGACACCTGGAGCACGGCCCATTGGCCCTGCTCACCGCCGGTCACTTTGAAGGTCACCACCACGCCCCTCGCTCGCCAGAACGGAAGCAGTCCCTACGCTTCCTTGCAGCGCGGCTGCCCAGCGGGCGTTTCCCCGAAACGCAACCCGAAAAACGGATCCCCCGCGGAAGAGGCTTGTTTTAGTCGAGTTCGATCCTGTTCGATCCTCTTCAGTCAGGTCTGATCGGAGAGTTCATGGGTAGGCGCGAGCCCAAAGGCACCCGGTGCGAGCGCCGGTGGTCCTCTACCACCTGCGGCCGGTCAGGGGGCGCACATTGCCACAAAGGGGCGTGCGCTACCGGACGTGCCGACTACATTCGAGGAGACGTCGGGCACAGGCTGGACAGGGCACGCGCGCGGGACACGAGCAGGGGGTGAGGGGGCCGCATGGCGAAAAAGGACGTACCGCCGCGCTGGGACCGCAAGATGCAGCAGCGGCTCGCCCGCGGAGAGGCGGCCGCCCTCGGTGAGCTCTACGACCGGTTCGCCTCCCTGGTGCACGGCCTGGCCCACCGCGTGCTCGGCGACGAACACGCCGCCGATCGCGTCACCCGCGAGGTCTTCCTCCACGTCTGGGAGCATCCCGACACCTACGACCCCAAGCAGGGCCCGCTGCGCACCTGGGTCGCCACGCTGACCCACCGGCTGGCGGTGCAGCGGCTGCGCGCCACCGAGACCGCCGCCCTCGCCCGCGACGGCGCCGGCACCGCGGAGGAACTGGAGCACCGGGTGCGCCGCGCCTCGGTCGCCGCCCGCGCCGACTACATCGTCCAGTCCATGCCGGTCCCGCTGCGCTCGGCCCTGGAACGGGCCTACTTCCAGCGCCGCGACTACCGCCAGACCGCCGCCGACCTCGGCATCACCGAGGACGAGGCCCGCCGCCGGCTGCGCCTGGGCCTGCAACTGCTCTCCACCGCCCACGAGACCGAGGCACCGGGCGCACCGCCCGGATTCGGGGGTGCGGTGTGAACGGGCCCGAGCGGTTCGAGGCGTACGACGGCGGCGAGGAGGACGGCCGCGAGGAGCAGGGCAGCCGGCGGGACGGGGACGGCGCCCGGGACGACGGCGGCGACGCCCCGGAGCCCGGACGCCCGCCGCGCATCCCCATGCCCCGGGTCTCCGTCGAGGACGGCGGACTGCCGCTGCCCACGCCGCCGCCCGCACCGCCCGTCTTCGAGCACGCCGTGCTCAAGGCCCTGCTCGGCGCCTGGGCGCTGGCCGCCTGCTCGGCCGAGGAGGCCACGGCCGTCGAGGAGCACCTCGGCGAGTGCGGCGACTGCGCCGACGAGGCCCGGCGGCTGCGCCAGGCGGTCGGACTGCTGCACCGCTCCGAGAGTCTCGACCTGGACCCCGGACTGCGCACCCGCGTCCTTCAGACCTGCCTGGAGCGGCGCCCGCCGCGCATCCCGGTACCGGAGTGGGCGGCCGCCTACGACGCCGAGACCGCGCGCTTGGACGCGCTGCTCCAGGACTTCGGCGACGCCGAGTGGCACGCGCCGGTACGGCTGCGCTGGTTCCGCTCCGACGAGCCGACCAGCCGCCGCACCACGGTCGCCGGGGTCATCGCGCACCTGCTCAGCGTCGACGGCCTGGTGGCGGTCGCGCTCGGCCTGGACGATCCGCTGGGCGACGCCCCGCCCCGGCACCCGACTCCGGCGGCCCGCACCGAGGCGTTCTGGCGCGCCTCGCACTTCCCGCCCTCCCGCTTCCTGCGGGCGCCCTGGCGGGAACAGAGCCACAACCTCGTGCGCACGGTGTCCTTCACGGACGGCGGTGGCCGGCTGCCCGTGTCCTACGGCGACTTCGAGCTGCCCCTGCACGACGCGATGCTCGACCGCGCCTTCGAGTGCTGGGTGCACGCGGAGGACATCGCCGACGCGGTCGACTACCCCTACGACCCGCCCTCGCCGCGCCATCTGCACCGCATGATCGACCTGGCGGCCCGGATGCTGCCGACGGCCCTGGCCCACCGCCGCCGGGCCGGGCTGGCCTCCCCCGCCCACCACCGCCACCTGGTCGCGGCGGGCGAACCGGGCCGCAGCCTCCGCCTGGAGATCGAGGGCTCGGGCGGCGGCGAGTGGCTGATCCCGCTGGACTCCCCCGCGGCGAAGGGCTCCGCCGAGCACGAGGTGGCCCATGTGGCCCTGGACGGCGTCGAGTTCTGCCGCCTGGCCGCCGGCCACGTCCCTCCGCAGGAGGCGGCGGCAGGCCAGGTGGGAGACAAGGAGGCGATCAGGGACGTCCTGTTCGCGGCCGCCTCACTGAGCAGGATGTGAGCGGCTCAGGGGCGCCGCACCCGCACGGGACGAACCGAGCTCCTAGGCGAAAATCACTGTCCGCCGCCCATTGAGCAGAATCCTCCGCTCGGCATGCCACTTCACACCCCGGGCCAACGCCTGGCACTCCACGTCCCGCCCGATCGCGACCAGCCCCTCGGGCGTCACATCGTGCCCGACCCGCTCGACCTCCTGCTCGATGATCGGCCCCTCGTCGAGGTCGGCCGTCACATAGTGAGCGGTGGCCCCGATCAGCTTCACACCCCGGGCGTGCGCCTGGTGGTACGGCTTCGCGCCCTTGAAGCTCGGCAGGAACGAGTGGTGGATGTTGATGATCCGCCCGGAGAGCGCCTTGCACAGGTCGTCCGACAGCACCTGCATGTACCGGGCGAGCACGACCAGTTCCACACCCTCGTCGCGCACGATCTCCAGCAGCCGCGCCTCGGCCTCGGCCTTCGTGTCCTTCGTCACCGGAATGTGGTGGAAGGGGATGTTGTACGAGCCCACCAGCTCAGCGAAGTCCGTGTGGTTCGACACCACCCCGGCGATCTCCACCGGCAACGCCCCGGTCCGCGCCCGGAACAGCAGGTCGTTGAGGCAGTGCCCGAACTTGCTGACCATCAGCAGGATGCGCATCTTCTGGTCGGCCCGGTTGATCTGCCAGTCCATCTGGAACGAGTCACCGATCGCCGCGAAGCTGGCCCGCAGCTTCTCCACGGTCACCGGCGCGTCCGCCGAGAAGTGGACCCGCATGAAGAACAGTCCCGTGTCGTGGTCGCCGAACTGCTGGCTGTCCTCGATGTTGCACCCGGTCATGAAGAGGTAGCTCGACACGGCGTGCACGATGCCCTTGCGGTCAGGGCAGGACAGGGTGAGGACGTACTGGTCGGGCGGGACCGCGGCGCTGGTGGACTGCTCGTTCATGCAGGACAGGTTCCCACAAGGAACGACACCACCGGCAATCGTCCCGCTAGGCGGACCTGGTCATGATCCGCAGCACGTCGAGGCTGCGCGGCGGCGTGTCCGGCTCCTCGCCGTCGCTCGCCGCGAGCCGCACATGCGCGTCCCGGGCCGCCCGGACCGCCTCCGGCCACGCCTCGTGCTCGAGGTACGCGGCGACCGGCGCGTCCGGCCCGACCTGGTGCATGATCCGCAGCACCCGCAGCACCGCGGTGTCGACGAGGGCCGCCTCCTGGGAGTCGCGGAAGATCGTGCCGACGTACTTCTCGGCGGACCAGTGGTCCAGCCAGGTGTCCTCGACCAGCCGGTACACCGCGTCGGTCACGTCCCCGTAGCCCTCCACGCCGGCCAGCCAGACCTCCCTCTGGAACCCCGGGTCGGAGAGCATGTGCAACGCCGAGCGCACGTTGCTGCGCCAGCGCCACCACGGCATGTCGTTGACAGGCATGCCGCCCATGGTGGATGAGCGACGGCCACGACGGGAAGAGTTCTCCGAAGCTTGCACGGTCATCGATCGTACGTTCCCCTCCACATCGGTCACACCGACCCCCGCAATTCACCGGCGCGTCACCCATTGTCGACCCGAGATCACTCAAGGGTTGGTGATGTGACGGAATCGTGCGGAACCATGACCGGCAGGCGACGCACCCGCAGCCCATTCCTCCCCGGCCTCCTCACCCGTCACGCCAGAAACGGCATACTCCGCGCGGGCACGGCGGTCGCGAGCGCGTCGCTCCTCGCCGGCTGCGGTGTCGTCCCCGGCACCACGGGGGATGCCGGGGGCGACACCATCACCGTCATGACCTGGGCCCCGCAGGACACCAGGGCCACCAACAAGCCCGGCATGCCCGCGTTCGCCCAGGCCTACGCCCGCTGGGTCAACGCCCACGGCGGGATCAACGGCCGCGAGCTCAACGTGCTGACCTGCAACGACCACAACGACAGCGTGGCCGCCGCGAAGTGCGCCCGGCGGGCCGCCAAGGAGAACGTGGTCGCGGTCGTCGGGTCCTACAGCCAGCACGCGGACTCCTTCTTCCCCTCGCTGGAGGGGGCGGGCATCCCCTACCTGGGCGGCTACGGCATCACCAACGCCGAGTTCACCAGCCCCCTGTCCTACCCGGTCAACGGCGGCCAGCCCGCGCTGCTCGCCGGTCTGGGCAGCGCCCTCGCCGGGTGCGGGACCGTCGCGCTGATCCGGCCCGACACCATCACGGGCGATCAGCTGCCCCCGCTGCTCGACTCCGGTCTCAAGGCGGGCGGCCACCGGGCCTCGCACGACCTGCGGGCGGCGGAGGACGCCACCGAGTACGACGGCCAGGCGGAGCGCGCGCTGCGCACGACGACGGCCGGCGCGGCGGACGACGGGTGTGTGGTGCCCGCGCTGGGGGACCGCAACGGCACCTTCATGGACTCCTTCCGGCGGGCCCGCGAGGACTACCCGGACGTGCGGACGGCCACCGTGCTCGGCAGCGTGGACCAGACGGTGATCGACGCGACCGGCGGCGCCTCGGGGCCCTACGAGGGCTCGTACATCACCGGCTGGTACCCGGTGGCGAGCGACCGGCGCTGGGACGAGATGAAGCGGGTGATCCGCGAGGAGGCCTTCGGCGACAACCGCATCGACCCCGCGGACGCCGGAGTGCAGACGACGTGGATCGCCTACACGGTGTTCCGGCAGATCGCGGAGTCGCTCGGCGGCGGCGCGGTGACCGCGGACACGGTGACGGAGGCCCTGGACGACGGTCTGAAGGTCACCACGGGCGGGCTCACGCCGACGCTTCGGTGGCGGTTCCAGGACAAGCTCGCCTCGGTGGGCTTCCCGCGTCTGGTCAACGCGAACGTGACCCTTCAGGTGGTGCGGGAGGGGCGGCTGGTGTCGGCGCGCAAGGGCTTCGTCGACACGACGAAGACGCTTCAGGACGCCGACGTGAACCACTGAGCCCGGCGGCCCGGTGCGTGACGGCCCGGCCGTGGACGTCCCTGCCGGGGACGTCCCTGCCGGGGACGTCCCGCCCGCGCCGTCCCCGTCACAGCTGGGTCGGCTGGCGCTCGGTCAGGCCGTACTTCCTCGCGATCCCGTTCCACAGCCCGGCCGCCTTGGCCTTCTCGGCGCTGGCGACGCCGCTGGCCCGGTTGCCGGCCTGGGTCTGGCCGGTGACGCGGGCCTGGCCCTTCTTGCAGCCCTTGCGGCCGGCGGTCTGGTCGGCCCAGGCCGCGTAGTGGTTGTCGGCCGAGGCGGAGGCCTGCCAGGCCTTGGTGAGGGCGCTGGTCAGCGCGGCGTGGTCGGGCAGCTTGTCGACCTCGATGCCGGAGAGCCGGGTGACCAGCCCGCTGCGCTGCTTGGCCGCGTCGCGCAGGTCCTTCGCGGCCTGGGAGAGGTTGTCGCAGCCCTTGACGTCGGCGACCGCCGCGATCACGGTGCTGCGGCTGTTGCCGCTGTCGGCCAGCAGCTTGTCCAGCTCGACGGCCTGGGCCCGGGCCGGGTCGGCCGACGGTGAGGCGGAGCCGTCCGTCGCGGGCGCGGAGGCCGCCACGGTCTTGTTGTCACCGCCCTCGTCCCCGCCGCCTCCGCCACTGGCGAGCAGCGCGCCCGCGCCGACGCCGAGGACGGCGATGCCGATGCCGACGGCCGCGATGACGGGCACGCGCGAGCCGGAACGGCCACCGCGCGAGCGCCCTGCGCCGGGCGGAACGTGAGAGGGCTCGGGGGCGCCGTACGCGGGCTGGGGGCGGGGCTGCTCGATGCGGGGCATCTGCTGCGTGGCCCCGGCCGGGCCCTCGGCGCCCTGACCGCCACCGCGGAAGAGGTTGTCGAACTCGGCGGGCGGCTGCTTGTCCCCGCCGGGCACCGGCGCGATGTACTGCGTCGCCTCGGCGTCCGGGTTCGGGGCGGGCGGCAGCGGCCCGGTCCCGAGGAACCGCGTGGCCTCGGGGTCCGCCCCGGACCGCATCTCGGGCGGCAGCGCCCCGGGCCGGACGGGGGGTATGTACTGGGTGGCCCCTTCGTCGGCGGCCGGCGACACGGGCGGTATGTACTGGGTCGCCCCCTCGTCGGCGGCCACGGGCGGTATGTACTGCGTGGCCCCTTCGTCGGCGGCCGGGGGCAGGGGCGCGCCGCCGGGGGCGGTCCCGTAGGCACCGGAGGCCGGGGAGTGCGCGTACGGCCCGCCGGGTGCGCCGTACGCGTCGACGGCCGGCGGCAGGCCGGTCCCGTGCGGATACCCGTGGCCGGGGGCCGCCTGCGACTGCTGTCCGCCGGGGCCGGTCCCGTGCGGGTAGCCGTACGCGGGTGCGCCCGAGCCCTCCGGGGGGAGCGGGGCACCGGCGCCGGGGGTGCCGTACGGGTTGTGGCCGGGCGGAGCCGCGGACGGCTGGGCCGCGCCGTACGGGTCGGGGTTCCCCGCCGCACCGGCGTACGGGTTCTGATGCCGGGCGCCCTCCGGAGGGAGTGCTCCCGGGGCCTGGGCGTCCCAGGCGGGCGGGGCCTGCGTGCCCCACTGTTGCGCGGACTGCCCGCTTCGGTCCGGCGGCGGAGTCTGCTGCTGCCCCGGGCCCCACGGCCGGCCCCAGGTCTGGCCCTCCGCGGGGGCGGACGCCTGCGGCCCGCCCGTCGGCGGCGGGGCGGTCCGGTGGCCGGGGGCGTCACCCGGTCCGCCCGTCATGCCCGGCAGCAGGGGCTCGCCACCGTCCGAGGGCAGCACGATGCCTTCGCGCGCGGGGCGCGCCGAGGGCTCCTCGCCCTGTCCACTCTGCGTCACCGGGACTCCTACTAATGGGGGACCTTGTGAATCGTCGGCTCACGCTACCGGGTCCCCGGAGCCCCGTGCCACGCAGAGCAGGGCCCGGCCTCCTGCCCTGTGAGCGCGGTAACACCGCCGGATCACGGCCGCCGTTCCTGTCACCTCCCCCGGGCCGGGCGGCCGTTTTCCGTACGTTCACGCATCGGCGGGCCGTGTGTTCACGCCGCGGCCTGGAGGTCCAGCCGTGCTCCGAACTCCCTCACCACCGCCTCGTCCCGGTACGGCTCCAGCCGCTGCTGGAAGTCCTCCAGGTACTCGGCGCCCCGGTTGGACCGCAGCCCCTCCAGCAGTTCCACGGCCTTCATGCCTGTGGCGCAGGCCTCTTCGATCTCCCGCTGCTGCACCTGCGCCGTGGCCAGCAGCACATAGCCGATGGCCCGGCGGCGCGCCCGCGACCGGGGGTGTCCGGCCAGCGACTCCTGCGCGCACCGGGCCGCCGCCTCGGCCTGCCCCAGGTCCCGGTGGCAGTGGGCCAACTCATCGGCGAGATAGGCCTCGTCGAAGTGCGCGATCCACACCGGGTCGTCCCCGGCGGCCGGGTCGGCCGCCTCCAGGGCGCTCACCGCGCGCCCGGCCGAGGTCTGGGCGGCGCGCACGTCGCCCAGGAGGGCGTGCCCGCGCGCCTCCGCCGCGTGGAACATGGACTCCGCACGCGGGGACACGCGCCCCCGCGCCCCCTCCTGCGCCGCCCTCGCCAACTGCGCGATCTCCCGCGGGTTTCCGAGCTGCGCGGCGAGGTGGCTCATGGAGGCCGCGAGGACGTACCCGCCGTAGCCGCGGTCCCCCGCCGCCTGCGCGAGCCGCAGCGCCTGGATGTAGTAGCGCTGGGCCAGGCCGGGTTGCCCGGTGTCGACGGCCATGTATCCGGCGAGCTCCGTCAGCCGGGCCACCGCGGCGAACAGGTCCCGCCCGACGGCCTCCCGGTACGAGCCCGCCAGCAGCCCCGAGACGACGCTGTTGAGGTAGTGCACGACGACCGGCCGCACATGCCCGCTGCCGTACTGGTGGTCGAGATCCACCAGCGCCTGCGTCATGGCCCGCACCGCCTGGACGTCGGACTGCCCCACCCGCGGTCCCGCCGAGCGCGACACCTGCGCGTCGGGCGCGGAGATCAGCCAGTCGCGGCTGGGCTCGACCAGCGCGGACGCGGCGACGGAGGAGCCGGCCAGGAAGTCCCGCCGCCCCACGTCGCTGCGCCACAGCTCGCAGACCTGCTCGATGGCCCCCAGGACCGTCGGCGAGAACTGCAGGCCCACGCCCGAGGCGAGGTTCTTGCCGTTGGCCATGCCGATCTCGTCGATCGTGACCGTACGGCCGAGCTTGCGGCCCAGGGCCTCGGCGATGATCGCCGGGGCCCGTCCGCGTGGCTGCTGCCCGCGCAGCCAGCGCGCCACCGACGTCTTGTCGTAGCGCAGGTCGAGGCCGTGCTCGGCACCGCACATGTTGACCCGGCGGGCCAGGCCGGCGTTGGAGCATCCGGCTTCCTGGATGAGCGCCTGGAGCCGTTCGTTCGGCTGCCGGGCGACGAGCGGCCTTGCGGCCATGGCGTACCCCCTGTGGCTGCGGTGCCTGCCCACGCACCGAGTTGACGTGTCTTCCGCGGCCGGGCCTCCCACGTCCCAGCGAAAGGATCCGGCCGTGAAGATCAATGCCCCGCCGACCAGGCGAAAATGCGAGGCATGTGAGGAATGCCGGGGTACCGGCTGTCGCCGGCCCCCCTCGTGGTTACCCAGCTCCGACGACGGTTCCTCCCGCGCGCCCCCGCACATGCACCCATGCGCCCCGCGAACAGGGGCGATGCTCTCCCCCGCGCACGCGGGCGGGCGTAACCCCTGGTGACGACCAGAGTTGTGTTCATCGTGGAAGAGACGATCGCCGGCACGGAAGCCGCTCAGATCCCGAAGCAGCGCGGGGAATCGCTGCTGGAGACCGCTGTTCGCTACGCCGAGGAGCGCCACTGGGACGTGTTCCCCGGCACCTGGCTGGAAGCCGTCGACGGCAGTCAGCGCTGTTCCTGCGGTGACGCGGCGTGCCCGGCGCCCGGGTCGCACCCGGCGCGTCCGGACTGGGCGACGCAGGCGACGGGCAGCGCGACGGTCGCGCGGCGGATGTGGCAGAAGCAGCCGACCGCGTCGATCCTGCTGCCGACGGGGCGTACGTTCGACGCGATCTCCGTGGCGGAGACGGCCGGGTTCCTCGCGCTGGCGCGGATGGAGCGGATGGAGCTGACGCTCGGGCCGGTGACGCTCACGCCGGACCGGCGGATGGAGTTCTTCGTGCTGCCGGGGGCCGGGGCGAAGGTGCCCGACCTGGTGCGGAAGCTGGGCTGGTCGGTGTCGTCGCTGGATCTGACCGTGCTGGGCGAGGGGGCGTATGTGGCCGCGCCGCCCACGCGGTTCGGGTCGCGGGGGGCCGTGCAGTGGGCCTGCCGGCCGACTCCGGCCAATCGGTGGCTGCCGGACGCGGAGGAGTTGATCTCGCCGTTGGCCTATGCGTGCGGCAGGGATCGTTAGGAGCGCCCGTTCGTCTGCCTGGTTCGTCTTCGTCGGCGGCTGTGCGTTGTTCGTGGCTCGTCGCGCAGTTCCCCGCGCCCCTGGGGCCCCACCGAAACCGTAGGGTGCAGGGTGACGGAGGGAGGCGCGGTGGGAGTCAGCGCTGTGCGTGTGCAGGGGCTCTGGAAGCGGTTCGGGCAGCAGGTCGCTGTCGCCGGGATCGATCTGGAGCTGCCCGCGGGCAAGTTCATCGGGCTCGTCGGGCCGAACGGGGCCGGGAAGACGACCACCTTGTCGATGGTGACCGGGCTGCTCAGGCCCGACCACGGGACCGTCGAGGTGGTCGGGCACGACGTGTGGCGGGACCCCGTCGAGGTGAAGGCGCGGATCGGCGTGCTGCCGGAGGGGCTGCGGCTGTTCGAGCGGCTCTCGGGGCGGGAACTGCTGGCGTACAGCGGGCGGTTGCGCGGGCTGCCCGGTGCCGAGGTCGACAAGCGGGCCACCCAGCTCCTCGACGTCCTCGATCTCGCCGGGTCCCAGCACAAGCTGGTCGTCGACTACTCGACCGGCATGCGCAAGAAGATCGGGCTCGCCGGCGCTCTCCTCCACAATCCCGAAGTGCTGTTCCTGGACGAGCCGTTCGAGGGTGTCGACCCCGTCTCCGCGCAGACCATCCGGGGCGTCCTGGAGCGGTACACCGCCTCCGGCGCCACCGTCGTGTTCTCTTCCCACGTCATGGAGCTCGTCGAGTCGCTGTGCGACTGGGTCGCGGTGATGGCCGCCGGGCGGATCCGCGCCACCGGCACCCTCGCCGAGGTGCGCGGGGACGCGCCCTCGCTGCAACGGGCCTTCCTCGAACTCGTCGGCGCCGAGAGCCGGGACGCCGGGTCCGATCTGGACTGGCTGGGCGGCGGGTCGCGGTGAGCACCCCCGCGATCACCCCCGTCTTCGTCCGGCTGAAGCTGTCACTGCTGCGCAACGGACTGCGGCAGTCCGGCGGCCGGAAGGCGGCCTACATCGCCTCGGCCGTCTGCGCCCTGCTGTTCGCCGCGCTCCAGCTGATCGGCCTGATCGCGCTGCGCGGGCACGCGCACGCCGAGTCGGTGGTCGTGCTGGCGGTGGCGGTGCTGGGGCTCGGCTGGGCGGTGATGCCGCTGTTCTTCCCCAGCGGCGACGAGACCCTCGACCCGACCCGGCTGGTGATGCTGCCGCTGCGGCCCCGGCCGCTGGTACGGGCCCTGCTCACGGCCTCGCTGGTGGGCATCGGGCCGCTGTTCACCCTGTGCCTGCTGGTCGGATCCGTGGTCGCGGTGGCGCGGGGCGGGGCGGCGTTCGCCGTCGGTGTCGTCGCCGTCGGGCTGGCGCTGCTGGTGTGCGTGGCCCTCGCGCGGGCCGTCGCCGCCGCCAACGTGCGGCTGCTGACCAGCCGCAAGGGGCGCGACCTCGCGGTGCTCAGCGGGCTGGTCATCGCCGTCGGGGCGCAGATCGTCAACTTCGGCGCGCAGCGGCTCGGTACGTCGGGCCTGGGCGAACTCGACCCGGCCGCCGACGTGCTCCAGTGGCTGCCGCCCGCGACGGCGATCGGGGCCGTGCACGCGGTGAGCGAGGGCTCGTACGGGCGCGCCGCGGCCCAACTGGCCCTGACCGCCGGTGCGCTGGTGGCGCTGCTCGCCCTCTGGTCGCGGCATCTGACGCGGCTGATGACCTCGCCCGACGGCTCCACCCTGGCGGGTGCCGAGTCGGCAGCGAAGGAGCGCTCGTCGACCGGGCTCACGCGGCTGCTGCGCTCCCCCGGTGCCGAAAGCCTGGGAGGTGCCCCCAGCCGCACGGGCGCGGTCATGGAGCGCAGCCTGCGGTACGTCTGGCGCGACCCGAAGACCAAGGCCGCCTGGGTGACATCGCTGGCCATCGGGCTGATCGTGCCGGTGTTCAACGCCTGGCAGGGCACCGGGTCGGTGTACTTCTCCTGCTTCGCCGCCGGGATGCTCGGCATCCAGATGTACAACCAGTTCGGGCAGGACACCTCGGCGTTCTGGATGGTCGCGCTGACGATCTCCTCGACGCGCGACGCCTACGCCGAGCTGCGCGCCCGGGCGTACGCCCTGCTGCTGATCACCCTGCCGTACGCCACGCTCGTGACGGTCCTGACGACGGCCGTGCTCGGCGACTGGCGGCGGCTGCCCGAGGCGCTCGGGCTGTCCTTCGCGCTGCTCGGCGCGATGCTCGCCACCGGGGCGTGGACGTCCGCCCGCTTCCCCTACTCCATCCCCCAGGAGGGCTACAAGAACGTCGCCCCCGGGCAGGTGGGTCTCGCCTGGATCTCCATCTTCGGCGGGATGATGGCCGCCGCGCTGCTGTGCGCGCCCGTCATCGCCCTCACGATCTGGCTGAACGTGAGCGCCGGCGGCGAGGACTGGGCCTGGCTGCTGCTGCCGGTGGGCACCGCGTACGGGGCGGCGCTCACGGCGGCGGGGCTGAAGCTGGCCGCGCCGCGCACGGCCCGGCGGCTGCCGGAGATCCTGGCCGCGGTCAGCAAGGGGTGACGCCCCCGGCGGGCAGGCGTCAGTGGTCGCCGAGCGCGTCCAGGAACGGCTCGATGGCGGCGCGCCAGGCATCCGGCTGGTCGTAGTGCACCAGGTGGCCGGCGTCGGCGACCTCCGCGTACTGGCCGCGGGGCAGGACGCGGACCATCTCCTGGGCCTCGGCGCGGCCCAGCTCGCCGTCCAGGCCGCGCACGACCAGGGTGGGGCAGCGGACCTGGGCCAGCTCCTCCCAGTGCGCGTCGTACACCCACGTCTCACGGGAGCGGAGCATCTGCTCCGGCTCGAAGACCGGGCGCCAGCCGTCCGGGGACTCGGCCATCACCTCGGCGTAGAACTCGCCCCTGGCCGGATTGGGCCGCTCCACCCAGGGGTCGTCCTCGCCGAAGAACTTGCGGACGTCGGCGAGGGTGGCGAACGGCAGCGGCCAGGACTCGAACCACTGGCCCCACTCGCGCTGGGAGGCACCGCCGAGCGCGGAGGCCCGCATGTCGCAGATGATCAGGCCGCGGACCAGGTCGGGGCGCTTGGCGGCGAGCTGCCAGGCGGTCAGCGCGCCCATGGCGTGGCCGATGAGGACGACCGGGGCGAGGCCGAGCTGCTCCAGGGCGGCCTCGGCGTCGTCGACGTAGGCGTCACGGGTGAAGGCGCCCTGCGGGGGTTTGTCGCTGCGGCCGTGGCCGCGCTGGTCGAGGGCGATCGCGCGGTAGCGCGCGGAGAGCCAGCGGGCGGTGGACGCCCAGTGCGAGGCGCGGCCCATGAGGCCGTGCAGTAACAGCACGCCTGGCGTGGTGTGCCCGTCGGGCGATCCCTGCCCGTCCCGCGCCGGATCGGTCTTGGGCGGGTCGCCGAACTCCCAGGCCGCCAGGCGTACGCCGCCCGTCCCGGTCACGTCGATGCGTCGCGCCATGCCCTGGCACCCCCCAAGCTTCGCGCGGACCGTGACTCCCCTGCGAGCCGGCCGGTCCTGTGAACCGTGTTCCGCCTGCTGTTCTTCTGCCCTGCTGTTCCTTCTGCCCTGCTTGCCGTCGTACCTGTCCGAGCACGTGTGCCGTGCGGGGTGCACCGTGCCGTGCGCCGTCCGCAGACTATCGAATGCGCATTCGAGGATGGGGTTCTCGCGGGCAACACCCCTCGTTCGAGTGACCACCCCCGGGGATTGACCGGCGCTGCCGGGGGGAGATCTTCAGCGGGGGACGGACCGCTCGGGGAAACCGGTCCGGAGGGAATGACCCTGAGAGCTCGGGGCTCCGGGTCAGCACAGGGGAGGACAGGCCCCGGCGCCACAGGGCGCCGGGGCCATCCCCGACGTCACGGCACATCCTCCAGCCCCCTCCCCGGCCGGGTGACATCGCTGTCGAGCCGCGGCCCAGAGCCCCTCAGGTCATATGCCTCACGCGACAGCGTCGCACGGGAAGCCCACGAGCGCTGCGATTCGACGCAGTGGATCGCGGATGCGGTCCGGATCACGCCAACCCGCAAGGGCCCCGCCCGCCAAGGCCGTTGACGATGCCGGGGCACACCCGCACGGCGCCGGGCGGCTCAGGGCTTGGCGACGAACACGTGGGAGGCGACATCCGACTGAAGCTCGGCCGCCTCGCCGCCGCTGCCCACCAGCACCCCGCCCGCCGACTCCGTCACACTCACCACCGAGCCGGGCTGCACGCCCGCCCGCCGCAGCGTGTACATCAGCTGGGCGTCCGTCTGGATCGGCTCGCCGATCCGGCGCACCACCACGGTCTTGCCCTCGGCGCCCGGGGCGAGGCTGGCCAGCGACACCATGCCCTCGTCCAGGAACGGGTCGGCGCCGTCCTTCTCGCCGAGCTCCTCCAGACCCGGGATCGGGTTGCCGTACGGCGACTCCGTGGGGTGCCGGAGCAGCTCGACGACGCGGCGCTCCACGGCCTCGCTCATCACGTGCTCCCAGCGGCAGGCCTCGGCGTGCACCTGCTCCCACTCCAGACCGATCACGTCCACGAGCAGGCACTCGGCGAGGCGGTGCTTGCGCATGACCCGCGTGGCCAGCCGGCGTCCCTCGTCCGTGAGCTCCAGGTGCCGGTCGCTCGCCACGGACACCAGGCCGTCGCGCTCCATCCGCGCCACGGTCTGGCTCACGGTGGGACCGCTCTGGTCCAGCCGCTCGGCGATACGGGCGCGCATGGGGACCACACCCTCTTCCTCCAGCTCGAGGATGGTGCGGAGATACATCTCCGTGGTGTCGATCAGTCCGGACATACGTGCCCCTCGAATGAGATCTGCCGGAGGCTGGACGGCTCACCGGCGTGTGCGCTGGCCCTGCAACCAATTCTGCCGGATACCACCGACAACCGTGCCGCCGGAGGGAAAGCCCGGGATTACACGGCCGGGCGCAAGGGTACGGAGTTCCCTTTCGGGCATCGCCCGGGCGCTCGGCGCGCGACCCGCACGGCCGTATTGACACCGCGCTGGTCCAGACCGCACGGTGATGCGCGACACAAGCCGCCGAGCCCGCCCGAAGGGACCCCGTATGAGCGACCGCGCGCCGGCCGGACAGTTCCTGGACGCCGCGATCGGCCTGCTGGGGCGGGTCCGCGACGAGGAGGGCGACGCCATCGCCGCGGCCGGGACGCTCCTCGCTGACACCGTCGCGGGCGGCGGCCGGCTCTTCGCCTTCGGCGCCGGGCACTCCTCCCTCGCCGCGCAGGACCTCGTCTACCGGGCCGGCGGCCTCGCGCTGATGAATCTGCTCGCCGTGCCGGGGGTCGTCGGCGTCGACGTCATGCCCGCGCCGCTCGGCTCCGCCCTGGAACGCGTCGACGGCCTCGCGAGCGCCGTCCTCGACAGCTCCCCGCTCCGCGAGGGCGACGCCCTGCTGATCATCTCCCTGTCGGGGCGCAACGCCCTGCCCGTGGAGATGGCCATGAGCGCGCGCTCCCTGGGCGTCAAGGTCATCGGCGTGACCTCGGTGGCCTACGCCTCACAGACGAAGTCCCGGCACTCTTCCGGCACGTACCTCAAGGACCACTGCGACCTCGTCCTCGACTCGAAGATCGCGGTCGGCGACGCGGAACTCACCCACGACGGCATCCCGGCCCCCTTCGCCCCCGCCTCCACGGTCGTCACCTCGGCGCTCCTCCAGGCCGTCATGGCGACCACGGCCACCACCCTCGCCGACCGCGGCATCGAACCGCCCCTGCTGCGCTCGGGGAACGTCGACGGCGGCCACGACTGGAACACCCGGGTGATGGAGCAGTACCGCGACCGGATCTTCTACCGGCACTGAGAAGACCGGGCGCGAGCGCCGCTCACTCCCCTTGCGACAACCCGGCCAGGTCCAGGGACGCCGCGATCCGTACCGCCACGTCCTCCGCGTACATCGCGTCGGAGCGTTCGAAGGCGCTGCGGCCCGCTCCCCGCAGGAACGTCACGACGCCCAGGGTCCGGCCCCGGCTGCGCAGCACCGCGCACAGGGCGTGCACCGCGTCCGGGGGCCACTGGCGGGCCAGGGCCCACTCGCGGGCCGCCTCCGGTGAGACCGCGCCCGCGCCGGCGCGCAGGGCTCCCGCGCGCTCGACGCACTGGAGGGCCGGGTGGCCCTCGGCGTACCGGACGGGCAGGCCCGCGCGGCCCGCCAGCTTGCTCGGGCCCGGCGCCCCGGAGGGTGTGGCGGCGATCCGGACCAGCCGCACCGGCCCCTCGGTCTCCGCGTCGGTGAGCGCGCCCCCGGCCACCCGGTCGATCAGCGCGTGGTCGGCGAAACCGGCCAGGGCGAAGTCCAGGTGGACCGTCGCCGCCTCCCCCGGGTCCTCGCACTCGGCGGCGGCCCGCGACGCCCGGTGCAGCTGCTGCATACGGAACCGCAGCAAGGACGCCTCCTGCTCGGCCTGCTTGGCCTCCGTGACGTCCTGGAACAGCCAGCCCACCCCCAGCGGAACGGGCTCCTCCGCGAGTGGCGAGGCCAGCCGCAGGAAGCCGCTGCGCCAGCATCGCCGCTTCTCGCCCTCCGACGCGCGCACCGTCACCCACACCTCGGCGGGCGCGGGCGGCGCGCCTTCCGCCAGCACGTGCTGGAGCGCGCTCTCCAGCTCTTCCACGCCCTGCGACAGCAACTCCCCGAGCGGGCGCCCCAGCACCGACGTGCGCCCGGTGCCCAGCGCGCGGGCCGCGTGCGCGTTCACCACGGCCGGCCGCAGGTCCACGTCCACCAGCACGACGCCCCAGCTGGCGTCCTCGAACAGGGCCTCGCTCAGGGCGATCGACCGCTCCAGGTCGATCTGCGCGTGCACCTCGCTGAACGCGCAGTAGACCCCCGCCGGTTTTCCGTCCGGCCCGCGCACCGCCGCCGACTGCGTCCGCACGAGCACCCGCCCGCCGTCCTTGGTCAGCAGGGCGAACTCGTGCACCTGCCGCCCCGGCGCGTGCATCACCGACAGCAGCCGCCCCTCGACCTCCTCGGCGTCCGCGCTGCGCACGGCCCATCCGGCCAGCCCGCGCCGCCCCACGGCCTCGTCCGCGCTCCAGCCGAGGATCCGCTCGGCCTCACGGTTCCAGTGCGTGACGACCCCGTCGGCGTCGAACGCGCACAGCGCCGCGTCCATCCCGTCCAGCAACGCGGCCAGCAGATCCGAACCGTCCGAGCCGTGCTCGGGCTCGTCCGGCCCCAGCTCGTCGGTGGTCCCACTACGCCGGGAAGCACTCACCTGGACCCCCTGCAGGCTGCGTCCGTACGTCCGGCACGCCGGCGCTCCTTGCCATCATTCAACTGGAACGTGACCCAGCGCACACCGAGTTCCCAGAACATTGAAGGAATCGTTGTACGGCGGCAATCCCCACGTCAACGCCACGGGACGGTCCCACGGGGCGGATCGGACCCGGTAAAAACAGTTGATGCGGGGCCGGACCGTTTCCTAGGGTTCCAGGTACACGAGAAGGGAGGTGGTTCGGCAGATGTATGAGAACCGGACGCGTGAGGTGGCTGCGGGCTAGGGCTCGTCACCACACTCAGTGCGGTGCCGGACCAGCGCGTGATCCAAGCGCGCAGCCGGCCCAATCTCAGGCAGTCACCCGACCCGCGAGTCGCCGGTACGTCCGGCCGGCTCCTCCCCAGGAGGAACCAGACTCGCGGGTCGTCTGCGTTTTCCCGTGCTTTCCGGGGGGCGGCGGTAGTGGGTACGTGGCGCGACGACCGGATCGGCAGCGCCCTGCGGGGTGAGAACCCGACCGTGCTGCGGAGGCTGGACGCCGGATTCGCGGTGATCGGTGATGTGCAGTTCCTGCCGGGCTACTCGGTATTGCTGACCGATGATCCCGGGGTGCAACGGCTGTCCGAGCTGCCGCGGAGCCGGCGGCTGGCGTTCCTGGACGGCATGGACCGGCTGGGGGAGGCCGTGGAGCGGGCCTGCCGGCGGGTGGAGTCGGGGTTCCGGCGGGTGAATCTGGAGATCCTCGGGAACGCCGACGGGTTTCTGCACGCGCATGTGTGGCCGCGGTACGACTGGGAGCCCGAGGAGCTGGTGCGGTTGCCCGTGTGGCTGTATCCGCGGGAGTGGTGGGGCGAGGGGCGGTACGCGCTCGGGTCCCGGCACGACCGGCTGCGGGAGGTCATCGGTGAGGAGCTGGACCGGCTCGCGGAGGGAGGCCGGCGGACGGCCTCACCCGGGATGGGTGAGGCCGTCGGGTGGGTCGGTCAGTGGGCGATGTCCCCGTAGCCCTCGACCTCCTGGGGGTTGCGGGTGCCCGGGCCCACGTAGCGGGCCGAGGGGCGCACCAGGCGGCCCGTGCGCTTCTGCTCCAGGATGTGGGCGGACCAGCCGGCCGTGCGGGCACAGGTGAACATGGACGTGAACATGTGCGCCGGGACCTCGGCGAAGTCCAGGACGATCGCCGCCCAGAACTCGACGTTGGTGGCCAGGACGCGGTCGGGGCGGCGGGCGTGGAGTTCCGCGAGGGCCGCCTTCTCCAGGGCCTCGGCGACCTCGAAGCGGGGGGCGCCCAGCTCGCGGGCGGTGCGGCGCAGGACCCTCGCCCGGGGGTCCTCGGCGCGGTAGACGCGGTGGCCGAAGCCCATGAGGCGTTCGCCCTTGTCGAGCGCGTTCTTGACGTAGGCCTCCGCGTCGCCCGTGCGCTCGATCTCCTCGATCATGCCGAGGACCCGGGAGGGGGCGCCGCCGTGCAGCGGACCCGACATCGCGCCCACGGCGCCGGACAGCGCCGCCGCCACGTCCGCGCCGGTCGAGGCGATGACCCGGGCGGTGAAGGTGGACGCGTTCATGCCGTGCTCGGCGGCGCTCGTCCAGTAGGCGTCCACCGCGGCCACGTGCTTGGGGTCCGGCTCGCCGCGCCAGCGGATCATGAACCGCTCGACGACGGACTGGGCCTTGTCGATCTCGCGCTGCGGAACCATCGGCAGGCCCTGCCCGCGCGCCGACTGGGCGACGTACGACAGTGCCATGACGGCCGCGCGGGCCAGGTCCTCGCGGGCCTCCTCGACGTCGATGTCCAGGAGGGGTTTGAGGCCCCAGACGGGCGCCAGCATGGCCAGGGCGGACTGGACGTCCACGCGGATGTCGCCGGAGTGCACGGGGATGGGGAACGGCTCGGCGGGCGGCAGACCGGGGTTGAAGGCGCCGTCGACGAGCAGGCCCCAGACGTTGCCGAACGAGACGTGGCCGACGAGGTCCTCGATGTCGACGCCTCGGTACCGGAGCGCGCCGCCCTCCTTATCCGGTTCGGCGATCTCCGTCTCGAACGCGATGACTCCCTCGAGCCCGGGTACGAAGTCGGACATCAGGCGGCTCCTCGTGATGTAAGTGACAGATGGTGTAGTGGGGTGGGTCGTGCGAACCATGTGTCAGTCAGCTGGCGAAGCGGGCGGCCGTCCGGTGGATCCACGGTCGTCTGCGCGACTCGCGGTCCCGGCCGGTCTCCCCCTGTGATGCCCCGTGCGGTCGGCGGTCACCCAACCGGAACGGCACGGAAACGATATCCCCGAGTGCCAGCTTTGGGGAGGGTTCACGGCACTCAGTGCCATGCAGTGACGAAGGACACCGTCCGTACGGCAAGATGACCGGGTGACCCACCGCGACGACGTCCCCTTCGATCTGGCCTCGATGCGCAAGCAGTACCGGGCGGAGGGGCTCTCCGAGACCGAGCTGGCGGCGAGCCCCGTCGAGCAGTTCGCGCGCTGGTTCAAGCAGGCCGCGACCGACGGCGGGCTGTTCGAGCCGAACGCCATGATCGTCTCGACGGCCGACGCCGAAGGTCGGACGAGTGCCCGCACGGTGCTGCTGAAGCACTTCGACGAGCAGGGCTTCGTCTTCTACACGAACTACGAGTCCCGCAAGGCCCGTGACCTGGCGGAGAACCCTTTCGTCTCTCTGCTGTTCCCCTGGCATCCCATGGCCCGGCAGGTCATCGTGAGCGGGATCGCCCGGCGCACCGGCCGCGACGAGACGGCGGCGTACTTCCGCACCCGCCCGCACGGCTCACAGCTGGGCGCGTGGGCCAGCGCCCAGTCCTCGGTGATCTCCACCCGGGCCGACATCGACGCCGCGTACGCGGAGCTGGCGGCCCGCTACCCGGAGGGCGAGCAGGTGCCGGTGCCCCCGCACTGGGGCGGTTTCCGGGTGGCCCCGCAGACGGTGGAGTTCTGGCAGGGCCGGGAGAACCGGCTGCACGACCGGTTGCGGTACGTGGAGCAGCCGGACGGGAGCTGGCGGGTGGAGCGGCTCAGTCCGTGAGGTTCAGATGCCGATGAGCCGGACGCGGTCGCCGCACAGCCGCGCCATGTCGTCGACATCGGACGTCAGCACGGCCACCGGGCCCGGCTGGCGCAGTGCCACCTCGGCGACAGTCGCGTCGATCGCGTACTTGTGGCCGTGCAGCTCGGCGGCCTTCAGCAGTTCAGCGGATGCTTTCGCGGCGGCCTCGGTCACCGGCTCGACCTTGACCCGCGAGAGCGCCCACTGCAGTCGAGGCATGTTCACCCGCGCATGGCTGACTTCCACGATGGTGTTGGCGCCGATGACGAAATCGGCGCCCATGGCGTGCAGCACCTGGAACATGGCCAGGATCTTGCGGTCCTGGGCAATCCAGGCGGAGAGCCCCTGAGAATCCAGGACGACCGTCTCGACGTGCTCCATCACGCAGCACTCGCCGATCCGCCGGCATCCGTCGTACCGAAGATCCTGGAGCGGGCCTCGGCCAGTTCCTCCTCGGTGAAGGCCCCGTACTCCTCCTGGTGACGCATCAGGTCGGCGCCGAGCAGCTGATGCCGCAGCTGGCGTGCCACCGCCTCGGCGACATAACCGGAGACGTTGTCGGTGAGTTTCCTGAGTTCGGCGACCTGGTCGGTCGGCAGTGTCACTGTGATGCGTGTCGTGTCCGCCATGCTGCGAGCATACTGCGGTATGCGCATCCCGCGTCCGCGCTGACACCTGCTTTCTCAGCCCAGCGTCTCCTCCAGCAGTCCCGCCCACTGGGCCACCACCCGTTCCCGGCGGGCCGCGTCGTCGGTGAGGAGGTTGGCCAGGCCCAGGCCGCGGGCCATGTCGAGCAGGCCCTGGACCGTTTCGCGGACGCCCGGCAGGGACTCGTCGGCGGCCAGGAGGTCGACGGCTATGCGGTGGGTCTCGCGGCCGACGCGTGATTCGAGTTCGGTGACGCGGGGCCGCAGCTGCTCCTCGTTGGACGCGGCGACCCAGAGGTGGAGGGCCGCGCGGAACAGCGGCCCGGTGTAGAGGTCGACCAGGGCGGCGACGACGGCGTGGCGGTCTCCGGCCGCGCCGTCGGGGAACAGGGCGCGCAGGGCCGTGGAGCGTTCCTCGGCGACGTACTCGACGGCCGCCGTGAAGAGGTCCTCGCGGGTCGGGAAGTGGTGCTGGGCGGCGCCCCGGGAGACACCGGCGCGTTCGGCGACGACGGAGACGGTCGATCCTGCCCAGCCGTGCTCGGCGAGGCAGGACACGGCGGCCTCCAGGAGCCGCTGCCGGGTCGCCCGGCTGCGGTCCTGCTTGGGGACTCTCTCCGCACGGTCGGCCGTGCTCACACCACCCATGCCGGATCCCGTCGTTCGAGGAAGGCCGTCATCCCCTCGCGGGCCTGCGGCGAGGAGAACAGCCGGGCCGAGAGCGCGGTCAGGTCGGCGGCGTCCCGGTCGAAGGCTTCCAGCACCCTAGCCGTGAGCAGCCGTTTCGTCTCGGCCAAGGCGTCGGGGGCGGAGCGGCGCAGGCCTTCGAGGATGGGCTCGAGGGCCGTGTCGACATCCTTGGCGCAGGTCGTCAGCAGACCCGTCGCCCGCGCTTGCGCCGCGTCGAAGCGTTCGCCGGTGAGGTAGTGGCGGGCGAGGGCGCGGGGGTCGGCGCGGGGCAGGAGCGGCAGGGAGATGACCGCGGGGGCGACTCCGATGCGGACCTCGGTGAAGGCGAAGGTGGCGTCCGTGGAGGCGGCGGCGATGTCGCAGGCGGCCAGGAGGCCGAGGCCGCCCGCGCGGACGTGGCCGGTGACCCGGGCGAGGACCGGTTTGGGCAGCTCGATGATCTGCCGCAGCAGGGCGACCAGCGCCTCGGGTGGTGGGGGGTCCTTGAGGTCGGCGCCCGCGCTGAAGGTGTTGCCGGTGTGGGTGAGGACGATGGCGCGGACGCCGGGGTCCTCGGCGGCGTCGGTGAGCGCGTCGGCCAGTTCGCCGACGAGGGCCACCGAGAGGGCGTTGCGGTTGTGCGGCGAGTCGAGGGACAGGGTCTCCACGGCGCGGTCGCGGGTGCGGGCGACGAGTGTCATGTGCTCTCCCTGAGCTGTCGGCGGAGGATCTTGCCGGAGGCCGCGCGGGGAACGCCGACGATGAAGGTGACGTGGCGTATCCGCTTGTAGGGGGCCACGCGTTCGGCGACGAACATCATGATCTCCGCCTCGGTGAGGTCGGCCGCGGACGGCTGGCGGACCACGTAGGCGTGCGGGGCCTCGTTGCCGTCGTCGTCGTACCTGCCGACGACGGCGGCGTCGGCGATGCCCGGGTGGGTGAGGAGCAGCGCCTCCAGTTCGGCGGGTGCCACCTGGAAGCCCTTGTACTTGATGAGTTCCTTGACACGGTCGACGACGAACAGCCAGCCCCCACCGTCCACGTGTCCGACGTCGCCGGTGTGCAGCCAGCCGTCGGGGTCGATCATGGCCGTGGTGGCGTCGGGACGGCCCAGGTAGCCCTTCATGATCTGGGGGCCGCGGATGAGGATCTCGCCGGATTCGCCGACGGGGAGGTCCCTGCCGGGGTCGTCGAGGGAGACGATGCGCATCTCGGTGCCGGCGATGAGCTTGCCGACGGTTCCGGGCGGGGCGTCGCTCATGGCGTCCAGGGGGACGACGTGGGTGCCGGGCGACAGTTCCGTCATGCCGTAGGCCTGGCCGACGGGCGGCAGGCCGAGCCGCCGGGAGCAGGCGGCGGCGAGGCGGGCGTCCAGGGGCGCGGCGGCACTGATGATGTACCGCAGGGACGACAGGTCGTACCGGGCGACGGCCGGGTGCTTGGCGAGGGCCAGGACGATCGGCGGGGCCACGTACAGGGCGGTGATGCGGTGGTTCTGGACGGCCGCGAGGAACTGCTCCAGGTCGAAGCGGGGCAGGACGACGACGGTGGCGCCCTGCCGCAGGGGCGCGTTCATCAGGGCGGTGAGACCGTAGATGTGGAAGAAGGGCAGGACGGCCAGGACGCGCTCGCCCGGGCCGGCGGGGATCGCCGGGTGCAGCTGGGCGAGGTTGGTGGCGATCTGCCGGTGGGTGAGCATCACGCCCTTGGGGGTGCCGGTGGTCCCGGAGGAGTAGGGCAGGGCGGCGACGTCCTCGGCGGGGTCGACGGCGACCCGGGGCTCGGGGGCGGTGCAGGCCAGCATGTCGATCAGGGAGCGGTGGCCGCTCGCGCCGTCGCACACGAAGATCTCGCGTACCCCGCCCGCGAGTTCGGCGGCCCGGCGGGCGGTGTCCAGCAGCGGTGACACGGTGACGATCCAGCGGGCCCCCGAGTCCCGCAGCTGCTTGGCGAACTCCTCGGCCGTGGCGAGCGGGTGCACGGTGGTGACGGTGGCACCCGCGCGCGTGGCCGCGTAGAAGGCGGTCGGGAAGGCGATGGTGTTGGGGCTGTGCAGGGCGAGGACGTCGCCCTTGCGGACACCGGCCTCGGCGAGGGCGGCGGCGACGCGCCGGTGGAACCGGTCCACCTGCTCGTACGAGAGGGTGGTGCCGTCGGTGCCGTCGATCAGGGCCGGGGTGTCACCGAACTCGGCGGCCCGGGCCAGGACGGCGTCGTGGATGGGCAGGTCGACGGGCGGGACGTCTGCGTACTCGCTGCGGAACAAGGCGGGTTCCTCCTCGCGGCGCGGGCCGTCTCGGGTCCTCAGTACGACTTGGGCAGGCCCAGGGTCTGGTGGGAGACGTAGTTGAGAATCATCTCCCGGCTCACCGGGGCGATACGAGCCACGCGCGCGGCCGTTATCAGCCGGGCCAGGCCGTACTCGCGGGTGAGGCCGTTGCCGCCGAGCGTGTGCACGGCCTGGTCGACGGCCTTGACGCAGGCCTCCCCGGCGGCGTACTTGGCCATGTTGGCGGCCTCTCCGGCACCCATGTCGTCGCCCGCGTCGTAGAGGGCGGCGGCCTTCTGCATCATCAGGCGCGCGAGTTCGAGGTCGATGTGCGCCTGGGCCAGGGGGTGGGCGATGGCCTGGTGGGCGCCGATGGGGGTGTTCCATACGGTGCGGTCGCGGGCGTACTCGACGGCCTTGGCGAGGGCGTGGCGGCCCATGCCGATCGCGAAGGCGGCCGTCATGACGCGTTCGGGGTTGAGGCCGGCGAAGAGCTGGAGCAGGCCCGCGTCCTCGTCGCCGACCAAGGCGTCGGCGGGCAGCCGTACATCGTCCAGGACCAGCTCGAACTGCTTCTCCGCGGCGTGGAGTTCCATGTCGATCGGACGGCGGATGAAGCCGGGGGTGTCGCGCGGGACGATGAAGAGGCAGGGCTTGAGGCGGCCGGTGCGGGCGTCCTCGGTGCGGCCGACGATCAGGGTGGCGTCCGCGATGTCGACGCCGGAGATGAAGACCTTGCGGCCGGTGAGGAGCCAGTCCGTGCCGTCGCGTCGGGCCGTGGTCGTGATGCGGTGGGAGTTGGAACCGGCGTCGGGTTCGGTGATGCCGAAGGCCATGAGGCGGGTGCCGTCGGCGAGGCCGGGGAGCCACTGTCGTTTCTGGGCGTCCGTTCCGAAGCGGGCTATCACGGTGCCGCAGATCGCCGGTGAGACGACCAGCATGAGGAGGGGACAGCCTGCCGCGCCGAGCTCTTCGAGGACGATGGAGAGTTCGCAGATGCCACCGCCCCCTCCTCCGTACTCCTCGGGGAGGTTGACGCCCAGGTAGCCGAGTTTTCCCGCCTCGGACCAGAGTGGGGCGGTGTCGGTTTCCCGGCCGTGGCGTTTGCCCAGTGCGGCGACGGCTGTGCGCAGGGACTTGTGTTCGTCGGTCTCGATCGTGGCCATGTGACTCCTTCGTCGTGGCTGATCGCGCAGTTCCCCGCGCCCCTAAGAGGTCTCCGTCACCACGGCCAGCAGTGAGCCCGGCTCGACCTGCTGGCCCGGTACGACGCGCAGGTCGGTCAGTGTTCCCGTGACCGGGGCCGTGATCCTGTGCTGCATCTTCATCGCCTCCAGCCAGAGGAGGGGCTCGCCCGCCTTCACGGGCACGCCGGCCGCCAGGCCGTCGGCGACCCGGACGACCGTGCCCGGCATGGGGGCCAGGAGGGAACCCGGGGCGTGCTGGGCGGCGGGGTCGGGGAAGCGGGGCAGGGCCGTCAGGGCGGTGGCGTTGACGCAGACCTGCTCGCCGTAGCGGGTGACCTCGTACTTCCGCTCCACCCCGTCCGCTTCGAGTACGACCAGGCCGGAGTCGGCGTGCACCACCCGTACCCCGTCCGCCTCCAGGCCCTGCCGGGTGTGCCGGTAGCGGACCTCGTGCTCCTCGCCCGCCATCAGGTACCGCTTGGCCTGCGGCTGCGCGGGCACGTTGCGCCAGCCGCCGAAGCGGGAGAGGCCGTGGGCGTCGGCGAGGGCGGCGGCCAGGGGGGCGTGCGGGTCGGGCGACGGCTGGATCAGGCCGGGCAGGTGGCGGCCGTAGAAGCCGGTGTCCATGCGGGCCGTGGTGAACTCGGGGTGGCGCAGCGAGCGGACCAGGAGGTCGCGGTTGGTGACGGGGCCGTGGAGCACCGCGCGCTCCAGGGCGGCGGCGAGCACGCGGACGGCCTCCGCGCGGGTGGGGGCGTGGGCCACGACCTTGGCGAGCATGGGGTCGTAGTGGACGCCGATCTCGTCGCCGTCCGTGTAGCCCGTGTCCAGGCGGACCTGGCCGGGGACGCGGAGGCGGTGCAGGGTGCCCGTCTGCGGGGCCCAGTCGCGGGAGGGGTCCTCGGCGTACAGGCGGGCCTCCACGGCGTGGCCCCGGGCCCGGGGAGGCTCGGCCGCGAGGGGCCGGCCCTCGGCGATCCGGATCTGCTCCGCGACCAGGTCGACGCCGAACACCGCCTCCGTGACGGGGTGTTCCACCTGGAGGCGGGTGTTCATCTCCAGGAAGTGCGCCCTGCCGTCGGCGACCAGGAACTCGACCGTTCCGGCGCCCGCGTAGTCCACGGCCCGGGCGGCCCGCACGGCGAGGGCGCACAGCTCGTCCTCCAGCGCGCCGGACAGGCCCGGGGCCGGGGCCTCCTCGATCACCTTCTGATGGCGGCGCTGGAGGGAGCAGTCGCGGGTGCCCAGGGCCCGGACCGTGCCATGGCTGTCGGCGAGGATCTGCACCTCCACATGGCGGCCGTTCTCCACGTACGGCTCGGTGAAGACCTCACCGTCGCCGAAGGCGCTCGCGGCCTCGGCCCGGGCTGCGGCCAACTCGGCGTCCAGGTCCGCGAGACGGCGTACGACCCGCATGCCGCGGCCCCCGCCGCCGGCCGCCGCCTTCACCAGCACCGGCAGGTCGGCCTCGGTGACCTCGGTGAGCGGCCGGATGCCCATGAGCTGCTTGGCGCGGGTCTTGGACGCCATCGCCTCGATCGCGGACGGGGGCGGTCCCACCCAGACCAGGCCGGCGGCCTCGACGGCCCGGGCGAAGCCGGCGTTCTCGGAGAGGAAGCCGTAGCCGGGGTGCACGGCGTCCGCGCCGGCGGCGAGGGCGGCCTCGATGATCAGGTCGCCGCGCAGGTAGGTGTCGGCGGGCGTCTCCCCCGCCAGTCGTACGCTCGCGTCGGCCACGCGCGCGTGGAGGGCGTTCGCGTCGGCGTCCGAGCGCACCGCGACGGTACGGATTCCCAGGTCGTGGCAGGTGCGGAAGATCCGGCAGGCGATCTCGCCCCGGTTGGCGACCAGCATGGAAGTGATCACTGAGGGTTCCTCACATCCGGAAGACGCCGAAGCCGCCGCGCGCGCCCTCGTAGGGGGCGGTGTGGATCGCGGACAGGCACAGGCCGAGGACGGTGCGGGTGTCGCGCGGGTCGATGACGCCGTCGTCGTACAGCCGCCCGGACAGGAACATCGGCAGCGACTCGGACTCGATCTGCCGCTCCACCATGGCGCGCAGCGCGGCGTCCGCCTCGTCGTCGTAGGGCTGCCCCTTGGCGGCGGCCGACTGGCGGGCGACGATCGACAGCACACCCGCGAGCTGCTGCGGGCCCATGACGGCCGACTTGGCGCTGGGCCACGTGAAGAGGAAGCGGGGGTCGTAGGCCCTGCCGCACATGCCGTAGTGGCCGGCGCCGTAGGAGGCGCCCATCAGGACGGACAGGTGGGGGACCCTGGAGTTGCCGACGGCGTTGATCATCATCGCGCCGTGCTTGATGATGCCGCCCTGCTCGTACTCCTTGCCGACCATGTAGCCGGTGGTGTTGTGCAGGAACAGCAGCGGGATGTCGCGCTGGTTGGCGAGCTGGATGAACTGGGCGGCCTTCTGCGACTCCTCGCTGAACAGCACCCCCCGGGCGTTGGCGAGGATGCCGACCGGATAGCCGTGCAGGGCGGCCCAGCCGGTGGTCAGGCTGGTGCCGTAGAGCGGCTTGAACTCGTCGAAGTCGGAGGCGTCGACGATCCGGGCGATGACCTCGCACGGGTCGAAGGGGCTCGACAGATCGCCCGGGACGATGCCCAGCAGCTCCTCGGCGTCGTACTTCGGCGGCTCGGCGGGGCCCGGATCCTCGTACGCCTTGCGGTGGTTGAGGCGGGCGACCACGCGCCGGGCCTGCCGCAGCGCGTCCGGCTCGTCGACGGCGAAGTGGTCGGCGAGGCCCGAGGTGCGCGCGTGCATCTCGGCGCCGCCCAGGGACTCGTCGTCGCTGATCTCGCCGGTCGCCATCTTCACCAGCGGAGGGCCACCGAGGAACACCTTCGCCCGCTCCTTGACCATGATCACGTGGTCGGACATGCCGGGGATGTAGGCGCCGCCCGCGGTGGAGTTACCGAAGACGACCGCGACGGTCGGGATCCCAGCGGCGGACAGCCGGGTGAGGTCCCGGAAGACGGCGCCGCCGGGGATGAAGATCTCCTTCTGGGAGGGCAGGTCGGCGCCGCCGGACTCCACCAGGCTGATCACGGGCAGCCGGTTGGCGAGGGCGATGTCGTTGGCGCGCAGGGCCTTCTTCAGCGACCAGGGGTTGCTCGCCCCGCCGCGCACGGTGGGGTCGTTGGCGGTGATCAGGCACTCGACGCCCTCGACGACACCGATGCCGGTGACGAGGGACGCGCCGACGGTGTGGTCGCTGCCCCAGGCGGCCAGCGGGGACAGCTCCAGGAAGGGGGTGTCCGGGTCGAGGAGCAGTTCGATGCGCTCGCGGGCGAGGAGCTTGCCGCGCTGCCGGTGCCGTGCGACGTACTTCTCGCCGCCGCCCGCGAGGGCCTTGGCGTGCTCGGCGTCGAGTGCGGCGAGCTTGGCGAGCATCGCCTCGCGGTTGGCCCGGTGTTCGGGGCCCGCGGGGTCGAGCGCGGAGGACAGGACGGTCACAGCAGGGCCTCCGGTATCTCCAGGTGGCGGGAGCGCAGCCATTCGCCGAGACCCTTGGCCTGCGGGTCGAAGCGGTGCTGCGCGGCGACACCGGCGCCGAGGATGCCCTCGACGACGAAGTTGAGGGCGCGCAGGTTCGGCAACAGGTGCCGTACGACGGTCAGTTCGCGGCTCTCGGGAATCAGCTGCCGGAACCGGTCGGCGGTCAGCTCGTGCGCGAGCCAGCGCCAGGCCTCGTCCGTGCGGGCCCACACCCCGACGTTGGCGTTGCCGCCCTTGTCGCCGCTGCGGGCCCCGGCGACCAGCCCCAGGGGGGCGCGACGGCACGGCCCCGGCGGCAGCGGCTCGGGCAGCGCGGGCTCCGGCGCGGGTTCGAGGGCCCGGGTGTCCTGTGGGGGCGGCACGGTGATCCGGCGTCCGTCATGGAGGACGGCCACATGGTCGACGGCCCCATGGGGGACGTACACCTCCTCGAAGACCCCATAGGGCGAGCCCTTCCCGGGTGGCGCCGTCACATGGAAGCCGGGGTAACTCGCCAGGGCCAGCTCCACCGCGGCCCCGCTCAGGGCACGTCCCACGGTCTGCTGGTCGGGGTCCCTGACCACCAGCCGCAGCACCGCGCTCGCCGTCTCCTCGGTGTCCGCGTCGGGCCGGTCGGTGCGGACGAGTTCCCAGCGCACGTCGGCGACCTTGCCGAGGGCCGGTTCCAGCTGGTCCCGCACCAGGGCGGCCTTGGCCTCGATGTCGAGGCCGGTGAGCACGAAGACGACCTCGTTGCGGAAGCCGCCCGGCTTGCTGAGCCCGACCTTGAGGGTGGGCGGCGGCGCCTCACCGCGCACGCCCTCGATCCGCACCCGGTCGGGCCCGTCCTGGCGCAGCCGTACGGTGTCCAGCCGGGCGGTGACGTCCGGCCCCGCGTACCGCGCTCCGGCCGTCTCGTACAGCAGTTGCGCGGTCACCGTGCCGACGTCGACGAAGCCGCCGGTGCCGGGGTGCTTGGTGATGACGCAGCTGCCGTCCTCGTGCAGCTCGGCGAGCGGGAAGCCGGGGCGGCGCACGTCGCCGTCCCGGAAGAAGGCGTAGTTGCCGCCGGTGGCCTGCGCCCCGCACTCCAGGACGTGTCCCGCGACCACCGCGCCCGCGAGCCGGTCGTGGTCCTGCGGTGTCCATCCGAACCCGGCGGCGGCGGGCCCGGTGACCAGGGCCGCGTCCGTCACCCGCCCGGTGACGACGATGTCGGCGCCCGCCCGCAGGCACTCGGCGATGCCGAAGCCGCCGAGGTAGGCGTGGGCGGCGAGGCTGCCGGGATGCGCGGCGGTGAGGTCGTCGCCCGCCACCCGGGCGACGCGTACGGGGATGCCCAGCCGGTCCGCCAGCCGCCGGACGGCGTCGGCGAGTCCGGACGGGTTCAGTCCGCCGGCGTTGGCGACGATCCTGACGCCGCGCTCGTGCGCGAGTCCGAGGCAGTCCTCCAACTGCCGCAGGAACGTGCGGGCGTAGCCGGCCGTCGGGTCCTTGAGCCGGTCCCGGCCGAGGATGAGCATGGTCAGCTCGGCGAGGTAGTCCCCGGTGAGGACGTCGAGTTCGCCTCCGGTGAGCATCTCGCGCATCGCCTCGAAGCGGTCGCCGTAGAAGCCGGAGGCGTTGCCTATGCGCAGGGTCACGAGGCGGGGTCCTTCGGCGGGCGTCCGCTGCCGGCCGGTCCCGCGAAGGCCTGCGCGATGCCGAGCCAGCGGTCGGCGTCGGGGCCCTCGGCCCGCAGGGCCAGGTCGGCGCGGTGGGCGCGCTGGGTGACCAGGAGGCAGAAGTCGAGGGCGGGGCCGGTGATCCGCTGCGGGGCGTCGTCGGGGCCGTACGTCCACAGGTCGCCCGAGGGGGCGCGCAGTTCGACGCGGAAGGGGTCGGCGGGCGGGGTGAGGCCGTGCACGCCGAAGGCGAAGTCCCGGGTGCGCACCCCGAGCCAGGCCACATGGCGCAGCCGGTCCGTGGGCGGGCGCGCCACACCGAGCGCGTCGGCCACGTCCTGTCCGTGGGCCCAGGTCTCCATCAGCCGGGCCGTCGCCATGGAGGCGGCCGACATGGGCGGGCCGTACCAGGGGAAGCGCGCCCCGGGCGGGGCCGCCCGCAGCGCCCTCTGAAGTGCCGTACGGCCCTCCCGCCACCGGGCGAGCAGTTCGGCGGGCGGGAGCGCGGCGCCCTCCTCTGCGCCCTCGTCGACGAAGGAGTCGGGGGCGGCGAGGGCCTTCTCGACCAGCGCGTGGAAGCCGTCGGCGTCCGTGACGGCGAGCAGGGCCGAGCGGTCCGTCCAGGCGAGGTGGGCGATCTGGTGGGCCACGGTCCAGCCGGGCGCGGGGGTCGCGAGCGACCAGCGCCGCGGGGGCGACCCGGCCACGAGGCGGTCGAGTTCCTCGCTCTCCTCGCGCAGGTCGTCGATCACGGACGTCGGATCGGACACGGGCGCTCCCCTCGGGGCACTTCGGTGTGCGGGGTGGTGCGGCGTGCTGAGGAGCATGGCAGCGACCCCGGAAACAATCAAGCGTGCTTGCATGAATTGGTGAGGTGGCCGGAAGGGTGCTCCTCGGCGGCGGGATCACTACACTCCGGGTCGCGCTCGTTCCATTGGTCACGCATCGGGGGGACACGAGGATGAGCAACTGGAATCCGGGCGGGCAGCCGCCTCACGACCCGAACGGCCCACGGCCAGGGCCCTTGCCGCCCTCGCCCGGCCCGTACGCGCCGCCGGGGGGTGGTTATCCGCCCCACATGCCGCCGCCCGGGGGTGGTTATCCACCCCATGTGCCGCACCCCTATGTGCCCCACCCGGCGCCACCGCTCCCCGGCCCCGTCGCGCGGCTGCGGCGGCGGATCGGGCCCGTCCACACCGCGCGCCGGGTGTTCCGGCCGTCCCGGCCCGACCTCGTCGAGGACGCCTTCATCGCCCGCATGCAGAAGATCCGCACGCTGGTGGGGCTGGCCGCGGTGGTGTGGGTGTCGGTGAGCTACAAGGTCGGCAGTTCCCTGCGGGACGTCGCCGACGACCGCGTCCACCAGTCGTGGATCAACGTGCTGGTGCTGTCCGTGACCCTGCCGGTGGTGGTGGGCGTCCTGCTGGCGCTGACCGCGCCGTCGGCCCGGCGGGATCTGCTGCGCCGGGCCGCGAAGCCGTTCGGGGCGATCTTCGCCCTGATCGCCGCGGTGTTCGTGTTCCCGCTGACGGTGCTGACCGGCTTCGTCGACGGACGGTTCGCCACCAACCCGGCGATGACCGTGGCCACATGGGTGATCATCGTGCTCATCCTGGTGTGGGTGCTGCCGTTCATCGCCTGGGGCATCGGCCTCGCGCTGCTGCACGTGTTCCGCACGGCCGACATCCACCCGACCATGCCGCCGCTGCTCGCCATGACGCTGGTGTGGGAGATGACGCTGATCGACCTGTTCAGCGGGGCGTACGCGGGGGTGCCGGGGCCGGTGCGGGCGGTGTTCATGCTCGGGGCGCCGCTGTCGGTGACCGCCGTCGGAGTGTGGGAACTGCGTCGGCTGAGGGCGCACTACGGGATCTCGGTGCGCGGGGTCGTGGTGCGGTAGGGCTCGGCGCCCGCGGTGTCACGGGCCCGGTGGGCCCGGTGGGCCCGGTGGGCCCGGTGGGCCCGGTGGGCCCGGTGGGCCCGGTCGGCTCAGCCGGCCTCGTCCGCCGCGCGCGCCGCCTTCTCCAGCCGGTGCCGGTGGGCCTCCCACATGGCCCGGTCGCCCGGCGGCACGCTGTCCTTGCCCGGCGTCAGACCGACCGACCCGTCGATGAGCTCGCGCACGATGTCGGCGTGACCGGCGTGACGGCTGGTGTCGGCGATCACCCGCACCAGGATGTGGTGCAGCGTGGTCTCGCGCCGCTCCTCGGGCCACCACGGGACGCGTCCGACCGCGTCCAGCGGCAGGGCCGCGATCGTGCCGTCCGCGTGCTCCCACGCCGCGCGGTACAGCCCGGTGACGTCCTCGCGGGACTCGTCCGCCGTGGCCCACATGTCGGCGTTCGGCTCGGCGTCCTCCGTGTACCACCAGGGCGGCGGGTCCTGCGCGAAGAACGGCCGGCCGAAGGTGTCGCCGAAGTACCCCAGCTCCACACCGGCGGTGTGCTTGACCAGTCCGAGCAGATTGGTGCCGGTCGGTGTCAGCGGCCGGCGGATGTCGTACTCCGAGAGCCCGTCGAGCTTCCACAACAGCGCGTTCCGCGCCTCCTGGAGATAGCGCAGGAGGTCGGCTTTCGGATCCGGAGCGGTCATGCGCGCAGTCTCGCAGCCGGCACTGACAACCGGGGCCCGGCGGCCCCGGGACCGCCGGACGCCAAGGCCCGTCAGCCCTCCAGTGCCGTGCCCTCGAGCGCCGCCGTCTTCTTGCGGCCGCGGCCCACCTGGGTGCGTACCGCGCCCATGCTCGCCGCGACGACCAGGGCGATCGCGGCGGCCTCGGCGGCGCTGAGGGCCTGGTCGAGGATGAGGAAGCCGGCCGTCGCGGCGATGGCCGGTTCGAGGCTCATCAGGATCGCGAAGGTGGAGGCGGGCAGGCGGCGCAGCGCGAGGAGTTCGAGGGTGTAGGGAAGGACCGAGGAGAGCAGGGCCACCGCCGCGCCGAGGCCGAGCGTCACCGGGTCGAGCAGCTTCGTCCCCGACTCGGCGATGCCCAGGGGCAGGAACAGCACCGCGCCCACCGCCATCGCCAGGGCCAGTCCGTCCGCCTGCGGGAAACGGCGGCCCGTACGGGCGCTGAAGACGATGTAGGCCGCCCACATGGCGCCGGCACCCAGGGCGAAGGCCGCACCGGTGGGGTCGAGGCCGCTGAAGCCGCCCCCGCCGAGGAGGAAGACACCGGCGAGGGCGAGCGCCGCCCAGACGACGTTGATCGCGCGGCGGGAGGCGAAGACCGACAGGGCGAGCGGGCCGAGCACCTCCAGCGTGACGGCGGGACCCAGCGGGATGCGGGCGACGGCCTGGTAGAAGAGGCCGTTCATCGCGGCCATGGTGACGCCGAAGACGACGACCGTGCCCCAGTCGGCGCGCGAGTGGCCGCGCAGCCGCGGACGGCACACCAGGAGCAGCACGACCGCCGCGACCAGCAGCCGCAGCGCCACCACCCCGAGAGCACCGGCCCTCGGCATCAGCGTCACGGCCAGGGCGCCGCCGAACTGCACGGAGATCCCGCCCGCCAGCACCAGGCCCACGGGCCCCAGGAAGCCGAACCGGCCCGGGCCGGCGCCCGGCGCGGTGGCGTCGGCGGTCGCGGACGGAAGCGGGGTGGCGGTCTCCGGCGGGGTCACTGGCGGGTCCTGTACTCGAGGGGCGGTGTCCGGGTCCTGCGTGTGTGCGGTGCGTACACCCGGATGCACTCAACGTACAGCCCGATGCACTGCACAGTCCAGGGTAATGGACTTCGTCAGGTGCGTGAACCCTTTTTGCCTCTGTCTCGGGCTGTGAGACCTCAGCGGCGGGACAGGTACATGTCGAACGCCTTGTAGAGCAGGCGGTTGAGCGGGTAGTCCCACTCACCGAGGTACTCCACCGCCTCGCCCCCGGTGCCCACCTTGAAGCGCAGCAGGCCCAGCAGATGGCTGGACTCCTCCAGGGTGTCGGTGATGCCGCGCAGGTCGTAGACGGCGGCGCCGAGTTCGTGCGCGTCGGTCATCATGCGCCACTGCACGGCGCTGCTGGCCTGGACCTCGCGGCGGCGGTCGGTGGAGGCGCCGTAGGAGTACCAGACGTGGTCGCCCACGGTCAGCATCGTGGCCGCGGCGAGCACCTCCCCGTCGTGGTAGGCGAGGTAGAGCCGCATCCGGTCCGGGTGTTCGGCGGTGAGCGCGCTCCACATGCGCTGGAAGTACGGCAGCGGGCGCGGGATGAAACGGTCCCGCTCGGCGGTCTCGCCGTACAGCTCGTGGAAGGCCGGCAGGTCCTCCAGGTCGCCGCGCACGACCTTCACCCCGGCCTTCTCCGCCTTCTTGATGTTGCGGCGCCACTGCTGGTTCAGGCCGCCGTGGATCTCCTCCAGCGACCGGCCGGCGAAGGGCACCTGGAAGACATAGCGGGGCTGTCCCGCGGCGAAGCCGTCCTCCCCGGCGGCCCCGGACTGCCGCCAGCCCATGCGGCGCAGACCGTCCGCGACCTGCCCGGCCCGCGGTTCGTACGACGTCGCCCGCACGTCGCGCAGCCGCCGGGCGGACGGGTCCGCGATGGCCGCCTTGACGGCCTCGGCGCTCCAGCGGCGCACCACGACCGGCGGCCCCATCCGCACCGCGAAGGCGCCCCGCCGCCTCAGGTGGGCGAGCATCGGCTCCAGCAGCCGTTCCAGGCCGGGCTCGTGCCAGTCCAGGAGCGGGCCCTCGGGCAGATACGCGAGGTGGCGCGGCAGCCCGGGCACCCGCGGCCCGGGCAGCGGGCGCAGCAGCACCAGCCCCGCGCCGACGAGCTGCCCGCCGTCGTCGAACCAGCCGAGGCTCTCCGCCTGCCAGTCGGGCTTCACCTCGCCCCAGGCGGGGAGCTGGGTGTGGCTCGCGGAGGGGCGGGCCGTGACGAACGCGAGGTGCTCGTCACGGGTGATCGGCTGGACGCGGACGCTCATGCGCGGGCTCCTTCGAGCAGCGGCCCTCGGCGGGCGGTGACTGGTCCCGCGAGCCTAGGAGCGGCCCCGTCTCTCCCCCGGCTCAGACACTCGGGTGGACCCGTGCCGTGGCCCGAACGCCTTACGCGCCGCCGGGCCGGCGGTCCTCCTCCAGCGCCTCGGCCAGCACCTCCGCCAGGTGCCTGCCCCGCACGCCCGCCAGCTGCTCCAGCTGGGTGCGGCAGGAGAAACCGTCCGCCAGGACCACCGTGCCGTCGGGGGCGTCCCGCACGGACGGCAGGAGCTGCTCCTGCGCGCAGGCGGCGGACACCTCGTAATGGCCCTTCTCGAAGCCGAAGTTCCCCGCCAGGCCGCAGCAGCCGCCGCTCAGTTCACCGGAGAGCAGGGCCGCCTCCCGCAGCCGGCGCTCGGCGGCGTCGCCCAGCACCGCGTGCTGGTGGCAGTGGGTCTGCCCGGCCACCGGGCGGTCCACGCGCGGCGGGGTCCAGCCGGGGGCATGGCGCTCCAGCGTCTGCGCGAAGGTGAGGACCTTCGCGGCGAGCCGGGCCGCGCGCGGGTCGTCGTGCAGCAGCTCGGGGAGGTCGGTGCGCAGGGCCGCGGCGCAGCTCGGCTCCAGCACCACGACCGGGGCGCCGGTCTCCAGCACCGGTTCCATCAGGTCGAGGGTGCGGCGCATGACGGCCCGGGCGCGGTCCAGCTGGCCCGTCGAGACGTACGTCAGCCCGCAGCAGACCCGGCCCCGGCCGCGCAGCAGGGACAGCGGGTCGAGGGCGACCGTCCTGCCGTCGCCCACGGGCGGTTTCGCCAGGTGCAGGGTGGGCGGCAGCGCCACCCGCAGCCCGGCCGCCTCCAGCACGCGCACGGCCGCCCGCCCCACATCCGGCGAGAGGTGCTCGGTGAAGGTGTCGGGCCACAGGACGACCAGCTCGCCCTGCGCGGAGGGGCCGGGTGCCCCGCGCCCCTCCCACCACCGGCTGAACGTCCGCGACGCCACCCGCGGCAGGTCCCGCTCCGGGGCGATCCCGCCCAGCCGCTTCGCCGCCCATGCCAGGGGCCGTACCCGGGACAGCGCGTTGACCAGCCACGCAGTGCGCGTACGGGACACCGCCCGCAGCCACACCGGCAGTCTGCCCATCACGACGTGCGCGGCCGGGCGGCGCCGCCCGGCGTAGTGGTGGTGCAGGAACTCCGCCTTGTACGTGGCCATGTCGACCCCGACCGGGCAGTCCGAGCGGCAGCCCTTGCAGGACAGGCACAGGTCGAGCGCGTCCCGGACCTCGGTCGAGCGCCAGCCGTCCGTCACCACCTCACCGGCGAGCATCTCGTGCAGCAGCCGGGCCCGACCGCGTGTGGAGTGCTCCTCGGCGCCCGTCACCCGGAAGGAGGGGCACATGACGCCCGAGCCCGGCGCCGGCGCCGTACGGCACTTGGCCACGCCCACGCAGCGCCGCACCGCCGCCGAGAAGTCGCCGCCGTCGGAGGGGTAGCCGAAGGCCACGTCGACCGGTTCGCGGGGCAGGGCGGAGAAGCGCAGGTTCGTGTCCAGGGGCGCCGGGCGGACGAGCATCCCGGGGTTGAGCAGGTCGTCCGGGTCCCACACCCCCTTCACCCGCTCGAACAGGCCCACCATCTCGTCCCCGTACATCCGCGGCAGCAGCTCGGCACGCGCCTGCCCGTCGCCGTGCTCCCCGGACAGCGACCCGCCGTGCGCCACCACCAGGTCGGCGAGCTCCTGTGAGAAGCGGCGGAAACGGGCGATCCCGGGCGGTGTCAGCAGGTCGAAGTCGATCCGGACGTGGATGCAGCCGTCCCCGAAGTGCCCGTACGGCGCGCCGCGCAGCCCGTGCGCCGCCATCAGCGCCCGGAAGTCCCGCAGATACGCCCCGAGCCGGGCGGGCGGCACCGCGCAGTCCTCCCAGCCCGGCCACGCCTCGGTCCCGTCCGGCATGCGCGTCGCCGTACCGCTCGCGTCCTCCCGGATCCGCCACAGCGCACGCTGCCCGGCCGGGTCGGTGATGACGAGCGCGTCCACCACGTCGGCCGCCCGCACGATCGCCTCCGCACGCGCGCGTGCCTCGGCCGCCGACTCCCCGCCGGTCTCCACGAACAGCCAGGCCCCGCCCCGCGGCAGTCCGGCCGCGGACGGCACCAGGTCCGCCGCCATCCCCTCCACGGTCAGCGGCCGGAGTGGCAGCAGCCCGGCGGCGGCCTCCGCCGCCGCGCCCTCGTCGGCGTACCCCAGCACGGCGAGCGCCCGCGCGCGGGGCGCCTCGACCAGGCGTACGACCGCCTCCGTCAGCACACCGAGGGTGCCCTCGGAGCCACAGAAGGAGCGGGCCACATCGGCGCCCCGCTCGGGCAGCAGGGCGTCCAGCGCGTAGCCGGAGATGCGGCGGGGCAGTTCCGGGAACCCGGTGCGCAGGCGCGCCAGTTCCCCCTCGGCCAGGGCCCTCAGCCCGTCCGGCGCCCCGGTCCAGTCCCGGCCGAGCCGCAGGCGCTCCCCGCGGGCGGTGACGACGTCCAGCTCCCGCACACTGTCCGCCGTGGTCCCCCACGCCACCGAGTGGGAGCCGCACGAGTTGTTGCCGATCATGCCGCCGAGCGTGCACCGGCTGTGCGTGGACGGATCCGGCCCGAACCGCAGCCCGTGCGGGGCGGCGGCCTCCTGGAGCCGGTCGAGCACCAGTCCCGGCTGCACCACGGCCGTCCGCTCCCCGGGCTCCAGGGCGACCAGCCGGTTCATGTGCCTGGTGAAGTCCAGGACGACACCGGTGCCGGTGGCCTGGCCGGCGATGGACGTGCCCCCGCCGCGGGCGACGACCGGAACGCCGTGCTCCCGGCACACCGCGAGGACGGCGGCCACGTCGTCGGCGTCGACGGGGGCGACGACCCCCTGAGGTATGCGCCGGTAGTTGGACGCGTCCATCGTGACCAGCGCACGGGAGGTGACGTCGAACCCCACCTCGCCGCGGACGGCCCCCCGCAGTTCTGCTTCGAGATTCCCCATGTCCCCCACTCAACACCGTCTCACCCGACGGACGACGTTTCGCCCGCGTTTCCACAAACGGCTACGCTCGCCTGCGTGGCTGAGATCCGGATTCCCTCTGACATCAAGCCCGCGGACGGACGTTTCGGCGCGGGTCCCTCCAAGGTGCGGACGGAGGCGCTGGACGCCCTCGCCGCGACCGGCACCTCTCTGCTGGGCACCTCACACCGCCAGGCCCCCGTCAAGAACCTGGTCGGCCAGGTGCGCGAAGGCATCAGCGAGCTGTTCCAGCTGCCCGACGGCTACGAGGTCGTCCTCGGCAACGGCGGCTCGACGGCGTTCTGGGACGTCGCGACGCACGGCCTGATCGAGAACAGGTCGCAGCACCTCAGCTTCGGCGAGTTCTCCTCCAAGTTCGCCAAGGCCGCCAAGCTCGCACCCTGGCTGGCCGAGCCGGACGTCATCTCCGCCGACCCGGGCACCCACCCCGAGGCGGTCGCCGAGGCGGGCGTGGACGTCTACGCGTTCACCCACAACGAGACCTCGACCGGTGTCGCCATGCCGATCAAGCGCGTGGCCGGTGCCGACGAGGGCGCGCTGGTCCTGGTCGACGCCACCTCCGGCGCCGGCGGCCTGCCGGTGGACGTCTCCGAGACCGACGTCTACTACTTCGCCCCGCAGAAGTCCTTCGCCTCCGACGGCGGCCTGTGGATCGGCGTCTTCTCCCCGGCCGCGATCGAGCGCGCCGAGCGGATCCACGCCTCCGGCCGCCACGTGCCGGAGTTCTTCTCGCTGCCGACGGCCATCGACAACTCCCGCAAGAACCAGACGTACAACACCCCGGCCCTCGCCACCCTCTTCCTGCTGAACCAGCAGCTGGAGTGGATCAACGGCCAGGGCGGCCTGGACTGGGCGGTCCGGCGCACGGCGACCTCCGCCCGCACGCTGTACGGCTGGGCCGAGGACATCAAGTACGCCAACCCGTTCGTCACCGACCCGGCCAAGCGCTCGCAGGTCATCGGCACGATCGACTTCACGGACGAGGTCGACGCCGCCGCCGTCGCCAAGGTGCTGCGCGCCAACGGCATCGTCGACACCGAGCCGTACCGCAAGCTGGGCCGCAACCAGCTGCGGGTGGCGATGTTCCCGGCGATCGACCCGGCGGACATCGAGGCGCTCACCAAGTGCGTCGACTACGTGATCGAGAAGCTCTGACCTTCACGCACACGACCTGAGTGACGAGGGCGTCCCGCACGAGCGGGGCGCCCTCGGCCGTGCTCAGCCCCGTTCGGGCTCGGGCGGGGCCGAGCGCGCCACGCGGAATCCCACGTCGTCGATCCGGAAGGTCGGGTGGCTCCGGCGGCGCACCGAGGCGCGGCAGCTCCAGTGCTCGTCGGACCAGCCGCCGCCCCGCAGCACCCGGTAGGAGCCGTAGACGTCGGCGTCGTAGAGGTCCCAGCACCAGTCCCAGACGTTGCCCAGCATGTCGTACAGGCCCCAGGCGTTGGGTTCCCTGCCGCCCACCGGGTGGACGCCGTCGCCGGAGTTGGCCCGGTACCAGGCGATGTCGTCGAGCGGGCCGTAGCGGGGGCCGGTGGTGCCGGCGCGGCAGGCGTGTTCCCACTCGGCCTCGGTCGGCAGCCGGTATCCGTCGGCGGTGGTGTCCCAGTCGGCGGTCTCATCACCGGGCCGGACCGTGTAGGCGGGGGTCAGGCCCTCGCGCCGGGACAGTGCGTCGCAGAAGCGGACGGCGTCCCACCAGGACACGCCCTCGACGGGCAGCAGCTCGCCCCGGGCCGCGCTCGGGCGTTCGCCGGTGACCTCTGCGTACCAGGCCTGGGTGACCGGGTACGCCGACATCCGAAACGGCGCGACTTCGACCGTCCAACTGCGCTCGGTCCGCCGGTCGGACAGGGTGACGGACCCCGCCGGGACGGCCACCATGTCGTTGTCCACACCCTGCCCCATGAACGGAAACCCTAGGGGGCGCCCGGCAACTGCCGCCGGGCGCCCCCCTGTTGTCAGCCGATATTCAGCCGGGCGAACTCACCGACCGGATCCCAGGATCCCCCGCAGGCTGTCACCCACCGCCGCGACGGCGGCCTGCGGTGTGTTCGGCGCCTTCTGCGTCGCCGGCTGCGGCTTCGGGTCGGGGTTCTTCTTGCACACCGCGTCGGCCACGCCACTGCCGTGCGGAACCTTGCCGTTGGTGAGGTACGTCGCGAGGTACTTGTCGAGGCAGGCGTTGCCGCTCAGCGTGATGCCGTGGTTGCCGCCTCCCTGCTCGACGACCAGGCTGGACTTCTTCAGCAGCCGGTGCATGGTCACGCCACCCTGGTAGGGCGTGGCCGCGTCGTCCGTCGCCTGGAACAGCAGCACCGGCGGGAGCTTGGTGTTGCTGACGTTCACGGGCTTCAGCGACTTCGTCGGCCAGAACGCGCAGGGCGCGTTGTACCAGGCGTTGTTCCAGGCCATGAACGGAGCCTTCTCGTACACCGCCCAGTTGTCCTTGCGCCACTGCTTCCAGTCGCGCGGCCAGGACGCGTCACGGCACTGCACGGCGGTGTAGACGCTGTAGCCGTTGTCACCGGAGGCGTCGATGGCGGCGATGCTGTCGTAGGCCTTGACCAGCGCCGCGGTGTCGTGGTTGTTGACGTAGGCGGCGAACGTCTGGGCGAGCGTGGGCCAGTAGGCGTTGTTGTAGCCGCCGGGTATGAAGATGTCCTCCAGCTCGGAGGCGCCCACCTTGCCGCCGGCCGGCTTCTTGGCCAGGGCCGCCCGCATGGCGTACCACTTGGCCTCGATCTTCTTCGGGTCGGTGCCGAGGTGGTAGGTGGAGTCGTACTTGGCCACCCACGCCATGAGCGCCTTGTGGCGCTTGTCGAAGGCGTAGTCCTGCTGGATGTTGTCGTCGTACCAGACGCCGGTCGGGTCGACGATCGAGTCCAGCACCAGGCGCCGCACCCGCTCGGGGAACAGCTTGGCGTAGACGGCGCCGAGGTAAGTGCCGTACGAGTAGCCGAAGTAGTTGATCTTCGACGCGCCGAGGGCCTTGCGGATCGAGTCCATGTCCTTCACGGCACTGACCGTGTCGATGTGCGGCAGGACGTCCGCGTACTTCGTGCCGCAGGCCTTGGCGAAGGCCTTGGCGCGGGCGACGTTGGCCTTCTCCAGCGCCGGTGTGCTCGGCACGGAGTCGGGGCGCACGGGGTCGAAGTGGCCCGGCTTGCAGTCCAGGGCGGGCTGGCTCTGACCCACTCCGCGCGGGTCGAAGCCGATGACGTCGTACTGGGCGGCGACCGCCTTGGGCAGGGAGGACGCGACGAATTCGGCCAGGGACAGGCCGCTGCCGCCGGGACCGCCGGGGTTGACCAGCAGCGGGCCCTGGGACTTCGACGCGGTGTGCGGCACACGGGAGAGGGCCAGCTTGATCTGCTTCCCTCGCGGCTTCGCGTAGTCGAGCGGCACCTTCACCGACGCGCACTGGAGCGTCGGGGTGTCGTCCGTCCCGCACTTCTTCCAGGTGATCTTCGCGGCGGCGGTCGCCACCGGGGCGGTGTTCGCGGACTGCGACGCGTTGGCGGGGACGGCGGTGAGTGTCCCGGCCAGAACGACGGTCGCGCCGCACAGTACGGCTGCGCTTCTTCTCATGGAGTTCTCTCGCAACGGTGAGGGGGGTCAGGCCCGCGAGTTGACACGGGCCGTGCCGCATCGTTTCGGAAGAGCGCAGCACTCATGTACGGATTCGACAGAGACTTGACCGAATCGAGTCACAGCCGGCCCTCAAGAACCCCTCGGAAAGCGGATTTTTTGGCAATTCCGGACAGCCGGATCGGCATGCCGGCCGGTCGCGGAGGTCCGGTCGGCCGGGCCGGGCAGCGGGCGCCCGGCGGAACACCGGGCACGCCGCCTCACCCTCTGCTCAGGTCGCCGTGCAACTCACACTCGGCACGGCCCCGCCCCCGGGCGCGCCGCCCAGACCGAAGCTCGCCGAACCGCCCACCGGCACAGTCCCGTTGTGCGCCGCGTTCACCGCCGTGACCGTCGCCCCGCTCTGGGTGTGGGACGCGTTCCACATGCTCGTGACCTTCTGCGACCCGCTCCACGTCCAGGTGACCTTCCAGGACTTCAGCGCGAGCGTGCCCGTGTTGGTCACCTTCACCTCGGCGTTGAAGCCTCCGCCCCAGTCGCTGCTGATTGTGTAGGCGGCGGAGCAGGTGGGTGTGGAGCCACCGGGGTCGCCGGGACCGCCCGGGCCGGGGCCGGGCGTGCCGGAGTCGAAGGCGGGGGCCTTGACGGACGCCAGGTACGCGTCCTTCGCCGTGTCGACCGTCTGCCAGTCGTCCTTCAGGATGCCGCCGGTGTCACCTGAGTTGGGGTTCCAGCTCCAGAACGTCCAGTGGAAGCTGTCGGCGCCGTACGCGGATGTCGAGCGCAGGTACTTCACCAGTTCGGACAGCCACTTCTGGTCCACCGCCGGCTGGAGCGTCGTACCGAACTCGCCGAGCCACACCGGGGCGATGTTCTGCTTGAAGATGTACCCCCAGTACTTGTCCCAGATCCCGGGCATGTTGGCCGGGAAGGACGGGTCGGAGAACCAGGACTGCTGCGCCACCGACGTGGCGTAGTCGTGCGCCGAGTACACCAGCCGGTTCGGCACGTCCAGTTGGACCGGGTACTGGGCCACGCCCATGAGGTTGCCGCCCCACCAGCCGTTGGTGCCGTTGTGCGACTGCACGCCCTCGACCATGATCAGCAGCTCGGGGTTGACCGACAGCACCGCGTTGCCCGCGCGCTGGGCGGCCAGGCGCCAGTCCCGGGCGGTGTCGCCGCAGCCCCAGCAGGCGGGGTCGTGGGGTTCGTTGTGCAGGTCGATGCCGACCACGGTGGAGTTGCCCTTGTACCGCGCCGCCAGGGCCTTGAGGTTGGCGATCCAGGTCGACTCGGGGACCGAGGACGTGTACCAGAGGGCCGACTGGCCCGCCGCGTCCGGGCGGTGCCGGTCCAGGACGATCTTGAGGCCGGACTGACCGGCGTAGGCCACGATCTTGTCCAGGACCTGGAGGGACGTCAGGCCGCGCAGGTCCGCGTTCTTGCCGTCGGTGTTGATGCTGTCCGGCATGGTGCCGGGCTTGAGGATGTCGTCGCTGTAGGGCATGCGGATGGTGTTGTAGCCCAGCGACCTCATCTGGTCGATCATGCTCTTGTAGTCGCGGGCCCACAGGCCGTGGACGACGTGGATGTCGGTCTCGAAGCCGAACCAGTTGACGCCGGCGATCCGGACGGGCTGCCCGGACGCGTCCAGGATCTGCCGGCCGCTGGTGTGCCAGTACCCGCCACCGGCGGCCTCGGCGGAGACATCGGCGCGCGCCGACTGCACACCCGCCAGCGGTAACAGGAGCGCCGCGGCAACACACAGCGCTCTGCGCAGAGTGCGGAACATGTGGCTGCTTCCTCTCGGGGGAGGCACGGCGCCCGGAACAGTCTGGGAGCGCTCCCATCACGCCGTGCACCTCCCAGAGAACTGACGCAACATGAGCACGTCAAGACTCTGGGAGGTGTTGCCGCCGCCGGGAGCGCTAACGGCTCAGCTTCTTGAACCGCCGTACCGCCAGCGGCAGGAAGATCACCGTGAGGATCACCGGCCACACCCCGGCCATCAGCAGCGCGTGCCGCTCGACCCACGAGTCGCCGGTGACCGGCGTGCCGAACAGCTCCCGGGTGGCCGCCGCCGTGGAGGAGATCGGGTTCCAGACCGCCACCCAGCCCAGCCAGTCGGGCATGAGCTGCGGCGCGACGAAGATGCTGGAGATCATCGTGAAGGGGAAGGCGACCGCGAAGAGGCCGCCCGCCGCCTCGGGGTTGGGCACGAGCAGGCCGAGCCACACCCCGATCCAGATCAGCGAGAAGCGCAGCCACAGCAGCAGCCCGAACGCGCCGAGGAAGCCCGGGCCGCCGTCCGGCCGCCAGCCCATGGCGAGCGCGGTCAGCATCATGATCGCCAACTCGGCGCAGGCGACGATGATGTCGGTGACCCCACGCCCGGCCACCACGGCGGAGGAGGCCATCGGCATCGAGCGGAAGCGGTCGATGACGCCTTTGGTGGAGTCGTAGACCACCACGGTCGCCGTGTTGATGAAACCGAACGCCATGGTCATCGCGAACATGCCCGGCATCAGGAAGTCGTTGTAGTCCCCGCCGCCCGGCACCTTCATCGCGCTGCCGAACACATAGCCGTAGAGCAGCACGGACAGGATCGGGAAACCGAGCTGCCAGGCGATGTTGACCGGCTGGCGCTGGTAGTGGGTCAGGCCGCGGCGGACGATGTTCCAGCAGTCGGCGAGCAGCCAGTACAGACCGCTCCGGGTGCTCGGTGTGCTCAGGTCGACGGTGCTCACGCCGCTGCCTCCTTCTCGGTGCGGTGCCCGGTCAGGCGCAGGAACACGTCGTCGAGGCTCGGCCTGCGCAGCCCGATGTCCTCGACACGGACGCCCTCGTCCTGGAGGGTCCGCGCGACCTCGGTGAGGGCCGTGACCCGGTCGGTGACCGGGGCGTGCACCCGCAACTCGGTCTCGTCCGACTCGGGTTCGCCGTCCGCGACCCGGGCCACCACCTTCGCCACCCGGCCGATCTCGGACCGCTCGGCGACCACGACCTCGATCCGGTCGCCGCCGACCAGGTTCTTCAGACCGTCCGGGGTGTCGTCGGCGATCGCCCGCCCCTGGTCGATGACGGTGATGTGCGAGGCCAGCTTGTCGGCCTCCTCCAGGTACTGCGTGGTCAGCAGCACGGTCGTGCCGCCGGCCACCAACGCCCGTACGGAGTCCCAGACCTCGCCCCGGCTGCGGGGGTCGAGACCGGTCGTCGGCTCGTCGAGGAAGAGGACGGCCGGGGCGAGGATCATCGAGGCGGCGAGGTCGAGGCGGCGCCGCATGCCGCCGCTGTACTTGCCCACGCCCCGGTCGGCGGCGTCGGTCAGGTCGAACTGCTCCAGCAGTTCGGTCGCCCGCAGCCGGGCCCGCCTGCCGCCCAGGTGGAACAGGCGGCCGAACATCTCCAGGTTCTGCCGGCCGGTGAGCACCTCGTCGACCGCCGCGTACTGGCCGGTCAGGCCGATGCGGGCCCGTACCTCACGCGCCTGTCGGGTGACGTCCAGCCCCGCCACCGTCGCGCTGCCCCCGTCCAGCCGGATCAGCGTGGACAGGATGCGGACGGCGGTGGTCTTGCCCGCCCCGTTCGGCCCGAGCAGACCGTGCACCGTGCCCTCGCGCACGGCCAGGTCGAAGCCGTCCAGAGCGCGCTTCTCGCCGTACCGCTTCTCCAGGGCCTCGGCCCGCACCGCGTATCCCTCCATGCCGCCCCCTCCTGTGCGCCCGTGCCCCGTCGGCACCGAACTGAGTACAGTGTACCCGATTACGCGTACGCCGTACCCAGTTTTTGGCCGGCCACTTAAGCTGGACACCATGACGAGCGGCACGAGTGGCACGGGCGGTACGGAGACCAGTGGCAGCGGCGACATCGCCCGCACCCTCGAACTGCTGTGGGACACCGGCCACCGACCGAGCCGGGGCCCCAAACCGACCCTGACGCTGGACCGGATCGTGGAAGCGGCCATCCGGGTGGCGGACACCGAGGGCCTGGAGGGCCTCTCCATGCGCCGCGTCGCGGCGGAGCTCGGCACCGGGACCATGTCGCTGTATCGGTACGTGCCGGGCAAGGGCGAGCTGCTCGACCTCATGCTGGACCGGGTGCAGCGCCCCTCCGAGAACCCGGCCGCCCTGGGCGACGGCGGCTGGCGGGCCGCCCTGGAGGCCCTGGCCCGTGCCACGCTCGCCCTCTACCAGCGCCACCCCTGGCTGCTCCAGGTCAACCAGTCCCGGCCGATCCTCGGCCCCAGCGCCCTCGACGGCATGGAGAAGGTGCTGACCCTGATCCGCCCGATGGGACTGAGCGACCCCGAACTGGTCTCGGCGATCATCATGATCGACGGGTATGTGGTCGGGGCCGCGCGCACGCGGCTGTACCAGATCGAGGCCGAACGCCGGACGGGCCTGACGGACGCCGAGTTCTGGCAGGCGCAGGTGCCGGCCCTGGAGAAGGCCATGGCCACGGGCCGCTACCCGGTGATGGCGTCCCTCTCCGAGGACGCCTTCAACTCGGAGTTCGACCACTTCGAGTTCGGGTTGCAGCGGATGCTGGACGGCTTGGAGGTACTGGTGGCGGAGCGCACGGCCTAGCAGTGCGGGCCGTCACGGCAGGGCCGCGCCGTTGGGGCCGGATACGGCACCGAGCTGGGATAGACCGGCCAGGATGTCGGTGCAGGTCCCGTACGCGACGAACTCATGGTGATCGCACGCTACTTGCGCCGCGCAACGGAGGTGGGCTCCGCCCGGACGGAACGCCTACGACAGCGGTAGCCCGACCCTGGAGCCCGCCCCGGGCCTGCGGACACGGCCCGGGCCCGCGGGCGGCAGCCCGGGCCAGGGCGGAAACCCGTCCGCGAACAGCACCCAGGCAGCAGCCCCGGCCCTCCTACCCCCGTCGCCGCCTCATCCCCCGCAGCCCCAGTACCACCAGCAGGGCCACGCCCGCGGCGATCGCCCCCGTCTTCAGGTTGCCGCTCAGGCCTTCGCCGCCGTCCTCGGACGTGGCCGGGCCGCCGCTGCCGGAGGAGGAGCCGGACGTCTCGGCCCCGGGGGCGTCCTGTGGCTCGACGGGGCTGTCCGCGCCCTCGGCGCCGTACATGAGCTTCTTGCCGTCGGCGGTGTACGTGACGGACTCGCCCTGGCCGAGGAAGGGCACTCCGAGCCGCTCCTTCCGCTTGATCCTCCCGCCGTTCCAGTCGTACGCGATCGCCCCGAAGTAGCTGCGCACGACGAGGTGTTCGCCGTCCGGGGAGAGCGCGGCGTCGGTGGCCTCCAGGTCGGGGACGGCCGCGATGGGGCGGAATACGTTCGGCCCGGAGGGCGAGAGCCGGGCCGGGCCCTCGTACAGGTGGCCGCCCTTCTCGTTCTTGTCGACGATGTAGACACGGCCGGTCTTCGGGTGCACGACGAGGGACTCGGCGTTGCGCGCACCGTCGGAGTACTTCACGACGTACTGCGTGGCCTTGATCGTCTGGTCGCGCAGCTTCTTCGGCTCGGGCAGCCGGTAGATCCAGACGTACGGCCAGGTGCCACCGAGGTTGTCGCCGATGTCGCCGACGTAGATCTGGTCGTCCGGGCCGATGGAGATGGCCTCGACGTCGCGGGGGCTGCCCACGCCGGACATGGTGATCGTGGCGACCGTCTCGCCGGTCGAGCTGTCGACGGCGTACAAATACGCCCCGTCGTCGCTGTCGTTGTGCGTCCAGTAGATGCCGGGGTGCTGCCGCGAGGCCGCCAGACCGCTGGACTCCGTGATGCGCGGGTCCTTGATCGTGAACTTCCCGTCGCCGTCGGCGGCGGAGGCGGGCACGGCGAGGGCGCCCGTGAGGAGGGCCGCGGCGAGGAGGACGAACGGTCTGCGCATGCCCCAAGCCTGCCATCCCGCTCGGCGGTTCAACGGCGGTTCACCGCGCTGAGGATCATCGAGGGGCCGGCCACCGGGCGTGGTCCGACTCACACCCCGCCGGGCGAGCTGATCGTCCATGATGAGCGGATGCTCAGGTTCATGCCCGTCGGTGACTCCATGACGATCGGAAGCACGGGCGAACACACATGGCGCTACCGGCTGTGGCAGCACCTGTGCCGTTCCCACGACGGCCCCTTCACCTTCGTCGGCCCGCGCGAGACGCTCTACGACAAGGCCGCCGACGCCCCGGTGTCGTACGCCTACGCCGAACCGGACTTCCCGCGCGCCCACCTGGCCGGCTGGGGCGAGGGCTGGCAGCACATGGCGCCGCTGATCGGCGACGCGGTGCGCTCCTGCCGTGCGGATGTGCTCCTGGTCTCCCTCGGCCTGATCGACCTGGGCTTCTACACCAACGCCGAGCAGACCGCCGAGAACGTCCGGGCCTTCGTGGCCGGGGCGCGGGCGGCGAACCGGCGGGTGGGCATGGTGTGGCTCCCGGTCACCCCGAACGTGCGCGCCCAGTCGGACACCGCCTTCGCCACCGAGGTCACCCGCTTCAACGAACTGCTCGCCAAGACCGCCGCGGACCTCGACGAGCCCGGCTCCCCCGTCCTCCTGGCCTCGCCCCCGCCGTCGTACGACATCGCCGCCGACACCTACGACGGCACCCACCCCAACGCGGACGGCGAACACAAGATCGCGGCGGCCTTCGCCGAGGCGATGCACCAGGGCTGGGCCCTGGCCGGCCCGTACGAGGGATAGCCGCCCCTCAGAACCCCACGTCGGCCGGCCGGTAGGCCGGCGCCCTGCGCACCCCGCTCGCCTGCTCGTACGCGTACGCCAGCCGCAGCAGCGTCGGCTCGCTCCACGCCGTCCCCATGAACGTCAGGCCCACCGGCAGGCCGAAGGCGAAGCCAGCCGGCACGGTGATCACCGGGTAGCCCGCGAGGGCGGCCGGGGTGGAGGAGCCGCCGCCGTGGGCGTCGCCACGGATCAGGTCGATCTTGGCCGGGGGCCCGCAGGTCGGCATCACCAGGGCGTCCAGGCGGTGTTCGCGCAGCACGGCGTCGATGCCCTCGGCGCGGGACAGCCGGTGGTTGCCGGCCAGGGCCTCGCGGTACTCGTGTTCGGTGAAGTCCAGCTTCTCCACGATCTCCAGGCCGTCCTGGCGTACGTAGCGCAGCTCCCGGTCGGCGTGTTCGCGGTTGAAGTCGATCAACTCGGCCAGGCTGCGCGGGTGATGGCCGGGCGCTGCCGCCAGGTAGCCGTTCAGCGCCCTCTTGATCTCGTACGCCTGGACCACCATCGAGCCGGGCAGGTCCTCCAGTCGGCCTGCCGTGGGGATGTCCGCCGGGTCCACGATCGTCGCCCCGGCCTTGCTGAGCAGGGCGATTGCGCGCTCGGCGATCTCGTCGGCGTGGTGGTCGTAGCCGAAGTACACGCTGCGCGGCACGCCGATGCGGGCGCCGCGCAGGCCGTCGGCGTCCAGGAAGCGGGTGTAGTCGCGGTGGTGGTGGCCGCGGCCCGCCCGGGTCGCCGGGTCCCGCTCGTCGACGCCCACGAGTACGCCCAGCATGATCGCCGCGTCGCGGACCGTCCGGGCCATCGGGCCCACGCTGTCCTGGCTCGGCACGCCGGGGATCACTCCGCCCCGCCCGACCAGGCCCACCGTGGGTTTCACCCCGACCAGGCAGTTCGCCGAGGACGGGTCGACGATCGAGCCGTTGGTCTCGGTGCCGATGCCGGCGACGCACAGGTTGGCCGCGACGGCGACGCCCGTACCGGAGCTGGACTCGTTCGGGGAGCGGTCGAGCTTGTACGGGTTGCGGGTCTGGCCGCCCCGGGCGCTCCACCCGGCGTGGTGGGTGAGGGACATGCCGCCCGCCCATTCACTGAGGTTGGTCTTGCCGAGGATGACGGCTCCGGCGTCGCGCAGCCGGGCCGCGACCGTGGCGTCCGCCGCCGGCCTCAGGCCCGTCAGGGCGAGCGAGCCGGCCGTGGTGTGCATCCGGTCGGCGGTCTCCACCAAGTCCTTCAGCAGGACGGGCATGCCGTGCAGGGGACCGCGGGCGCCCCGCCGGGCGTCGAGACGCCGGGCCTCGCGCAGGGCGTCGGGGTTGACCTCGATCACCGAGTGGAGGAGCGGGTCGAGGCGTTCGACGCGGTCGAGGTAGTAGCGGGTGAGTCGCTCGGCGTCGAGCCGCCCCTCGGACATCCGGCGGCGCAACTCGGCGACGCCCAGCTCGTCCAGCTCACCGGGGGCGGTGTCGGCCCGGGCCGGGCCGGAGCCGTCCGGCCGAGCCCGGTCCGGCGGCGAGCCGGAGTCGCCGGTGCCGGTCCCGGCCGCAGCCGGAGCCGTACCCAGCCAGGGCGTCGCCGCCGCGGCGGTGCCGAGCGCGAGCACGCTACGGCGCGTGGTGGGTGACGCGGGAGTCCTCATGCCGAGAACGCTAGGGGCGGGAGCGGTGTCTTTTCACTGAGGCTGTCACCCGGTTCGGGCCGGAGGACCGCCCCCTCACCCGACCTGGGGCGAACCCGAGTCCAGGTGCGGTACGGCCGTGGGGAAAACGTGGGGAAAGCCCGCTCGCCGAGACGGACGCTTGCCTGGAGCGCACTTCAAGACGTTGTCTTGGACACCATGGAGTACACGCAGCTCGGACGCACGGGACTCAAGGTCAGCCGGCTCGTCCTCGGCACCATGAACTTCGGCCCGCAGACCGACGAGGCCGACAGCCACGCCATCATGGACGCGGCGCTGGACGCGGGCATCAACTTCTTCGACACCGCCAATGTGTACGGCTGGGGCGAGAACAAGGGCCGTACCGAAAGCATCATCGGCAACTGGTTCGCGAAGGGCGGGGGACGGCGCGACAAGGTCGTCCTCGCCACGAAGGTGTACGGCAACATGGGCGCCGACGGCCCTGCCTGGCCCAACCACGACAAGCTCTCCGCGGTCAACATCCGGCGGGCGGTGGACGCCAGCCTCAAGCGGCTCCAGACGGACTTCATCGACGTCTACCAGTTCCACCACGTCGACCGGGACACCCCCTTCGACGAGATCTGGCAGGCGATCGACGTCCTCGTCCAGCAGGGCAAGATCCTCTACGTCGGATCGTCGAACTTCCCCGGCTACAAGATCGCCCAGGCCAACGAGATCGCCGCCCGGCGCGGCGGGACCATCGGCCTGGTCAGTGAGCAGTGCCTGTACAACCTCGCCGAGCGGCGCGCGGAGATGGAGGTCGTCCCGGCCGCGCAGGAGTACGGCCTCGGGGTCATCCCGTGGTCGCCGCTGCACGGCGGTCTGCTGGGCGGTGTCCTCAAGAAGGAGGTCGAAGGCGGGCGCCGCGCCTCCGGCCGCGCCGCCGACGCGCTCAACGACCCCGTCACCCGGGCGCGGATCCAGTCCTACGAGGACCTGCTCGACAAGCACGGCATCGAGCCCGGCGAGGCAGCCCTGGCCTGGCTGCTCACCCGCCCCGGCGTGACCGGCCCGATCGTCGGCCCGCGCACGGCCGAGCAGCTCGCCTCCGCGGTCCGCGCGTCGGAGCTGGAGCTGTCCGAGGAGCTCCTGGCCGGCCTGGACGAGATCTTCCCGGGCCCGGGCCCGAGCCCGGAGGCTTTCGCCTGGTAGGTCGCCTTACAGGGGCGCGGGGAACTGCGCGACAAGCCCCCACGGGCCCGCAGCCGAAGAAACGGCCGTCCGCAGTCCCCCGCCCTACCTCCCCAGCACGGAAGCCAGGGCGACGACGAGAAACATCAGCACGAGCACACCGGCCATGATCCGGTTGCGGGTTTTCGGGTCCACGGCACCGAGCCTAACCGGCGCCGCCGAGGGGCCAGCGCCCGACCGTCTCGTAGCGGGGCTGCTCCCCCGGGACCCCGGAGGCCGGCAGATTGCTGCGGACCAGGCAGAGCTCCCGCACGGTCCACGCCCGGCCGGTGAATCCCGCGAGCACGTCGAGACACGCCCGCACGTCCCGTGTCTCCCGGCTCCGCGCCACGGTCAGATGCGCCTTGTACCGCCGGTGCTCCCCCATCGGCACCCCCGCCTTGCGCGCCGCCGCCTCGGCCCGCTCGGCGAGCAGCCGCAGGGCCGGCAGGTCCCCTTCGGCCCCGGCCCACAGCGCCTTGCCGTGCCCGAACTGCCCCCCGCCCCGCACGGCCAGCGCGAACGGCTCGCTGCGGCGCGCGGCCCGCTCCAGCCGCTCCGACAGGTCGGGGACGAGGCCGTCGTCCACCTCGCCGTAGAAGGCGAGCGTGAAGTGCCAGCCGGGGCGGCCGGTCCAGCGCATGCCGTCGGCGCCGGGCAGCGCGCGCAACTCGTCGACCACGGTGCCGAGTTCACGGCACACCTCGTCTGGGGGCAACACGGCCGCGAAGAGTCTCATGAAGCCAGCCTGGCACCATGAGGCCATGCGGATCACCATCCGGGACGGCGGGCCCGACGACATTCCCTCGATACTCGGCATGCTCGACAGCTGCGTGGAGTGGCTGGTCTCCCAGGGGCGCACGGGGCAGTGGGGGACGCGGCCCCTGTCCCAGAGCCCGAAGACGGTGGAGTCCGTACGCCGGTACATGGCGGAGGGCAGCGTGTACATGGCCGACGTGGACGGCGTCCCCGCCGGCACCCTCACCCTCACCGGCTCGGCGGGCGCCTACCTGTCCCACCTCCCGCAGCCCGGCGAACCCGAGCGCTACATCCACTGGCTCGCCACCGACCGCCGCTTCGAGGGGCACGGCGTGGGCAGCGCCCTGCTGGCCCACGCGGCCGAGGAGACCCGCCGCGCCGGAATCTCCCTGCTCCGCGTCGACTGCTACGCCGGGGACGACGGCAAGCTCGTCCGCTACTACGAATCCAACGGCTTCACCCGCACCGAGGCCTTCACGGTCGGCGAGAACGACTGGCCCGGACAGTTGCTGGCCCGGAGGGTGTAGGCGGTCTCCGGCCCGGGCGTGTCCGGGTCACCGTGCGTATCGTTGTGTGTCGACTACCCGGGCCACCTCAACGGCTTCGCCTCCGACATCACCGTGATGGCGGAGGGAGCGGCCAAGAACGCCAAGGGACTGTGGCGCTACCAGGACGTCGAGTTCGTCGCCGAGGTGATCTCCCGGAAGACCGGGGCGAACGACTACGGCCCCAAGAAGGACGCCTATGCCGCCGCCGGTGTGCCGGTGTACCTGATCGTGGATCCGTACACCGGCCGCTGGCATCTGCACACCAAGCCCAAGGACGGCGAGTACCGGGGCGAGCTGAGCCTGGACTTCGGGGCCGAGATCGACCTGACCGGAACCGTGGTCGGGCTCGTCCTCGAGACCGGCGAGTTCCCCCGGGACTGACCGCCCTAAGCCGCCGGAGCCAGCTGCTCCTGCTGCTCCCTGGGCACGAACCGCACCCGGGGATGCCCGCCGTGCCAGCCCACCGACAGGCGCAGGTTGCCGACGCGGGCCAGGATCAGGCCGATCACCGCCGCGGCGAGCGCCGCCACCGCGCCGCCGGCCGCGAGGCCGACCCGGGCGCCGTAGGTGTCGGTGATCCAGCCGACGATCGGGGCGCCGACCGGGGAGCCGCCCAGGAAGATCATCATGTAGAGGGCCATGACCCGGCCGCGCATGGCGGGGTCGGTGGACATCTGGATGCTGGTGTTGGTCGTGACGTTGACCGTCATGCCGAACAGGCCCAGCGGGACCATGAGCAGGGCGAACATCCACAGCTCGGGGGTCGTCGCCGCCAGGATCTCCAGGGCGCCGAAGGCCATCGCCGCCACGATCAGCAGCCGCAGCCGGGCCGTGCCCCGCCGCGCCGCGAGCAGGGCGCCCGCGACCGAGCCGACCGCCATCAGCGTGTTGAACATGCTGTACGCGCCCGCACCCGCGTGGAACACGTCGTCCGCGAAGGCCGACAGGTAGACGGGGAAGTTGAAGGCGAACGTGCCGACGAAGCCGACCAGGACGATCGGCCAGATCAGCTCCGGACGGCCGGTGACGTACCGCACGCCCTCCCGCAGCTGCCCCTTGCCACGCGGTGCGCGCTCCACGACGTGCAGCTCGCGGGCGCGCATCAGCAGCAGGCCGGTGAGCGGCGCGATGAAGGACAGGCCGTTGAAGAGGAACGCGTAGCCGGTGCCGACGCCGGTGATGAGCAGGCCCGCGACGGCGGGGCCGACCAGGCGGGCCGACTGGAAGTTCGCCGAGTTCAGGCTGACCGCGTTCTGCAACTGCCCCGGGCCGACCAGCTCGGAGACGAAGGACTGCCGGGCCGGGTTGTCGACGACGGTCGCGAGGCCGACCGCGAAGGCGGCGACGTACACGTGCCACACCTGGACGTGCCCGGTGAGGGTGAGGACGGCCAGGGCGATCGCTGTGAGCGCCATCGCCGACTGCGTCACGAGCAGCGCGGGCCGCTTGCGCAGCCGGTCGACGAGGACGCCGCCGTAGAGGCCGAAGAGCAGCATGGGCAGGAACTGGAGCGCGGTCGTGATGCCGACGGCGGCGGAGGAGCCGGTGAGGCTGAGCACCAGCCAGTCCTGCGCGATGCGCTGCATCCAGGTGCCGATGTTGGAGACGACCTGTCCCATGAAGAACAGGCGGTAGTTCCTCACCTTGAGGGAGGAAAACATCGAGGACGTGCGCGCGGGCGCGCCGGAGGTGGGCGGGGAGTCGTGGGGGTCAGGTGCGGGGGCGGAAGCTGCTCCGGGTCCCGAACTCAAATGGGTCGCCTCCTTGCAACGGCTTCTTACAGATGCGCGAGCTTCTCCAGCACGGGGGCGGCGGCACGCAGTTTCGCCCACTCGTCCTCGTCGAGGTTCTCCACCAGCGTGGCCAGGAACGCGTTCCGCTTGGCGCGGCTCTCCTCGAGCATGGCCTCGGCCTGCTCGGTGCGTGTGACGACCTTCTGGCGCCGGTCCTCGGGGTGCGGCTCCAGCCGGACCAGGCCCTTGGCCTCCAGCAGCGCCACGATGCGGGTCATCGACGGCGGCTGGACGTGCTCCTTGCGGGCGAGCTCGCCCGGTGTGGCCCTGCCGCACAGGGACAGGGTGCCCAGCACCGACATCTCGGTGGGGCTGAGCGATTCGTCGACCCGCTGATGCTTGAGCCGACGGGACAGCCGCATCACGGCGGAGCGGAGGGAGTTCACGGCGGCTACGTCGTCGCCATGGGTGAGGTCCGGCATGTTCTTTAGCGTAACTCATTACTCTCGCTAAAGACCAGTCGTCACGCACCGCACGGTCCGTGACGCCCGCCACTGAACCGTGACATCACTCATATGGGTGACACGACGGGTGAACGCGCCCCACCGCACCGAACGGTGCCGGGACCCTCATGGCCATGGGGACCAGTGTGCTCAGCCTGCGAATAGACCACGACCTGCTCGAACGGCTCAGGCACCATGCCGCGAAAAGGGGAATGAGCGTCCAGGACTATGTCGTCCGGACGCTCATTCGAGATGACTTCGACCAGCGTTTCCAGGCCGCCGTCGAGGAGACGGAGCGGTTCTACGGCTCACCCGACTCCGGTGACGAGGATCCGGATCAGGTCAGACCCAGCGCCGGCATCAGGTAGTAGAAGGCGAAGACCGCCGACACCACGTACATCGCCACCGGCACCTCCCGGCCCCGCCCGGCCGCCAGCCGCAGCACCACGAAGGTGAGGAAGCCCATGCCGATGCCGTTGGTGATCGAGTAGGTGAACGGCATCATCAGCATCGTCACGAAGGCCGGGACGGCGATCGTGTGGTCCGCCCAGTCGATCTCCTTGACCGAACCGGCCATGATCAGGAAGCCGACCGCGACGAGCGCGGGCGTGGCCGCCTGGGACGGGACCATCGTGGCGACGGGCGTCAGGAAGAGGGCGACGGCGAAGAGGCCGCCGGTGACGACGTTCGCCAGACCCGTCCGGGCACCCTCGCCGACCCCGGCCGTGGACTCCACGAAGGCGGTCGTCGCGGAGGAGGAGCTGGCGCCGCCGGCGGCGACCGCGAGGCCGTCGACGAACAGCACCTTGTTGATGCCGGGCATCTGCCCCTGCGCGTCCGTCAGCTTCGCCTCGTCGGAGACGCCCATGATCGTGCCCATCGCGTCGAAGAAGCACGACAGCAGCACGGTGAAGACGAACAGCACCCCGGTCAGCACGCCGACCTTGCCGAAGCCGCCGAACAGGCTGACCTGCCCGACCAGCCCGAAGTCGGGACTGGCGACCGGGTTGCCGGGCCACTTCGGCGTGGTCAAGCCCCAGCTCGGTACCTTCGCCACCGCGTTGATGACCACCGCGAGGACCGTCATGGCGACGATGGAGATCAGGATCGCGCCGGAGACCTTGCGCACGATCAGCGCCAGGGTCAGCAGGACGCCCAGGACGAAGACGAGCACCGGCCAGCCGTTCAGGTGGCCGTCGCCGCCCAGCTGGAGCGGGACGGTGGTCTGCGCGGCGTCCGGGATCCGCGAGACGAAGCCCGCGTCGACCAGCCCGATCAGCATGATGAACAGGCCGATGCCGATGGAGATGGCCTTGCGCAGCCCGTAGGGCACGGCGTTCATGACGCGCTCGCGCAGTCCGGTGGCGACCAGCAGCATGACCACGAACCCGGCGAGGACCACCATGCCCATCGCGTCCGGCCAGGACATGCGCGGGGCGAGCTGGAGGGCGACGACGGAGTTCACACCGAGGCCGGCGGCCAGCGCGATCGGCACGTTGCCGATGACGCCCATGAGGAGGGTCGTGAGCGCGGCGGTGAGGGCCGTCGCGGTGACCAGCTGCCCGTTGTCGAGCTGGTGACCGTACATGTCCTTGGCGCTGCCGAGGATGATCGGGTTCAGCACGATGATGTAGGCCATCGCGAAGAAGGTGGCGAGACCGCCCCGGACCTCGCGGGACAGGGTGCTGCCCCGCTCGGAGATCCGGAAGTAGCGGTCGAGTGCGCCGTACGTGGGTCCGGCTCCCGGCGATTCAGGGGCGGGGACCTTGGCGGGAGCCGAGGAGGACATGTGTTTGGTGTTTCCTACGAAGAGAAGTGGTCAGACATAAACCGTTTCAGTATGAACATATAAAGCCCGGGTCGGCCATCTCCGCGCGTAGACCCGATCGCCTCGTAAGCTGTCCCCCATGGCGAAGTGGACCCCCCGACACGAGGCGCCGGAGCCCCTGGAGGGCCCCGTGGTCGCCACCATCACCGGCGGCACGATCCTGTGGTTCGTCCTCTTCCTGGTGCAGCTCCCCTTCTACGGCTGGTTCGACGACCGCGGCCACGCCTGGTGGGTGTGGACCTGCCTGGCCGGCGGCGGGCTGGGACTGATCGGCGTCTGGTACGTCCGCAGGCGCGACGCCGCGATCAAGCGGTCGTCCGCCGCCGAGGGGATGACGGCGCCCTCCGCCGAGTAGGCACCTTCTGTCCGTCTTCCGGCGAGACACGCCCACGCCCCCTCCCTACGCTCGTAGAAGGCGGCGACACGCTCGAAACCGTCGGCACGCGACCGCCGCCCGACCGGTGAGGAGCGCAGCGATGACGATGCCGAACAGCGCGGCCGAGACCGACCGTGCCCTGAAGTCCAGGCACCGGGCGATGTGGGCCCAGGGCGACTACCCGTCCCTGGCCGCCGAGGTCATCCCGGAGCTGGGCGCGATCCTGGTCGAGGCGTGCGGGGTGCGCTCCGGGCAGCGGGTGCTGGACGTGGGCGCCGGATCCGGCAACGCCGCGATCCCGGCGGCCCTGGCCGGCGCGGACGTGGTCGCCTCCGACCTGACGCCGGAGCTGTTCGAGGCAGGCCGGGCCGTGGCCGAGAAGCAAGGCGCCCGCCTGGCCTGGCAGGAGGCCGACGCCGAGGCCCTGCCCTTCGCCGACGCGGAGTTCGACACCGTGCTGTCCTGCGTGGGCGTCATGTTCGCCCCACACCACCAGCAGGCCGCCGACGAACTCGTCCGGGTCTGCCGCCCCGGCGGCATCCTCGGGCTGCTGAGCTGGACGCCCCAGGGCTTCATCGGCCGGATGTTCGCCGCGATGAAGCCGTACGCGCCCCCGCCTCCGCCCGGAGCGCAGCCGCCCCCGCTGTGGGGGGACGAGGACCATGTGCGCGCCCTCCTCGGCGACCGGGTCACGGACGTCCGCGCCGAGCGCCGCACGGTCCGCGTCGACCGCTTCGGGACGCCCGAGGCGTTCCGGGACTACTTCAAGGAGCGCTACGGCCCGACCATCAGCGTCTACAAGAACATCGCCGGCGAGCCCGAACAGGCCGCCGCCCTGGACGCCGCCCTGGTGGACCTCGCCCGCGACGGCGACCTCGGCCAGGGCGCGGGCAGGACGGTCCTGGAGTGGGAGTACCTGCTGTTCACCGCCCGCCGGGCGGACTGAGTCCGGGGCGTACGGCGCGGCGTGGGACCGGAGTCCCACGCCGCACAACTGCCGTACGACCACGGCACGAAGTCCGTCCTCCCCAGGTCGGATCTTCGCCGCATTCAGCGGGTGAAGCGGCAAAACCGCACGTACCGTCGAATGCATGACGCATCTCGACGCGGGTGCCCGGCCCGACTCCGCGCGGCCGGCGACGGTCACCTCCCGCGAGATCGGCCTGACCGGCGCTCAGGTCGCCGAACGGGTGGAGCGCGGCCAGGTCAACGACGTGCCGGTGCGCAGCAGCCGCTCCACCGTCGACATCGTCCGCGCGAACGTCTTCACCCGCTTCAACGCGATCATCGGCGTGCTGTGGCTGATCATGCTGGTGGTCGCGCCGATCCAGGACAGCCTCTTCGGGTTCGTGATCCTCGCGAACACCGGGATCGGGATCGTCCAGGAGTGGCGGGCGAAGAAGACCCTGGACTCGCTCGCGCTGATCGGCGAGGTGCGGCCGACCGTACGCCGGGACGGCACCGCCAGGGCGGTCAGCACCTCTCAGATCGTGCTGGACGACCTGATCGAGATCGGGCCCGGGGACAAGGTCGTCGTCGACGGGGTCTGTGTCGAGGCCGACGGCCTGGAGATCGACGAGTCGCTGCTCACCGGCGAGGCCGACCCGGTCGTCAAGCACCCGGGCGACCAGGTCATGTCCGGCAGCTTCGTGGTCGCGGGCGGCGGCGCCTTCCAGGCCACGAAGGTCGGCCGCGAGGCCTACGCCGCCCAGCTCGCCGAGGAGGCCTCGCGCTTCACCCTCGTCCAGTCCGAACTGCGCTCGGGCATCTCCACGATCCTCAAGTACGTCACCTGGATGATGGTGCCGACCGCGATCGGCCTGATCATCAGCCAGCTGGTCGTCAAGGAGAACGCCTTCGACGACTCCGTCGCCCGCACGGTCGGCGGCATCGTCCCGATGGTCCCCGAGGGGCTGGTCCTGCTCACCTCGGTCGCCTTCGCCATCGGGGTGATCCGGCTGGGCCGCAAGCAGTGCCTGGTGCAGGAGCTGCCCGCGATCGAGGGGCTGGCCCGGGTCGACACCGTCTGCCTCGACAAGACCGGCACCCTCACCGAGGGCGGCATGGACGTCACCGAGCTGCGCCCGCTCCAGGGCGCCGACGAGACCTATGTGCGCAAGGTGCTCGGGGCGCTCGGTGCGTCGGACCCGCGGCCGAACGCCTCGCTGAAGGCGATCATCGACACCTACCCGGCCGTCGAGGAGTGGCGCTGCACCGAGGCGCTGCCGTTCTCCTCCGCCCGCAAGTACAGCGGCGCCGCGTTCAGCGAGGGCGACGGGCAGTCGAGCCGCTGGCTGCTGGGCGCGCCCGACGTGCTGCTGGCGGAGGACGATCCGGCCCTGGCCGAGACCGGGCGGCTGAACGAGCAGGGCCTGCGGGTGCTGCTGCTCACCCGGGTCGCGCGGGACCTGGACGATCCCGACGTGGCGAAGGGGGCGAGGCCCACTGCCCTGGTCGTGCTGGAGCAGCGGCTGCGGCCGGACGCCGCGGACACGCTGCGCCACTTCTCCGACCAGGACGTCCGGGCGAAGGTCATCTCCGGCGACAACGCCGTGTCGGTCGGGGCGGTCGCCGCCAAGCTCGGGCTGTCCGGCACCACCGTGGACGCGCGCCGGCTGCCGGCCGAGCGGGAGGGCATGGCCGACGCCCTGGACGGCGGCACGGTGTTCGGGAGGGTCACCCCGCAGCAGAAGCGGGACATGGTGGGGGCTCTTCAGTCCCGCGGGCACACGGTCGCGATGACCGGTGACGGGGTGAACGACGTGCTCGCCCTGAAGGACGCCGACATCGGCGTGGCGATGGGCTCCGGCTCGGAGGCGACCCGGGCGGTCGCGCAGATCGTGCTGCTGAACAACAGCTTCGCGACGCTGCCGTCGGTGGTCGCCGAGGGGCGCCGGGTCATCGGCAACATCACACGGGTGGCGACGCTGTTCCTCGTCAAGACGGTCTACTCGGTGCTGCTGGCGGTGCTGGTGGTGTGCTCACAGGTGGAGTACCCGTTCCTGCCCCGCCATCTGACGCTGCTGTCGACGCTGACCATCGGCATCCCGGCGTTCTTCCTGGCGCTCGCGCCCAACAAGGAGCGGGCGAAGCCGCATTTCGTCCGGCGGGTCATGCGGTACGCGATCCCGGGCGGGACCGTGGCCGCGGTGGCGACCTTCGCGACGTATCTGCTCGCCCGGGAGCACTACACGGGGGCGGGGGAGCTGGACGCGGAGACGAGTGCGGCGACGCTCACGCTGTTCCTCGTCTCGATGTGGGTGCTGGCCATCATCGCCCGCCCCTACACCTGGTGGCGTGTCGCCCTGGTCGCGTCGATGGCCGGGGCGTTCCTGCTGGTGCTGGTCGTGCCGTGGTTGCAGCACTTCTTCGCGTTGAAGCTGGTGGGGGTGACGATGCCGTGGACCGCCGTCGGCATCGCGGCGGTGGCGGCGGCCGCCCTCGAACTCCTGTGGAGGTGGGTGGACCGCCGCATGCCAGGGGCGGAGACCGAGGTAGTGCAGGCAGGCCGGTGACGCATCGCGGTTCTACCGGTGGCTGCGCGGGGTCGACCGCGAGAGGGCGCGGCTGATGTTCGTCACCGATCGCTCAGTATCGGCGTCCAGCGGTTCTCATCGCGCAGCTTCGCCTGCCGGAAACCGGACAGGGGGATCGTGTCCTCTCCGTTGAGTCCCACCAGGAGCAGCCGGTTGCGGAACTCGCCCTTACCTGGCTCGCACTGCTCGGGGTCACACCTCCACGCGATGAGGTGGTCGTCATCCGCCCAGGCGAGCAGTTGCTGTCCGGGGACGAGCGCGGATCGCTTGCCGGTCTTCGCGTCCAGGACCTCGGAGACGATCTGCCCGTCTTCACCTGCGAAGGATCCGGTGATGTGCGCTCCGTCCGGAGAGAGAACGCCGCCCGGGGAGGGCAACGATGCCTCCAGTTCGGGAACCGCACTCTTGTGAGCGTGCTCGTTGTAGTAGACCTTGCCGGCCTTGTTGGCCGCGGGCTCCCACAACAGTTTTCCGTCAGAACTCCAACGGAGATCCTGGCGTCCCGCACCACCGTAGACACCGGGCCCGTCCTTCCTCGGCGGCAAGGCGGAGAAACTGGCCTTGTCCGTCGCGAGATCGATGACGTAGAAGCCGGTGCGGCTCGGCTTCGGTCCCGGAACCTTCTTGCGGTTCAACCGATAGGACGCGTCCTTGAAGAGACCATCAGGATTAAGGCTGTACGTGGTCGCGATCAGAGACTTTCCGTCGGGCGAGAACTGAACGCCACCGATCCCCTTGTCCACCTTGATCCAGCGCTGGACCTTGCCTGTGGCCATGTTCAGCATGCCGATTCGATCGGCGGGCAGGTCGCGCTCCAGGACGGCCGCAGTCCGCATGCCGGGGGCGACATCCACCCAGGCCCAGTCGGTCTTCTGATAGCGCTTGGCGGCCGCGTTGTACAGGCTCCACGTGTAGGTGACGACGGCATCACCGTCCGCCTCATTCGCGATCTTCGTCGTGTGGTAGCCGGATACGGCGACTCCTCCTGCCGCAATCAAATCCTGCGGTGGCGATTGCTCCGGCCTGGCCAGTACGTGCAACGCGCTGGGCGGCTTCACAGCGTTCGACTCCGTATCGCCGCCGCCCGCAACCAGGGCTATGACGGTGCCTCCTGCGACGAGCGACACGGCGGCCCCGACGGCTATCAGAGCGCGAGTTCTCCGCTGTTTCTGCTCATGAGTTTTCTGAGTCATCAGCTTCTCGCGGCTCTGTGGGTCGGATTTCACAGGTGTACCTCGCAGGTGAGCACCCCTTGGCCGGGGCGACAGGCGATCTTTCACTCATCCATGAAGGCATGCAGGCAGACGCAGGGCCACATGGAAAACAGAACGACTCACTCGTTGAACCACTCGGAGTAGACGGAGAGACCGCCGCCGTCCCACGTCAGCTTCATCCGGTAGTCGGACGAATTCGTGATATCGATGCCACCCTTGTCGCAGCCGGCATCGCCTCCATCGGTGATGACCAGCTTGTCCAAGGGGATCGCCTTCGGATTCTGGACGATGCCAGTCATTCCGTGACCGTCGGCCTTCGTGTCGCACACCACGAACATGTCACCGTCATCGATGTAGGTCATGTAACCGTGGTCGTTGCTGATGGTCTTGTTCGTATCCATCACACCGGCTTCGCCGGCCATGGCGGGGACTGCGGTCCCTGCGAACACCGCGGCGACAGCGGATCCGGCAACAGCGAGGCGCGCGAGGGCTATGCGCATGTGTATCTCTTTTCTCGTAGAGATTGCGGAACCCACGGGGCGGCTCCGTCGAGGTAGCTGACCATATGGCAGCGTGATCGTTAGGTAAAGAACTTTTTTCGGGAAGGCGCACCGTGTTTATGGGACGGAGTGTGACGCAATTGAGGTTCCCTTGAGGTGCCCAGAGGATCGACTGTTGTTTTTCTGGCAATAAGGGGCACAGGCCCTGCCACTCTGCGTGCACGAGGCCTCCACACAGTGACCTGCGTCACGCCTGCGATCCGGGCCGCCGTCTCCCGCCTCGATCGGCCATGCGGGAGGGTCGGTCCCAACTCACCACCCGCCCAAAGGGGTTGAAGGCCGGAGGAGACGGTCACCCTGGGGTCGCAGAGCCGTCCGGAAGAAGCCGGCCACTCACATGACGAGCCCTGCGGCGGCGCGGGAAACCGTGTCACGAGTGTGGCGCAGATCACCATGTAGAGGCTTCATGCACGCAGAGTGGCAGCGCGGTGCCCCTTATTGCCACATAAATAACGGTCGACGTTCGGGGCACCTCAAGGGAACCTCAATCGCGTCACACTCCGTCCCATAAACACGGTGCGCCTTCCCGAAAAAGGTTCTTTACCTAACGATCACGCTGCCATATGGTCAGCTACCTCGACGGAGCCGCCTCGTGTGTTCCGCAATCTCTACGAGAAAAGAGATACACATGCGCATAGCCCTCGCGCGCCTCGCTGTTGCCGGATCCGCCGCAGTGCTGTTTACCGGAATCGCAGCCCCCGCCATGGCGAGCGACACCCAAGTGCGCATTACCAACAAGACCATCAGCAACGACCACGGACGTATGACCTTCTACGACGACGGCGACATGTTCGAGGTGTGCGACACAAAAGCCGACGGCCAGGGAGTGGAAGGCCAGCTGCTCGAGGGCGACAAGACGGTTCTCTACCTCACTGACGGCGGCGACGCCGGCTGCGACAAGGGCGGCTACGACATCTCGTGGGGCAAGTCCTACTACATGGAACTCGCCTGGATGGGCGGCGGCCCCTCTGTGATGTCGCCATCGTTCAGCGAGTAAATCTCACCCAACACATCGTCACGGCTCCCCAAGAAAGCGACCGCAAATGATCAAGCAGCTCGGAAGTTTTGCCATCGCCGGCGCCGCGATCGCCGCCGTAGTCGTCGGCGCATCGACGCCGGCCATGGCTGCGGAATCCGGCATTCAGGACACCGACAAGAAGATCTCGCTCCCCGATGGCCGGGGCACGATGACGTACATCGATGACGGCGACATGTTCGTGGTATGTGACACCAGGGCTGACGGCCACGGCGTCACAGGGCAGCTCAGAAAGAACGCTTCGGGGTTCCCCACCATGATCGAGGTCACCGATGGCGGCGACGCGGGTTGTGACAAGAAGGGCTACAACGTCGGAAACCATCTCGGTGAGGAATACAGCATGTGGCTCTGGTGGGACGGGGGCGGCGACCCCGTGCTCTCGGGATGGTTCAACGAGTAATGGAAGATCTCTCCCCCGTCTCGGCGTGATGGGGGAGAAGGGGGCCGGTTCGCCCGGCATCTCGCGGGACGAGATGCCGGGCGGGTCTTTCCGGCAGCGGGTTGGCTCAAGAGATCAGGTTGCCGGCCGCGAGTGCGGCCCGCAGACGAAAGGAATCCAATGGTGAAGTCTTTCTCCCGCATCGCTGTGGCGAGCGCGGCGCTTGCGGCAACTCTCGGCGGCGTCACGACGCCGGCCTTCGCCGCGGAGTCCCAGATTCTCACGACTGACATCACGGTCAACATTCCCAACCGCGGGAAGATGGTGTTCCACGACGACGGAGACATGTTCGAAGTCTGTGACACCAACGCGGACGGCCACGGCATGACCGGTTACCTGAAGAACTCAGACACCGGACGGATTCTTCTGCTTCTCACCGATGGTGGTGACGCCGGCTGCGACAAGGACGGTTGGAACGTGGACAACTGGCCGAGCAGCTACCAGATGCAGCTGCAGTGGGACGGAGGCGGGCCCGCTGCCTACTCGGCACTCTTCAACGAGTAGCCGATCCGCGGCCGGGCCGGCCGACGATGCCGGGCCGGCCGCAGGAAGGGCGCTCTTACTTCACGTCGACGTAGTCGCCCGTGGCGTTGACGGCCGGGGTGGTCGTCGTGCCGGCGAAGCTGAAGCGCCAGTAGCCGTCGTACTGGGCGGTGGCGGTGGCCTTCACGTTGCCGTACGAGTCGGAGTACACCGTCTTGACGGTGGTGTACGTGCTGGTGCCCGCCTTGCGGAACTGGAGCTTGACCGGCTGGTTGGTGTAGCCGTGGTAGGCGTTGTCCTCCCAGTTGGCGCGGGACAGCTTGCCGGTGGAGGTGATGGTCTTGCCCTTGGAGACGGGCTCGGGACCGGCGTTGACCGTCAGCTTGGAGTAGCGCTGCACCTTGGTGGTGCCCAGGCCGCCCTGCTCCTTCTCGGCGCCGTCGCTGGTGACGGCGAGGGCACCGGCGTTCCAGGTGCCGGCGTCGGAGTTGAACAGGTCGCCGTCGGCCGGGCGGATGCTGATGACGCCCTTGCAGTTGAGGACCGTCGACGAGGCGGCGGTGCAGGTGGCCGGGTCGTCGCTGATCAGGACGTTGTCGGCGGTGTCGAGCGAGGAGCCGTGGTAGATCAGCGGGCCCGTGGCGAAGTGGTCGCTGCTGGTGTCGAGGTCCGCGGCGTGGGTCACGGTAAAGGTGACCGGCACGCTCACCACGTTGGTGGTGCCGACGACTATGTTCTTGCCGCTGTTCACCTTCATGTCGGAGAAGGTGACGTCGAGGGTCGACGCGGTGGTGCCCGTGCCCGCGTCGGCCGAGGCGGCGCTGAACGCCTGCTTGCCGGACGGGGCGTCGGCGGCCTGCGCGGCCGGGACGACGAGGGCGGAGAGGGCCAGGGCGCCGGAGACGGCGGCCACGGTGGCTCGGATGTGCATGTGTTTCCCCAGGGGGAGAAGTGATCGCGGAGTCTGTTGACTCACGCGATCAGATCCACGAGCCGCGCCCGGGGTTGTAGGGCGCGGCCCTGGTTTTGCCGTCCCATCCGCAACGTTTGACGAACGCTTGGCATATGCCCGGCGTACAGACGGCGCCGCCGGCCCCGGCATGGCTCCGGAACCGGCGGTGTGCTCGCGTGGACGCTCGCTGCGGGCGGTGTTACCGCACGTCGACGAAGTCACCCGTGGCGTTGATGGCCGGGGTGGTCGTGGTGCCCGCGAAGGAGTAGCGGAAGTAGCCGTCCGCCGAGGCCTTGACGGTGGTCTTCAGCTCGCCCGTGGAGTTGGACGTGATGGTCTTCACCGTGGTGTAGGTGCTGGCGCTCTTCTTGCGGAACTGGAGCTTGACCGACTGGCCGGTGTAGCCGTGGTACTGGAGGTCGTCCCAGTTGGCGCGGGAGAGCTTGCCGGTGACGGTGATGGTCTTGCCCTTGGTCACCGGCTCGGGCGAGGCGTTGACCGTCAGCTTGGAGGCGCGCTGGACCTTGGTCGTCTTGTAGGCGTCGCGGATGACGTAGTCGCCGTCGTTGCCGGCGGCGCCGACCCACACCTTCCAGGTGCCGGCCAGCAGGTTGGCGTAGATGTTCGTCTGCGGGTCGGCCACGAGCGTGACCTTGCAGGTCGCGGTGGTGGCGCTGGAGTGCGAGCAGCTGCCGACCTGCTCGTCGTCCAGGTTGTCCGGGGCGATGGCGCCGTCGGCGTTGTCCGGGTCCGAACCGTGCCACAGGACCGGGTAGGCGTCGTAGATGCCCGTCGGGTCGGTGGCCGTCACGGAGACGGTGAAGGACTTCTTGACGGTCGTGCCGACCACGATGTTCTTGCCGCCGTTGACGGTGACGCCGGTGATCTTGGTGTCGCCGACCGTCTCGTCCGCGGGGGTGGCGGCGGTGAACGGCGTGGCCTTCGAGGTGGTCGGGACCAGCGAGGCGAGGCTCGGCATGTGGTCCTGCGCCTGCGCGGCGGGCACGGCGAGGGCGGAAAGGGCCAGGGCGCCGGTGACGGCGGCCACGGTGGCTCGGATACGCATGCGTTCTCCAGGTGGAGAGGGGCCCCGGCGCTCGTCGTCGGCTCTCGGGGCCCAAGTGATCGTGGAGTCTGTTGACTCACGTGATCAGATAGCCCAGCAGTGCGCATGGTTGTACGACAAGTGAAAAAAATGTGCGGGAGTTTTCACCAGCGGTCGTACACCTCACCGGATCAGTCGAACCAGCGGTCCCGAGCCAACTCCTCGGTGCGGGACGGGTCTTCCAGCAGCGCCGCCACCTCGAACCTGCGCGGCCACTGCCCCGCCGCCCAGGCGAGCCCCGCCGCGACCCCTTCCAGCGTGGCCGCGTGCAGCACGCCGTCGTCGGTGAGCCGCCAGTCGATCTCCACGCCGTCGACGACGAGTTCGTCGTGCTCGACATAGGAGGACGGGGTCCGCCCGCCGAGCAGCACCCGCACGGGCTCCGGTACGTCGTGCTCGGTGCCCTCGGAGGTGACCTGCCCGGTCACGGACTCGCTCAGGCGCCGCACCTGGAACAGTTCGGCCAGTTCGGCGGCGCGTGACGGCCGTACCGGCAGCAGCGGCACGCCCTCGGTGAACGGCAGCAGGTCGGGCGAGTCGCACACCACGGCGTCCGCCGCGTCCACGACCCGCACCCGGCCGTCGACGACCGCTCGCAGGTCGTCCGGCAGGGTCACCTGCTCGGGGTCCAGATCCGCCAGCGCCCCGTACAGCGCGTGCAGCTGAGCACCCGTCACCTCTCGCCCGGGGTCGGCGAGCCGGTCGAGCAGTTCGGCGGCGCCCCCGGGCTCGTCCAGCAGCGCGGCGACGGACGTCCGCACGCCCAGCGCCCGCAGCACCTGCTCGTCCTCGAACCCGGTCGCGTCGGCCTCGTCGTACAGGCCGCGCAGCAGCGGGTCGCCCCCGGCGGAGCGCAGTCCGGCCGGGCGGCGGCCGTCGAGCACCGGGTTCCCGCGCAGCCACCAGGCGGTGTAGGGCCGGACGACCTCGTGGGTCCCGTCCGGCAGCAGGATCCGCACGGGCTGCACGATCGCGTCCCTGAGCGGCGGCCGGGACAACAGCGCGAGCGCCTGCCCCCACTTGTCCTCGTCGACCAGGTCCAGATCCCGTACGGCGACGATCTCGGTGGCGACCGGCGGCACCGGGCTGTCCGGGAAGCGGTCGAGGACGTCCTCGCACCACACGTCGACGGCGTCCAGCAGACCCGCGTCGTCCGGCTCGGCGAAGTCGCCCTCGCGGGGCTCCAGTTCGTCCGGGTCGAGGACGACGTCGGTGGCGCGGACGACCGCGAAGTCCACCAGGACCCCGCAGGCGGCCAGCGGCTGCTCGCCCCACTTGACGGCCAGTTCGGCGTCCACGAAGGCGAGTTCGCCCTCGCGCATGACCTGGGCGAAGGGGCCGCCGGGGTAAACCAGTTCGCAGGCCGGGGCCGGTTCGCCGTCCTCGTCGGGCAGGGCGAGCGCGCCGAGCCAGGGCTCGTCACCGGGCTCGAGGCCGGCGTCCCGCACCAGGGCGAGCACGGTGTCGGCCAGTTCGTCGGCGTCGAGGACGTCCTCCTCCCAGTTCACGCCGCCCTCGTCGTCCAGGGACGCGGCGACGGCCGCCCGCACCTGCGGGGTGGTGAGGACGGCCCGGGGTGTCGCGGGCAGCGCGCCGAGCTTCTCCAGGATCGGGTGGGCGGCGTCCGGATGGGCGACCTTCAGACCGAGCCGGGCCAGCACCTCGGGGTCGATCCGGGCGGTGTCCGCGCCGGGCAGCAGAACCTGCCGGGGCCCGATGGTCGTCCGCGCTCCCCCGGTGCCGAAAGCCTGGGAGGTGCCCCCGGCAAGCGGCACCGGCAGCCCCGACAGCCGCTCCGGGTCGACCCCGGCCAGGCTGTCGTAGAGCCGCCGCCACCAGCCGGGTTCCTTCTCCAGTCCGGCCAGCCGGTCGATCGCGTCGGTCAGCGGGACCCGGGCGACCCCCAGGGTCCGCAGCTCGGCGCGGCGCTCGAGACCGGCCGGCAGCAGGGTGGGCAGCACCTCGGCGAGCACCCGCACGGTGTCCGCGCCCGCGCCCTCGACGACCTCGGCGTCCCGGGGCCGCAAGGACTCGGGCAGGTCGTCCCCCTCGCGGGGAGGGAGGGCGGGCGGCAGGAAGGAGGTCCGCGGCAGCCGGTCCAGGATCGCCCGGCGCAGGGCGCCGTCCAGTTCGCCCTTGCCGAGCGGGCCGGGCACGAGGTCGATGATCCCGGACGTGACGGGCCGCCAGTCGCCGAGGAGTTCGGCGTAGGCGTCGGCCGCGCGCTGGACCAGGAAGTCGGTCAGCGGGCCGGGGGCCGCGTGCCGGCGGGTGGAGTCCAGCGGGAACGAGGCGATGAGCAGGGCAGGCACCCCCAGCGGCTCCTCGCTGGGGGTGGGCGCGTGCACCACCGGGCTGGTGCGGGGCCGGGCCGGGCTGCCGTCGCTGTCGACGGGCACGGCCCAGGTGACGGACCAGTGCGGCCGCAGCCGTTCCTCGACCGGCCGGTCCGCGAGGAGGTCGGGGGTGAGGGGGCCGTGCGCGGCGGCGGTGCGCCAGTGGGTGACGCCCTCGGCGGAGTCGTCGACGACGGTGAAGGGCCCGTCGGTGCGGCGGGTGAGGGTCCGCGGGCTCTCCCCGCCGATCTCGACGACCAGCTCCTGGAGGCCGGGGAGGGTGAGCAGCAGGGCGTCGTCGACGGCCCGCAGCAGCCGCTCGGCGAGATCGGCGGCGGCCGCGTCCCGCAGCGGCAGGATGACGGCGGTGTCGTACGGCGCGGGGGCGGTGCCCTCGGCGGCGTACGGCAGCCGCAGCAGCGGCACGTGCCCGTCCCGCCGCCGGACCTCGTCGCCGAGGCCGGGGCTGTGCCGGGCGGTCTCGGCGGCCAGTGCCCTCGCCTCGGCGAGCGACCACCGCACACCGCCGTGCCGGCCGACGACGGCGGGCTCGTCGGTGACGGCCAGGACGGCGGCGAACCCGACGCCGAACCGTCCCACCGAGGACGTGTCGCCCGAGTCCCGCTTGGCCGACGCCCGCAGGGTGGACAGCGACTCGACGCCGGTCGCGTCCAGCGGGGCACCGGTGTTGGCGGCGACCAGCACCCCGTCGCGCAGCGTGAGCCGCAACCGGCCGGGCGTCCCGGCCCGGGCCGCCGCGTCGGCCGCGTTCTGGGCGAGTTCCACGACGAGCCGGTCCCGGTAGCCGCCGAGGACCAGGTCCTCCTCGGCGTTGGCGTCCTCACGGAACCGGGCGGGGCTGGTGGCCCAGGCGTCGAGAACACCGCGCCGCAGTCGGGCGGTACCGAACGGATCGGCCCCCTCGGCGGCGGGCCGCACGAACTTGCTGCTCACGTTCCGTTCCTTCTCCTCGTGGACGTGAGGAGAAGGTACCGCCTGGGAAGCGGACGGCGTGCGCCCGTCCGGCGCGGGTGGCCCCGGCGGGCGGTGATGTGCGGGACCTGTGTGCACCCGGCCGCTACGAGTGCCCCAGGTCCTCCGTGTCGGCGTCCGCCGTCGGCGTCACCGAGCCCGAGTCCGAGGACGGGCGCAGCGGGAAGGGGTCGACCCGGGTCTCGTCGATGACCGGGGCGGCCGGCTGGGGCGGCCGGGGCATGACCGCGGCCTCGGAGTGGCCGCCGCAGCCGTAGGCGAGGGAGACCAGCCGGCCGTCGGCCGGGGAGAACTCGTTGGCGCAGGCACCGAAGGCCTGGCCGAGGGAACCGCCGATGGGGACGAGGAAGCCGCAGCTGACGCAGGCCGCGGGGGCCGCCTGAGCCATGGGCGTCTTGGGGCCGAACGCCTCCTCCCAGCGGTCGGCGGCACTGTGCAGGCCGTAGCGGGACAGCACTCGGGCCCGCCGCATGCCCAGTTCCTCGGCGACCGCCGGGATCGAACCGCGCAGGGGGACGGACGTGAAGCCGGAGGGGGAACCGGCGGTGAGGTCCGCGTCCTCCGCCTCCACCAGGTCGGCCATCTCGTGCGACACGGGGGACGCCGGCGCCGGCTCGTCCTCGCCGGAGTAGCCCGGCTCCAGGCGCAGGTCCTCGGCGTCGGTGGGCAGCAGATCGCCCGGCCCCATGTCACCGGGGCGCAGCCGCTCGCTCCACGGCACCCACTCGGGCGCCAGCACCGCGTCCGGGCCGGGCAGCAGGGCCGCCTCGTCCACCGTGACGATCTTCGCCCGGGACGCCCGGGCCACCGTCACGGCCCAGCGCCAGCCCCGGTAGCCGAGCTCGCGGCACTCGAAGAAGTGGGTCACCACGCGGTCCCCCTCGGAGACCAGTCCCACGTGTTCCCCGACGATTCCCGGCGCGGCGGCCTCCTCGGCTGCGGCACGGGCGAGGTCGACGGCCTCGGCGCACAGGCGGTCAGGGGTGCGGCTTCGCGTTGTCGCTGCGCTCACAGGTATCGCTTCTCTCCATACGCCGTCGCGGGTGCGCCACTCCCGGCGCGGGGGCGGACGGAGCGGACCGGGGGACCGCGTCGACGTCCTTCATCCATTTTGCGGGATGGCTGAGATACGCACGCTACCCTTCCGCCCCACTTCGCGTACACCGACGGTCCCCTTGCGTCCTCCACCGGACCACGGGCCCGCCGCCCCGCACCGTCACCCCACAGGCCCTATACAAGCGGTAATGGCACTACCCACGGCCTTATCGGGGCACTATGACGTCGTGGCAGCCGCGAAGACACCCCCGGGCGCCACCGGGACCGGTGGGTCGAAAGGGGTCAAGGGAAACAGCCGACCGAACGGACCGGGCCGTGTGGGCGGCCCCTTCCGCGCGATCGGCCGTGCCCTGCACTTCCCGGTGACCGGCCCCGCCCGCGGCATCCGCAAGGCCACCCACGCGCACGGCGCCGGCGAGTCCGGCCTCGGCAAGCTGATCGAACTGCACGGGGTGAACGGCGCCGGCGACGTCATGATCACCGTCGCGCTGGCCTCCACGGTGTTCTTCTCCGTGCCCACCGACGAGGCCCGCGGCCGCGTCGCCCTGTACCTCGCCATCACCATGGCGCCCTTCACCCTCCTCGCACCCGTCATCGGCCCCCTGCTCGACCGTCTCCCGCACGGCCGGCGCGCCGCGATGGCCGGGGCGATGCTGGCCCGGGCGCTGCTCGCGCTCGTCCTGTCCGGCGCGGTCGTCAGCGGCGGCCTGGAGCTGTACCCGGCCGCACTCGGCGTCCTCGTCTCCTCCAAGGCCTACGGCGTGGTCAGAAGCGCCGTCGTGCCCCGGCTGCTGCCACCACGCTTCTCCCTGGTCAAAGCCAACTCGAGGGTCACGCTCGGCGGCCTCCTCGCCACCGGCGTCGCCGCGCCCATCGGCGCCGGACTCCAGCAGATCGGGCCGCGCTGGCCCCTCTACGGTGCCTTCGTGCTCTTCGTGGCGGGGACGATCCTGTCGTTCACGCTGCCGCCGAAGGTCGACTCCGCCAAGGGCGAGGACCGCGCCCTGCTGGCGTCGGACGAGCAGCACCTGCACGGACCGCACCGGCAGCCGGTCAAGCGGCCGGGGCTGCGCACGGTCGGCCCGGCCGTCACCCACGCCCTGGCGGCCAACGCCGCCATCCGCTGCCTGACCGGGTTCCTGATCTTCTTCCTGGCGTTCCTGCTGCGCGAGCACCCGGTCTCCGGCCAGAGCGCCGCCGTGTCCCTGGGGATCGTGGGCGTGTCGGCGGGCGTGGGCAACGCGCTCGGCACGGCCGTCGGGGCGTGGCTGCGCTCCCGGGCCCCGGAGATCATCATCGTGACGGTCGTGGCGGGTGTGGCGGGCGCGGCGATCACGGCCGCGGTGTTCTTCGGCGCGGTCCTGGTGGCCTCTCTGGCCGCGATCGCCGGGTTCGCCCAGGCCCTGGCCAAGCTGTCCCTGGACGCGCTGATCCAGCGTGACGTGCCCGAACTCGTCCGCACGTCGGCCTTCGCCCGCTCCGAGACGCTGTTGCAGATGAGCTGGGTGCTGGGCGGGGCGGTGGGCATCGTCATGCCGCTCAACGGCACGGCCGGGCTGGCGGTGGGCGCCGCGATCGTGGGCGCCGGGTGGCTGGCGACCGTACGGGGGCTGATCGACTCGGCCCGGCGCGGCAGCCCCGGGCGGCCGCGGGTCGCGTAGGGCCCTTCTGATGGATCTCCGGGGGAGCCGTACCCCTCCTGGGCGGTGCGGAGCGCAGGCCCGATAGCCTTCGCCCATGAACACGTTGCAATCCGTTGTGCGACGCCGCCGCGCCGTCGCCGTCGCCGGCGTCGTATCCGCCGGACTGCTCGTCCTGTCGGCCTGTAACAAGCCGACGCCGATGGCCACGGTCACCGTGGGCAGCGACTCGGTGAACACCGAGGCCACCTGCGGCGGCGAGGGCGACACCCTGAAGCCGTCCGATCTCAGCCAGTGCCTGAAGAACAAGGGCATCAAGAGCATCTCCGTCGACCCCGACGAGACCGTGCGCTTCGGTGTCGACCCCGAGGTCGCCGACAAGGGCTGGACGATCCTGATGAACGGTCAGCCGCTGACCGACTCCAGCAAGAAGACCTACCGCACCATTCCGGGCAGCGTGTTCTTCAACGCCCAGTACGGCGCGCAGGGCAACTCGACGCTGGTGTCCATCAAGGAGGGCGACAAGGACCCGTCCGGCCTGTGGAACTTCAAGCTGAAGAAGGACGTCTGATCGCTGCCGCCGGGCTCGGCCGGGTACTCGTCGCCACCGCTGTCCCCGTGGAGAGGGACGCGGTGGCGCGGGGCTTTCCCGGCGACAGCGGCATCGAGGTGATCACGGTCGGGGTCGGGCCCGCTCTGGCGGCCACCGCCACCGCCACCGCCCTCACCACCGCCGCCCTGAAGGACGAGCCCTACGCCCTCGTGGTGTCCGCCGGGATCGGCGGCGGGTTCCAGCCCGAGGCGGCCGTCGGGTCGCTCGTGGTCGCCGACGAGATCGTCGCGGCCGATCTGGGGGCCGAGACCGAGGACGGGTTCGTACCGGTCACGGAGCTCGGCTTCGGGACCGTCCGCCATCAGCCGCCCGCGGACCTCGTCCGGCGGGCCGCCGGCGCCACCGGGGCACGGACCGGGTCCGTGCTCACCGTGTCGACCGTGACCGGCACGGCCGCCAGGGCCGCCGCGCTGCGGGAACGGCACCCCGGTGCCCTCGCCGAGGCGATGGAGGGTTTCGGCGTCGCCGAGGCCGCCGCCGCGCACGGGGTACCCGTGCTGGAGGTCCGGGCGATCTCCAACCCCGTCGGGCCGAGGGACCGTGCCGCCTGGCGCATCCCGGACGCCCTGGCCGCCCTGACCGAGGGGTTCGGGAAGCTCGCGCCCGTACTGGAGAGTTGGAACCGGTATGACAGTTGAGCAGTTGCAGATCGCGTACTCGCCCTGCCCGAACGACACGTTCGTCTTCGACGCCCTCGCCCACGGCCGCGTCCCCGGGGCGCCCGCCCTCGACGTGACCTTCGCCGACATCGACCTCACCAACGGCATGGCCGAGCGCGGCGAGTTCGACGTGCTGAAGGTGTCGTACGCGGTGCTGCCCCACGTCCTCGACGACTACGCCCTGCTGCCCTGCGGGGGCGCGCTGGGCCGGGGCTGCGGGCCGCTGGTGCTGACGCGCGAGGCGGGCCTCGACCTGACCGGGCGGACCGTCGCGGTGCCCAGCGAGAAGTCGACCGCCTATCTGCTGTTCCGGCTGTGGGCCGCGGACACCCTGGAGGGCCACGTCGGCGAGATCGTCGTCATGCCGTTCCACGAGATCATGCCGGCCGTGCGGGACGGGAAGGTCGACGCGGGACTCGTGATCCACGAGGCGCGCTTCACCTACCGCGACTACGGGCTGCACCGGCTCGCCGACATGGGCGAGCACTGGGAGAGCACCACCGGGCTGCCGATCCCGCTGGGCGCGATCATCGCCAAGCGGTCGCTGGGCGAGCAGAGGCTGCGGCTGCTGGCCGACTCCATCCGGACGTCGGTGCGCGCCGCCTGGGACGACCCCGAGGCCTCCCGGCCCTACGTCATGGAACACGCCCAGGAGATGGACCCGGCCGTCGCCGACCAGCACATCGGGCTGTACGTCAACGAGTTCACCGCCGACCTCGGCGAGGACGGGTACGCGGCCGTACGCGGCCTGCTGACCCGCGCCGCCGCCGAGGGGCTCCTGCCGCCCCTCGGCCCCGACGCGCTGCGTTTTCCCTGAGCTCAGACGTCCAGCTGGTCGGCGACCGCGCGCAGCAGGCCGGCGATCTTCTTGCCCGCGGTCTTCTCGGGGTAGCGGCCCCGCTCCAGCATCGGCGTGATGTTCTCCAGGAGAGTCGTCAGATCCTGCACGATGGACGCCAGCTCGTCCGGCTTCTTGCGGGTCGCGGCGGCGACGGACGGGGTGGGGTCCAGGATCGTCAGGGACAGCGCCTGGTCGCCGCGCTGTCCGGCGACGACACCGAACTCCACGCGCTGACCCGGCTTGAGTGTCTCGACTCCGGCGGGGAGGACCGAGGAATGGACGAAGACGTCACCGCCGTCGTCGCGGGAGAGAAAGCCGAAGCCCTTCTCGCTGTTGAACCACTTGACTTTGCCGGTAGGCACGTCTGTCCTCGTCCTCGTACTCGTCGGAAAACTGCTTCTGGAAACGGCTCTTGATAGCACTCGGGCGGGTCGTACGGACCCGCCGGTACCCAGGCTAATGCTCTTGCAGCCGGTGACAAGACGTCACCCGGTTGTTCCTCCGCGCTGGGAACTACCCTGGTCGGGTGCGTGACAAAACCCAAACGAATTCCGCCGCTCCCGGTGACCGCCTGGTCCGTGCCGGAGCCCTCGTGTTCTTCATCGGCGCCCTGGCCACACTGGTCACGGTCGCCCCGTTGCTGCTCGGAACGGAGCCCTTTCCGACGTACATGTTCGGATTGAGCATGCTCATGGCGGTCGGATTCCTGATGGCCGGAGCGGGAGTGCTGCGTTCCGTGGCGGCGGGCCGGCGTCAGGCGCGCGCGGGACGGTAGTCCGAAAGCCACCCCGGGAATTCGGTCAGGTCGGCGAGGACGACGTCGGCGCCCGCTCGACGCAGTTCCTGCGCGGGGCAGGGCCCGGTGGCCACCGCGACCGACAGCGCCCCGGCGGCCCGGGCGCCGCGCACGTCCCCGACGTGGTCGCCGACGTAGACGCCCGCCTCGTGCTCGCGCAGGGCCTCGGCCTTCTGCTCGGCCCACAGGTCGCCGATGACGGCGTCGGGCTCGATGCCGAGGTGGGCCAGGTGCAGTTTGGCGTTGGGCTCGTACTTGGCGGTGACGACGATCGCGCGTCCACCGGCCTCCCGTACGGCCGCGATGGCCTCCCGGGCGCCCGTCATCGCCGGGGTCGCGGCGATGGCGATCGCCGGGTACATCTCCCGGTACAGGTCCGCCACGGCCGCGACCTCCTCGGCGGGGAACCAGTTGATCAGCTCCTCGGCCAGCGGCGGCCCGAGCCGCGTCACCGCCAGGTCGGCGTCGACGTACGTCCCCGTCCGCTCGGACAGCGCCCGGTAGCAGGCGCGGATGCCGGGGCGGGAGTCGATGAGGGTCATGTCGAGGTCGAAGCCGACGGTGGGCGCGGGCGGGGTCGTGAAGGCCATATGGGCCATTGTGCCCAGCCGGTGTGACCGGCGGACACCCGCCGCTGACGGTCTAGCGCGAACGCTGTGAACGCCACACCAGGAACAGCGCCGACGCCACCGCCGCCGCCCGCACCACCCACGGCCAGGTCTGCGCCACCGCGGCGTTCAGCTGGCCCTCGGCGATCGGGGTGCCCCAGCGGCCGTTCATCCGGCCCCACAGCCACACCAGACCGCCCGCTGCGGACAGGCCCGGCAGGATCACGACCGCCCACTTCGTCTCGGCCTGGCTCAGGCGGCGGGACGCGTAGGCGATGAGCCAGCCGAGCAGCAGGACGAACCAGTTGCCGAGCACGGCACCGGCGACGAGGAGTGCGGCGGCGGCCAGAAGGAGCGGGTTGCTCCAGTTCCCGGCGGGAAGACGCGGGAGACGGCGGCGGCTGCCCTTCCCGGTCACCTCGGCCACCTCGGCCGCCTCGACCGGGACCGGTTCGGCGGCGGCCGGCTTCTCCGCCTCCGGCTTGCGCGGCGCCGGCGGCTTCAGCAGGTCGGGCAGCTCCACACCACCGACGAACCCCGGCACCTCGTCGCCCACACCGAAGGGGCCGCTGTCCACCCGCCACCAGTCGGGCCGGACCGCGCTGTCGCCGAGCTCGTGCCCGGCGGCCAGATGCGGCGGGGCCGGGCCGTCGGAGGGCGCTGGGTGCGACTCCTCGGCCCGCCGTGCCGGACGGGGACGCGGTACGACGCGGCGCCTGACGCCCCTGGCCCGCTCCTGCGGCTCCGCGTCGCGCTGCACCGGGACGGAGGCGGGCTGGACGGGGGCGGGCGCGGCGCCGTACGGCTCGCCGGGCGTGCCGCCCGCCGCCGCGGTCACCACGTCGTCGGGGCTGCCCAGGCGGGAGAGGATGCGGCGGACGGCGGCGGGCGAGTCGACGGTGGCCTTCGCCCGGCGCTTGTCGATCTCGTTGCGCAGATCCGCGACCAGGCGCATCCGGGTGGCCGACGACAACTGCCGCTGCTGGGCCACGTCACCGACGCGGCTCAGATACTCGTAAACGACCTGGTCGCTCTCAATCCCCACGAAGTCCCCTCCGGGGCGGGTGCGTTGCGTGACGCCGTCGCACGACGGTACCGCGAGTGCCCGCTCAGCGGCCAAAACCCCGTCCCGCGTTCGGGGACGGGGCCGTGCGCTGTCGGCCCTGCCCGGGGAGGCGACCCGCTACCGTGGACCGGATGAGCACCGAGGACAGGCCCCCGGCCCCCCGCTCCCTCGCGGAAGAGCTCCGCGCGCGGGGCGACGCTTCGCTGGGCGCGCTCCTGCGCAGCCGCCCGGATCTCATCACGCCCGTCCCCACCGACCTCACCCAGCTCGCGACCCGCGCCGGCACCCGCGCCTCGGTGGTGCGGGCCCTGGAACGGCTGGACCGGTTCGCGCTCCAGACGGCGGAGGCGCTGGCCGTCGCACCGGACCCGGCGGCCTACGGCGAACTGCTCGGCCTGATGGCCGGGGACGACCCCGACCCGGCCGTCGTCACGGCCCTGCCGCACGCCGTGGACCTGCTGCGCGAGCAGGCCCTGGTGTGGGGCGGCGACGACCGGCTGCGCCTGGTCCGCACGGCGCGTGAGCTGCTGGCCCCCTCCCCGCAGCACCCCTCGCCGACCGGCCTCGGCCCGACGGTCCAGGAGGCCACCGCCGGGATGTCCCCGGGGCGGATCCAGGCGATCGTCACGGCCGCCGGACTGCCCTCCACCCACGACTCGGTGTCCGCGGTGAGCGCCCTGGCCGGACTGTTCGGGGACCGGGCCCGGATGGCCGCGCTGCTCGACGGGGCCCCGGCCGACTCCCTCGAGGTGCTGGAACGCCTGGTGTGGGGGCCGCCGTACGGGCAGGTCACGGCCGATCCGGCGCCTCGGCTGCGCTGGCTGCTGGACCGCGGGCTGCTGCTGCCGACGGCGCCCGGGACGGTCGTCCTGCCGCGCGAGGTCGCCCTGCACCTGCGGCGGGGCCTGGCGCACCGGACGCCCGAGCCGGTGCCGCCGTTGGTCGAGGCGGCGGCCGTTCATCGTCCACAGGTTGTGGACAGCGCCGCGGCCGGACAGGCGTACACCGCGCTCGCGACCGTCGAGGAACTGCTGAAGGACTGGGACGAGGGCGGGCCGGCGGTGCTGCGCGCCGGTGGACTGAGCGTGCGGGACCTGAAACGGACCGCCGTCGCCCTGGACGTACCGGAGCCGGTCGCCGCGTTCTGGGTGGAACTGGCCTACGCGGCGGGCCTCATCGCCTCGGACGGCGAGGCCGACGAGCGGTACGCGGCCACCCCGGCCTACGACGAGTGGCGCGAACTGCCCGCCGCCGAGCGCTGGTCGCGGCTGGTCACGGCCTGGCTCGCGGCGACCCGCACGGCCGGTCTCGTGGGCGGACGGGACGCGAAGGACCGCACCCTGTCGGCGCTCGGGCCGGGTCTGGACCGCTCGGCCGCGCCCGAGGTACGGCACCGGGTGCTGGCGCTGCTGGCCGGGCTGCCGGAGGGCGCCGCCCCGGCTGCCGGGTCGGTGCTGGCCCGGCTGCGCTGGGAGCGGCCTCTGCGCGGTGACCGGCGCGAGGACGACCTGCGCGGCCGGCTCGCCGAGTGGGCCCTGTCGGAGGCGGAGTTGCTGGGCGTCACGGGCCGGGGCGCGCTGTCGGCGCAGGGCCGGGCCCTGCTCGGCGCGCCCGCCGTCCCCGCGCCGGGCCCGGAAGCGGAGCCCTCGGGGCCGGGGGACAAGCTGCCCGTCCACCACCATCACCGCCCCGCCCGGCTCGCTCCCCTCGGCCCGGCCGAACAGGCCGTCGCCTCCGCCGCCGCGGCCCGGCTGCTCGCGCCGCTGCTGCCCGAGCCGCTGGACCACGTGCTGCTCCAGGCCGACCTGACGGCGGTGGCGCCCGGGCCCCTGCAACGGCCCCTCGCGGACATGCTGGGCGTCCTGGCGGAGGTGGAGTCCAAGGGCGGTGCCACCGTCTACCGGTTCACGCCCGGCTCGGTGCGGCGGGCGCTAGACGCCGGGCAGACCTCCTCCGACCTGCACTCCTTCCTCACCACGCACTCCCGCACGCCGGTGCCGCAGCCGCTCGCCTACCTGATCGACGACGTGGCCCGTCGGCACGGGCACCTGCGGGTCGGGGCGGCCTCGGCGTACGTGCGCTGCGACGACGACGCGGTGCTCAACGAGATCCTCGCCGACAAACGGGCCGCGGGGCTCGGGCTGCGGCGGCTCGCGCCGACCGTGCTGGCCGCGCGGACCGACCCGTCCGGGCTGCTGGAAGGGCTGCGGGCGATGGGGTTCGCGCCCGCGGCCGAGTCCGCCGAGGGCGATGTGCTGATCACCCGTGCCCTGGCCCACCGCACCCCGCCGCGCACCGCTCCCGAGCCGGTCCCGGACGGCCCGCCGGTCCCCGACGACACCCTGCTGGCGGCGGCCCTGCGCGCCATCCGGGCCGGCGACCTCGCCTCCACCACCCCGCGCAAGCCCGGCGGGGCCCCGGCGGCCGACGGCGAGCTGCCCCGCACCGGCGCCGCCGAGACCCTCGCCACCGTGCAGGCCGCCGTCCTCACCGGCGAGGCCCTGTGGATCGGCTACGTCAACGCCGAGGGTGCCGCGAGCCAGCGGCTGATCGCCCCGATCCGGGTCGAGGGCGGTTTCGTCACGGCGTACGACCACACCGCGGACGAGGTCCGCACCTATCCGCTGCACCGGATCACCGGGGTCGCGGAGCTCGCCGACGACGCGTGACGGCCGGTCCGGGCGGTGTCACCCGTTCGGGTGTGGGCGGGCGTTCATGCACGCCACGCCGGGGATGTCCCACGCTCGGGCGACCTTGCCGGGCGTGCCGCATCAGGCCGTGCGGGCGGGGGCAGCCACCGGGTGTCCTTGTGAGCTCAGCCGAAAGGAAGCCCCCCACATGCGCGCTGTCCGTCGAGTCGCCGCCGTCCTCGCCACCGCCGCCCTCATGACGTTCGGTGGGCTCGCCACCCCGGCCTCCGCGGTGAGCATCGACGTCGCCGGTCTGGTCCTCGAGACACCGCAGATCTGATCCGCTCCCGCGCCCTCGCCGGGCCGGCTCCGGTGTCCCGGGCCGGCCCGTGGCATGCCCCGCCCCCCACCCGTGAAAGGCCGTCGCCCCCATGCAGGTGAAGCTCTCCGTCGTCGCCGTCTGTGCCGCCGCGCTCGTGGGGGTGCTCGGGCCCGGTGCCGCCGCTGCCCCCGCGCCGCCGCTGCCCCTGCCGGTCGTCGGCGCGGAGCCGCTGGTCACCGAGGGGGTCACCATCGAGGGCCCGTTGATCCAGAACGTCAGTCTGCCCACGCTGACGTAGCCCGGCGGGTCCGGTAGCTGTCGCCGTCCAGCCGTACGAGGTCGGCGTGGTGGGCGAGGCGGTCCGTCATCGCCGGGGCCGACGGGCCGAGGACCTCGTCCCAGCGGCCGAGCGGGCGGTCGCTGGTCACGATCAGCGAGGCCCGCTCGTAGCGGTGGGCGACGAGCCGGTAGAGCAGGCCGGCGGCCGTCGCGTCGAGGGGTGTGTAGCCGACCTCGTCGACGATCAGGAGGGGGTGATCGTCGAGAGCGGCGAGCTCCTCGTCGAGCCGTCCGGCGGCCCGGGCGCCGGAGAGCCGGGCGGTCCACTCGGCGGCCGTCGCGAACAGCACCCGGTGTCCGGCCTGGCAGGCGCGGACGCCCAGGGCGATGGCCAGATGGGTCTTGCCGGTGCCGGGCGGCCCGACGAAGACCACGTTGCGCCGGGCGGCGACGAACTCCGCCTTGCCGAGCCGGGCCACGGCGTCCGCGTCGAAGTCCCGGGGGTGCCGCTGGTCGAAGTCCTCCAGCAGCTTGCGGGCGGGGAAGCCGGCGGCACGGATCCGGGCCTCGGCGTCGACGTCCGGGCCGGGCTGCCGGGGGACGGCCGGTGCGGCCACCGAGGCCCCGGCTTCCGGCTGGGCGCGGTGGCGGTCCCCGCGGTCGCTCTCCTCCTGCTCCGAGATCCGCGCGGGCCCGGCCGGTACGTGCTCGGTGGGTACGTGCTCGGTCGACGCGTGCTCGGTCGGCGCGTGCCCAGCGGGTGCGTGCCCGGCCGGTGCGTGCCCGGACTGCGGGCGGTCGGTGTGGCCGCGGTCCGCCTGGGCGACCATCGGGCCCGACATGTAGGCGAGGATCGCCGCCGAGGCGATGAACGCCATGTGGATCACCGTCCCCCACAGCAGGGCGTGGTGGGAGGTGTGGTGGACGTCCACGAACATCTGGAGCAGGTGCACCGAGGAGATGCCCACGATCGCCGTGGCGAGCTTGACCTTCAGCACGTTGGAGTTGACGTGCGACAGCCATTCCGGCTGGTCACGGTGGCCCTGGAGGCCGATGCGCGAGACGAACGTCTCGTAGCCGCCGACGATCACCATGATCAGCAGGTTGGCGATCATGACGACGTCGACCAGCTTCAGCACCGCGAGCATCACGTACGTCTCGGTCGCGTGCCCGCTCACGCACATCTGGATTAAGGTCCAGAGCTCCTTGAAGAACTTGTAGACGTAGACGCCCTGGGCGGCCACGAGCCCGAAGTACAGCGGGGCCTGGAGCCAGCGGGTGGCGAACAGGGCGTATCCGAGCGTGGTGGTCGTCGGGTTCTGCACCTTCGCCATTCTTCGGGGCCGGAACGGAAAAACTGAATTCACACCACACGTTGGGATGAATAGGCATTCAGTACGACCGGACGCGCAGATCACACCACCTGACGCGGTCGATCAGGCACACTGGACGTTTGGCCGAGGCGTCGCGCTGTCGAGCCGTCCGAGCCCTCCGGCCACAGAAAGGGTGCCGCGCGTGAATGGTCCGCTGATCGTCCAGTCCGACAAGACCCTGCTCCTGGAAGTCGACCACGAGCAGGCCGACGACTGCCGTCGGGTCATCGCCCCGTTCGCGGAACTGGAGCGGGCGCCGGAGCACATCCACACCTACCGCGTGACCCCGCTGGGCCTGTGGAACGCGCGCGCGGCCGGCCACGACGCCGAGCAGGTCGTCGACGCGCTGGTGAAGTACAGCCGCTACCCGGTGCCGCACGCGCTGCTCGTGGACATCGCCGAGACGATGGACCGCTACGGCCGTCTCACCCTCTCCAAGCACCCCACGCACGGTCTGGTCCTGACCACCACCGACCGTCCGGTGCTGGAGGAGATCCTCAGGTCGAAGCGGGTCACGCCGCTGGTCGGCGCCCGCATCGACCCGGACACGGTCGCCGTGCACCCCTCCGAGCGCGGCCAGATCAAGCAGACGCTGCTGAAGCTGGGCTGGCCGGCCGAGGACCTCGCCGGGTACGTCGACGGCGAGGCGCACCCGATCGAGCTGGCCGAGGACGGCTGGGCGCTGCGGCCGTACCAGAAGCAGGCCGTGGAGAACTTCTGGCACGGCGGGTCGGGCGTCGTCGTGCTGCCCTGCGGCGCCGGGAAGACGCTGGTCGGGGCCGGTTCGATGGCCCAGGCGAAGTCGACCACCCTGATCCTCGTCACCAACACCGTCTCCGCCCGGCAGTGGAAGCACGAGCTGGTGAAGCGGACCTCGCTCACCGAGGAGGAGATCGGCGAGTACAGCGGGACGCGCAAGGAGATCCGGCCGGTCACGATCGCCACGTACCAGGTGCTGACGACCCGGCGGAAGGGCGTCTACCCGCACCTGGAGCTGTTCGACTCGCGGGACTGGGGGCTGATCGTCTACGACGAGGTGCACCTGCTGCCCGCGCCGGTGTTCAAGTTCACCGCCGACCTCCAGGCCCGGCGGCGGCTCGGTCTGACCGCCACCCTGGTCCGTGAGGACGGCCGGGAGTCGGACGTGTTCTCCCTGATCGGGCCCAAGCGGTTCGACGCGCCGTGGAAGGAGATCGAGGCGCAGGGCTACATCGCGCCCGCCGACTGCGTCGAGGTCCGGGTCAACCTCACCGACTCCGAGCGGCTCGCGTACGCGACGGCCGAGGCGGAGGAGAAGTACCGCTTCTGCGCGACGACCGCGACCAAGCGGAAGGTCACGGAGGCGATCGTCCGGCGCTTCGCCGGGCAGCAGATCCTCGTCATCGGCCAGTACATCGACCAGCTCGACGAACTGGGCGAGCACCTCGGGGCGCCCGTGATCAAGGGCGAGACGTCCAACGCGCAGCGGGAGAAGCTCTTCGACGCCTTCCGCGAGGGCGAGATCAGCGTGCTCGTGGTGTCCAAGGTCGCGAACTTCTCGATCGACCTGCCGGAGGCGACGGTCGCCATCCAGGTCTCGGGCACCTTCGGCTCCCGGCAGGAGGAGGCGCAGCGTCTCGGCCGGGTGCTGCGGCCCAAGGCGGACGGCCACCAGGCGCACTTCTACTCCGTGGTCGCCCGGGACACCATCGACCAGGACTTCGCCGCCCACCGCCAGCGCTTCCTGGCGGAGCAGGGCTACGCGTACCGGATCATGGACGCGGACGAGCTGCTGGCGGAGAGCTGAGACCCGCGGGTCCGCTCACCGGGGGCGGCGGACCACGCCGACCTCCTCTCCGTACTGGCCGAGGACGATCACGTCGAAGGCGGCGCCCGCGAAGACCTTGACGGCGCGCAGGGCATCGCCGAGGCGGTGACGGTGGCTGCCCGCCACGGCGGTGGCGCCGGGCGGACGGCCCGGTGCCGGGGCGGGGTGGATGGTTGCTGCGCTCATGTCTCCATGGTGCGTTTCGGTCCATAAGGCCCGCGTCGGTCTCGGGACCGAACCTCACGGCCCTGCGGGTACGCCGCTGGGCCGACCGCTTCCCCCGAGGAGGAGGGGGCCCGTCCCCTAGGGGGCGGAAAAACCGTTCGCGGACGGTGGCCCGGCTCCTCTAAGATCTACCGCTCGTGCCCGCCTCCCTCACGGAGCGCCGCCGACCGGACGGAAACCGGCCGGCACCTCATCGCCACTGCTCAGCAGGTCCCTCCGGAGGCACCCCCTTGTCCACGCACGTCGACGATCCGCTCTCCCGTGAGCGCTCCCACCTTTCCGCGTCCCGTTCGGCCCTGCGTGCCATGCGCGAGGACGTCGAGGCCCTCGACATCACCGACGTCACCGCGAACTGGGTCAACGCCGAGGTGCTGGCCCGCCAGATCGAGGAGCGCGTCAAGTCCCTGGCCGACCTCAGCGACACCCCGCTGTTCTTCGGCCGGCTCGACTACCTGCACGCGCCGGGGGGCGAGCAGGCCGAGGGGGCGCGGGGGGAACGCTTCTACATCGGGCGGCGGCACGTGCACGACCACGACGGCGACCCCATGGTCATCGACTGGCGCGCACCCGTCTCGCAGCCGTTCTACCGGGCCTCCAAGAAGGACCCGATGGACGTCGCGCTGCGCCGCCGCTTCGGCTACACCCGCGGCGACATCACGGCGTACGAGGACGAGCACCTGTCGGACCCCGGCGAGGCGGCCCGCACCAGCAAGCTGCTCCAGCAGGAGATCGAACGGCCGCGCGTCGGCCCGATGCGGGACATCGTCGCGACGATCCAGCCGGAGCAGGACGAGATCGTCCGGTCCGGTCTCGCGGGCACGGTCTGCGTGCAGGGAGGCCCGGGCACCGGGAAGACCGCCGTCGGCCTGCACCGGGTCGCCTACCTCCTCTACGCCCACCGCGAGCGCCTCGCCCGCACCGGCACCCTGGTCATCGGGCCGAACCGCTCCTTCCTGCACTACATCGAGCAAGTCCTGCCCGCACTCGGTGAGTTGACCGTGCAGCAGGCGACCGTCGACGACCTGGTCGCCCATGTCGAGATCAAGGGCACGGACGACGCGCGGGCCGCCGTCGTCAAGGGCGACGCCCGGCTGGCGCAGGTGCTGCGCCGGGCCCTCTACGCGCACGTCACCCTGCCCACCGAGCCGGTCGTGGTCGTGCGCGGTTCCCGCCGCTGGCGGATCCCGGCGTACGAACTGGAGGAGCTCGTCCGCGAGTTGCTCGACCGCGAGATCCGCTACGGCGCCGCCCGCGAGGCCCTGCCGCAGCGCATCGCGCACGCCGTGCTGGTGCAGATGGAGCGCTCGGGTGAGGCGCCGGACGACCGGGTGCAGGACGCGGTGGCCCGCAACAGCGCGGTCAAGGCGGCGGTGAAGGCCATCTGGCCGGCGGTCGACCCGGCGAAGCTGGTGCTGCGGCTGCTGTCGGACGCGGAGTTCCTCGCGGTGCACGCCGAGGGGATCCTCGACGAGGACGAGCAGAAGGCGATCCTCCGGGCGAAGCCGGCGCGGAGCGTGAAGTCGGCCAAGTGGTCGGCGGCGGACGCCGTCCTGATCGACGAGGCCACCGACCTGATCCAGCGCACGCACTCCCTCGGGCATGTCGTCCTGGACGAGGCGCAGGACCTCTCCCCCATGCAGTACCGGGCGGTCGGCCGCCGCTGCACGACCGGCAGCGCCACCGTCCTCGGCGACCTGGCGCAGGGCACGACGCCGTGGGCGACGCGCAGCTGGCAGGAGGCACTGACCCACCTGGGCAAGCCGGAGGCGCTGGTGGAGGAGCTGACGGCCGGTTTCCGCGTCCCCACGGACGTCATCGCCTACGCCTCCCGCCTGCTCCCGCACATCGCCCCGGGCCTCACCCCGGTGGAGTCGATCCGCGAGAACCCGGGCCACTTCGAGGTGCGGCCGGTCTGCGGCGCGAAGGACGTCGTCGAGGCCTGCCGCGACCTGCTGCGCCACGAGGGCTCGACGGGCCTGATCGCGGCGGACGCCCGCGTCCCGGAACTTGCCGAGGCGCTGGAGGAGGCCGGAATCCCCTGCCTCGGCCCCGGTGAGGAAACCACCCAGGACACCCGGCTGACCCTGGTCCCGGCGTCCTTGGCCAAGGGCCTGGAGTACGACTACGTCGTCCTGGACGAACCTCGGGCGGTGGTCGACGGCGAGCCGGACGAACGGACCGGCCTGCGCCGCCTGTACGTGGCGCTCACGCGAGCGGTGTCGGGCCTGACGGTGACCCACACGGCCCCGCTGCCGCCGCAATTGGCCGCTTAGCCCCGGGCATGTGTGCCGCCCGGGGTGGCACGGGTGGGCGCGGCGGGTGGGCGCGGCGGGTGTGCGGGGCGGCACCCCGCTCCGCCGGGCTGCGGACCCACCCGGCCCCAGCCTCCGCGCCGGGCATCCCTCATGACCCGTCCAGCACCGCCCGCCACTCCGCCACCGCCGCGGCGGACACCGGCTCGTCCCAGCCTCCCGGGCGGGCCGCCCCGCCGATGTGAAAGCCGTCGACCCCGGCCTTGAGCAGCACCGGCACGTGCTCCAGGCGCAGCCCACCCCCCACCAGCAACCGCTGTGCGTACCCCGGTTCCCCGGCCCGTCCGGCCTCCGCGAGCAGCACGGGCAGTCCCTCGTCGACCCCGCCCGAAGCCCCGGCCGTCAGGTACGTGTCCAAGCCCGGCATCCCGTCCAGCTGCTTGCGCAGGGCGTCCCGGTCCGCGGCCCGGTCGATGGCCCGGTGGAAGGTCCAGGGGCAGCCGTCCAGGACCGCCACCACCCGCTCCACGGCCGCCAGATCGACCACGCCCCCGGCGTCGAGGAACCCCAGCACGAACTCCTCGGCCCCGGCCTCCCGCAGCTGTCCGGCCACCCGCACCAGCCGGTCGACGTCGCCCGCGGCGAACCCGTCGGCGAGCCGCAGCATCACCCGCAGGGAGAGGTCGACCGCCCGGCGGATGCCGGCGACGGTGGCGGCCGACGGGGTGAGTCCGTCGGCCGCCATGTCGGTGACCAGCTCGAGGCGGTCCGCGCCTCCCGCCTGGGCGGCGACCGCGTCCTCGACGCCGAGGGCGATCACCTCCAGGACTGCACGCTTGCTCATGGGGCCCCTTCGACGGCACGGCGTCGGCGTACGGACGCCTGACGGTTGCGACAGGTCTAGTCCAATCAAGACTACGCTGCCCACTCCCGCCGGGCCCCAAGCCCCCGGCCGCGCCTCAGCCGAAGATGTTCAGCTCCTTGGCCTCCACCCCGGCCAGCTCGAACGCCGCCGCGTCGTCGACCGGCCGCCCCGTGTACAGCCGTACGAGGGTCGGCGCGTCCCCGATGAACCGGCCCGGGGGCCGCTCCCCGCCGCTCTCCCCCAGCCGCAGGGGCTCGTCCAGGTCGTCGAGATCGGCGTGCAGCGGCACGTGCCCCCGCTCGCGGGTGATCCGGGCGAGCAGCGCGAGGGCGTCCGGCAGCCCGGCCCCGCCGTACGCCCCCGGCTCACCGAGAGCCTCGCGGACGTCACCGGCGTGCACCCACTCCCCCAGGGCGAGACCGTCCAGCTTCCCGCCGGCCCCGGCGATCACGGCCCCGGCCTCGCTCATCCCCCGCTCCAGCTCGTCGACGACCCGGGCGTCGCTCCAGCCGGCCCGCTCGGCGATGTCCCGGTCGTTGGACTCGGGCGAGAACACGCCCTCCTCGAACCGGCCCTCCGCCACCCGTGTCAGCGCGGCGGAGCAGTGCGCCAGCACGTCCCGCACCGTCCAGCCCGGACACGCGGCCACGGGCCGCGCGAAGTCCTCCCCGGCCCGGCCGCGCAGCAGCGGGATCAGCGCGTCACGCTCGATCGTCAGCAGCCGCCCGGGCTGCTCGGGGTCCCGTACGTCATGCACATCAGCAGGAGTCGTCATGCCCCCACGCTAGGTGCACGGCCCCGCTCGGCGGGAGAATGCCCCCATGGCCGATCTCGACTCCCTGCGCACCCGTTTCGCCCGCACCCTGGAGGCGGCCCGGGGCCCGGCCGGCGGACCGGACCCGGCGCCGTACGCCGACAACCTGCTCGCCCGCTGGCAGGAACCCCAGCGCCGCTACCACACGGCCGGGCACCTCACCGCGGTCCTCGACCGCGTCGACGAACTGGAGCGGTACGCGCACGACCCGGACGTGGTCCGGCTGGCCGCCTGGTTCCACGACGCGGTCTACCTTCCCGACCGCTCCGAGAACGAGGAGCGCTCGGCCCGCCTGGCCGAACGCGCCCTGCCGGAAGCCGGTGTTCCCGAGGCGAAGACGGCCGAAGTGGCCCGCCTGGTCCGCCTCACGGTCACGCACGACCCGGCCGACGACGACCCCGACGGGCAGGTCCTGTGCGACGCCGACCTCGCGATCCTCGCCTCGCCCCCCTCGGCGTACGCGGCGTACACGACCGCGGTGCGCGAGGAGTACCACTTCGTCCCCAACGACGCCTTCCGCGAGGGCCGCTCCGCGGTCCTGCGGCAACTGCTGGCTCTGCCCCGCCTGTTCAGGACGCCGTACGGCGCCGCCGAGTGGGAGGCGACGGCCCGCCACAACCTCGCCGCCGAGCTGGAAATGCTGTCGCCCGCACCCCACGACGCCTCGTAGCCTGCCCACCATGCGGACAACGGGTGCGGAACAGGTGGAGCAGGCGGTCGCCGAGTGTGTGGGGCTGTTGGGGGCGGTCGTCGAGCGGGACTGGGAAGGGGCGCGGGCCGGGCGGCTGGAGTGGAGCTGCCGGGAGACCGCGGTGCACATCGCCGAGGACCTCATCGCGTACGCGGGGCAGCTCGCGGGGCGGGAGCAGGACGGGTACTCGCCGTTCGAGATGTCGCTGGAGGAGGGGACCGACAACGCGGGCGCGCTGCGGGTGATCAGCACGATGGGCGCCCTGCTGGCCGCCGCGGTCCGCACCGCCCCGCGCGAGGTGCGGGCCTTCCACCCCTACCCCTTCCGCAGCGCGAACCGTGAGGGGTTCGCCGCCATGGGCGTCACCGAGGTGCTGCTGCACACGCACGACATCGCCGAGGGGCTCGGCCTGAGTTACGAACCGGCGCCCGAGCTGTGCGACTTCGTGCTCGCCCGGATCTTCCCGCACGTCCAGCCGGGACCCACCCCGTGGTCGACCCTGCTGTGGGCCACCGGCCGTGCCGAGCTGCCCGGACGCCCGCCCGTCACCGGATGGCGGTGGAACAACAACCTCGTGATCGGCACCGAGCGGCTCACCCTCCAGGGCGTCACACCGGCGGCGGCCACCGATCTGTCCACGGTCGGGGACGGCGGCTTCGCGTGGATCGAGGGCGGTCCGGCCGAGGGCACCCGGGTCGGTGCCGGACTGGTGTACAAGCAGTACGAGGACGGCGTCCACCGGCCCGAGTGGGGCATGTACGCGCTGGTCCGGCGCGAGGACGGCCGCGCGATCGGCGCCATGGGGTTCCACAGCGTCCCGGACGACACGGGCCGGGTCGAGATCGGCTACGACCTGGTCGAGGGCGCCCGTGGTCACGGTTACGCCACCGAGGCGCTGCGGGCGCTGTCGTCCTGGGCGCTGGGCCGGGACGAGGCGCGGACCGTGGTCGCGAACGTCGAGCGGGACAATCTGCCGTCGCAGAACGTGCTCGCGCGGGCCGGGTTCACCCAGGTCGCCGAGGACCCCGAGCTGCTGACCTACGAGCTGCGCGAACCCCGCGAGGGATAACGCCCCTTGGGCCGCCGCAGCCCCGCCGCGTGCAGCAGCCGGACCACCTCGCGGCTGCTGACCTCCACGGCCCCGGCCCGCACCGCGTCGGCGTACCGCCCGTCGGGGATGTCGTAGTGGTCGCGCTCGAACGCGCGGCGTGGCACGCCGAGGCGCTCGGCGAAGGCGTGCAGTTCGTCGTAGGAGACGTCACTGACGAGGTGGGACCACAGGCGGCCGTGGCCGGGCCAGGTCGGCGGGTCGATGTAGATCGTCACCAGGGCCTCACGAGGACGCCGGACCGCCGAGGGCCTCGCCCAGCGACCCCACGGCGGCGACCTTCACACCCGCCTCGCCGCACACCCAGTGCGGGTCGGGTCCCAACTCCGGTTCCACGTCCAGCGCGTGCGGCCCGCCGGTGCCGCAGACCGGACACAGCGGCCAGCGGCCGTACCGCTCCAGCAGGGCGTCCTGCACGTCCTGCGCGACCAGGCCGGCCACGTACCGCGCGCCCTCGGGCCACTGCTCGACCCACCAACGCCGCTGCTTGACGGACTCCTCGACCAGGGAGACGACGTCCGCGTCGGCGACGCGTCCCGCGACGAGGTCGGCCAGCACGAGGGCGCGTGCGGCGTGCAGCGCCTGCTCCAGGGGGCTGATGGGATCCATGCACCCATTGTGCGCACTCTTGACCCGAACGCCGCGCCGAAAATATCTTTCAAGCGTGACCCGAGACGTGAAGGAAATTTTCGCCCGTGAGCGTGGCGGCCCCCCGGGGGCGAGCGGCGCCCCGCCCGCCCCGGCCGCCCTCGCGGCCAAGGTCCGCACCCTGGGCCCGTCGATGACGCGTTCCATGCAGCGTGTCGCCGAGGCCGTCGCGGGCGACCCGGCCGGCTGCGCGGCCCTCACGGTCACCGGCCTCGCCGAACTCACCGGCACCAGCGAGGCGACCGTCGTACGCACCGCCCGCCTGCTGGGCTATCCGGGTTACCGGGACCTGCGCCTGGCCCTGGCCGGCCTCGCCGCCCAGCAGCAGTCGGGCCGCGCCCCGGCCATCACCACGGACATCGCGGTGGACGACCCGATCGCCGACGTGGTCGCCAAGCTCGCCTACGACGAGCAGCAGACCCTCGCCGACACGGCCGCCGGCCTCGACACCGTCCAGCTGGGCGCGGCCGTCACCGCGCTGACCACGGCCCGCCGCACCGATGTGTACGGCGTCGGCGCGTCCGGCCTGGTCGCCCAGGACCTCACACAGAAGCTGCTGCGCATAGGGCTGATGGCGCACGCCCACAGCGACCCGCACCTCGCCGTCACCAACGCCGTGCAGCTGCGCGCGGGCGATGTCGCCGTCGCCATCACGCACTCCGGGTCGACCGGGGACGTCATCGAGCCGCTGCGGGCCGCCTTCGAACGCGGGGCGACGACGGTGGCGATCACCGGCCGCCCCGACGGCCCGGTGACGCAGTACGCCGACCACGTCCTGACGACGTCCACCGCCCGCGAGAGCGAGCTGCGTCCGGCGGCCATGTCGTCCCGCACCGGCCAGCTCCTCGTGGTGGACTGCCTGTTCGTGGGGGTGGCGCAGCGGACGTACGAGACGGCGGCGCCGGCGCTCTCGGCGTCGTACGAGGCGCTGGCCCACCGGCACCGTTCCTGAGGCAGCCGCCCCGCCCCGCCCGGAAAGACACGGAAAGAGCCGTTCATGACCTCCACCTCCGACCCCCGTGACCTCAGGACCGAGCTGGAGTCCCTGACCACCGAGGCCTTCCGGCCGGACCTCGCGGACATCGACCGGCTGCCCACCCTGGACATCGCGCGGCTGATGAACGGCGAGGACGCCACCGTGGCCGCGGCGGTCGCGGCCCGGCTGCCCCTGATCGCCGCCGCGATCGACGCCGTCGCGGACCGGATGGCGCGCGGTGGCCGCCTGGTCTACGCCGGTGCGGGCACGGCGGGCCGGTTGGGCGTCCTGGACGCCTCCGAGTGCCCGCCCACCTTCAACACCGACCCCTCCCGGGTCGTCGGCCTGATCGCGGGCGGCCCGGACGCCCTGATCACCTCGGTCGAGGGCGCGGAGGACTCCCGGGAGCTGGCCCGGGCGGACCTGGAGCGCCTCGCCCTCACCCCCGACGACACGGTGGTCGGCATCTCCGCCTCCGGCCGCACCCCGTACGCCATCGGCGCGGTGGAGCACGCCCGCGCCCGCGGCTCCCTCACCGTCGGCCTCGCCTGCAACCCCGGCAGTCCGCTCGCGGCCGCCGCCGACCACGGCATCGAGATCGTCGTGGGCCCCGAACTCCTCACCGGTTCCACCCGGCTGAAGGCCGGCACGGCCCAGAAGCTCGTCCTGAACATGCTCTCGACGATCACGATGATCCGGCTGGGCAAGACGTACGGGAACCTGATGGTCGACGTCCGCGCCTCGAACGACAAGCTGCGCGCCCGCTCCCACCGCATCGTGGCCCTCGCCACCGGCGCACAGGACAAGGAGATCGAGGAGGCCCTCACCGCGACGGACGGCGAGGTGAAGCACGCGATCCTGACCATCCTGGCCGGCGTGGACGGCCCGACGGCGGCCAAGCTCCTGGCGGCATCCGACGGCCACCTGCGGGCGGCCCTGGCGGCAGCCGGCTGACTCCCCCGCCCCGGCGGCACCGGCTCCCCGGCCCGGCGGGGGCGACCCGGGCTCACCCCCGGCGGCGCAGACCGCCGTACAGCGTGCCTGCGGCGACGAGCACGGTCAGTGCCGCGGTGGCGGCGAGAGTGATCTCCGTGGTGTTGCGCTGGTCGGGGCTGTCGGGCAGCCTCGGGTCGAGCAGCCCGAGCGGATCCTCGCGGATCTCGACGCGGTCGCCGGGCCCGGCCTGGCCGAAGCAGTTCTCCCGCTGGGACACCTCGTACGTCCTGCGGTCCCCGCCGAGCTCCCGGACCGTGCAGAACAGGTCCGGTCCGCGCCGCTGGTCCCGGTCGGCCACCCGGGTCACCACGGCGTCGACGGGCTGTCCCACCGTCGTCATGTACGCCTCGTACACAGCGGGCCCGGCGAACAGCATCAGCGCGAACCCGCCGAAGGAGACGAGCGTCGCCGCCCCGGCCCGGCGCCAGACACCGCCGACGCGCCAGGCGGCGACCGCGATGACCGCCAGGACGACGACGACCCCGAGCCAGGTCACCCACTGCCCGAGCGCGGAACCGAGCAGCAGCAGGCCGGGCACCAGCAGCGCCCACAGCACGGAACCTGCCGCCCTGCGCCCGCCGGGCAGCCCCGCCCGCGAGGTCTCGGCCCCACCGGTCCCGTCGGCGGCCACAGCCGTCCCGGACGCGCCCATGTCCGCGATCCCCCTGCCAGTTCGCCCGTTCGATTGCGCCCGTCACGATATCCAACGGGCGCGAGGCATCGACTCACTGGCGGGGGCGGCGTTCCCGGCCCTGCTCAGGCGATGAGCTCGGCGACCGCCCCCCGCCCCTCGCCGAGGCGCTCGGCGTGCTCCGCCGTCGCCTTCTCGGCCAGCGCGTTGACGGCCGCGTTGAAGCGTTCCATGGAGGTGGGGCGGTCCGGGCCCAGGACGTACTCCTTCAGCACCCGGCGCTCGGGTGCCATCGGGTCGCGGCCCGGTGCGCGCACCGCGTCGAGGATCTCGGGCAGCCGGGTGCAGTCCCGGTCCAGCAGATAGGCGCCACCGGCCGTGGTGTAGGCCGCCCGGAACTCCTCGTCCGGAAGGTCGTTCGCATTCGTCAGCACGTACGGCTTGAGGCTCGCCACGAAGTCCGCGACCACGGACGACACATCGCTGACGAGGATGTCGGCCTGGTTGAAGCACTCGTACAGCGTGGGCAGTTGCTTGACGATCACCTGGTGCCCGAGCGGGCCCCGGCTCTGCCAGAACAGCCGGTGCCACTCGGCGCGCAGCTCGTGCCACTCGGCCTCCCCGTCCTGGCCGGCCGGGCGGGCCTCGCGGGTCTGCTGGGCGTCGTCACCGGCGAGCCGCCCGGACAGTTCGCCGAGCCGGGCCTGGATCTCCGTGAGCCGCGGCCGGGCGGCGGCGATCGCGGCCTCGGCCTCCTGGGCGCCCCGCCGCTCGTCGTCGGCGCGCAGCAGCTCCCGGATCGCCCGGTCCGCCTCGGCCGCCGCGCGCGAGCGCTTGCCGGTGAGGGGATGCGGCTTGTAGAGGACCCGGACGTTCTCGGCGAGCAGCTTCTCGATCAGCGTCACGCCCATCGGGATCAGCGACGTGTGGCAGTCGTCGTCGCTCCAGCCCTCCCAGGTCGGGGCGTACAGCACGGTCGGCAGCGCCCCCGGCACGTGGTCGGTGTGCAGCCGGATCGACGACAGCTGCGGGCGGCCGACCTCGACGATCGCCGAGTCGCTGATGGCGTGCCGCACCCGCTGGTAGCGGTCGCGCCCGGCCCGCCCGGCCACCCAGATCTCGTCGTACACCTTGCTCACGCGGTTGCTGCTGGCGAGTTTGTCGCTGTCGCCGTGCCCGATGAAGACGTGCTTGGCCTCGGCGACGCGCAGCATGTGCACGTTCTTGCCCGCGTTGCCCGGGTAGAGCACGACCCGCAGCTCGGGCAGCTCCAACTGCGCCACGTCGTCGGCCTTCGGGACGCACACGACCGGGATCGACGTACGACCGAGGTAGCGGAACGAGGCCCGCTCCCTGAGGATGATCAGCGGCCGCCGGTCGAGCTGCTCCAGGGTCTCGATCCACATGTTGACCTGGTACATGAAGTCCCGGGACACGGACGCGAAACTGAAGTACAGCGCCACCTCCGGCCGGTACCCGGCCAGTTGGCGGTTGACCTCGGCGATGACCTCGTCCCCCGACGGCATCCGGCGGGCCCGGCGCAACTGCCCGAGCAGCGCCAGGACGGCCGCGACCGTCAGCCCGGCGGTGAGGGCGAAGCCGATGCCCGCGGGCTGCCACGTCCCGGCCGCCAGCGCGGCGATCAGCCCGGCATGGGCCGGCAGGTCCAGGTGCAGCAGCTTGCGCAGGAAGCGCCGGTACAGCAGAGCGGGGGGCGACTGCGGGATGCCCGCCCCGCTCATGTCGAGGTTGCGCACCACGACCGGCAGCGTGCGCCGCCGCCGGATGGCATGGTGCACCGCCGTGTACAGGATCACCAGGGTGAAGTGGGCGGCGAACACGGCCAGTCCGGCCACCAGCACGGCCTCCGGCGCGTCCATCCGCTCGGCCAGCGCGAGCAGCATCACCGTCCGCACGGCGAACCGCATCGTGCGGGTCAGCTGGAGCGCGGCCAGCCGCCGCACGAAGGCGGGAGCACGGGTGTGCAGGACCTCGTCCGCGGCGTACGTCACGGCCGAGGCGGCCACGAACCCCCACAGCGATGGGAGCAGCGCGAACACGGGGAGGGCGGCGAAGCCGGCGGCGAACAGGAGCACGAGGAGAAGATCGGTCTTCCCGCGCACACGCAGGACACCGCACAGCCAACGGAACGTCATAAGACAGGATTCCTCTGGGGAAAGGATGTGATTTCCGGAGTGGCGTGCGGTGGGGCGAACGCCGGTGTATGCGCGATACGCCTGTTCGACGGTGGTGGAGGGCGAATGGTTGTACATCAACCGTTGGCTATTACTTCACCGTGACTTCATCTCCCGGTTGACCTGCCGCACGCGCGCCCGCAGCGCCTCCCCCGCGGGCAGCGAGCGCAGTACGTCGGTGAGATGCTCGGCCGTCCGTACGTTGCACCGCCCCAGATCGACCAGCGCGAACGGCTCGTCGCTCGCGCCGGTCACCGGGTCGACGCCCAGCGACGGCAGCACGACCCCGACTCCGGCGAGGGCGTCCCGCAGCGATTGCACGATCTCTTCGGTCGAACGCACCGTTTCCTACCTCCACGCTGTGTTTGCAGTTCACCACACAGCGTGTCCGACTCCTCTCTAGCCTGGCCAGATACGGCGGTCCAACAGCCCGATCTGTACGACAGGGAGTCGCCCATGCCCGGTTCCAGGGACCTCGACCCGTCCTCCTCCCCTCGGGCCCTCCTGGGCGCCGAGCTCCGCCACGCCCGCGAGAAGGCCGGCCTCAGCCAGGAGGACTTGGGTCAACGGCTGTTCGTGAGCGGGTCGTTCATCGGGCAGTTGGAGGCGGGGACGCGGAGGTTGCAGGCGGAGTACGCCCGTTTGCTGGATGGGGAGTTGGGGACGGGGGACTTCTTCTCACGGAACTGTGGGGCGGCGGCGAAGTCGAAGTATCCGGACCATTTTGCGGAGGCGGCAGAGGCGGAAGCCCGGGCCACGGCCATCAGGGAGTTCGCATCGATGCTGATCCCCGGCCTGCTCCAGACCCCCGCCTACACCCGGGCAGTGTGCCGCGCGTATCAGCCGACGGCGCCGGACGAGGAGATCGAGAAGAGGGTGGCCGCCCGCATGGAACGGACCCACATCCTCGACGATCCAACAAAGCCCTTGTTGTGGGCCGTGATTGACGAGTCGGCGTTGCGCCGGGTGACAGGTGGGCCGGATGTCATGGCCGAAGCTCTGCGACACATCACCGACCTGGCCCGCCGCAGCCGGTCCATCGTGCAGGTGCTGCCGTTCGATGCGGGGGCGCACCCTGCCATGCAAGGGTGCGTCAAGCTGATGGACTTCGCCGACGCGCCTCCGTTGGCGTACCTGGAAGGCGTGGGCACCGGGCGACTGGACGACGATCCCGCCATCGTTGCGGAGTACCGCTTCTACTACGAGTTCCTCGCGGCCTCCGCACTCTCGCCCAAGGAGTCTCTGGCCCTGCTCGAGGCAATGACGCAGGATTACGACCATGAGGAAAATGCCTGAGTGGTACAAGTCCAGCTACAGCGGCGGGAGCGGCGACAACTGCCTGGAAGTCACCCAGGCACTCCCCGATGTCATCCCCGTCCGCGACTCGAAGACCCCCCACGGCCCGAAGCTCGTGTTCCGGGCCGCCGCCTGGTCCGCTTTCGTCGAGAACCTCAAGGACGAGACGGCCTGAGCTTCGGGACCCGGGCTTCGAGCTCTCTTTTCAAGGAACGGGTGGAGGGCCTCAACCCGCCCTCCCACCCCGCGTGTTGACTTGACGCGTTCGGCTTGCCACGGACAGTCACCTGCCTCTAACGTTCCTGGACAAGCAACAGCCCCCGCCCGGTGCGCCAACACCTGCGGGGGCTTAACCATCGAGATCGGACAGCGATCCCATGGCTGACGCCAACTTTAGTGCCGCCATCCCGTCCGCGCACCCCATGGCCAACCCCGGCTACGGCAAACGCACGACCCCCGGCCAACCCCCGCGCACAAAGCACGACTTCGCCCACCTCCCACCCCGCGAAGCCGCCATCGCCGCCTACCTGGACCGGCTCCCCGACGGCGCCGACATCTCCGTGAAGACGCTGGCCAAACAGCTCCCCTACGGACAGTGCGCCCTGGGCACCGCCCTCAACCGCATCCAGCAGGCAGGGCATCTACGGCGTGGTCGGGAGTGCATCACGGCCGACGACGGCAGCTCCCGATGGATCACCCGTTCGTGGTGGTCGCGCGCCGCCCGGGATGACGACTGGTGGACCGCCTTCACCCGCGGCGACGTACCGCGGCAGGCAGCACGCCCCACTCGCTCCCGCGCCCACATCCTCCTGGCCGCCCTCGGCCGCACAGCCCCCGTCCTGTCCCTCTCCCAGAGCGACTGCGCGGACCTCGCCCCACTCGTGACGGCCTGGTTCGAGCGGGGCGCCTCGGAGGACGACGTACTGCGTGCCCTCACCGCCGGCCTGCCGACGCCCGTCCACCACGCCGCGGCCCTGGTCCGCAACCGCCTGACCGGAAAACTCCCGCCCCCACCCGCCCCACGCCCACCCCTACGGGTCCTGGAGTGCGCGAACTGCGGCGCCCCGGGACGACCGGAAACCCTGCCAGGGGGGCGTTGCAGCGCCTGCCGGGGCGAACGCACCCCCGCACAACCACCCGCACCCGTGTCCGCCCCCACGGTCCACGCCCACGCGGCCGGGATCCGCGCGGCGATGTCCCGACGACGCCACGACTACGCCGACTGACGACAATGGACCCATGAACCACGCCCAGCTCACCGCTCTAGGCCGTGCCCTCCGTCTTCTCGGTGAGCACGGGGAAGCCCTCGGCTCCGACACCCCGGACGCCAAGCTGCACGAGGTCAAGGCCGACCTGAAGCGTGCCCTGGACCTGCTGGAGGACAGCGTCAGCACCGCGGCCCCGACCACGCGCTGCCCCGAGCACCCCACCGGCCCGGTCGACGAGAGCGCCCCCGACCGGTGCCTGCTGTGCGAGACGCGCCGCAGGGCCGCCCGCCGCAACGAGTTCAACGGGCCCGCGCCCCAGCACCAGCCCACCGAACCCGTCCAGTCCCGCTACGGCGTCCGCGGCGACCGCCCGCAGCCCCAGCAGCGCTGGCTGGCGGAGCTGTGGAACGGCCAGACCTGGCAGCTGTGCGGCACCCCGCGCCGGGACCGCCGCGAGGCGGAGCTGTTCATCGCCGCTCAGCGCAAAGCGCCCCGGGCCGCCATGGCGTACCGGCTGGTGCACGAGTTCACCGACTACGAGGTGCTGCGGGTGTGGGGGACGCCCCTGCGGATCGACATCGAGCCGATGGGCAACCTGTAGGCCCTACAGCAGTGGCAGGGGCAGGAACTCATACCCCTCCCACAGCCGCCGCGACCGCTCCTCCGGATAGGCCGTGACCACCGGCTCGGCGTCCAGCACCCGCACCAGCCGCTCCGCGTCGTCGTACGCCGGCCAGCCCGGGTCCCCCGACCTCGCGAAGGACGTCCAGGACGCGCGGAAGCGGGAGGACAGCGAGAGCGCCTCGGCGGACGGCTCCGCGCCCGCGAACAGCAGCAGCCCCAGATCCGCCCCGTACGTGCCGAACAGCAGCGGGATGTCCAGGCCGTGGCAGGCGCCGAGCGCGCCGCCGTTGCCCGGGGCCGGCCAGGTCAGTTCGTAGAGGTGCGTGCTGCCGCCGCCCGCGCGCTGCGCCTCGGCCAGGTGCAGGGAGGGCATGCTGAACAGCCAGTCCGTCTGGACGCGTTCGTAGAGCTCCGAGGGGGAGGCCTCCGGGAAGGCCGCGCGGTAGGCCTGTTCGCCGTCGGGTCCGGGGGCGAACAGACGCAGGGCCGAGGCGGCCTGCTCGTCGGTGATCCGTCCCAGCCGGCCCGCCATGGCGATGAAGAGGCGGTACTCGTCGCGGTTGTGGCCGACGAGGAGGTCGACGTCCCTCGCCGAACCGGCCGCCAGCGCCTGCCAGGGCGTGGCCGGCAGCACCTCGCCGTCCACGACCGGCGAGAACGGTGTGACCGTCGGTGCCGCCTGGCCCCAGCGGTCGATGTGCTGGGGCATCTTCGGGCCGAGCGTCTCGCCCGCCGAGGTCAGCTTGCGCGGGGCGATCGTCGCCAGGTCGGCGACCGTGGGACGCAGGCCCAGCTCCGCGGCGAGGGCCATGCCGATGTCCCGGGCCAGGGCGTCGGAGAAGAACGTGCCCGGCACGCTCTGCGCGATCGCCCGCCGGAACAGTCCGGCCGCGCGCGGCATGGCGAGCAGGGAGGCGATGGAACCGGCCCCGGCCGACTCGCCGAAGACCGTCACCCGCGCGGGGTCACCGCCGAAGGACTCGATGTTCTCCCGCACCCACTCCAGCGCGGCCACCTGGTCGAGCAGTCCGCGGTTGGCGGGCGCGCCCTCGATGTGCGCGAAACCCTCCATGCCGACCCGGTAGTTGAGGGACACGACGACGAGGTCGCCGTCGGCCGCGATGCGCCGGGCGTCGTAGCCGGGGCTGCCGGAGTGGCCGAGCTTGTAGGCGCCGCCGTAGATCCACACCATCACCGGGCGGCGCGCGTCCGGGTCGGGCTCGGGGGTCCAGACGTTGACCGTGAGCCAGTCGTCGCCCTGGGGCACGTCGATCAGACCCGGGCCGCCCATGAGGCCGAGATCCTGCGGGGGCGGCGGGCCGAAGGCGTACGCCTCGCGTATGCCGTCCCAGGCGGGGGCGGGGCGCGGCGCCTGGAAGCGGGCCTCGCCCACCGGGGGTGCGGCGAAGGGGATGCCACGGAAGACGGCGAGGCCTTCTTCCCTCCGTCCGCGTACCGCTCCGGCGGTGGTGCGCACCACCGGGCCGGGCTGCTCGGACGGGCCGTCCGCCGAGGGGCGGGAGTCGGTCGTCGTCATCTGGGAATCTCCTCACGGGGGCTGGCGAACAAGCGTCCGGTCAGTCTCCTCGACCGGCGCAAGCAGATCCAGGCACCCCGTGAGGAGGCGGGTCAGCTGAGGGTCTTCAGCGCCGCCGGGTCGTACGGCGCCAGGTCCTCGAAGCGGCCGTCGAGCACCTTGCGGGCCCACTCGGGGTCCTGGAGCAGGGCGCGGCCGACGGCGACCATGTCGAACTCGTCGCGCTCGAAGCGGTCCAGGAGGTTGTCGAGGTCGCCCACTTCGGCGCCCTCGCCCTGGAAGGCCTTGATGAAGTCGCCGGTGAGGCCGACCGAGCCGACGGTGATGGCGGGCTTGCCGGTGAGCTTCTTGGTCCAGCCGGCCAGGTTGAGGTCCGAGTCGTCGAACTCGGGGGCCCAGTAGCGGCGGGTGGAGGCGTGGAAGGCGTCGACACCGGCCGCCGCGAGCGGGGTCAGGATGGACTCCAGCTCCTCGGGGGTCTCGGCGAGGCGGGCGTCGTAGGCCTCCTGCTTCCACTGGGAGTAGCGGAAGATGATGGGGAAGTCGGCGGAGACGGCCTCGCGGACGGCCGCGACGATCTCCTCCGAGAACTTGGCGCGGGCGACCCGGTCGCCGCCGTAGGCGTCGGTGCGGCGGTTGGTGCCCTCCCAGAGGAACTGGTCCAGCAGGTAGCCGTGGGCGCCGTGGATCTCCACACCGTCGAAGCCGATGCGCTCGGCCGCGGCCGCGGCCTCGGCGAACGCGCCGATGACGGCGTCGATGTCGGCCTGCGTCATGGCCTTGCCGGTGGGCTCCGTCGCACCGATGCGCAGGCCGGAGGGGCCGACGGCGGGGGCGTCGGCGACGGGCGGCTCGCCCTGGTTGCGGACCATGCCGATGTGCCACAGCTGCGGCACGATCGTGCCGCCGGCGGCGTGCACCGCGTCGGCGACCTTCGCCCAGCCCGCGAGCTGCTCCTCGCCGTGGAACCGCGGCACACGGTCGCTCTGCCCGGCCGACTCGTGGCCGACGTAGGTGCCCTCGGTGACGATCAGGCCGACCCCGGCGGCGGCGCGGCGCGCGTAGTACGAGACGACGTCCTCGCCGGGCACGCCGCCCGGGGAGAACATGCGGGTCATCGGCGCCATCGCGATCCGGTTCGGGACGGTCAGACCGCCCAGCGATACGGGCCGGGACAGGATGGCGGCGGCGCGGGAAGCGGAGGCGGCGACGGTCACGTGGGGCTCCCTTGGGGGTACCGGACGGTATGTGCATACGCATAGGACACAGGCGTCAACCACCCCGCGCCGCGCGGCCATCCCGCCCCCGGCATGACCCCGGTCACATCACCGGCCGCATCCCGGACACGCCACAGGGGCCGCACCCCGGACACGCCCGAGGGCGGCACCCCCTGTCGGAACAGGGAGTACCGCCCTCGTCAGGACGTTGATCAACCTTCAGGTCGATCAGAAGTCCATGTCACCGCCCGGCATGCCGCCGCCGGCCGGCGCGGCGGCCTTCTCCGGCTTGTCGGCGATGACGGCCTCGGTGGTGAGGAACAGCGCGGCGATCGACGCGGCGTTCTGGAGCGCGGAGCGCGTCACCTTCGCCGGGTCGATGATGCCCTCGGCGATCATGTCGACGTACTCACCGGTCGCGGCGTTCAGGCCGTGACCGACGGGCAGGTTGCGCACCTTCTCGACGATGACGCCACCCTCGAGGCCACCGTTGACGGCGATCTGCTTGAGCGGGGCCTCCAGGGCCAGCTTCACGGCGTTGGCGCCGGTCTGCTCGTCACCCTCGAGGTCCAGCTTCTCGAAGACCGAGGAGGCCTGGAGCAGGGCCACGCCACCACCGGCGACGATGCCCTCCTCGACGGCCGCCTTGGCGTTGCGCACGGCGTCCTCGATGCGGTGCTTGCGCTCCTTGAGCTCCACCTCGGTGGCGGCACCGGCCTTGATGACCGCGACACCGCCGGCGAGCTTCGCCAGGCGCTCCTGGAGCTTCTCGCGGTCGTAGTCCGAGTCGCTGTTCTCGATCTCGGCGCGGATCTGGTTCACGCGACCCTGGACCTGGTCGGCGGAGCCGGCACCGTCGACGATGGTGGTCTCGTCCTTGGTGATGACGACCTTGCGGGCCTTGCCCAGGAGGTCGATCGTGGCGTTCTCCAGCTTGAGGCCGACCTCCTCGGAGATCACCTCGCCGCCGGTGAGGATGCCGATGTCCTGCAGCATGGCCTTGCGGCGGTCGCCGAAGCCCGGGGCCTTGACGGCGACGGACTTGAAGGTGCCGCGGATCTTGTTGACGACCAGCGTCGACAGAGCCTCGCCCTCGACGTCCTCGGCGATGATCAGCAGCGGCTTGCCCGACTGCATGACCTTCTCCAGGAGCGGGAGCAGGTCCTTGACGTTGGAGATCTTGGAGTTCGCGATCAGGATGTACGGGTCGTCGAGGACGGCCTCCATACGCTCCATGTCGGTGGCGAAGTACGCCGAGATGTAGCCCTTGTCGAAGCGCATACCCTCGGTGAGCTCCAGCTCAAGACCGAAGGTCTGGGACTCCTCGACGGTGATGACGCCTTCCTTGCCGACCTTGTCCATCGCCTCGGCGATGAGCTCGCCGATCTGGGTGTCGGCGGCGGAGATGGAGGCCGTGGAGGCGATCTGCTCCTTGGTCTCGACGTCCTTCGCCTGCTCCAGCAGGGCGGCGGAGACGGCCTCGACGGCACGCTCGATGCCCCGCTTGAGGGCCATCGGGTTGGCGCCGGCGGCTACGTTGCGCAGACCCTCCTTGACCAGGGCCTGGGCGAGCACGGTCGCGGTGGTCGTACCGTCACCGGCGACGTCGTCCGTCTTCTTGGCGACTTCCTTGACCAGCTCGGCGCCGATCTTCTCGTACGGGTCCTCGAGCTCGATCTCCTTGGCGATGGAGACACCATCGTTGGTGATCGTGGGCGCGCCCCACTTCTTCTCGAGGACGACGTTGCGGCCCTTGGGGCCGAGCGTCACCTTGACGGCGTCCGCGAGCTGGTTCATGCCGCGCTCGAGGCCGCGCCGCGCCTCCTCGTCGAACGCGATGATCTTGGCCATGTGAAGTGGTCCCTCCAGGACTGGGGGTGATTACTTCGGACCGCGCCCGCGCCCGCGACGGACGGCCCCGACCGGTTGGTTCCTTGCCCCATCCGGTCCGTGGGCCTCACCGACCCGGTCCTTACGTTGTCACTCTCACCTTCAGAGTGCTAACGCAATGATTAGCACTCGACCCCTGCGAGTGCAAGCGCCTCCCGGGGACTGGGCCGGGGCGTCAGCCACCCGCGAACAGGGACCGACAGGGCGTGCGAACAGGCCGAAGGGCCCGCACCCCGGGGGGTACGGGCCCTTCTGAGAAGACCGGTCGCTTGAGCGGTGGTCGTGGTGCGCGTTCAGGCAGAGACGCGAACCATGTCGGCCTGCGGTCCCTTCTGACCCTGCGAGATCTCGAACTCGACCCGCTGGCCCTCTTCAAGGGTGCGGTAGCCGTCCATCTGAATCGCGCTGTAGTGGACGAAAACATCCGCACCACCGTCGACCGCGATGAAGCCGTACCCCTTCTCCGCGTTGAACCACTTGACGGTGCCCTGAGCCATGCCTAACTCCCCTATTACTGGCCCTTGCACAGATCCACACTTCGCGGATCCGGGTCAGACCTCACCCCCCACGGTTGGGGGCGTGCGCCGGAACGCGTCGACCGCGGCTGAATGTATCTGTCCAACTGCCGTCTGCAACAGGTCAATCGGACGAGAATTCCGGACGCGCAGGATCCGGAATGTAGGGAGAATTCGCCCGAATTCGGGTCAAGTCGGGCCACACAAAAAGAACAAAAGCCGCGAAAGACGCGCACACTTTGGCTACATCTTGTCGGGCTCGCGGCAGGAATTCAGGATTCCGATCAAGGGATCGGGATCGCGTTCCCCAACTGTACCCCGCTCAACCACACAGAATTGCCCCTTCCGCTTCTCTCACGGAAGGGGCAATTCGATGAACTCTGGGTGACGGCCGTTACCGAAGGTAATAATCGGGCCGTCCGACCGGTTCAGCCGCCGGCGACGGCGGGAATGATCGACACTCCGGCACCGTCGGGCGTGGCCGTCTCCAGCCCCTGCTCGAACCGCACGTCGTCGTCGTTCACGTAGACGTTGACGAACCGGCGCAGCTTGCCCTGGTCGTCCAGCACGCGGGCGGCGATCCCGGTGTGGTTCTTCTCCAGATCGGCGATGACCTCACCGAGGTTCGCCCCCTCGGCGGCGACCTCGGCCTGCCCGCCGGTGTAGGTACGCAGGATGGTGGGGATGCGGACGGTGACGCTCATCGGACATGTCCTCCGGTTCTTTGTGAGCTACGGCTGGGGCGCGCCCTCAGGGGCGCGGGGCTGTCTCGATCTGCGGCTCCGCCGCGTGGGCGCGACCGGCCCCCACCGGCCCGCAGCGAACGACGGTCAGACGAGGCCCGCTTCCCGGAACGACTCCAGGCTGGGACGAATGGTCGCGGTCAGCCCCGTCCCCGCCACCGCGTCCAGCGTCTTGAGACCGTCCCCGGTGTTGAGCACCACCGTCGTCTTCGACGGATCCAGCAGCCCGCTCTCGATCAGCTTCTTGGTGACACCCACCGTCACCCCACCGGCGGTCTCCGCGAAGATCCCCTCGGTCCGCGCGAGCAGCTTGATCGCCTCGACGACCTGCTCGTCGTCCACGTCCTCCACCGCACCACCGGTCCGCCGCGCGATGTCCAGCACGTAGGGCCCGTCCGCCGGATTGCCGATGGCCAGGGACTTGGCGATGGTGTCCGGCTTCTGCGGGCGCACCACGTCGTGCCCGGCCTTGAACGCCGTGGACACCGGCGAACAGCCGAGCGCCTGCGCGCCGAAGATCTTGTACGGCTTGTCCTCGACCAGACCGAGCTTGATCAGCTCCTGGAGCCCCTTGTCGATCTTCGTCAGCTGCGAGCCGGAGGCGATCGGCACCACGAGCTGGTCCGGCAGCTGCCAGCCGAGCTGCTCGCAGATCTCGTACGCCAGCGTCTTGGAGCCCTCGGCGTAGTACGGCCGCAGGTTGACGTTGACGAAGCCCCAGCCCTCGCCGGCCGGGTCGCCGATCAGCTCGGAGCAGAAGCGGTTCACGTCGTCGTAGTTGCCCTCGATGCCCACGAGCTCGCCGCCGTAGACCGCCGCCATGACGACCTTGCCCTGCTCCAGGTCGTGCGGGATGAACACGCAGGAGCGGAAGCCGGCGCGGGCCGCGGCGGCGCCCACCGCACCGGCGAGGTTGCCGGTGGAGGAGCAGGAGAGGGTGGTGAAGCCGAAGGCGCGGGCGGCCTCCAGGGCCTGGGCGACGACCCGGTCCTTGAAGGAGTGCGTCGGGTTGCCGGAGTCGTCCTTGACGAAGAGCTTGCCGGCGTCGACGCCCAGCGCGCGGGCGAGGTTGTCGGCCTTGACGAGCTTGGTCCAGCCCGGGTTGATGTTCGGCTTGTCCGCCACGTCGGCCGGGACCGGCAGCAGCGGGGCGTAGCGCCAGATGTTCGCGGGACCCGCTTCGATGCGCTTGCGGAGCTCTTCGGTGTCGTAGGCCGAGAAGTCGTAGGCGATCTCCAGCGGGCCGAAACACTCCTCGCAGGCGAAGACCGGGCCGAGGGGCACGCGGTGACCGCACTCGCGGCAGCTCAGCGCGGCGGCGGGACCGAGGTCTACGGTGGAGTCAGTGGTGCTTGCAACAGTCTGCACAGCCATGTGAGGCGAGGCCCTTCCTCATCTTCCTCACGACGCGTTTCGCCGTGAGACGGATTTGGCACCTTCCCTAGCCGGGAGCCTCGCGACGCGGTCGACAGTGACCTACGAGTACCGACTGGAGGGTTGCCGGGGCTTCATCGGGCCGTTTCCCTCTGCCCCTCTGGATGAGCTGTATGTGGTTGTAGGCGGCGGGTGACCCCCGGACATGCGATGGTCATCCGCGTTGTTCAAGACTGTAACCGACGACCAGGACAGTTGAGATAGCCGTCCGAACCGCGAGATGGATCACAACCCGTCCCGCCGAGAGTACGCAGAGGAGCCGCCACGGTGCTGGAAGAAGTCGAGCGCTGGCTGAGCACCCGTTCCTGGTCCGCGAACGATCGTCCGCTCCACCAGATCCTGGCCGCCAAGCAGCGCACGGGCCAGACGGTCAGCGTGGTGCTGCCCGCGCTCAACGAGGAGGCGACGGTCGGTGACATCGTCGCCGTCATCCGCCATGACCTGATGCGGCAGGTCCCGCTCGTCGACGAGCTGGTGGTCGTCGACTCGGGCTCCACCGACCGCACGTCCGAGGTGGCCGCCGCCGCGGGCGCGCGGGTGGTGCACCGGGACGCGATACTCCCGCGCCTGCCCGCCGTGCCCGGCAAGGGCGAGGTGCTGTGGCGCTCGCTGCTGGTCACCCGCGGGGACGTCGTCTGCTTCGTCGACGCGGACCTGAGGGACTTCTCGTCCGACTTCGTCTCCGGGATCGTCGGCCCGCTGCTCACCGAGCCGGACGTGGCCCTGGTGAAGGCCATGTACGACCGTCCGCTGGACGGCGCCTCCGGGCAGGGCGGCCGGGTCACCGAGCTGATGGCGCGCCCGTTGCTCAACATGCACTGGCCGCAGCTGGCCGGCTTCGTGCAGCCGCTCGGCGGCGAGTACGCGGCCCGCCGCTCCCTGCTGGAGCAGCTGCCCTTCCCCGTCGGCTACGGCGTGGAGCTGGGCATGCTGGTCGACGCCCTGCACCTGGCGGGCCTGGACGCCCTCGCCCAGGTGGACGTGGGGGTGCGCAAGCACCGGCACCAGGACGGGCAGGCGCTGGGCCGGATGGCCGCCGCGATCTACCGCACGGCCCAGCTGCGGCTGGCCCGCGGGCATCTGATCCGGCCGTCCCTGACGCAGTTCGAGCGGAGCCGGGACGGCTTCGCGCCGCGCACCTACTCCGTGGACACCGAGGAGCGTCCGCCCATGGTGGAGATCGCCGAGTACCGGGCGCGCAGTGCGGCCTGACCGGGCCGTTTTCGGCCGGGCCCGGAAGATCCGTACGTTTGAGCGTTTCCGGGCCGGGCTAGGTTGAGGTCTATGGCTTCAACGTACGGTGCTGCGCAGGTGCTGGTGGCCTCCAACCGGGGTCCCGTCTCGTACACGGTGGGTGAGGACGGTTCGCTGGACGCCAAACGGGGCGGCGGCGGACTGGTCTCCGGGCTCTCCGCGATCGGCTCGGACGCGGACGCGCTGTGGGTGTGCTCGGCGCTGTCCGACGGCGACCGCGAGGCGGTGCGGCGCGGGGTCGGGGAGGACGGCGTGCGGATGCTGGACATCCCGGCCGACGTGCACGCCGACGCGTACAACGGCATCGCCAACTCGGTCCTGTGGTTCGTGCACCACATGCTCTACCAGACCCCCCTGGAGCCGGTCTTCGACGCGGAGTTCCGGCGGCAGTGGGCGTCCTACGAGACGTACAACCGGGCCTTCGCCGAGGCGCTGGCCGAGGAGGCGGCGCGGGGCGCGGCGGTCGTGGTGCAGGACTACCACCTGACGCTGGTGCCGGGCATGCTCCGCGAGCTGCGGCCGGACCTGCGCATCGGGCACTTCTCGCACACGCCGTGGGCGCCGCCGGAGTACTTCCGGATGCTGCCGGACGACGTGGCCGGGCAGGTGCTGCGCGGCATGCTGGGCGCGGACCGGCTGGGCTTCCTCACCGAGCGCTGGGCGGAGGCGTTCACCGCGTGCGCCGAGCGGTTCGCGGGAGGGCTCGGCGGCACCCGGGTCGGAGTGCACGGGCTGGGCGCCGACGCCGACTTCCTGCGCGCCCGGTCCCACGAACCGGACGTCGAGGAGCGGATGTCCGCGCTGCGGCAGGAGATCGGCGAGGGCCGCCGTGCCATCGTCCGGGTCGACCGCACCGAGCTGTCGAAGAACATCGTGCGCGGGCTGCTGGCGTACCGGCAGCTGCTGGCGGACCACCCCGAGTGGCGCGAGCGCGTCGCGCACGTCGCCTTCGCCTACCCCTCGCGGCAGGACCTGGCGGTGTACCGGGACTACACGGCCGAGGTGCGGCGGCTGGCCGACGAGATCAACGCCGAGTACGGGACGCCGGGCTGGACTCCGGTCGTGCTGCACGTCAAGGACGACTTCGCCCGCTCGCTGGCCGCCTACCGCCTGGCGGACGTGGCCCTCGTCAACCCCATCCGCGACGGCATGAACCTGGTCGCCAAGGAGGTCCCGGTGGTCTCCGACGCGGGCTGCGCGCTGGTGCTGTCCCGGGAGGCCGGGGCGCACGAGGAGCTCGGCGAGGACGCGATCACGGTGAACCCCTACGACGTGACGGGCACGGCGGCGGCCCTGCACGAGGCGCTGTCGATGCGCCCGGACGAACGCGCCGAACGCGGCAAGCGCCTGGCCGCGGCGGCGACGGCACTGCCACCGGCGCAGTGGTTCCTGGACCAGCTCGACGCGTTGAGGGGCTGAGCGGCGATGAGCGCGAACGCGTTGCCCACGCCGGTCACGGCAGCCGGGCGGGACGGCCTCGCCGCCCTGCTCGCCGATCCCGGCAAGGCGCTGATCGCCCTGGACTTCGACGGGACGCTCGCGCCGATCGTGGCCGATCCCGAGCTGGCCCGGGCCCATCCACGGGCGCTGGGCGCGCTGGCGGCGCTCGCCCCGAAGGTCGCCGCCATCGCCGTGATCACCGGCCGGCCCGCCGAGGTCGCGGTGCGCAACGGCGGCTTCGCGGACGTGCCGGGCCTGGAGCACCTCGTGATCCTCGGGCATTACGGCGCCGAGCGGTGGGACGCCCGCAGCGGCGAGGTGACCGCGCCCGGCCCGCACCCCGGCGTCGACGCCGTCCGCGTCGAGCTGCCCGGGCTGCTGGAAGGCAGCGGGACCTGGGTCGAGGACAAGGGCCGGGCCGTGGCCGTGCACACCCGCCGGGCCGCCGACCCGCAGGCCGCCTTCGACGCCCTGCGCGCGCCGCTGACCGACCTGGCGGCCCGGCACGGACTGATCGTCGAGCCCGGCCGCCTGGTCCTGGAACTGCGCCCGCCCGGCGTGGACAAGGGCGTCGCCCTGAGCGCGTTCGCCCGCGAGATCGGCGCCGGCTCCGTCCTCTACGGCGGTGACGACCTGGGCGACCTGCCCGCCTACGCCGCCGTGGACACCCTGCGCGTGGACGGCACCCCGGGCCTGCTGGTGTGCAGCGGCAGCGACGAGGTGACCGAACTCAGGGAACGGGCGGACGTGGTGGTGGACGGCCCGGAGGGTGTCGTGGAGCTGCTGGCCGCGCTGGCGCGTTCGATCGGCTGAGGGGCAACGCCCCCAGGGGTGCGGGGAACTGGGCGAACAACCACGACGCACCCGCACCCACACGACGGCCCGAAGCCCCCGCCCCTCACCGCTCGGACCGACGCCGCTCCCGAACCCGCCGCAGCCGGTTCACCGTCACCGGATCATGCGCCAACGCCCGAGCGTCGTCCAGCAGGGCATTGAGAAGCTGGTAGTAGCGCACGGGGGCGAGCCCCAGCTCCTCCCGTATGGCCCGCTCCTTCACACCCGGGCCGGAGAAACCGCGGCGTTCGAGCGCGAGGATGTCCCGCTCCCTGCGCCCGAGCTCCCGCTCACCCGTGTCCTCGTCCATGCACGGCACCGTAACGCCTGCCACCGACAGCGGGGCTACTCCGCGCTCTCGGCCCGCACCGCCGCCGCCTGGAGGTGGCCCAGGACGCCCGAGGGGCTGCCGCCGGACGTGACGGCCTTGCCGATCTGCTGCTTGACCTGGGCGCTGACGTCGGCCCAGGACGTCTTGCCGACCGGGTAGAGCTCGGAGGCCGGCAGTTCCTCCAGGAACGGCCTGAGGTGCTTGTCCTCGTCCGAGGAGGCCATGGTGGTGGAGGCGGAGGTGGTGACCGGCAGCAGGTCGTACTCGCGGGAGAAGGCCAGCACGTTCTTCTCGCTGTAGACGAAGTCGAGGAACTCGCCCACCTGGTCGCGGTGCCCGTTCTTGCGGAACGCCGTCATCCAGTCGGAGACGCCGAGGGTGGACCGGCTCGGGCCGTCCTTGCCGGGCGTGGGCACCATCCCGAATTCCACGCCGTTCTTCTCGGCCGTCTTCATCAGCGAGGGATGGCCGTTGAGCATGCCGACCTCGCCCCTGGCGAAGGCGGCGAACGCCGCGGCCCGGTTCAGCCCGCCGGGCGCGACCGGCCCGGTCAGGTCCTTGCCGACCAGGTCGTTCTTCAGCCAGGAGAAGGTGTCGATGTTCTCCGCGGAGTCGATGCCGTAGCTGTCGACGCCGTCGGTGTAGCCGCCCCCGCCGCTGAGCATCCACTGCATCGTCTCGGCCTGTGCCTCCTCGGGGCCCAGGGGCAGCGCGTAGGGGTACTTCACGCCCTTGGCCTTGAGCGCCTCGGCGTCCTCGGCCAGGTCGTCCCAGGACTCGGGCGGGGTGATGCCGGCCTTGGCGAAGAGGGTCTTGTTGTAGAAGAGGACCCGCGTGGAGGCGGCGAACGGCATGCCGTACTGCACGCCCTTCACCTGGCCCGCGGAGGCCAGCTGCCCGTTGAAGTCGGCCTGCGCGCGTATGGAGAGCAGGTCGTCGGCCTTGTAGAGCTGGTCCTGAGCGGCGTAGTCCGCGTACGCGCCGATCTGCGCCATGTCCGGCGGGTCACCGGCGGCGACCATCTCCCTGACCTTGCGGTCGACGTCGTTCCAGGAGTAGACGCTGACGTCGATCCGGACGTCCGGGTGGTCGGCCTCGTACTCCTCGACCAGCTTGTCCCAGTACTTCTTCGAGCTGTTGGCCGCACTGTCGCCGTAGTCGGCGGCGACCAGCTTCAGGGTCACGTCGGCCGAGCCGCCCGTGACACCGCAGCCGCCGAGAACCGCCGTCATGCCCAGTGCGGACACCACCGCGATCGTTCCTGCCATCCGCCGCCGCTGCACTGCTGTTCTTCCCCAACCCCGGCGTCACCGCCGCCGAAACATTTCGATATGCGGAACAAGGTCTACACCACGTAAGTGGACTAGACCTCTTGCGGGTCCCCGGGTCACACTGTTCCCCGTGAGACATGTCATCGCCCTGGACGTGGGCGGCACCGGAATGAAGGCCGCGTTGGCCGGGCCGGGGGGCCAGGTGCTGCACCGAGCCCGCCGGGCCACCGGACGCGCCCAGGGGCCGGACGCCGTCGTCGCGGGCATCCTCGACTTCGCCGCCGAGCTGCGCGCCTACGGCACCGAGCACTTCGGCACGCCCGCGTCCGCCGCGGGCGTGGCCGTCCCCGGCATCGTCGACGAGGCGGACGGCGTCGCCGTCTACGCCGCCAACCTCGGCTGGCGCGACGTCCCGCTGCGCGCCCTGCTGACCGAGCGGCTGGGCGTCCCGGTCGCCCTCGGGCACGACGTGCGCACCGGCGGCCTCGCCGAGGGGCGGGTCGGCGCGGGCCGGGGCGCGGACCGGTTCCTGTTCGTAGCCCTGGGCACCGGCATCGCGGGCGCCATCGGCGTCGACGGCCGCGTCGAGGCGGGCGCGCACGGCTTCGCGGGGGAGATCGGCCACATCGTCGTACGCCCCGGCGGCGCGCCCTGCCCGTGCGGGCAGCACGGCTGCCTGGAGCGCTTCGCCTCCGCCGCCGCCGTGAGCGAGGCCTGGGCGGCGGCCTCCGGCACCCCGGGCGCGGACGCGGCGGACTGCGCGAAGGCGGTGGACTCCGGCGACCCCAGGGCGGCCGCGGTCTGGCAGGAGGCCGTGGCCGCCCTGGCCGACGGCCTGGTCACGGCCCTGACGCTGCTGGATCCCCGCACTCTGATCATCGGCGGTGGCCTCGCGGAAGCGGGGGAAACCCTGTTCACGCCGCTGAGGGAGGCCATCCGGCAGCGGATCACCTTTCAGAAACAGCCGTCACTCGTCCCGGCGGCCCTGGGTGACAGCGCGGGTTGTCTCGGCGCGGGCCTACTGGCCTGGGATCTTCTGGCATCGACCGACCGCATGGAGGTAACGCCCTGATGGCAGCCGACTCAGGGGCGCGGGACAGCGCCGAACTGCGGCTCCGCCGCGGGGCGCGACCAGCCCCGACGCACCCGCACCCCGCGACGGCCGGACACCCCACGGTCCTCACCGGCGCGACCGTGGTACTCCCCACAGGAACAGCCGAAGACGGCCGTCTGGTGATCGACGGCACCCGCATCACCGCCACCGCCCCTGAAAACGCCCACGTCATCGACGCGACCGGCCACTACGTGATCCCCGGCTTCGTCGACCTGCACAACCACGGCGGCGGCGGAGCCTCCTTCACCTCCGGCACGGTCGACGACATCCTCAAGGGCATCCACACCCACCGCCTGCACGGCACGACCACCCTGGTCGCCTCCACCGTCACCGGCGACATGGACTCCCTCACAAGGCGCGCCGGCCTGCTGAGCGAGCTGGCGGAGCAGGGCGAGATCGCCGGTGTCCACTTCGAGGGCCCGTTCATCTCCCCCTGCCGCAAGGGCGCCCACTCCGAGGCCCTGCTGCGCGACCCGCACCCCGCGGACGTCCGCAAGCTGATCGACGCGGCCCGGGGCCGGGCGGCGATGGTCACCCTGGCCACCGAACTGCCCGGCGGCCTCGACTCCGTACGCCTGCTCGCCGACCACGGCGTGATCGCGGCGATCGGCCACACGGACGCCACCTACGAGCAGACGGTGGAGGCCATCGACGCGGGCGCCACCGTCGCCACGCACCTCTTCAACGCGATGCCCCCGCTCGGCCACCGCTCCCCCGGCCCGATCACGGCCCTCCTGGAGGACGACCGGATCACGGTCGAGCTGATCAACGACGGCACGCACCTGCACCCCGCCGCGCTCCAGCTGGCGTTCCACCACGCGGGCGCGGGCCGGGTCGCGTTCATCACGGACGCGATGGACGCGGCCGGTTTCGGCGACGGACGCTACTGGCTTGGCCCTTTGGAGGTGGAGGTCGCCGACGGCGTGGCCCGTCTGCTGGAGGACGGCACGATCGCCGGCTCGACCCTCACCCTGGACCGCGCGTTCAAGCGAGCGGTCACGGTCGACGGCCTCTCCGTCGAGGACGCAGTGACGGCCCTGTCCGCCACCCCGGCGCGCCTGCTCGGCATGGCCGACACGATCGGCTCACTGGAGCCCGGGAAGTACGCCGACCTGCTGCTCGTCGACTCGGCGTACGAGCTGAAGGGCGTCATGCGCCGGGGCGAATGGGTGGTCCCTCCCCAACTGGGCTGATGCGTCCCGCAGTCGGCGGACGGTGGCCGACTCCAGGACTGGGCCGACCGCCGTCTGTTTGGCATGATCGTGCTTCCTGCACGTTCACGTCGGCAAGCACATCGGGGGAGGTCGGCCCAGGTGATCCTCACGGTCACGCTGAACACCGCTCTCGACATCACCTACCGCGTACCGTCCCTCAGGCCGCACACCTCCCACCGCGTCACCGAGGTGACGGAGCGCCCCGGCGGCAAGGGCGTCAACGTCGCCCGGGTGCTCGCGGCGCTCGGGCACGAGGTGACGGTGACGGGATTCGCGGGCGGGGCGACGGGCCGGGTCGTGCGGGAGAAGCTCGCGGCGGCACCGGGCGTCGTGGACGCGCTCGTGCCGATCTCCGGAGCGACCCGCCGCACCATCGCCGTGGTCGACGAGCGCACCGGCGACACCACCCAGCTGAACGAACCGGGCCCGACGGTCACACCCACGGAGTGGTCCGCCTTCCAGGAGGCGTACGAGGACCTGCTTCCCTCCGCCTCCGCGGTGGCCCTGTGCGGCAGCCTGCCGCCGGGCGTCCCGGTGGGCGCGTACGCGGGCCTGGTCCGCACGGCCCGCTCCTTCGCGGTCCCGGTCCTGCTGGACACCAGCGGCGAACCGCTGCGCCGGGGCGTCGCGGCCCGCCCGGACGTCATCAAGCCGAACGCCGACGAACTCGCGGAACTGACCGGCTCTTACGAGCCCCTGCGCGCCACCCAGGACGCCCGCCGCCGCGGCGCGCACACGGTGGTCGCCTCCCTGGGCCCGGAGGGCCTCCTCGCAGCCACCCCCGAGGGCCACTGGCGAGCCACCCCACCGACCCCCGTACGAGGCAACCCGACAGGCGCGGGCGACGCGGTGGTGGCGGGCCTGCTCTCGGGCTTGGTGGAACACCTCCCCTGGCCGGCCCGCCTCACCCGGGCGACGGCCCTCGCGGCGGCGACAGTGCGGGCACCGGTGGCCGGCGAGTTCGACCGGGGGGCGTACGAGGAGTTCCTGGTACGAGTGTCGGTGACCAGCGCGGCGTCGGCCGCGTAGAAGCTGTGACGGGGGTCCTCGTCGGTGCACTGCTGTCCGGTGTTTTCGCCACACCGGCTGCGGCGGGAAGAACAGGACGGGACCAGGACCGTCCTGTCCGTGACACCCGGCTGCGACACCTTCAAAACTGCCCGGCCCGTCTCGAACCAGACATCTTATCGCATCGAGTTCTGGCACATCACCCCCGGCACCGGCTGCGGCGTCGGCAGCAAGCTGGTCACTCTGAAGCCGCACACCTACTCGGACGACACCCATGGCACCGTCACCGGTATCGCTGTCTATGGAGGTTAGTGCCGCGTAGCCCGAGCCTCACAGGGACGGTCCGCCGATGTACCGGCGGACCGTTTCGCTGTACGAGCCCTACTGCACCCAGAACTTGTCGAGGATCGCGTCACACTGATTGCCCTCGTTACAGGCAAGCTCGATCGTGTTGGTGCCCTTGGTCAGGGTGACCGGAGCCCAGGAGGTCTGCCAGCCCTTTTCCCAGTCGCCCTTCGGTGAGTTGATGAAGTTCTTCAGGCCCATGGGCTGGGCGTTCGCCTTGCCGTTCACCAGCAGCGTCGCATTGGCGTCGGCTCCGGGAACGCTGTAGCGGGCATAGAGCCGGTAGGCACCGGCCTTCTCGATGCCGTTGACCGTCCAGGTCACCGTGGCTCCGACATGGTTGAAGCCCGTCACATAGACGCCACCGTCGGCCTTCGAGCCCTTGATGTCCGACGCGGTCGAAACGCCCGGCGCGAGCCGCAGCGCCTTCGCGTCGGTCTTCGGCAGCTCCGCCGTGCTTCCGCCGGCCTCGCTCTTCGACGGGCTCGGCTTGGATTCCTGGGACTGGGTCGGGGACGTGCCCACCTCGTCGGACGCCTTGTCCTTGTCCTTGTCGCCGCCCAGCATGGCCACGCCGATGCCGATGACGACCGCGGCGACCACCGCGATCGCGCCGATCAGCAGGCCCTTGTGATTCGGCCCACGCCCACCCCGGCCGCCACCGCCTGCGCCCGGCAGCTGCTGCTGCGCGGTCGTGGCACCGCCGGGCAGCGTCTCCGGCGCCGCGTAGTGCGCGTTCGGCCGGCTGTACGCACCCTGCTGCTGCGGGACCTGCCCGTAGGGCGCGGTCTGAGCGGCCTGCGGCTGCTGCTGGCCGTAGGGACGCGTGCCGACCGCCCGCACCCGGTTGACCGAGTTCGGGTAGCCGTAGCCCCCGGACGGCGGCTGGGCTCCGTTGGCCTGCCCGTCGGCGTAGAGATAGCCGAACGGGTCGTCGTCCTCGGGCGTGCTCGCGCCGTTGTTGCCGGGCGTCATCCCTTGGTCTCCTCAGTCAGGTGCGGTGCATGCGGTACACGGGTGAGTAAGCGAGCCTACCCGCTCCCGGAGACCCAAACGGGTGACTCAGACCGCATCAACTCACTGACCAGGGCTTCACCCGGCGCGTCTGTGTTGTTTGGGACGAGATCGTTTCTCGACGTACATCCGCTCGTCAGCGGATTTCAACACTTCGTCCGCCGTCATTCCACAGTGTGCCCATCCGATGCCGAAGCTCGCGCCCACCCGGACGGCCCGCCCCTCGGCACGGATGGGCTGGATGATCTCGTTGCGCAGCCGGACCGCGAGGTCCTGGGCGTCGGCCCGCCCGAGCCCGTCGGCGAGGATGACGAACTCGTCACCCCCGAGCCGCGCGACCGTGTCGCCGTCGCGGACGCCGTTGCTCAGCCGCCGGGCGACCTCGATGAGCACCGCGTCACCCGCGTTGTGCCCGAACCGGTCGTTGATCGACTTGAAGCCGTCGAGGTCGCAGAAGAGCACCGCGAGGCCCTTGGTGCCGTCGTCGTGATCCCCGTCCGGGGCGACGGTGTGCACGTGGTGGTCGTAGGCGTCGTACGGTTCGGCGCCCTGCCGGAAGTCGAAGCCGGGGCCGACCACGTCGAAGGCGGGATGGCCGTAGGCCGCGTCGACGGACTCGGCGGCGGTGTGCGGGGTGGACGCGCGTTGACAGAGCCGGGCGGACAGCCGGGAGCGCAGCTCCGCGGAGTTCGGCAGGCCGGTGAGCGAGTCGTGCGAGGCCCGGTGGGCGAGCTGGAGCTCGCGGCGCTTGCGCTCCTCGATGTCCTCGACGTGGGTGAGCAGGAAGCGCGGCCCGTCGGCGGCGTCCGCGACCACGCTGTTGCGCAGCGACACCCATACGTACGTGCCGTCCCGGCGGCCGAGGCGGAGCTCGGCGCGCCCGCCCTCCGCCGAGGTGCGCAGCAGGGTGCCTATGTCCTCGGGGTGGACCAGGTCGGAGAAGGAGTAGCGGCGCATCGCGGACGCGGGGCGGCCCAGCAGCCGGCACAGGGCGTCGTTGGTGCGCAGGATCCGGCCGTGCTGGTCGCCGCCCATCTCGGCGATGGCCATGCCGGACGGGGCGTACTCGAAGGCCTGCCTGAAGCTTTCCTCGCTCGCCCGCAGCGCCTGCTGCTCGCGCTCCAGACGGACGAGCGCCCGCTGCATGTTGGCACGGAGCCGGGCGTTGCTGATCGCGATGGCGGCCTGGAAGGCGTACATCTGGAGCGCCTCACGGCCCCACGCCCCGGGCCGGCGGCCGTTGCGCGGCCGGTCCACGGAGAGCACGCCGATCAGCTCACCGCACGTACCGCTGCCCTTCGGGGCGGGCGCGTACATGGGGGCGAAGAGGCGGTCGGCCGGGTGCCACTCGTCCTCGAAGCGGGGGGCGGGGCCGTCGGTGTACCACTGCGGGACGTCGTCGTCGTCGAGGACCCAGCCCTCGGTGTGCGGTATGAACACCAGGTCGCCCCAGTGCTCGCCCATGCCGAGACGGCGCTCCCAGGAGTCACGCGAGCCGACCCGGCCGGTGATGAGGGCCTCGGCGGCGGGGTTCCCGGCGAAGGCGGCGACGACGAGGTCGCCGTCCGGCCGGACGAGGTTCACGCACGCCAGCTCGTACCCGAGGGCCGCGACGACGCCCTCCGCGACCGTCTGCAGTGTGTCCGCCAGGCTGCGGGCCGTGTTCATGTCGGCCATGACCTGGTGCAGTTGTCGCAGGGACGCAAGACGGACGTAGGGCTCCGACTCGGTCTCCATGCTCGCCCTCCCCCCGAGTACCTCGCAGCGAATCAAGAATCAAGGGTTCTCATCGGCGTACGGTCCTGGCAGCTTCCCCGCCACTGAATCACAGCGCGCTGCCCACTCGGTACACAGGGTCAACAATTCCTGCCCCTTGTGACTCAAGTCACAGGCAAAGCTGAACAATTGAGTGGAGTTTCTGCGTTCTTCACGTGCGGCTACCGAACGCAAACTTTGTCAGGTTGCGCACATGTATTTCCGTCCCGCCCGTCTGCGGGCCCTTTGACGTCGGTCGAGAGTCCTAAGACCGTGATCGGGCGGGAGTCCGATGCGGTGCGCGGGAAGCGGCGATTAGCGTTGCCGTGTGCCGAACACTCCCGCTGCCACGTCCCCGGTCCTTCCGCCGCCCGCCGCCGGGCATGCTGAAGGGGTGAGCAATGACGAGTTCCGCGCCGCCATGTCCCGGCTGGCCTCGGGTGTGGTCCTGGTGACCGCGCAGGAGCCCTCGCTCGACCCGGACGACCCCTCGGCGCCGGACGTCGAGGACGTGGGCATGACGGCGACGGCCTTCATGTCGGTGTCCCTGGACCCGCCCCTGGTGCTGGTCAGCCTGCGTGAGGGCTCCCGCATGGACGAGCTGCTGGAGGAGCAGGAGCTGTGGGCGGTGTCGGTGCTCTCCGAGAGCCAGCGGCACATCGCGGGCCGTTTCGCGATGAAGGGCCGCGTCAGCGACCGCCTGCTGTTCGCCGACCTCCCCTTCACCCGCGGCGAGTACACCCACGCCCCGCTGGTCGGCGGCGCCCTGGCCGTCCTGGAGTGCCGCACCGAGCAGCGGGTGCCCGCCGGCGACCACACCCTGGTCATCGGCCGCGTCCTGACGGCCACCGTCCCCAACGCGCAGGGCGGCCCCCTGACGTACTTCCACGGCCGGTACCGGCAGTTGGGCTGAGTCGGTCGGGCTGAGTCGGTCGGGCTGAGGAAATCGCTGGCCGGGCGCCGAGCCGCCCGCCTAGGGTGCGCGCATGACGACGACCGGCCTCCGCCTCGAGGAGATCACCCCCGCGAACCTCGACGCCGCCCTCGGCATCCACGTCCGCCCCGACCAGGAACACGCCGTCGCCCCCGTGGTGAAGTCGCTCGCCGAGGCCTACGTCCATTCCGGCGTCGCCTGGCCCCGCCTGATCGTCGACGGCGACCGCCCGGTCGGCTTCCTCATGGCCTGCCTCGACATCGACTGGTTCGAGGACGGCAGCGTCCGCCGCTCGGGCCTGTGGCGGCTGAACATCGCGGCCGGGGAGCAGGGCAAGGGCTACGGCCGCTTCGCCGTGGAGGCCGTGGCGGCCGAACTGCGCCGGCGCGGCAGCGAAGAGCTCTACGTCACCTGGCACCCGGGCCCCGACGGCCCGGAACGGTTCTACCTGGGACTGGGCTTCCGCACGAACGGGGAGCAGAGCGGAGGCCAGACCGTGGGCGTGCTGCCCCTGACCCAGCGGCGCCTGCCTGGCGGCGCCTAGCCCCAGTTCCGCGTGGAGCGCCCCTGCTTGGTCTCCGAGCGCTGCTTCTTCTGGCGCAGCCGCCGCTCGTTGATGCCCCGGGGGATCCGGGTGGGCTTGCGGGGTTTGGGCGGGGGTGCGGTGGCCTCCGCCAGGAGTGCGGCGAGGCGCACGGCGGCTGCCTCGCGGTTGCGCCACTGGGAGCGGTGTTCCGAGGACCGCACGGTGACGACCCCGTCGACCAGGCGCCCGGCCAGCCGCTCCAGGGCCCGCTGCTTCCACACCGCGGGCAGCGCCTCGGTCTTCGCCAGGTCGAAGCTCAGTTCGACCTTCGAGTCGCTGGTGTTGACGTGCTGCCCACCCGGCCCCGACGACCGCGAGAAACGCCACATGAGCTCGGCCTCGGGCAGGGAGACGGAGCCGCGGATGACGTGGTGACCGGACATGCCGTCCATGTTCCCGCTTCTGTCCCGTCCACGTCATCCCAATAACGGCGAGTAAAGAAAGTAAAGGACCTGGAACCTCGCGTACCCCTCTCCACGTTCATGGGGGTAGCGGTAGCTTCGGTGCCGCAGCTTCTTCGCCGCATGTAAACGAGGGAAGGGACTCCCAACAATGGCTGTAAGCCTGTCCAAGGGTGGCAACGTCTCGCTCACCAAGGAGGCTCCGGGCCTGACCGCCGTCACCGTGGGCCTCGGCTGGGACGTCCGCACCACCACCGGCACGGACTTCGACCTCGACGCCTCGGCGATCGCGGTCAACACGCAGGGCAAGGTCTACTCGGACGCCCACTTCGTGTTCTTCAACAACAAGCAGACGCCGGACAACTCCATCGTCCACACCGGCGACAACCGCACGGGTGAGGGCGCCGGCGACGACGAGGCGATCAACGTCAACCTCGCCGCCCTCCCGGCCGACATCGACAAGATCGTCTTCCCGGTCTCGATCTACGACGCGGAGAACCGCAGCCAGAACTTCGGCCAGGTCCGCAACGCCTACATCCGCATCGTCAACCAGGCCGGCGGCGCCGAGATCGCCCGCTACGACCTGTCGGAGGACGCGGCGACCGAGACGGCCATGGTCTTCGGCGAGCTGTACCGCAACGGCGCGGAGTGGAAGTTCCGCGCGGTCGGCCAGGGCTACGCCTCGGGCCTGGTGGGCATCGCCCAGGACTTCGGCGTCAACGTCTGACGGACGCCCGAGCGCAGGGAGGAGCCCCCGAGCCGGAGATCCGGCCCGGGGGCTCCTCCCTCAGGGGCGCGCGGAACCGCGCGACAAGCCACCACCGGCCCGCACCCGCCTACCGTCCTGCGCGGCCTGACCCCCGACGCCGCACAGGTCCCCCCGAGCCCCCCACGGCGCGCCGGAATCCGCCCCACCCGGGATACGTTCCCCACGTGATCCTCGACCCCCTGCCCCCGGCCCCCCTGGGCGACGGCCTCCTCGCGGAGCTGACCGCCCTCTACGCCTCCAACCACGCGTTCCACACCCTCGGCGGCGACTTCCCCGACCCGAAGGACATCCGCCCCGAGCAGGTCGCGGCCGCCCTGGCGCAGGAGCGGGAACACCCCGGCACCGAGATCCTGCTCGCCCGCAGCTTCGGCCGCCTGATCGGCATCGCCGTCACCCTCGCCCACCACCCCGACCCGGCCGACCCGGATCCCTGGATCGGCCTGCTGATGGTCGACGCGAGCCTGCACGGCCAGGGCCACGGCCGCCGTCTGGCCACCCTCGTGGAGGACCGCTTCCGCGCGGCCGGCCGCACCGCAGTGCGTCTGGCCGTCCTGGACGGCAACCACACGGCCTCGGGTTTCTGGACGGCGCTGGGCTACCGGGTCATCGACCACCGTGAGGATCTGCTGCGGCGGCGCCCCTGTTCGGTGCTGCGCAAGGACCTGTCCACGCCGTAGCGCTCAGACCCGCTCCGGCTTCCCGTCCCCGTACAGCCACTCGTCCCAGACCGGCCGCAAGTCCGCGCCGGGCGCCTGCCTCTCGGCGAACGCCGTGAAGTCGGCCGTGCCGGCGTTGCCGTACCGGTACTTGGCCGCCCATCCCTTGAGGATCGAGAAGAACCGGTCGTCCCCGACGGCCTGCCGCACCTTGTGCAGCACCATCGCTCCCCGCCAGTACACGGGCGGGTCGGAGATCCGCGCGGCGCTCGGCGGGTCCGCCGGGGGGAACTCCCAGATCTCCTCCCCGGCCTCCTCGGTGTCGAAGTGGGCGCCGGAGTACAGGGCGTCGAAGGTCTCCTGCGCGCTCCGCCCGCCGTGGTCCTCCTCCCACAGCCACTCCGCGTACGTCGCGAAGCCCTCGTTGAGCCACATGTCCCGCCAGCTCTCGGGCGTGACGGAGTCGCCGTACCACTGGTGGGCGAACTCGTGCACGAGGAGCGTGAGATCGGGCGCCCCCGGGAACACCGGCCGGGTCTGGGTCTCCAGCGCGTAGCCGACCTCGGCGGCGCGGTCGACGATCGCGCCGGTGGAGGAGAAGGGGTACGGACCGAACCGCCGCTCCGCCCACCGCAGCACCTCCGGGATCCTCTTCAGCACGGGCCGGCTCGCCGCCGCCTCGGCCGGGTCGACGGCCGTGTACATGGGCAGGTCCCCGGCCGCGGAGCGGCCGACGTCGAAGCGGCCGATCGCGAGCGTGGCGAGGTAGCCGGCCATCGGCTCACCGCAGTGCCACACGAACGTCGTACGCCCCCGCTCGGTCCTCTCGCCGCGCAGCTCCCCGTTGGACACGGCCCGCAGGCCTCGCGGCACGGTGACCGTCAGGTCGTACGCCGCCTTGTCGGACGGGTGGTGGTTGCCGGGGAACCAGGCCATCGACCCCGTCGGCTCGCCGAGCGCGAGCGCCCCGTCGGCGGTGCGCAGCCAGCCCTCCCGGGAGCCGTCCGGGTCGGTGACGGTCTCGGGCGCTCCGGAGTAGCGGACGGTCACCCGGAACGTCTCGTCCCGGTCGATGTCGTCGTGCGGCCGGACGGTGAGCTCCTGCCCGGCGCGGTTCCAGCGGGCCGCCTCGCGGCCGACGGTGACCTTCTCGACCTCCATGCCGAGGAAGTCGAGGTCGAAGGCGGACAGGTCCTGGGTGGCGCGGGCGGTGAGGGTGGCCGTGCCGGTGAGGTGGTGGGCGCCGGGGTCGTAGGCGAGGCGCAGACCGTAGTGGGTGACGTCGTAGCCGCCGTTGCCGGCCTTCGGGAAGTAGGGGTCGCGGACGCCGGAGCCGCCGGGGGTGCCGTGCACTCCGCCGCCGCAGGCGGTGGCGGCCAGGGCCGAGGCCAGCAGGACGGGGACAAGACGTACAGAACGGGCCACGACCGTGATCCTACGATCACGTGACACCATCACCTGCGTGCTCGACATCGGCTACGCCCTCTCCAACCGCTTCCCCGACCCGCCGCAGACCGACTACCGCCGCGCGGACGTCCGGGCCCTGCGCCACGACCTGTTCTGCGGGGACGTCTATCTGGCGGACACCAAGACCGATCACGAGGTGTCCACAGCCTGGGGATGGGTGCCGGTGCTCGACTTCGCGTGGGCCCTGTGCGACATCGTGGAACGCATCGACCGGGATCCGGCGGGCTCCAGGGCGTCCCGGCCGCAGCGCGCCGAGCTGGACTTCACCGAGTCGACGGACCGGATGCTCTTCGAGCGCCGCTTCGGGTGGGTGGACATCGAGGCCGACTGGATGCGCGCGGAGGAACCCGCCCTGACCGTCTCCCACGCCGAACTGCGCCGGGAGGCACGGGACTTCCTGCACGACCTGATCGCCGACCTCACCGACCTGCACGACGACCTCGCGGAGAACCCGGCGATCTGGACCCTCCAGGCCCGCTTCCCCCGGGTCTCCTGAGGCGCCGGGCGACCGCGGTGACACCATCACCGGTGATCAGTACCTGACACGGGGAGAGCGGGAGCATGACCACGGGCGCGTGACGTACCACCTGAACCACACGGTGCACCCGCCGGCCGTGGTCGGCGAGGACGGCGCGGGGCCGGGCACGTCCGTCCGGCTCTGCCGCGATCCCGACGCTCCGGCTCCCGACCGGCTCCGCTCGCTCCGGGCCTTCCAGCTGCGCGCCGAGGACGGCACACCGGTCGCCCGCGTGGTCACGCAGCAGCCCCTGGGCACACGGCTGAGCGGGCACCCGGCGGTCTACCACGTCCTGGATCCCCGGGGCGCCCCGCTCGGACGGATCACCTTCCGGCGGCGCCGCGCCTTCCGCTGGGGACGCGAGCGCTGGACCGTGGAGCCTGTCACCGGACCCGTCCTCCAGGGTTACGCGGGCCGTCTCGTGTGGTGGGTCCTGTGGTGGCCCCTGGGACTGCCCCTGCGCCTGCTGTTCCTGCTGTGGGTCCTGATGGCCGAGGCCGACCTCGGTTTCCGCCCGCCCCGGCGCATCATCTGGCGGGACTCCTCCCGCAGCGCCCACCTCGTCTTCCGCGCGGTGGCCGAGGACTACCGGATGCTGCGGCACGAGCTGGATCCACGCCTGGTCAACGCCCTCATCGCGCTGCACCGGTCCTACGAACCGGCGGAGGGGACCGGCCCGCTGGGCTGGTACGAGGCCTGAGCCCTGCCGCGGTGCGGGGCGGCGTGTCTCAGCCCTCCACGCGGATCCCCCACTGCGCCGCCAGCACCGGCGCCAGATCCAGCAGTTGCGCCGGGCTGATCACCGCCCCCGCCAGCCGGTCGAGCCCGCCGCTGATCTCCAGGGACGCGGCGCCCCGCAGGTCGACGTCCGCCAGGGTCGCCGCGTGGAAGTCGGCGCCCTTCACCGCGCAGTCCACGAACTCCACCCGCTCCAGACGGGCCCCGCCGAAATCCGGCTCGACCAGGACGCAGCCCTCGAAGACGACGTCCCTGAGCCGGGCCGTGCGCAGATTCAGATAGTCGATCTTGCCGCCGCGGATCAGCACCCGCTCCAGCACCGCCCCGTGCAGCTGCGGTCCGCCGAGCCGCGCGTCCACCAGCTCCACATCGCGCAGGGTCGCCTCGGCGAGGTCGGTGCCCACGCCCCGGACTCCGGTGAGGACCGAGTCCAGGACACGGGCGTGCCGCAGCCGGGACTCGTCCAGCGCGCAGCCGGTCAGGGCGCAGTCCATGACCCGGGCGCCCGAGCCGTCCTGACCGGAGAGATCCGCCTCCCGGAAATCCAGCCCGTCGTAGTCCCCGTCCGGCTCCAGCGCGGCGCCCTCGTACGGCTCCAGCACCGGCAGCCGCACCTCCGGTCGCCGCGCGCCCTTCACACCCGTACCGCCCGCCGCTCTCCTTGCCATGCCCCCATGCTGCACCCGGCCACTGACAACCGGCCCTGAGCTGCGAGAACACCGGCCGTGTCACATTCCGGCGCCCCGGATCGGTCGTACGTGCAGAAGGTGACCCCGACCCGAGGGAGATTCCCAGCCATGCACCGCATCACCGTCATCGGCGGTGGCTTCGCCGGCCTGACCGCGGCCATCACCGCCGCCGAGGCAGGCGCCAAGGTCACCCTCCATGAGGCCCACCACACCCTCGGCGGCCGGGCGCGCACCGCCGAGGGCCCGTACCGCACGAACGAGGGACCGCACGCCCTCTACAACGGCGGCCCGCACTGGGCCTGGCTCAAGCAGCGCGACCTCATCGGGCCGCTCGCCCCGCTCCCGCCCCTGGAGGCGGCCCGGCTCCGGCTGCGGCACCGGGGCGTGCTGCGCCGCACCCCGCCCTTCCCGATGCTGAAACTGCTGCGCCGGACGGTCCGGCAGGCGCCCGTGGACGCCGACTTCCTGACCTGGGCGACCGGCATCGCGGGCGAGGAGGGTGCCCGGGCCGCCGCCCACTACTCCGCGGTCGCCCTGTTCCACCACGACCCGGGGTCGCTGTCGGCCGCGTTCGTGCAGGAACGGCTGCGCCGCGCCACCAAGCTGCCGCCCGAGGCGCACTACCCGCGCGGCGGGTGGGCCGGCCTCATCGACCGGATGGCCGCCCGTGCCTGGAACCTGGGCGTGCGGATGGAGACCCTGTCCCGCGTCGACACGCTCCCCACCGGCACGCCCGTCGTCGTCGCCACCTCCCTCGACGCCGCCCGCCGCCTGCTCGGCGACGACTCCCTGACCTGGCCGAGCGGCCGCACCGCCCTCGTCGACCTGGCCGTGCGCACCCGGCGCGGGGACCCCTTCGTCATCTCCGACCTGGACGCGCCCGGCTGGCTGGAGCGCTTCACCGCCCAGGACCGCACCCTCGCCCCGGCCGGCGAACAGCTGATCCAGGGACAGCTCCCCCTCGCCCCGCACGAGTTCAAGGCCGACGGCACCGCCCGCGCCGAGCAGCTGCTCGACCTGGGCTTCCCGGGCTGGCGCGAGCGCGTCACCTGGCGGCGCGAGGCGGTGGCGACCGGCCGTACGGGCGCGGTCGATCCGCCCGGCACCAGCTGGCGGGACCGTCCGGCCGTGGACCGGGGCGACGGGGTCTACCTCGCCGGCGACCAGGTCGCGGCCCCCGGTGTGCTGTCGGAGGTCTCCTTCAACAGCGCCCTGACGGCCGTGTCCCTGGCCCTCGGCCGACGGGAGCTTGACCTCAAGCATGCTTGAGGTTGAAAGCTGGTCGCACCGAACGCCCCACCAGAGGAGCTGCCATGTACGCCGTGCGCCTGCACGCCTTCGGCCCGCCCGAGAACCTCACCTACGAGCAGGTCGAGGACCCCCGGCCCGGTCCCGGCCAGGTCCGGATCGCCGTACGCGCGGCGGGCGTCCACCTCCTGGACGCCGCCCTGCGCGAGGGCATGCGGGGCGGACCGGCGGCCGAGCCGACACCGCTGCCCACCGTCCCCGGCCGGGAGGTCGCCGGTGTCGTGGACGCCCTGGGCGAGGGCGTCGCCGGGCTGTGGCTCGGCAAGCAGGTGGTCGCCCACCTCGGCTTCGTCCCCGGCGGCTACGCCGAACTGGCCGTCACCGAGGTCGAGCGCCTGCACGAGATCCCCGGCAACCTGGACTTCGTCGAGGCCGTCGCCATGATCGGCACGGGCCGCACGGCGATGGGCATCCTCCAGTTCGCCGACCTCGGCCCCGACTCCGTGGTGGTCGTGCCGGCCGCCGCCGGAGGCATCGGCACCCTGCTCGTGCAGTACGCCCATCACGCCGGCGCGACCGTCGTCGGCCTCGCGGGCGGGCCGGAGAAGACCGCCCGTGTGCAGGCCGGCGGCGCCGACCTCGCCGTCGACTACAAGGACCCCGCCTGGCCGTCCAAGGTCCGCGCCCACCTCGGCGGCCGGACCGCGACCGTCGTCTTCGACGGCGTCGGCGGCGACGTCGCCCGCGAGGCCGTCGCCCTCCTCGGCCCGGGCGGCAGACACATCGTCTTCGGCTGGTCCGGCGAGGGCATCAAGGACGGCGGCCCCTACCTCGTCGACGGCGTCTCCGAGCAGGTCCTCGGCCCGGTGATGCTGGGGAAGGCCGGCGGACCCGACCCTCTGCGCACCCTCGAACTGCGCGCCCTCACCGAGGCGGCGGCGGGCCGGCTGACCCCGGCCGTACAGCGCTTCCCGCTCTCCGAGGCCGCGGCCGCGCACCGGGCGCTGGAGTCCCGCCGCACGATCGGAAAGGTGGTTCTGGAGCCATGAGGGCGACGACCACGGCTGCACCGTCGGCGTCTGAGGGGCCGTCGACATCTGGCGAGCCGTCGCCGCCTGGTGGGCCGGCGGCGTCTGGTGGGCCGTCGCCGTCTGGTGAGCCGTCGGCGTCATGCGCGGAGGCCTGAGGGTGTGGCGGCCCGGGGCGGGAGCGAAATTCGCATGACCCTCCCCGGCCCGCCCACTACCGTGCCGCGGGTGATCGACATTCCCCGGGAACTGGCGGCATCACAGGAGAAGTTCAACGGCGAGGCGGGCCGCGCCTTCATCGCAGGACTGCCCGAGCGGACGGCCCGCTTCCTCGACCACTGGGCCCTCGAACCCGACGGCCCCCCGATGCACGGCGTCTCCGCCCTGGTCCTCCCGGTCGTCCGGACCGCCGACGGCACCCCGGCGGTCCTCAAGCTCCAGATCCTCGACGAGGAGAGCGAGGGCGAACCGGTCGCGCTGCGCGTCTGGGACGGCGACGGAGCCGTACGCCTCCTCGACCACCACGAGCCCACCGGCACCATGCTGCTGGAGCGCCTCGACGAGACCCGCATGCTGTCCCGGGAGCCGGACCCTCACCGGGCCGTCGTCACCATCGCCGAGCTCCTGGCGCACCTGACGTCCTTCCCGGCCCCGCCCGGCCTGCGCCGCCTCGGCGACATCGCCCGGGCCATGCTCGACAAGACCCCCTGGGCCCTCGGCCGCATCCCCGACCCCGCGGTCCGCCGCCTCGTCGCCGACTGCGCCGCCGCCGTGCGCGAGGTCGTCGGCGAACCGGGCGACCGGCTCCTGCACTGGGACCTCCACGACGAGAACGTCCTCGCCTCGGGCCGCGCCCCCTGGCTCGCGATCGACCCCAAGCCGCTCGCCGGCGACCCCGGCTTCGAGCTGTGGCCCGCCCTCGACAACCGCTACGACCCCGACGACGTCCTCTGGCGCTTCGACGCCATGACCGACATCCTCGCCCTGGACCGCCCCCGCGCCCGCGCCTGGACCCTGGGCCGCCTCCTCCAGAACGCCCTGTGGGACGTCGAGGACGGCCGCCCCCTCGACGACGACCAGCTGGACATCGCCCGCCGTCTGCGCGTCCACGGTCCCTGACGCGCACCACCCCCCCCACGAGCACATGGGGAGGGCGAGGGGCAGCGTGCCGCGGTACCCCCTCGTCGTGCCGCGGCACGCTGCCGGTCCGGTGCCGACCTCAGAAGCAGGGCCTGGAGACGTTGCCCACCTCGTTGCCCTTGAGCAGGCCGCCCCAGATGTAGTTGCCGTCCGACAGGAGCACCCACTTGTCGTGGTGGACGCCGTTGGCGCTGACGAAGCCGCCCACGAGCCAGCACTCGGCGCTCAGGCTCTGGTTCGCCGCGACGGTGTAGGCGATCCGGTAGCCCGTCGCCGGCCCGATCCGTACGTTGCCGTTGATCCAGGTGGTGACCGTCTGGGACTGGACACTCACGGCCTCGGCCCGCTGGGCCGGCGCGGCGACCGCGGGAGCGGCCGTACCGGCCGCGACCAGGACCGCGGCGGCGGCCGCCGCGGTCATGAGCCCGGTCCTCGAACGTGACGTAAGACGCTGCATCGTTGTCTGTCTCCTCCGTTGTCTTCGAGGCGCTGTCCCTGCGGGACGGCGTCCTCGCCGTGCGGTCATGTGTGACGCGTGGTCAGGGGAAGGCCGCCAGGGCCGGTGGGAGGCCCTAGGTCAGGGCACTTCCGGCCCGCCACTGCTCCCACGACAGGTTCCAGTCGCCGTACCCGTTGCCGGGCGCGACGGTCTCCTTGGAACCGACGACCCGTATGACGTCGCCGGGGATCACCTGCTCGTAGAAACGGCGCGCCGTGCCGTCGGTGGCCAGGCCTATGCAGCCGTGGGTGACGTTGCCGCGGCCCGCGTAGGTGTCGGCCTTGGCGTTCTGGTGAAGGTAGGTGCCCGAGGCCGTCAGATGGACCGCGTAGTCGTAGTAGCCCTTGTAGGCGTCGCCATAGCCGACGGTCCGGGAGTCCATCCACACCCTGCGCTGCTTGTCGGACACCACCATCGTGCCGTTCCAGGTGTCCATGCCCGGTGCGCCGGCGGTGACCGGGACACGACGCTCACCGGAGGCGGTCACGACCGTCATCTCATGGCGGCGGACGTCGACCGTGGCGACCAGCGAGCGCCCGACGGTCACATGGCGCGTCAGCCGCGAGCCGACGCGCACGGTGATGTCCGTGCCCGGTCTGTGGAACGCGCGGGGCCGGTAGTCGATCCGCTGCCCCTCCGGCAGGTTCCGGTCCTTCACCCAGCTCCACGCCCCGTCCGCCGCGGGCGCGGTACGAACCTCCAAGGCCCGCTCCACCCGGGCTCGTTCGGCCGGCGGGACCGGCCGGGCGAAGGTCACCGACAGCGGCATGCCCACCCCCACGACCTGCCCGTCCCGGACGTTGAGGCGCGCATCCCTCAGCGCCTCGGGCTCCGGCCGTTCGGGCGCTTTGGCCGTGTCCGGCGACGGGGCCGTGGTGCCCGTCCTCGCGTCCTGCCGGGCCGTGGCGTCCGAGGCGACCGGCCCCGAACAGGCCGTCACGGCCCCCATGACGCAGACGGTGATGACCGCCCAGACGGATGCGGTCCACCCGGCCCGGCCACGCTCTTCCCCCGTGATCACGCGCAACCCTCTCGTTGTGTTTCCATGTACGCCACCTGTACGCACGGCAGGGCAGCCGGGTTGCAGCGGATGCGAACTCTTTTCGCGGGACTTCGGGGCGAGGACCACACGGGGGCGAACGGGCCATGACGGAGGAGGAGTTCGACATCTTCTACGCCTCCGCCTTCCCACGGCTGGTCGGGCAGGTCTACGCCGTGACCGGGGATCTGGCGGAGGCACAGGACGTCGTCCAGGAGGCGTTCGTGCGCGCCTGGGACCGGCGGCGCGAGATGCTGGCCGACGAGGCGCCGGAAGCGTGGGTGCGCACGGTGGCGGTACGGCTCGCGATCAGCCGCTGGCGCCGTGCCCGGCGCTGGCTGGAACTGGTACGCCACAACGCGGTCCCCGAGCATGTCCCCGGGCCGGGTCCGGAGCACGCCGCGCTGGTCCAGGCCCTGCGCCGGCTGCCGCAGGCCCAGCGCACCGCGATCGTCCTGCACCACCTGTGCGACCTGAGCGTGGAGCAGGTAGCCTCCGAGACCGGCGCGGCCGTGGGTACGGTGAAGGCCCGCCTGTCACGCGGCAGGGCCGCGCTCGCCGCGCATCTCGCCCCCGAGCGGACCGGCCTGCGGAACGACAGCGGTGAGAAGGAGGGCGACCGTGTCCGATGACCTCACCGACCTGCTGCACGACGTCGCCGACCGTCATCGGGTCCCCCCGCACGTGCCGGGGCAGGAGATCAGGCGGCTGGCCGACCGCCGTGGACGCCGGCGCCGTGCGGCCTACGCGGGCGGGGCCGCCGCCGTCGCACTGGCCCTCGCCGGGGGCCTCGCCATGGCGTTCACCGCAGACGACGGCATCCGCCCGGCGCCCCCCGCCGCCGCGAGCGCCAGCGCGCCGCTCCAGCCGTCACCGGCCCGGCCGCACCGGGCGAAGGCCACGGCGACGATCGACCTCACGCAGCACGAACTCGCCCTGTCCGGACGCCGGTTGCCCGTGTCCGGCGGCACCGCACAGCACCCCACGCCGACCGGCCGCATGACCGTCGTCGCCAAGTACGCCGAACGGCGCATGACGGCCGGGACCGTCGGGCTGGGCGACGAGTACGACATCGCCCTGCGCTGGGTGGTCGAACTGCGGGCCGCCGACGGCACGACCAACTACCTCGTCGCCCTGTCCTTCAACGAGCAGGCCCCCGGCGAACGCGATGTCACACGGGGCTGGATCGGACTGCGCTCGGCGGACGCGAAGTGGTGCTACGAGCTGCTGCGCCCCGGCGACACCGTCCGCATCAACCGCACGAGCCCACCCCGCGACTGACCGCACCCCCACTCCCCCACCTCACGACGAAACCCCAGGTCGCAAGGGCCGACCTGGGGTTTCAACCGAGCCCCCTGTCGGATTCGAACCGACGACCTACGCATTACAAGTGCGTTGCTCTGGCCAGCTGAGCTAAGGAGGCGGGCGCCGTGTACCGCGTTGCCGCGGGTGAGGGCGGATCCACTGTACACAGAGCCCGTCACGCCGAGCCACGAAGTTCCGTGCGGGCTGCCGTCTACTCCACCTCGTAGGCGAACCGATACTCCACAGCCGTCTCGCCGTGCCGTGCCATGAAGGCGCCCTCTCCCCGGATGCCGGTCAGACCGCCGCTGCCCGAGCCCGGCACCACCTCGAAGGTGCAGTGCACGGTCCCGTCCTCGCCGAAGAACCCCCGCTCCTCGACCGCGAAGCTCCCCTCGCGGCCGTCGACGCGGCCGGTGAGCAGTTCCATGCCGGTGAAGGAGCCGGTCTTCGCGGTGACGTAGACGATCGTGTACTCGCAGGTGGTCGCGGCCGCCTCGATGCCGCCGGTGAAGGTGTTCCGGACGGAGGCGTGGGCCAGGCGCGGGTTCGCGTCCTCGCCGGGGCCGATCACGCGCTCCTGCCAGTCGGCGTAGGTGAAGTGACCGGTGGTGGTGGTGCGGGTGGTGCGGGTGGTGCCGGGCATGGATGGTCCTCTCGGTCGGCCTGATGGCGCGACCAGCCTGGACGCCGTACCTGACATCTCCTGTCAGGTACGGCGGGATGCGCCGTGACAATGGCTCCATGCGCGCCGACCGGCTCCTCTCGCTGCTCCTGCTGCTCCAGAACCGCGGGCGGATGACCGCCCCCGAGCTCGCCGCCGAGCTGGAGGTGTCGGTGCGGACGGTCTACCGGGACGTCGAGGCGCTGGGCGCGGCCGGTGTGCCGGTGTGCGCCGACCGGGGGCCCGAGGGCGGCTACCGGCTGATGGACGGGTACCGGACGCGGCTGACCGGCCTGACCGACGCCGAGGCCGGTTCGCTGTTCCTCGCCGGGATGCCCGGGCCCGCGCGGGACCTGGGGCTCGGGGCGGTGCTGGCCAGCGCCCAGCTCAAGGTGCAGGCGGCGTTGCCGGCGGAGCTCGCCGGGCAGGCGCGGCGGGTGCAGGAGCGGTTCCATTTGGACGCGCCGGCCTGGTTCCGGGAGGCCGACCCGGTGCCCTGTCTGGAGGCGGTGGCGGCGGCCGTGTGGGAGCGGCGGGCGCTGCGGCTGCACTACCGGCGCTGGCGCGGCGAGGTGCAGCGGGAGGTGCGGCCGCTGGGGCTCGTCCTCAAGGGCGGCATCTGGTACCTGGTCGCCCTGGCGGAGGAGGCCGTACGCACCTACCGGGTGTCCCGCGTGCTGGCCGTGGAGGAGACCGGGGAGGTCTTCGAACGGCCGGCGGGCTTCGACCTGGCCGCCTACTGGGCCGAGTCCTCCCGGCGTCTGGAGGCGGCCCTGCACCAGGACACCGCACGGCTGCGGATCTCCCCTCGCGCCCGGCGGCTGCTCCCCATGCAGTTCGGTGCGGCGGGCGCCCGGGCGCTGGAGGGAGCGGGACCGCCCGACGGGGACGGCTGGGTCGAGGTGGAACTGCCCGTGGAGTCGGAGGCGGTGGCGGTGGGCGACCTGCTGCGGCTCGGCCCGGAGGCGGAGGTGCTCGGCCCTCCCGGGCTTCGGCAGGCCGTCGCCCGGGCCGTCGCGGCACTGGCGGACCGGTACGGGCGGGCGTGCTCCCCCTGACCGACCGGACCCGAGGTGGCGCAGGCGCGCTCTCACTGACGACCGGACCCGAGCTGCCGCTTCGAAAATTTCCGCGAAGTTCACAGGCCCGGAACTACTGACAGACGTGTGAACGCCAGGTACCGTCCTGAGCCAGTTCACGCGCGTGGACTACACCACAACGGAACACCGTCGTGGCACCACCTTCCTACTCGGATCGTCCGGCACGTTCCTGCCGGTAGAAGGGGTTCATTCACCATGGCCACTGTGCAGTTCGACAAGGCGACCCGGATCTACCCGGGTTCCACCAAGCCCGCCGTCGACGCGCTGGAGATCGACATCGAGGACGGCGAGTTCCTCGTCCTCGTCGGCCCCTCCGGCTGCGGCAAGTCCACCTCGCTCCGCATGCTCGCGGGGCTCGAGGACGTCAACGCGGGCGCGATCCGCATCGGCGACCGCGACGTCACGCACCTGCCGCCCAAGGACCGGGACATCGCCATGGTGTTCCAGAACTACGCGCTCTACCCGCACATGACCGTCGCCGACAACATGGGCTTCGCGCTCAAGATCGCCGGCGTCAACAAGGCGGAGATCCGGCAGAAGGTCGAGGAGGCCGCGAAGATCCTCGACCTCACCGAGTACCTGGACCGCAAGCCGAAGGCCCTCTCCGGCGGTCAGCGCCAGCGTGTCGCCATGGGCCGCGCCATCGTGCGTGAGCCCCAGGTGTTCCTCATGGACGAGCCGCTGTCCAACCTGGACGCCAAGCTGCGTGTGTCCACGCGTACGCAGATCGCCTCGCTCCAGCGCCGTCTGGGCATCACCACCGTCTACGTCACCCACGACCAGGTCGAGGCCATGACGATGGGCGACCGTGTGGCGGTCCTCAAGGACGGTCTGCTCCAGCAGATCGACACCCCGCGCAACATGTACGACAGGCCCGCCAACCTCTTCGTGGCCGGCTTCATCGGCTCCCCGGCGATGAACCTCGTCGAGGTGCCGATCACCGACGGCGGCGTGAAGTTCGGCAAGTCGGTCGTGCCGGTGCAGCGCGACGCGATCGCCGCCGCCACCGACAAGACCGTCACCGTGGGCGTGCGCCCCGAGCACTTCGAGGTGGCCGGCGCGGACGCCGAGCTGGGCCTCCCGGTCACCGTCAACGTCGTGGAGGAGCTCGGCGCCGACGCGTACGTCTACGGCACCGCCAAGGTCGGCGACGAGTCCAAGGACCTCGTCGTCCGCGTCAGCGGCCGTGACGTCCCGGAGAAGGGCAGCCAGCTGCACGTCGTGCCCCGCTCCGGCGAGACCCACGTGTTCTCGACGTCGACCGGCGCGCGACTGTCCGACTGATCAACTCGCGCACCCACAACCCCGGGTGATTCACCCAGGTTGACGAACAGGGCCCCGCAGCGTGCTGCGGGGCCCTCGCCGTTGTCGACAAATACCCCGGCAGACCGGACGTTTCGAGCAGTGTGCGTCAACGCGTTACCCGGAAAGTGGCACTCTCTCATCCCCCGAACCGGTGACTAAATGTCTACAAACCACTACCGGGCGCTACCCTCACACGCGTGAAGCACTCCATGAACCAACAGACGCGACGCGGCCGGGGCCCCGCCCGCCGGATCGGCCGCACCCTCGCTTTCGTCCTGCCCGTCGTCCTGGTGCTCTCCGGGACCCTCGCGGTCACCCGAGTCAACTGGTCGGGGAACTCCACCGACCCGGTGCTCACCGCCGCGGACACCTCCGTGGGCACGCCACGGGCCGCCAAGCGCGCCCCCCAGGACATCCTGCGCGACAAGCTGCTGACCGAACTGCAGGAGGAGGACCCGGGCGTCGCCCTCACCCACCTCCAGCAGGCGGTCAACGGCCGCCCGTCGCTGGCGAAGCACTGCGCGTCCATCGCCCGCGCCCTCGGCCAGGCCGCCGTCCGGGTCTACGGCCCGACCCGCGCCCAGTCCTACGCGCGCCCGGTGTGCGACACCGCCTTCGCCACCGGCGTCGCCGCCGCGCACAACTGAGCACACCGCCCTGCCACCGGGTGGGAGGTCCTTCACGGCTGACGGAAACCGTCGTCGGCCGCTGTCCCGGGCGGGACGCCCCGTACAGTTCGTGTCCATGAGCGATCCGAGCGCCGCGTCCCGCCCCGTTCAAGCCGTCGTTCTGGCCGGTGGCCAGGGCTCCCGGCTGCGTCCGTACACCGACGACCGGCCCAAGCCGATGGTCGAGATTCCCGGGACGGGGACGCCGATCATCGGCCATCAGCTGTCCTGGCTCGCCGACGAGGGCGTGACGGACGTCGTGGTCTCCTGCGGCCATCTCGCCGAGGTGCTGCAGAAGTGGCTGGAGACGGCCGAGCTGCCGGTCTCCGTCACGACGGTCGTCGAGCCGGAGCCGCTCGGGCGCGGCGGCGGCCTCAAGTACGCGGCGGCGCACCTTCCGCACCCCGACCAGCCCTGGTACGCGACGAACGGGGACATCTGGACGCGGTTCTCGCTGCGGGACATGGCCGATTTCCACGCCGAGCGGGACGCCCTCGCGACGCTGGCGCTGGCGCGGCCCCGGCTGCCGTGGGGCGCGGTGCGGACCGACGGGTTCGGGCGCATCACCGACTTCATCGAGGCGCCGCCGTCGACGTTCGAGATCAACGCCGGCGTGTACGTCTTCTCCCCCGAGTTCGCCGGGCTGTTGCCGCACCGGGGGGACCACGAGCGGACGACGTTCCCGCATCTGGCCCGTGAGCGGCGGCTGGCCGGGTTCACGATCCCGCAGGGGTCGTACTGGCGGGCCATCGACACGGCGAAGGACCTGACCGAGGCCGCGAAGGAGCTGGCGGCGCTGGGACGCTGAGAGCTCCGCCGGTCGCGCCGGTGGTGAAGGGCCTGACAGCCGTCAAAGAACTGGCGGCGTTCGCGGCGCTGAGCGCTCGGCCGGTCGCTTCCCGTCGGCGACTGACCGCTCGTCGTGACGTCTCGCGCAGTTCCCCGCGCCCCCTATGGCCTTCGTCCCCCTCCGCATGCACAAGGCCCCGCACCTTCCCGGAGCGGGGCCTTGTGTCGTGCCGGCCGGCCGTCAGCCCAGCAGGCCGCCCACGAGTCCCGGACGGCCCGTGGAGGAGGAGCCACCGCCGCCCGTGCCGCCGGTCGAGCCCGTGCCGCCCGTCGCCGTGCCGCCGCCGGAGGTGGGGCCGGTCGTGGTGCTCGGGGCCTGGTCGACCGGGGAGGACTGCTGGGGCGGGGCCTGGCCCGCGGTGCCCTGGGTCTGGCTCGGGGAGCCGCCGGTGACGGTGCCGGTGTCGCGGGTGGCACCGGGCCGGGTCGTGGTGCCCGCAGTGGGGCTCGCGGAGCCGGCCGTGGCGCTCTGGGTGGGCGAGGAGGAGGCCGACGGGGTCCGCTTCTCCTTCCGCTTGCCGGGCTCGCCCGGGAGCGGGGAGCCGGGCAGTTCGTTGCGCGGGGCCTCGCCGGGGCCCGGGACGACGACCCGGTCGGCGTCCCGGACGGCACCGCCGAGCAGCGAGCCGACGAGCAGGGTGACTCCGGTGACGATGGCGGTGACGAGGGCGCCGCGGCGCAGCACGTAACGCCGCAGGTCCCAGATGTCCGCGCGGGGGCCGAGACGGCGCCAGGCACTGCCGGCCAGCCGCCCGTCGACGGAGTACACGGGGGCGCCGGCGATGATCAGCGGGGACCAGGCGGCGAGGTAGATGATGTCGGGCGTCTCGTAGGCGGGGACGCTCTTCCAGCTGACCGTGACCAGCAGCGCGGCCGACAGCAGCGCGCCCAGGCAGGCTGCGACGCGCTGCCAGCAGCCCAGGACGGTCAGGACGCCGACGATGACCTGCGCGAAGGCGATGACCAGACCGGCACCGACCGGGTGCTCCAGGGCGAACTGGCGCAGTGGTTCGGCGACTTCCCACGGATGCAGGGTGTTGAGCCACTTGACCATGGAGCCGCGCTTGCCGCCTTCGAAGTAGACGGGGTCGCACAGCTTGCCCATGCCGGCGTAGATGGAGATGAAGCCGAGGAAGACGCGCAGCGGAAGCAGGACGACACCGAGGTTCATCCGGCGGCCCGGGTAGTAGGCGTGCCGTGCGGGGTCGTCGCCGTGCCGCTTCGCCCGGCGCCCGGTGCCGTCCACGTCGAGGTCGGAGTCCCCGAACTCGGCGTCCGCGTCGCCCTGTTCGTCGTAGGCGCTGCCGACGGTGCGCATGGGCGGCAGCAGCCGGGTGCCGTCGGCGGGCTCATGCGTGCGCTGGGGGCCGACGACCGGGGTCTCGACGGTCTGGGCGAGGCCGTCCTCGTAGCCGTCGCCCTCGTAGCCGGCGCCGCCGTAGCCCGCGCCCTGGTATCCGGGGGTGTCGTAGCCCGGTCCCACGCGGGAGATGACCTGGGTGGCTCCGGTGTCGGAGACGGACTCCTCGGCGTGGCGGACGCTCTCGTGCCGCACGGCCTGGAGGAGGCGGTGCGCACCGGTGTCGTCCGGCGCCGATCTGCCGCTCCAGACGACGGGCCGGCGACGGGCGGTGGCCCCGCCCGCCTCGCCCCCGACGAGGGGGACGCGGGCGGTGTCCTCGGTGGCGGTCAGATGCCGTGCGACCCGGGGGGACTGGACGCGACGCGTCGAGACGCCCAACTGCACGCGGAAACTCGCGTGATTGACGATGACCTGCGCCGGGTCGCTCGGCACCTTCACCATGCTCAGCGCGGGAGCGTCGTCGAGTCCCGACGAGCGGTCCCCCGTGGGTGTGCGGGGTGTTCTGGTGTCCACACTCATCTAACCGAGTGACGTCGCGTTAGGACACTGCTTTGACCCGCCGGATCTGTCCGGACCCCGTCAAGCTTGTCCTCGTCGCACCACTGACACCGAAATTACCCCGTACGGGTGAAGTTCCGGACGCCTGTTCAGCGACGGCGACGGGCCGCCTCGTACAGCACGATCCCGGCCGCCACACCGGCGTTGAGCGACTCGGCGCCGCCCGGCATCGGGATCCGCACCCGGTGGTCACAGGTCTCCCCGACCAGCCGGGACAGGCCCTTGCCCTCGCTGCCGACGACGATGACGACGGGGCCGTCGAGCGCCGCCAGCTCACCGACTTCCGACTCGCCGTCGGCGGCCAGGCCGACGATCGTGATGCCGGCCTTCTTGTACGCCTCCAGGGCCCGGGTGAGGTTGGTGGCGCGGGCGACCGGGGTGCGGGCCGCCGTACCGGCGGACGTCTTCCAGGCACCGGCCGACATGCCGGCCGCACGCCGCTCGGGGACGACGACGCCGTGCCCGCCGAAGGCGGAGACGGAGCGGACGACCGCGCCCAGGTTGCGCGGGTCGGTGACCCCGTCGAGGGCGACGATCAGCGGGTCCACACCCTCGTCGTAGGCGGCGGACGCCAGGTCCTCGGGGTGCGCGTACTCGTACGGCGGGACTTGGAGGACCAGGCCCTGGTGGTTGAGGCCGTTGGTCATCCGGTCCAGCTCCGGGCGCGGCGCCTCCATGAGGTTGATGCCGCCGCGCTCGGCGGCCACCTGGAGGGCCTCGCGCACCCGCTCGTCGTTGTCGATGAACTGCTGGACGTACAGGGTGGACGCCGGGACGCCCTCGCGCAGCGCCTCCAGGACCGGGTTGCGTCCGACGACCAGCTCGGACGTGCCCTTGCCGCCACGGCCGCGCACGGTGGGCCGGCGTACGGCCTGCTTCGCCTTGGCGTTGGCGACGCGGTTCTTCTTGTGCCCCTTGCGCATCTCGGCGGGCGGGGTCGGGCCCTTGCCTTCCAGGCCCCGGCGCCGCTGGCCGCCACTGCCGACCTGCGCGCCCTTCTTGCCGGACATGCGGCGGTTGTTCGCGGCCATTGAGCTACTCGTCTCCGTGAAGTGATTCGTCCGTACGTCTGTGCACGGCTCTTACGTCTGCAGTGTGCCGCCCGGAGGCCCGGGCGGCACAGTCGATCAGCCGTGGCGCTGGTCTCAGCGCGGGCCGAGGCTCCAGCGCGGGCCCTGCGGGCCGTCCTCGATGACCAGGCCGGACTGGCTCAGCTGGTCGCGGATGGCGTCCGCGGTGGGCCAGTCCTTGCGGGCCCGGGCGGCCTCGCGCTGGTCGAGGACCATGCGCACGAGCGTGTCGACCACGCCGTGCAGGTCCTCGCCACGGTCGCCCTCCCCGGCCCACTGGGAATCCAGCGGGTCGAGGCCGAGCACGCCGAGCATCGCGCGGACCTCGGCGAGCCGGGCCACGGCCGCTTCCTTGTCGTCGGCGGCGAGCGCGCTGTTGCCCTGCCGGACGGTGGTGTGCACCACGGCGAGCGCCTGCGGCACGCCCAGGTCGTCGTCCATGGCCTCAGCGAAGGCGAGCGGCACCTCGGCGGCGGGCTCGACCGGGCCGGCCTTCTCCACCACGCGCTGCACGAAGCCCTCGATCCGCGCGAACGCCGACTCGGCCTCGCGCAGTGCCTCCTCGCTGTACTCGATCATCGACCGGTAGTGCGGGGTGCCGAGGTAGTAGCGCAGCACGATGGGGCGCCAGCGCTTGACCATCTCGCTGACCAGGACCGAGTTGCCGAGCGACTTGGACATCTTCTCGCCGCTCATGGTGACCCAGGCGTTGTGCACCCAGTACCGGGCGAAGGTGTCACCGTAGGCCTTGGCCTGGGCGATCTCGTTCTCGTGGTGCGGGAAGACCAGGTCCAGGCCGCCGCCGTGGATGTCGAAGGCGGACCCGAGGTACTTGTGCGCCATGGCCGAGCACTCCAGGTGCCAGCCGGGCCGGCCGCGTCCCCACGGCGTCTCCCAGTCGGGCTCGCCGGGCTTGGTGGCCTTCCACATGGCGAAGTCGCGCGGGTCGCGCTTGCCGGTGATGCCCTCCTCGGCGGGCTGGCGCATCTCGTCGAGGTCCTGCCGGGACAGCTCCAGGTAGGAGGGCCAGGAGCGGACGTCGAAGTAGACGCTGCCGTCGGCCTCGTAGGCGTGCCCGCGCTCGATGAGGCCGCGCATCATCTCGATCATCTCGGTGATGTGGCCGGTGGCCCGCGGCTCGTAGGTGGGCGGCAGGCAACCGAGCACGGCGTAACCGTCGTTGAACGCGCGCTCGTTCTCGTAGCCGATGGCCCACCAGGGGCGGTTCAGGTCGGCCGACTTGGCGATGATCTTGTCGTCGATGTCGGTCACGTTCCGCACGAACGTGACCTCGTAGCCGCGGTACTCGAACCAGCGGCGCATGATGTCGAAGTTCAGCCCGGAGCGGATGTGCCCGATGTGCGGCGCGGCCTGCACGGTGGCACCGCACAGGTAGATCGAGACACAACCCGGCTGGAGCGGGGAGAAGTCACGGATCTGCCGGGCGCTGGTGTCGTACAGGCGAATAGTCACCACTCCAGGGTAGTGGGCCCGCGGGTGTGCCTCAGGACCTTCCCCGCGGGGCGCACGGATTCGTGACATCGGCCGTCGGCGCGGCCCGGTCCCTCGCCCTCAGCCGACGCGCACGACCAGCGCGGTGGCCACCGCCATCAGCCCTTCCTCGCGGCCGGGGAAACCGAGCCCGTCCGTCGTCGCGCCCGAGACCGACACGGGGGCCCCGGCCGCCTCCGACAGGAGCTTCTGGGCCTCGTCCCGGCGCTTGCCGATCTTCGGGCGGGGGCCCACCACCTGGACGGCGATGTTGCCGATCCGGAAGCCGGCCTCGCGCACGATGCGGGCGGCCTCCGTCAGGAGCGTGACCCCGGAGGCGCCCGACCACTCGGGGCGCCCGGTGCCGAAGTGCTGTCCGAGGTCGCCGAGGCCGGCGGCGGAGAAGAGGGCGTTGCAGGCGGCGTGGGCGACGACGTCCGCGTCGGAGTGGCCGGCCAGGCCGGGGCCCTCACCCTCCCACTTCAGGCCGGCGCACCACAGCTCGCGGCCGTCCTCGAAGGCGTGGATGTCGGTGCCGATGCCGACCTGGGGCAGAACGGGCAGGTCAGAAGCCATCGTTGAGCCTCCTGCGGGCCAGGACCGCCTCGGCGAGGACCAGGTCGAGGGGGCGGGTGACCTTGAAGGCCTCCTCGTGACCGGGGACGGCCACGACCGTGAGGCCGAGCCGCTCGACCATCCCCGCGTCGTCGGTGACCTCGCCGGTCACCGTCTCGTGCGCCCGGACCAGGGTGTCCCGGTCGAAGCCCTGCGGGGTCTGCACCGCCCGCAGCAGTGCGCGCTCCGGCGTGGCGACGACCGGCTCCGGCTCGCCGGGCACGGCGGCGGGCTCGACCTGCTTGACGGTGTCGGCGAGCGGCAGCGCCGGGACCACGGCCGGGGCGCCGTCACGCACGGCCTCGATCACGGCGTCGACGGTGTCCACCGGGACCAGCGGCCGGGCCGCGTCGTGCACCAGCACGATGTCGTGGCCGGGCGGCAGCGCGTCGAGGCCGAGCTTCACGGACTCCTGGCGGGTCTGCCCGCCGGGCACGACCAGGAAGTCCGTCCGCTCGGGCAGGGCGTGCGCGTCGAGCAGCGACTTGACCTCGGCCGCGCCCTCGGGCGGGGCGACGACGACGACCAGGGAGACGGCGCGGGAGGCGGCCATCGCGCGGACCGCGTGGATCAGCATGGGGGTGCCGCTCAGCGCGCGGAGCGCCTTGGGGGCACCCGGACCGAGCCGTACCCCCCGTCCGGCGGCCGGGATCACGGCCGCCGTACGGGCCGCGGAGGAGGCGGCGGACGGCGAGGGACGCGAATCGTCAGACATCGGTTCCTGTCAGGTTTGTGTGCTGGCCTGGCGTGGGTATGGCCTGGAGGAGTGCCGGGCGCGACGCGCTCGACCGGACCCTTCCGTGACGCTGGTCGAGCCGGTGCCCGGGCCCGGCACAGCAAGCACCGGGGCGTGAGTGATAACACATCCCGGGGTGGCGGCGCATCGGCGCCGGAGTACGAACATGCCGCAGCGCCCGGCGACAGGAATTCGTCATCGGGCACCGCGGCATTTCGATGGTCAGGCGCGCGCCTGATCTGCTGAGCGCTGAGCGACCGGCTTCGCCTCAGGAGGCGAGAACCTCGTCGAGCAGAGCCTCGGCCTTGTCCTCGTTGGTGTTCTCCGCGAGGGCGAGCTCGCTCACCAGAATCTGGCGGGCCTTGGCGAGCATGCGCTTCTCACCGGCGGAGAGTCCGCGCTCGCGCTCACGACGCCACAGGTCACGCACGACTTCCGCGACCTTGATGACATCGCCCGAAGCGAGCTTCTCCAGGTTTGCCTTGTAACGACGGGACCAGTTCGTGGGCTCCTCGGCGTACGGTGCGCGCAGCACCTCGAAGACCCGGTCCAGCCCGTCCTGACCGACCACATCACGCACGCCGACGAACTCCGCATTGTCCGCTGGCACACGTACCGTCAGGTCACCCTGGGCGACCTTCAGCACCAAGTAGGTCTTGTCCACGCCTTTGATCTGGCGAGTTTCGATGGCCTCGATCAGCGCGGCCCCGTGATGGGGATAGACCACGGTGTCGCCAACCTTGAACGTCATGTGACAGGTACCCCTTCCGTGGCTATCCAGGGTAACACGGAAATCGCGGGTTCTGAATGGCGTTTTCGCAGGTCAGGGCGTATCTCGGGGCTTGACAACTCCGACAGGAACGTGCTTCGGACAGGGAGTGGAAGAAGGTATTCGCAGGTGGGAGCGGCTGTCCGGGGTGAGCGAAACGCGTACGTTACACGCATCCGGAGCGCCCTCCAGATGGCCGAACATCCCGATATGTCCGGTTCCGTGTGCTCGACTTCCGCTACTCCGTTCGGATGCCCGAGCCGGGTTCCGGTCGAATCCGGAATTGATCACCGGCCACGCGGAGGAGCCGTGCGTGATCAATTCCGAGGTGGCCGCACATTCCTTCACGGAAGATTTGCGGGACCGGCCTCGACTCTTATGTGAATGCCGGACGAGCACCGCGCCAATGTGACGCAGGAGTCTGTGCGACTCAGCTGGGATCACCGGTGCCGGGGGGTCGGGTGCGGCCGGACCAGGGCGGCTCGGTAACCTAAGGGCCGCTGACAGACACTTAGGGCGGCTTTATCGGCCGCTCCGCTCGAGTCAAGGAGTTGCCTCCGCCGTGAGCAGCAGCCTTCGACGCGGTGCCCTCGCCGCCGCCGTCACCGCGTTCTCGATCGCCTCGCTCGCCGCGTGCGGCGCCGGCAACAACGCCCAGACCCTGGAGATCAAGCCGGACAACGCGGCGACGAGCGTCGGCGACATCAAGGTCCAGAACGCGATCGTGATCACGCAGCCCGATCTCGAATCGACCGGCCCGGCCGCGATCTCCGCGACCTTCTTCAACTCCGGTTCCAGCGCCGAGACGCTGGAGTCCATCACCCTGCCCGGCACCGGCAAGACCGCCGAGCTCAAGCCGGCCAAGGGCGGCAGCCTCAGCATCCCGCCCGGCGGCTCGCTGGTCGTCGGCGGCAAGGACAACGCCACGGCGATGCTGCCGAGCAGCCGTGAGGCGGTGCAGGACGGCAACGCCCAGAAGGTCACCTTCACCTTCAGCAAGACCGGCGCCGTGAGCCTGAGCGCGTTCGTCGTGCCCGCCGAGCACTACTTCAAGGAGTGGGGCCCCACCGAGGTCCCGGCCGCTCCGGGCACCTCCGCGTCCCCGTCCGCCTCCGCGTCCGGTTCGCCGGCCGAGGGCGAGTCGGAGAGCCCCGCCGCCGGTGCGAAGCCGGGCGGTCACGAGGCGTCCGGCACGCCGACCGACGCGGCGTCGGCGAGCGCGAGCGCCGGCCACTGAGCCGTAGCGGGCGCTGAGCCGTAGCGGGCGCTGAGCCGTAGCGGGCGCTGAGCAACGCGCAGGGTCCTGCGCAGTGCGCGGGCCCTGAACAGCACAGAACGAAGGGCGGGACCTCTCCGAAGAGAGGTCCCGCCCTTCGTTTCGCCGTCGTGCGCGGCCGGCCTACGGCTCGAACTTGTAGCCCAGGCCGCGGACCGTCACCAGGTAGCGCGGAGCGCCCGGGTCCGGCTCGATCTTGGCGCGCAGACGCTTGACGTGGACGTCGAGGGTCTTGGTGTCACCGACGTAGTCGGCGCCCCAGACGCGGTCGATGAGCTGCATGCGGGTCAGGACGCGGCCGGCGTTGCGCAGCAGCATCTCCAGCAGGTCGAACTCCTTCAGCGGCAGGTCGATCTTGGTGCCGCCGACCGTGACCACGTGCCGGTCCACGTCCATGCGGACCGGGCCCGCCTCCAGGGCGGCCGGGGTGACCTCCTCCGGCTCGCCGCGGCGGCGCAGCACGGCCCGGATGCGCGCGACCAGCTCGCGCGAGGAGAACGGCTTGGTGACGTAGTCGTCGGCTCCTATCTCCAGCCCGACGACCTTGTCGATCTCGCTGTCCTTGGCGGTCACCATGATGACGGGGACGTTGGAGCGGCCGCGCAGCTGACGGCAGACCTCCGTGCCCGGCAGGCCGGGCAGCATCAGGTCGAGGAGGACGAGGTCGGCGCCGTTGCGCTCGAACTCGTCGAGTCCGTCGGGCCCGGTGGTCGCGACGGCGACCTCGAAGCCCTCCTTGCGGAGCATGTACGACAGGGCGTCGGAGAAGGACTCCTCGTCCTCGACGACGAGCACACGGGTCACGGAAGGACCTCCGGGGCGGGAAGCGTTTCGTACGCGTTCGATTCGGGGGATTCAGGGGTGTACCGCCCGGCCTCCACGTCGAGGCCCGCGCCTCCTGCGCGTGTCTCTCGGGCGGGCTGCTGATGGGCGCGATCGCGGGGCGCACCGGCCTCCGGCAGCCGCAGGGTGAAGGTGGAGCCCTGGCCTTCGGCGCTCCACACCGTGACCTCCCCGCCGTGCGAGGCGGCCACGTGCTTCACGATCGCCAGTCCCAGTCCTGTGCCGCCGGTGGCACGGGAGCGGGCCGGGTCGACGCGGTAGAAGCGCTCGAAGATGCGCTCCTTGTCCTTGTCGGAGATGCCGATGCCCTGGTCGGTGACGGCGATCTCGATGTGTTCCCCGCCGGGTGCGTTCACCCTGCGGGCCGCTATGCCGACGCGGGTGCGGGCGGGTGAGTAGTTGACGGCGTTCTCGACGAGGTTGCCCAGGGCGGCGGCGAGCTGGCCGCGGTTTCCCCAGACGTGCAGGTCGGCGGCGCCACCGGCGGCCATGGTGATCTGCTTGGCACCGGCCTGGTGCCGGCAGCGGTCGACGGCCTCGGCGACGAGCTCGTCGACCCGGACCGGCTCGGCGTCCTCCAGCGGGTCGTCGTTCTGCACCCGGGAGAGGTCGATGAGCTCCTGCACCAGGCTGGTGAGCCGGGTGGCCTCGATCTGCATGCGCCCGGCGAACCGCTCGACCGCCTCGGGGTCCTCGGAGGCGTCCATGACGGCCTCGGAGAGCAGCGAGAGGGCACCGACCGGCGTCTTCAGCTCATGGCTCACGTTGGCGACGAAGTCGCGCCGGACCGCCTCGATGCGGCGGGCCTCGGTCAGGTCCTCCACGAGCAGCAGCACCAGCCGGGAGCCGAGCGGCGCGACCCGCGCGGAGACGGCCAGGGCCTCTCCGCGTCCGGTGCCGCGCCGTGGCAGGTCCAGCTCGACCTGGCGTATCTCGCCGTCCCGCCTGGTGTCCCGGGCCATCTGCAGCATCGGCTCGACGGCGAGCTTGCCGCCGCGCACCAGGCCGAGGGCGTACGCCGCCGAGCTGGCCTTGACCACGGCGTCCGCCTCGTCGAGGACGACGGCGGACGATCGCAGGACCGACAGGACCGTGTCCACGCCGGGCGGAAGGACCGCGTCGGTGTGCAGGGAGCTGCGGGTGGGGCGCTTCTGCTCGCGCTCACTCCAGCGGAACGCGAGCATGGCGATGACGCCGGTGAGCACCCCGGCGATCGCTGCCGCTGCGGCGACCGCCGCGTTCACGTCCATGCACCCAGGTTAGGCATGGCTCGGGCACCCTCCACAGCCGTCGGGGTGCGAGCTCGAACACTCGTCGCCCAGAGTTCACCTTGGAGCCAGTATTGGTTCATTTGGGATGCCGGAAACGGACGCGTACAGGCCGGAACGTGGGAGCGTGGGGTTCGGACCGTTGGTAGTACGACGGTCGTACCGCCGGTTGTCCGGTGGACCCCGGCCCTTGGACCCCCGAGTGAAGACGTACGAGAGGGAAGCCTGATGCGGGACGCGTACCACGAGGAACTGGACTCGATCGGCGACGGTCTGGTGGAGATGGCCCGGCTGGTCGGGTCGGCGATCGGGCGCGCCACGACCGCCATGCTCGACTCCGACCTGAAGCTGGCCGAGAACGTCATCGAGGCCGACCAGAGGGTCGACGAGCTCCAGCACGACCTGGAGGCCCGGGCCATAGCCCTGCTGGCGCGGCAGCAGCCGGTGGCGACGGACCTGCGCATCGTCGTCACGTCGCTGCGCATGTCGGCCGATCTGGAGCGCTCGGGTGACCTCGCCCAGCACGTGGCGAAGCTCGCGCGCCTGCGCTACCCGGACCGCGCTGTCCCGAGCGACCTGCACGCCACGATCCTGGAGATGGGCCAGCTCGCGCAGCGCCTGATGGCGAAGGCCGCCGAGGTGATCATCACCAAGGATGTCGACCTGGCGCTCCAGCTGGAGCAGGACGACGACGAGATGGACCTGCTGCACCGCACGCTCTTCCAGCACCTGATGGACGACCGCTGGAAGCACGGCATCGAGACGGCCGTGGACGTCACGCTGCTCGGCCGCTACTACGAGCGGTTCGCCGACCACGCCGTGTCGGTAGCCAAGCGCGTGGTGTACCTGGTGACGGGCGAGCACGCGGACGAGCTCCAGACGGACGCGCAGCCGGAGATCCAGGCGGTGCCGGGGGCCGAGAGCGCCTGACGGGGCGGGTCGGTGCCGGGGGCCGGGAGCGCCTGACGGGGCGGGTCGGTGTCGGGGCCGGGAGCACTGGCGGCACCGGTCGGGGGCGGGGCCCGGGGACGGTCGGGGGCGGTCTGGGCGCGCGGGCGCCTCAGTGCGCCGTTGATGCGCCCAGCTGCCGGGGCATCCAATGGGCACAGGCACCAGCCTCGAGGAGGGACCCATGGCCGAATCCCCCAGCACCACGCCCGACCCCGCCCGGCAGCGTGAGACCGAACAGCCCGCCGAGATCAGGAGCCTGCCCCTGATCGCCGCGTGCGGCTGCGGCTCGGGCTGCGGCTGCGGCTGCCAGTCGGGCAGCCCCTGCCAGTGCGGCTGACGCCGACGCTTTGCCCGTACGACCTGTGGGGCCCCGGCCGTGTCGCCGGGGCCCCTCGGCGTGCGGCCCCGGGATCCGGGGTCGCCCGGGCGGCCGTACGGGCGGAGCATGAGAGGGAGGCAAGACGGCGCGGGCGAGCGCCGTGCCGGGAAGGAGACGCGAGGCATGCCCAAGTTCATGGATGTCCATCGCGGCATGGAAGGCATCACGGAGGAACAGCTGCGTGAAGCCCACAACGCGGACCTCGCGATAGAGAAGGACGAGCAGGTCCACTTCGAGATGGCCTGGGCGGACCCGGAGTCCGGCCATGTCTACTGCCTCTCCGAGGCCCCCTCGGCCGAAGCGGTCCAGCGCATCCACGAGCGCGCCGGGCACAAGGCGGACGAGGTGCACCCCGTGCCGTTGATCGTGCGGTGACGTACGGAGCGGTGATTGGGGTGCACTGATTGTGGTGCGCTGACGGGCGGTGAGGTCGATGTGCGGTGGGGTCGATGCGCGGCACGGGGCCCGTCAGCGGCGTAGGGCGGCGTTGAGGCGGGCCGCCTGACGGGTCAGGTGGTCGCGTTCGGCGAGGTGGGGAGCCTTCCGGGCCGCCTCGCTGTACAGGCGGGCCGCCGTGTCCAGGTCGCCGTCGCGTTCGTGGAGGTAGGCCGCCACCGCGGTGTGGCGGGGCAGCGAGTCGTCCAGGGCCGCGAGTGCCGCGAGGCCGGCACGCGGCCCGTCGGCCTCGCCGACGGCCACCGCGCGGTTGAGCCGCACGACCGGGCTGTCCGTCAGGCGCAGCAGCTCGTCGTACCACTCGACGATCTGCACCCAGTCGGTCTCCTCGGCGGTCGGCGCGTCGGCGTGCAGGGCCGCGATGGCGGCCTGCGCCTGGAACTCGCCCAGCCGGTCACGGGCGAGGGCCGCCTGGAGGATCGCGACGCCCTCGGCGATCAGACGCGTGTCCCACCGGCCGCGGTCCTGCTCGGCGAGCGGGACCAGGCTGCCGTCGGGCGCGGTACGGGCGGCGCGCCGGGCGTGGTGGAGCAGCATGAGGGCGAGCAGCCCGGCCACCTCGGGGTGGTCGATGCGGGCCGCGAGCTGCCGGGTGAGCCGGATGGCCTCGGCGGCGAGGTCGACGTCGCCGGAGTAACCCTCGTTGAAGACCAGGTAGAGCACGCGCAGCACGGTGGTGACATCGCCGGGCTGGTCGAACCGCACACCGGAGACGGTGCGCTTGGCCCGGCTGATGCGCTGCACCATGGTCGCCTCGGGGACGAGGTACGCCCGGGCGATCTGCCGGGTGGTGAGACCGCCGACGGCGCGCAGGGTGAGCGCGACCGCCGACGACGGCGTGAGCGAGGGGTGGGCGCACAGGAAGTAGAGCTGGAGTGTGTCGTCCACGTCGGGCGCCGGCCCGGGCGCCGGCTCCTCGACGACCAGGTCCTCACGCCGGCGGCGGGCGCTGTCCGCCCGCGTGTGGTCGAGGAACTTGCGCCAGGCGACGGTGACCAGCCAGCCCTTCGGGTCCCGAACGGGGTCTCCCTTGCCGGAGTCGGGCCGAGAGCCCGGGGAAGAGCCGGTCGGCCACACGCGCAGCGCCTCGATCAGCGCCTCCTGCACGGCGTCCTCGGCCGCCGCGAAGTCGGCTCCGCGGCGGACGAGGATCGTGAGCACGCTCGGGGTGAGGCGGCGGAGCAGTGCCTCGTCCATGAGTGGGTTCACTCCGTGATGGTGGGGTGCGCGGTCAGGAAGGGACGCACCTCGAGCCACTCGTGGATCGGCCTCCCGCCCGCCCCGGGGGCCGCCGACAGTTCCCCGGCCAGTTCGACGGCACGGTCGTAGCTGTCGACGTCGATGATCATCCAGCCGGCGATGAGGTCCTTGGTCTCCGCGAACGGGCCGTCGGTGACCGGCGGGCGCCCCTCACCGTCGTAGCGGACCCACGCTCCCTCGGGGGCGAGCGCCTGGCCGTCGACGAACTCGCCGGTCTTCTCGAGCCGGGCCGCGAAGTCGTTCATGTACTGCACGTGCGCCGAGATCTCCTCGGGCGCCCACTGGTCCATGGGCACGTTGTTCACCGGTGCCGGGGCGCCGCGGTAGTGCTTCAGCAGCAGGTACTTGGCCATCGTCGTCTCCTCGGTGCTGGTGCGACCCATCTTGGCCGCCTTCACCCCGGGGACGGAGCCGGACGCGGGTTCTCGACATCGCCGCCGAAGTTTTTTTCGGGTCTTTTTCCGACCCGCTGTCCGGCTCGGCGGCGCGTACGTCTCACTGCCCGACGCGACCGTCGATCCGTTCGCGCAGGAGATCGGCATGGTTGCAGTGCCGGTCGGACGAGGCGGTGCTCCTCCGGCTGGACTGAGGTGAGTGTGCCTCAGTACCGAGGCGGGCGGTTGGCGAGCCGGTAGATCAGGTACGTCAGGGCGAGGATGAAGTCCGTGACGGCCCACAGTCCGATCAGCAAGCCGACCCCGATCGTGGTCCCGACGTCGTTCGCGTCGTTGCACAGCTCCCGTTCGTCTCCCGTCAGTCCGCGGCATTCCGCGGGTGTCCCACCGGCGTTCGTCGCAGCCCAGATGACCCAGACCAGGAACAGGACTTGCACGGCGAGGAAGACCCACAGGAAGACACGGCGCCGCTTCCTCGGCGGGGGCGCGGCGCCGCCCTGATACGGAGGCGGGCCAGGGGGTGAGCCCTGAGGTGGAGGTCCCGGCCAGGCGTCCGGCGGCGGCATCGCCCCTTGAGGGTGGCGCGGGCGTGGACCCCATGTCTGCGGTTCCGAAGCGCGGTGCTTCCTGCTCATGACGCGCCTCCTTGCTGCTTCCTCCATGGTGCGCGCGAAGGGCCGGGGTCGCTCGCCGGTCATGCGAGAGCGGGCCTGCTCGCCGTGCCTGGGTGGGGCCGGTCACACGGAGTCCCGCGAGAACGGCATGCCTGGGCCACACCGTCCCTGGCCTGGCTCGGCGGGTGTACGCCAACCTCCTGCCGAGGAGGCCCGACCGCACCCGAAAAGCCATGGCTGCCTCGCCCGAGGGCACATACGCTCGCGTTCGCCGAGGCAGGAGGGCGAGATGTCCGACGAGGAGTCCACCGACTACTGCACGCTGCTCTGCGACGACCCGTCCCACGAGGTGGTGCTCGTCGACTGCGGGCCCTTCGAGATGCATGTGATCCTGGCGGTGCGCAAGGTGACCGGGCAGAGCTTGTGGCACAGCCGGGACCTGGCGCGCCAAGCGCCCGTCACCCTCCTTGGGGGTCTGTCTCCGGGCGAGGCTCAGTCCGCTGTCGCTGTGCTCCAAAGCGCCGGAGCCGGAGCGGAGTGGAGGCAGGAGCCGGAGCCCGGTGAGCGCACGGCCCCTTCGCCCTGACCGCTACCTGTTCAGGGGTCGGAGCGGCCTCGAACGGCCCGGAAACCGGGAGTTGCTCGTCGGCGCCGACCACCCGAACCGCTACGCGCCGGGGGCCCGGTACCGGACTTGCCCGGCTTTGGGCAGGGCCTCCATGGTTTCGTCGATGCTCAGGAGAACGGTCGTCTCGAACGAGCTGAGCGCGCCGCCTCCGCTGATCGCCAGGGCGACCGCGGCCATGGAGACGTTGTCGGGGGCCTCCCACAAGTTGTAGCCGTCGCGGGCGCCGAAGGCGTACCAGAAGCCGTGCAGCTTGCCGCCGACGGACTCGATGTACGACTGAGCGGCCTTCGCACGGTCCTCGGGGTGGTCGATGAGTCTCGCCCAAGTCTCCGGCGTATAGCTGAACCTCGACAGATAGAGCGGCACGATGTCTCCCTTTCGTCCCAGCAAGGGATGCCCCCGCGAGGTGCGACACGCCCCCGGGGCCGCGCGCATCTCCCTCGAATGGCCGGGATGACGACCGGCATGACCACTGCGTGAGCGACTCCGCCGCCCGACCATTTCTCACCGCCACTCCCCGCTGTTCCCCGACATCCGAGTCCGTCGCTCGCGCGTCGCCCCGGACGGCCCAAGCCCAACAAAAAGCCCCCTACCCGCGGACAACCCGCAGGCAGGGGGCTTCTTCAGCTCTGGTTACTTCTTCTTGCCCTGGGTGTTGTCGGGGATCTCGGTTAGCTGGGTTTTCGCTGGTCAGGGCGCGGTTCGTGAGCGGCTGGGTGGTCGTCATTGGTCGTCGTTGGCCACCGTTGAGCGGCCTCGGACGGCCCAGGGACGGCCCAGCCAGCGCCGTCATGAGCGCCGACTTACCGCGTTGCGCAGTACCTCGAACCAACCCAGGAGGAGCCACCGCAGCCACCAGAACCAGCCTCTCCGCCTACCTTGTGGCTGCGGTTCCGGACGCGCCGGCATGCGCGGAAGCCTGGGAGGAGTAGAGACACGTGGGCTTCGGTTTCGTCGGCCTCCACCACCGTGCAGATGGCAGTAGCCGTTCCGTCCGGCGGGGTTTCCGCACGCTCGCCCCTGCCGTGTCACCCCAGCGCAATGCCCCATGCAGGGAGTCTGGCAGAGCGTGCGCGGGCAGGGGCGGCTGTGGAGCAACTGCTGGCGAAGGCTGCTGAGTTCCGCATATGGAGCCATCAGCTTGGGAAGCTTGGGTCTTTTAGGGACGACTACCGCACTGACCTGTGGCGGAGCGCCGTCGGCACCTGGTGGGCGGTCGACTGGTTCCCCGGTGTTCCCGCGGTTCCCTCGATCTGGCACGGGTCTGGCACGGACTTCTTCGCCCCGAAGCCTCGGCTGAAGGGTTGCTGTCGAAGACTACTCCTCGTGAGGATTCATGTGGATCCAGCGTCCACCACCCTCGTGTCGCATCTCCATCCCCATGTAGGGCTGCCCGCGTCTGGCCGGGCTGGCGGGGGCCGTGTTGATCTCCCTCACCACGATCGCGCCGCTTGGGTGCACGGAGTAAGTGACCGTCAGCCGCCGATTGTCTGCATGCCGCCACACTCCGCTGCGGGTTTCCTCCTGAATGATCTTCAGTAACGCCTCGCTGACATCGACCTGGTGTCGCTTGGCCAACGCATCGAACTGCGCACGCGCCGTCTCGACGAAGATCAGATCTCTAATCACGCACTCTCCCCCATACGTGAAGTGCCCGCCCAGCTCGCGAGCATGAATGAACGTTAGGGGACGAAGGTGCGGAGCACCACGGGTTGTGGAAGTTGGCGGTCGTGCACTAAACGCCAAGGTGTCTGGACTGGTGCCGCTGGCTCCGGGACCCCTTCGTCCCGAAGCAACTCGGGCGGTAGTCGCGCCTTGGGTTGAAGTGCCCGTCACCTGCACTGGTGGTCCGCAGGCATCCGCGCTCGTCCGCCGGTGTTCGTCGGCGTTGTCACGCAGTTAGACACTCACGCCGGGCGGCCCGCACCGGCTCGGTCAATCGACCTCAGCGCGCTGCAAGGTCTCTCGGAGTGGACGACTGTTGTCATCTGTCGGCGTTGGCCGGTCTCGGCCGGCCCAGGGACGGCCCCAGGTTGGCGCCGGACCACGGCCCTCGACGCCAGCAGTGTCCCGTGCCAGAAGAGCGGGAGAGTACGCCTGTGGCTCCCATTCACACCGCCGCCGTCTGTCAGTACCCCGAGATAGTGTCCACCTGCGCGCGGCCAGCTTCCGAAATGTCCAGCTCTTCTCCTGTTCCCTGGGCGTCAGTCCGCCCCCACGCGCCTACCGCATGAGGACGCCGACCGCAGCGATCAAGAACCGTCACGGGCACCGGGTTCCACGAGTTCAACCTGAGTAACTCTTGGCAGAAATTGCGACAAGTCTTATAATTCCAGAATCTAACGGGGAGACTGAATGACGCTGGAAGAAAAATTGAGCGGCTGGACTGGTCCGTCCAGCGCAACGGAGCAGGATAAGCAAGACCGCACTGAGCGGATGATTCGTGAGGCAATCAAGGAACACGCCGCGTTCGACGGCTGCGACCTGAGTGTTTACGCTAAAGGATCTTACGCAAACAACACCAACGTCAAGGCTGATAGTGACGTTGATATCGCTGTGCAATGCGGTGAGGCTGTGTACTGGGACGAGGCAACCAAGGGTGCACATCCGCCGAGCGGGTCTTACGAGGGGATCTGGACGCCGGCAAAACTACGGGCAGAGTTGGAAACGGCACTGAAGGCTAAGTTTCCCAGTCAAGTCGACTCCTCGGGATCGACGGCATTCCGCATCCATTCCAGCAGCGCGAGGGTAGATGCCGATGTCGTGCCTTGCTTCGTCTACCAGTACTACTTTTCGTCGAGCAATTACCGAGAGGGCGCCAAGGTCTTCAAGAAGAACGGCAACTCTCTGGTGAACTATCCCAAGCAGCAGCTGGAGAATGGTCGGGCGAAGAACACCCGCAGTAAACAGTATTATAAAAAGGCTGTTCGGATCATGAAGCGTGTCGAGAACGCAATGGTGGCAGAAGGCATCCACCGCGAGGTTCCTTCATTCTTCGTTGAGTGTCTTGTGTACAACTGTCCAGACAGTGTCTTCCTTGAGGCAACTTGGATCAAAACGGTTGAAGGCATCATTCTGCACATCTGGCAGGAGCTTGAGGGCGATGAGCCGTCCATAGAATCGGAGCGATGGCTAGAGGTAAGCGAATGCAAGTATCTCTTCCACGGCGCTCAGGACTGGAGCCGTCAGGACGGACGTGACTTCGTGAAAGCTGCTTGGAACTATCTGGGATACGCCTCATGAAAAAGACGATCGCCATACGCGTCATCGTTGGGGTAGTCGTCGGAATCTTCATGGTTAGCGCATGGGTGCATGACGGGAAGCCTGATTGGAGCACGCTCAAGCTCTTTTCGACTGCCGTCTTTGCGTGCACGGTCTTGTTCAACGTATGGGATTTCTGGCTATGGCGACTTACTTGGATTCAGAAAATCCCGGGAGTGGGAATCCCGCGTAGCCTCCGTGGGACTTGGAAGGGGACTCTCACGTCTTTCTGGGTTGATCCGGCAACTGGAAGTAGCCCATCGCCGAAAACTGTCTACCTTGTGGTGCAACAGACCGCCTCAATGGTTTCTATAAAGCTGATGACTGACGAGTCGAAGTCCACATCCGCCTTGGCCAATGTGTCGGAGGTCGATGGGTCTGTCATGTTGACCTATATGTATCTCAACAAGCCTGATTTGCGTGTCGAGCACCGCAGCCGAATTCACCATGGATCAACCGTGTTTGATGTATCAGGCAATCCGGCGAGGCGCCTGAAGGGCCACTACTGGACCGACCGCGACAGCAAGGGCGAGCTGGATTTTGTGGAGCGGGATAAGAAGAACCTAGCAGATGACTTCGCCGAGGCGGCTGAACTCTTCAGAGAGACCGCCTGAGGCCGGGCACCGTTAAGTTGCGGTTATTGTGCATTGAGGAGTGAATGGATCATGGGGGAAGGACTTTACATCAGACAGTTCATGTGGGCCTATCAACCCCACTTCAGAATCTCGGTAAAGGTTCGAGTCGAGATGGCCCTTGAAGCAATCGGCTTCGCTGGGAATCCTGATGTGGTACTCGTTGGCTTCAAGGCTGCTGGTGAACATGAATTTGATGTATGCATTGAGCCTGAAGATGGCCCCTACTCGCCCGATGAATTGGCGCAGGTAAGGCGAAGAGCGGCCGAGCTGTACGCAAGTCATCCAGATCGCAATATGATCCACAGCGTCGCTCATGTGCATGAACAGCGCCATCAGGAGCTACGCGACAGGATGCGTGCAAAAGCACTGGAAGAAGCCTTTGAGGCGATGCCGCGAGAGCAAGGGAGAAAATTCTTTGCGAGTGGATCAATCCGAGTGGGTGACTACGAAGTACACACGGTTATAAGCGTCGATGAGGCCGCTCTCAACAAAGTTCCTCAGATTAAGACTGAAGAACGCGACCGCTTCCATGTGTATCAGTCGTTGGTGCATGCTGTAATTCGAGAGGTCCTTGGACGTTCAGCCCGAGTTCTCTATATTCCTGGTGCGGGCTCAGGTTCTTTGCCGGAGAGCGGGGACGAGATTGTAAGGAGTGCCACTGAATCAATGGTCCGCTCCATGCTGTATTGCGCTGGTTTTTGGTTTGGTAGCGAGAACCATTTGCTGATGAGCGGTCTCTCTGCTCTGCCTTATGAGGGGCGGCCGGGAGCGGGGCGACTCGTCATCGCGCAGCAGGATGATCCAGCTATTGAAGTGTTCCTCAGACTTAAGCACCCAGTGAAGATGCGTAACGTGCCGGCCGTGCGAAAGCTTCTTGAGGCCAGCGGATCTCAATCGGACCTGCTGTCAGACGGCGACAGTGTCTACGGACTTGGGGTGGTGAAGCCTGACTATGACGCTGATAGCGAAACGGTGTTTTCCGTCAGCTTCACAGCACGTGGCGTTTGGGAGTTCTCGCATGCGGGTAAAGCGCTATTGATTGTGCGGGACGGCATTCCGCATTTGCCGACGCCTATGCTTGATGAAGATTATTTGGCAGATCTCGTGAGTCGCCTCTTTTCTGAAGCCGACCAGGATGCACTACGGGAAGCTGCACAAGCCGCCAGCAGCCATAGGCATGGGGCGATGCTTATCATCTCGGGTGATGCTGCGGGCGAAGCTGAACGCCTATCGCCACAGTCATGGTCAATCGAGCCGACTCGGCTAACTTCCCAGCTGTTGACGCAGCTGACAGACATGGATGGAGCGGTGCTCGTTGACCCGCAAGGTCGATGTCATGCGATCGGCGTAATTCTCGATGGCACTGCACATGGCAGAGGCGATCCAGCTCGCGGCAGTCGCTTCAACAATGCCGTTCGATACCTCGACAGTGAGCGCCCCCCGGCGATCGTAATCGTCTACAGCTCGGACGGTGTAATCAATATCTTGCCGCAATTGCATCCACGCATCGAAAAGCAGATCGTGATGGAGGCTGTTGAACGGTATTTTGCTGTTGCCTCGGCAGAGTCGCTCAATATCAAGGAGTGTAACGAGACTTGGGATACAGTGAAATCGTTTCGTTTCTACTTGTCGGGTGCTCAATGCGAAGCCTTGAATCGCGCCCGGGTGCGAGTGGACGAATGGGAAAAGCAGAGCCGGAACCTGCGAATTATCAAGTCAGACCTTGAGTCCGATCCAGAGATGAATGATTCGTACTGGCTGTGACCGTTGCTGATCTGCGGGTACGTTACGGCCGTGTGATGTCGGTGCGACGCACTAAGCTGTATGACCATGGACAAGCGGTTGAGGTGGTTCGATGAGGGTGCGCCCAAGCTGCGACAGGTACTTGAACGGCTCGGCCTAGGCGACGTACTCCCCGCAGGTCAGGACTTCTACGCTTGCCCTTGCTGCTTGGTGGCGTACCCCCGCGAAGCGGTATCCGCTGGCCTCTTGACCATCGAGGATGTGCCTCCAAAGAGTGTCGGTGGGCGCCCCCTCTTGCTGACGTGTAAACGCTGCAACAACACCGCCGGCGCGGACTTCGACTCACACGCAGCAACCCGGGCTGACGCCGAGGACTTCATGCGTGGCAGGGTGACTGGCCGCCCGCTGCCGGTGACATCCCACGTCGACGGCATTCCGCTCAGGGGCACCGCTCAGTGGACCGAAAGCGGCGTCCAGATTTTTGGGATTCCGAAGCAAAACGATCCCAAGGTGCAAGCCGCGCACATCGAGGCCCTCGATGCATACGTTGAGAGTGGGAATCCGAGGCCTAATCACTCATTCACGATCCACACACGCTTTGACGAAACCCGCGCGCGCATCTCTTGGATTCGCGCAGCGTACTTGGCGGCCTTCGCGGCACTGGGGTGGAGCTACATCTTCCGCGGTGTTATGGAGCCGTACAGGAAGCAGCTCCAGCAGCCGGACATAAGCGTTGCGCAGGCGTACATCCTTCGTGACTCCAATGCGCCTTCTGAAGAGCGCCGAGTCCTATTGGTGGATCATCCCGATGAGCTGCGATGTGTAGCCGTTGTTATGGGCGAGCACACGGTGTTCTTGCCTAGCATCTTCCGGCCCATGACATGCGATGAGCTAGCGGATGCCTTCGCAAGTAAGCGTGCCGAAGGTGATCGGCTCAGTGTCAGCATGGACGGGAAAAAGGTTCCGTGGCCGAGATGGGCTACCTATTTTCTGGACTAGTCATGCCCCTACCTAGGTGTGGACCGATATGGCAAGTTGTAGATTCCAATTAAAAAAGCCTGCTCCACCGAGCAGGCGTGGCTCAGGCCGCTAAGGCGAGCCGAGAGAACAAGAGAGGATCCAACACAGGCCGGGTATGGCCGGGCGTCGTCGCTGGCAGCGACGAATCGCCCAGCCAGCTACGTACAGACGGCCTTAGCTCAGGTGCGGCCCACTGGGTCACCTCCGTGTTCTCAAGGGAACCTCCCGAACCGAGGTCGGTGGAGCGGCTTTGGGGTGGCGTTGCTTTGGCGCGAGTGATCATGGCCCCGTAAGCTTCTGGCGCGTCGGGCAGTCTGTGGACCTCCCCGGTAAAGCACGACGTTGGGGCCATGATCTTCGAGGCTCGCGCCAAAGTGGCTCCGTAAAGCCGCGGAGCCGACCGCCCCAGCCACGACGTACCCCTTTCTCTGGCATCAGGCGGCTGATTGCTGTGTGCGCGGCACGGGCGCCGGCCGGGCTGGAGCGGGGCGGAGACAAGAGCGCAGGCTCGGCCGGGGGCCGTGCCGCGCGCGGTGAGCGGAGCGAGCCGCCTTGAACCAGTAGAAAAAGTTGTAACTCAGTCTGTGGTGAGGGGTTGTCTAGGGCCCACCGTCAAGCATCAGCTGGGACCAGAACGTCAAGCATCACCTAGGACTAGACACTGTGGTGTGAGGCTTGAAGTTGTGTGCGCAGTCTGGGAGATCGACGCCTTGACGGTGGGCCAACGGCAGGAAGGTGACTGGCCTGATCGCCCATGTGATGCGGGTGTCGGCGTGGGTCACGGAGACTTCGCAAGGTTCCCTGCGCAAGAGGGCTTGTCGGGTATCGATGCGGCCGTTGTAGAGCCAGCCCCAGGCCTTGTCGCAGGCGTCGCTGTCGAGCGCTGGCGAGATGGTGCGCAGGGCGACCGCTACCCACCTGTCTGCCTGCGGTGCCGAGTAGGCGTCGAACGATGCGTGCAGTACCCGTTCCCTCTGGGGGAGGTCTTCGGTCCAGCACTCGCACCAGTAGCCGCGCGGGAGTTCGGTCACGAGGTCTCTCCCGGTGGGTAGGCCACGAGCACATAGCGGGTGTTCTCGTCGTGCAGGGTGAGTTGGTAGGCGGTTTCCTCGGTGAGGTAGGCGAGTGCGCGTTCGTGTTCGGGCTCGTCGTTCAACCAGTGGCGTCCTGGCTGGCCGTACGCCGCGTCGAGTTGGTCGGTGACGTTCTTCGTCCGCTCGCGCAGCCAGCGCAGTGCAAGGCGCGGGCTCGCTGTGTTGTGCGCTCCGAGGGGGATGGAGCGAGTCTCGTACGCGGGGTATGCCACTGCCCAGCAGCGGTACCAAGTGCTGTCTTCTGCTGCGGCTAAGCGTTCGTGAGAGGCCGTGGTCACCATGCGCTCCCTCCCGGTCGCGCTACCGCGAAGAGTTCCGCGGTGATCGTGTGGCGGCCTGGCTGTTGTGGACCACGACCCGGTGCGCGAGTGCGGTGACCATGCCGAGTTCTCGGCCGTGTTCGGAGTCCTGGTCCTGGTGCTCGATCTTGGGGGACGTTCCGGTGCCTCCGGCGTCCGTGACGGACAGTGCGATGACCTGCGGGGAGACAGCCAAGGCCAGGTGGAAGCTGCCGGATGCCGTGCCGCTAGCCGTATGGATGTTCGAGCTGCCCAGCGTCGAGACGGTCTACCAGTGGCAATGGAAGCGGACCGGCCCTCGTGGCTTCCGTGTTGGCCGGCATCTCCGCTTCGACCCGGCCGATGTGCTGGCCTGGGTGGACTCCCGGCGTGAAGGGGTGGCCGCCTGATGGCCGGACACATCCAAGACCGCTGGTACAAGACAGAGGTCGGCGCGGACGGTAAGACCCGCAAGGTGAAGACCGAGCGTTACGGCTCGGACATGCGCTACCGGGCCCGGTACGTGGGGCCCGACGGGACGGAGAAGTCGAAGAGCTTCCCGGATCGGCAAAAGCGGCTCGCTGACCAGTGGCTGGCGCACACCGAGGCGGACATGGCGCGGGGGCAGTACATCGACCCGCGCGCGGCCAGGATCACCTTCCAGCAGTACGCCGAGGAGTGGGTCACGCACGCGTCCGACCCGAACACGCAGGCGTCGATGGAGTCGCAGCTTCGGTTGCACGCGTACCCGTACCTCAGTACGCGGCCTCTCGGTTCCTTCCAGCCTGCGCACATCCGCGACTGGCTGAGGCGGCTCAAGGAGAACGGGGTCCATGGGTCGTACGCCCGGACGATCTACTCCAACGTGCGCGCGGCGCTCAGTGCCGCCGTGGACGACGGGCACCTTCCCCGGAATCCCTGCGCCGCTCGGTCCGTACGGCCGCCGACCGTGGACGACAGACGGGTCACCCCGTGGACGCCAGAACGTGTCTTCGCCGTCCGGGCCGGCATGCCTGAGCGCTTCCAGGCCATGGTCGACCTTGGCGCCGGATGCGGGCTGCGACAGGGCGAAATCCTGGGCGTCGCGGTCGACGCGATCGACTTCGAGGCGGGCACGCTGCACGTTGTCCAGCAACTGAAGCTGAGCCGTAGCAAGGCGGTGTTCGCGCCGCCGAAGGGCGGCAAGCTGCGAGATGTGCCGCTTCCCAAGCCGGTTGGCGATGCGCTCCGGCTGCACATGAAGCGATTCCCGCCGGTCGAGATCACCTTGCCGTGGAAGGTGGCCGACGGGCCTTCGGTGACCAAGCGGCTGATCTTCACCGGGCCTCGTGGCGGGCATGTCTGTCGTACGTCCCTCAACGAGGAAGTGTGGAAGCGGGCGCTCGCTGCAGCCGGGGTCATCCCCGAGCGGCAGCCCGGTAAGTCGTACGTCGAGTCTCGTGAGAACGGCATGCACGCCCTTCGGCACTTCTACGCTTCGGTGCTCCTTGACGCTGGGGAGAACATCAAGGCCCTGGCCGAGTACCTCGGCCACTCGGATGCCGGGCTGACGCTTCGGGTCTACGCGCACCTCATGCCGTCAAGCCAGGAGCGCACCCGGAAGGCGATCGCGGGCACCTACGAGACGAGCAATGCGCTCGCAGATCAGATAAGGAATCCGTAATGCCGAGCCGCCTAACCAGTTATGCCTAACCAGTTATGCCAAACCAGTAAAGACGAACCAGTAATGCCGCTGAGCGAAGCCGTAAAGCCGATCGGCGCCGCTAAGCGGTTAACCAGATCCCTACCCCTTACCAGGAGCAGGAGCGGGGACCCTGCTGGCACACAGCAACGGTGGCGACGCTCCTGGAGAGCGAGGTGGGACGAGGCAACAAGACCGACGAGGCGACACGGGACGCCTCTGAAAAGATTGGAAAGTTTGGGAAGTCTTCCAAGGTTTTCGGAGCGCTCCGACTGTCCACGATCGCGGACAATCTGTCCATCCAAACGGACAAGGGGACGCCTAGCTGTGCGTTTGGTTCACGCGTGATGGCTATGGGAAAGTTTCCGCAGCATGCGAATGCCGCCCGGTCCGGGGCGGCATTCGCTTCCATTTCTGCGCTCGGAAACCCTAGCCAGGAACCGATCACACATGGAGGCCACATGGTCCCACGCGCAGGTGTCACCGTCGACATCTGTCCCCGCGACCTGCCGATCGCGCTCATCGGCACGGCCGGCGGTGCACTCGCCCTCTGGGCCAGCGCCCCCGCCGAGATCGTCATCCCGACGGCTCTGCTGATCGCCCTCGACATCCGCATCCGCCGCTGGCGCCGACGCCCCTGACGGCCCGATCCAGCAGCTGACGGGCCAGGCCGAAGGCAGCGGAAAGCCCCCCACCCGCAGGGAAACCGCAGGTGGGGGGCTTTTCGGCGTCGCGTTACTTCTTCTTGCCCTGGTTCTTGACCGCCTCGATGGCCGCTGCTGCCGCCTGCGGGTCCAGGTACGTGCCGCCCGGGTTCAGGGGCTTGAACTCGGCGTCCAGTTCGTAGGAGAGCGGGATGCCCGTCGGGATGTTGAGGCCCGCGATGTCCGCGTCGGAGATGCCGTCCAGGTGCTTGACCAGGGCGCGGAGCGAGTTGCCGTGGGCCGCGACCAGGACCGTGCGGCCGGTCAGCAGGTCGGGGACGATCGCGTCGAACCAGTACGGGAGCATGCGGACGACGACGTCCTTCAGGCACTCCGTGCGCGGGCGCAGCTCCGGCGGCAGGGTCGCGTAGCGCGGGTCGGCGAACTGGGAGTACTCGGCGTCGATGTCCAGCGGCGGCGGCGGGGTGTCGTACGAGCGGCGCCACAGCATGAACTGCTCCTCGCCGAACTCGGCGAGGGTCTGCGCCTTGTCCTTGCCCTGAAGGGCGCCGTAGTGGCGCTCGTTCAGGCGCCACGAACGGTGAACCGGGATCCAGTGGCGGTCCGCGGCCTCCAGGGCCAGCTGGGCCGTGCGGATCGCCCGCTTCTGAAGGGAGGTGTGGACCACGTCGGGCAGGAGATCGGCGTCCTTCAGGAGCTCGCCACCGCGGACTGCCTCCTTCTCGCCCTTCTCGTTGAGGTTCACGTCCACCCAGCCGGTGAACAGGTTCTTCGCGTTCCACTCGCTCTCGCCGTGGCGGAGGAGGATCAGCTTGTACGGTGCGTCGGCCATGCCTCAGAGCGTAATCCACGCTTTCGCCCGTTCGCGTGGCTGCCCGGCTGGCGGACGTTTGACGGGATCTGTTAATCGAGTGGCTTCCGGCGACCGGCGGCTTGTAATTTGCGCTAGCAGCCTGCGCTGCTTACACGCGCCGGCTTCGAGCAGTGCCGACACTTGTCACCTCCGGGGGGATCCATGCCGTACGCCCTGCGTGCCCGACGTGCCGTCCGGGAGACGGTCTCCGGTCTACCCCGTGAGTTCTGGTGGTTGTGGACCAGCACGCTGGTCAACCGGCTCGGCGCCTTCGTCGCCACCTTCATGGCGCTGTACCTGACGGTCGACCGTGGCTACTCCGCCACCTACGCCGGTCTCGTCGCCTCCCTGCACGGGCTCGGCGGGGTGATCTCCTCGCTGGGCGGCGGCGTGATGACCGACCGGCTGGGCCGGCGGCCGACCCTGCTGATCGCGCAGGCCTCGACCGCCGTGTCCGTCGCGCTGCTGGGTTTCGTGCGCGACCCGGTCGCGATCGCCGGGGTCGCCTTCCTCGTCGGCATGGCGAGCAACGCCTCGCGGCCCGCCGTGCAGGCGATGATGGCCGACATCGTCCGGCCCGAGGACCGGATCCGGGCCTTCTCCCTCAACTACTGGGCCATCAACCTCGGGTTCGCCGTCTCCTCCATGGCCGCCGGGTTCATCGCCGAGGTCAGCTACCGCGCCGGGTTCCTGATCGAGGCGGGGATGACGATGCTCTGCGCGATCCTCGTCTTCCTGCGGCTGCCGGAGTCCAAGCCCGCCGAGACGACGGTGACGGCGGGCGTGCGGGAGGACTCCGTGAGCCTGCGGACCGTCCTGCGTGACGGGCGGTTCATGAGCGTCGTCGGACTGTCCTTCCTCGTCGCGCTGATCTTCCAGCAGGGGTCGGTGGGGCTGCCGGTGGCGATGGGCGAGGCCGGTTTCGCCCCGGCCGAGTACGGCATGGCGATCGCCGTGAACGGCGTGCTGATCGTCGTCCTCCAGATCCCGGTCACCCGCTTCATCGAACACCGGGATCCGCGTCGGCTGCTGGTCGTCTCGTCCGTCCTCGCGGGGTACGGCTTCGCGCTCACGGCCTTCGCGGGGTCGGTGGGGGTCATCGCGCTCACGGTGTGCGTGTGGACGCTCGCGGAGATCGTCAACGCGCCGACCCAGACGGGTCTCGTCGTACGGCTGTCGCCCGTGCAGGGACGCGGGCGCTACCAGGGCATGTACACGATGTCCTGGTCGGTGGCCGCGCTCGTCGCTCCGCTGCTGTCCGGGGTCGTCATCGACCGGTTCGGGGCGGAGTGGCTGTGGGGGTTGTGCGCCGTGGTCGGGACGGTGGCCGGTGCGGGGTACGCCGTGCTGATGCGGCAGCTTCCCGGGGAGGGCAAGGAGGACACGGTGATCGAGCCCCCGGTGGGGGTGCGGCCGCAGCCGGAGGTCGGGGCGGGGTGATGAGGAGGAGCGGGAGTCACTCACTGCGGTGACGCCCCTCGCCCCGACGCGACGGTGGCCCCGGCTCGCCACATCGGTCACATCGGCAGGGAGTACAGCCGCACTCGCCCCGACGGCCAGCGCGCCTGGTCGCGCAGGGGCGTCACCATCGTGCGCAGCGGCATGGTGACCACCCTGGAACCTGGTTGTTCGACGCGTACCTCCGTGTCGAGCGGGTGCCATCCCAGGCGCTGGTACAGGGGCACGAGGGGAGGCCGGCAGAACAGGAGCGCGTGCCGAGGGCCTCGCGCCCGAGCGTGGTCGAGGGCCGCCGACAGCACGAGCCGGGCCAGGCCCCGGCCCCGTACGTCGGGTGCCACGGCCACTCCTCCCACGCCCATCACCTCGGTCTCGACGTCCCCGATCGCGACGGGCAGCCGCAGCAGACCGGCGTGTGCCACCAGGCGGCCGTCGAGCCGGACGCCGAAGTGTTCCTCCTTGGGAAGCCAGGTCAGGCCGGCCCCGGCCACGCCGAAGGGGTCGTCGCCGGTGCCTAGGATCTCGTCCTGGTCGGTCTTCGTGTAGCGGGAGAGCCGTGTGACGGCCGGGGCCGGGGCGGGCTGGTTCGCAGACATGGCGGCCATCATGGTCCGGGGACGCGCGGCCGGCGCTGGCAGGTCACCTCGTGGCGATCGACGAAGCCCGACCGTCGGTTGGGTCCCGGACGACTTCTCCGGGCCGCCCCCGGACAGGACGGGGATGCAACCGTGTCTGCAGAGCTGGAACCCCCGGAAGCCGGCCGCGCGCCCCGACCCTAGCCCCCGGCACTGACAACAGAGCTCCGGGTGCCGAGTGCGAACGCCACCCGCCCCGGATTCCGCCGCCGGGAAGCGATCAACGCCCGCCTCGGAGTCGCCCTCCTACCTGTCCACGAAGCCGAGCTCCGTGTCCGGGCGGCACTGGGGGCAGGCCTGTACGCCCTCGGCGAGGGCGCGTCGGGCGCGGTCGCGGTCGACGCCCTTGCTGCGCCGGCCCGCGTTCCAGCAGCCGCCGACGTGGACGTACACCGATTCCTGGCCGGACAGGCCGCGTTCGATCAGCCAGTCGGGGGCGGGCGGCCGGGCCAGGAGACCGCGGCGGTGTTCGGCCTGGCGGCGTTCCTCGTCCGCGATCCACCGCCGGGTGCGTGCCAGATCGCGTTCCTGCACCCGCTCCAGGAAACGGAGCAGCGCGAGCCGCGACTCTGGATCGTTCATGCGTTCGATTCTAGAAGCGGCCTCGGCTTCCGGCCCACCCCGGGCCATCCGCGCAACCCCACCTCGAAGCCACCCCGAAGCCACCCAGAGTCCCCCAGAGCCATCCGAGCCACCCGCAGCGGGCGGCACCGGTTACCTCCGGGGTAATCGACGTTCCCCCGGCATCCCGGCAGCCTGAACCCCATGACACCTGCCGAGACCGCCGAAGCCACCCGTTCCACCGTCCGGAAGTTCCTCGAACTGCGCCTCGCCGGTGACACCGAGGGACTCACCGCGCTCTTCGCCGACACGGTGGACTGGATGCTCGCCGAGAACCCCGTCGTCCCCTGGATCCGCCCCCGCTCCACCGCCGCCGAATGCGCGGCGCAGGCCGAGGAGCTGGCCCGCCACACCGTCCCCGAGGACGCCCGCGCGTCCGTCGACACGTTCCTGGTGGACGGGACGGACGCGGTGCTCATGGGGCATCTCTCCGGAACCGTGCGGGCGACCGGCAAGCCCTTCTCGGGCCCCTTCGCGCTGCGGCTCACGGTCGAGGACGGGCGGATCACCCGGCACCACCTGTACGAGAACAGCGTGTCGATCGCCGCTGCCTGTACGCCCTGACACCGGCCGCGTGAGTCAGCGGGGCGCGGGCGTCCCCGGGCGCCCGTCGGCTTCGCCCGTCACGACCCGGACGTACTGTCGCTTGTCCTCGTCCCGCACGACCACACCCAGCCGCAGCAGTTCCCCGCGCAGCTCCCGGGCGTCGGCGCCGTGCTGGTCCTCACAGGTCTGGGCGCGGGCCCGCAGCAGGGCGTCCGCGCCCTCGGGCAGTCCGGGGGCGCCCGGCACCCAGCGGCGGAACTCGGCGCGGTACGGGTCCTGTTCCTCCCACGGGTACCCGTGCGCGGTGAGGGCGTCCGCGAGGCGCCGCCAGTTCAGGCCGCAGCGCTCCCGCGCGAGTTCCAGGCCGCCGGGGGCGAGCAGGACGAGTTGCTTGCCGTCCCGGAAGCACGCGGCTATCTCCTCGCGGGTGAACTCCTGCGCGGTGTCCCTGACGGTCAGCGTCACCTGGGCGTCATGGACGCGGACGGACAGCGACTCGTGCACCGCCATGAAGCCGAGCAGCAGTCCGCCCAGGGCGCCCAGCCCGGTCGTGCCGAGGGTGAGGGCGGGTTCCGGGACCGAGGTCAGCAGTTCGGCCGGGCCTTCGAGCGGGGCCCACGGCAGGGCGAGCAGCAGGCGGGCGAGGAGCGGGAGCAGCGCGCCGGCCACCGCACCGCAGACGACGCAGAAGAGCACCAGGGCCCAGGCCGGTTCGGCGAGTTCCGTCACCCCGGCCGCCTGTGGCCGGGGGCTCTTGCGCAAGGGAACGTTTCTGACTTCCTCCATGGGGCCAGTCTCGTGAGGAGCCGTCCGCCCTGTCGTCAGCCGTTGGTCTACGCCCCCGCGACTTTGGTCGCCCTCCCGGGCACCGGGCACGCCCGCGGCTTCCGTCGCCCCCGGCCGCCACCCCCGGCTCTCACGGATGCATCCGCGCCCCCTTCACCACCTTGTCCACCGCGTTCTTCGGGCCGTACACCGCGAGACCCACGAGGTCCAGGTCCGCGGTCGGCACGGCCCGTACGGCGGCGCGGTTGTCGCGGTCGTTGCCCGTGGCGAAGAGGTCGGAGGTGAAGACCGCGCGGGGCAGGGCGCGGGAGAGGGCACGGGCGTGGGCGGTGGTCAGGGTCTCCTTCGTGGCCTCGAAGACCATGACCGGCTGGCGGAACATGGGGAGGTAGGGCACGCCGTCCGCGTCCTCGTACGGTTCGCCGATCACCTCGGGAAGCTGTGTTCCCAGGCCGCTGACCAGGAACGATGTGACGTTGAGGCGCTGCCAGGGCTCAAGGTCCGCGCGCAGCAGTACGGCGATCTTCGTGTCGAAGCGGATCGGTTCGGTGTCCATGCCCCGAGCGTGCCCGGCGGCCCCCGCCGGGGTCTTGTACGTTCTTTGCATGGTCTGCGAGTCCTCCCGGATCGTCTCCGCCTGGCGGCCCGCCGTCCAGGGTGTCGTCGAGGTCTTCCACGCCCGGTTCACCGAGTACGCCTATCCGATGCACGTCCACGACGCCTGGACGCTGCTGATCGTCGACACCGGCGCCGTGCGGTACGACCTCGACCGGCACGAGCACGGCACCCCGCACGACACCGTGTCGCTGCTGCCGCCGCACGTCCCGCACAACGGCTCCCCGGCCACCCCGGACGGCTTTCGCAAGCGGGTGCTGTATTTGGACGCGACGCACCTCGGGGAGGAGCTCATCGGAGCCGCCGTCGACCGCCCCGATCTGCGCGATCCGCTGCTGCGGCGGCGTGTGGGGCAGTTGCACGGCGCACTGGGGCGGCAAGGGGAGGAACTGGAGGCCGAGAGCAGGCTGATGCTCGTCGGGGAGCGGTTGCGCGGGCATCTGCGAGGCGACCCGGTGTCCCCTCGGCCGGCCGATCCCGTTCTCGCGCGGCGGCTGCGCGAGTTGCTGGACGAGCGGGTCGTCGAGGGTGTCGTCCTGCGGGAGGCCGCCGGGCTGCTCGGCGCCCATCCGGCCCATCTCGTACGGGCGTTCAGCACCGCGTACGGCATCGCGCCGCACCAGTACCTGACGTCCCTGCGGGTGGGGCGCGCCCGGCGGCTGCTTCTGGAGGGACGTTCACCGGGCGAGGTGGCGGTGGCGGCCGGGTTCTACGACCAGTCGCACCTGACGCGGCACTTCCGCAGGCTGGTGGGGGTGCCGCCGGGGCGTTACCGGGCGGGTCAGGCCCCGGCGCCGGGCAGGTCTTGACGCTCGGGGCGCTGGGTGAGGTGGGCGAACGCGTCCAGGTTGCGCGTGGACTCCCCCCGCGCCACCCGCCACTCGTACTCCTTGCGGATGGCCGACGCGAAGCCCAGTTCCAGCAGCGTGTTGAAGGCGCCGTCGGACGCTTCCAGGACCTGGCCGAGCAGGCGGTCGAGCTCGTCGGCGGTGACGGCGGACAGGGAGAGGCGGCCGGTGAGGTAGACGTCGCCGTGCTGGTCGACGGCGTAACTGACGCCGTAGAGCTTCAGGTTGCGTTCCAGGAGCCAGCGGTGGAAGCCCTGCTCGTTCTCGTCGGGGTGGCGGATGACGAAGGCGTTCAGCGACAGCGAGTGGCGGCCGACGATCAGGGAGACCGTGGTCTTGAGCTTGCGGGTGCCGGGGAGCTGGGCGACGTAGGTGCCCGGCCGGGGGCTCTCCCACTCCAGCTCGGCGTCCTTCAGCACCGCCTCGACGACCTGGACCGCGCGCTGTTCCTGATCGGTTTCACCCATGCAGCGAGCGTACGCGACGGCGATGGGCCTGCATCGCGGCCGTGTAGACGTCCACCGTGGCGGCGGCCGCCGTGTCCCAGCCGAAGGACTGGGCGTGCCGGGCGGCCTGGCCGCCCAGCTCGTCGGCCAGCCGCGGGTCGTCGGCGAAACGGCCCAGCACGCGCGCGTAGTCGGCCGGATCGTGCCCACTCACCAGGAAGCCGGTGTGCCCGTCGCGCACGGCGACCGGGAGGCCGCCGACCGACGCCGCGAGCACCGGGGTGCCCGCCGCCTGCGCTTCTATGGCGACCAGGCCGAAGGACTCGCTGTAGGAGGGCATGACCAGCACGGAGGCGGCGCGGAACCAGTCCGCGAGCTGCTCCTGGCCGACCGGGGGGCGGAACCGTACGACGTCCGCGATGCCCAGGCGCGCGGCCAGTTTCTGCAGGCCCTCGGGCTTGGCCAGGCCGCTGCCGGAGGGGCCTCCGACGACGGGCACGAGGATGCGCGAACGCAGTTCGGGGCGTTCGTCGAGGAGGACGGCGACGGCGCGCAGCAGCACGTCCGGGGCCTTCAGGGGCTGTATGCGGCCGGCGAAGAGCGGGATCAGCGCGTCCCTGGGCAGGCCGAGGCGGGCCCGGGCGGCGGCGCGGCCGTCGGCGGGCGAGAAGCGGCCGAGGTTCACCCCGGGGTGGACGACGGCGACCTTGCCGGTCTCGGCCGCGTAGTGGCGCACCAGTTCGTCGGCCTCTTCGGTGGTGTTGGCGATGAGGCGGTCGGCGGCGGAGACGATCTGGGTCTCGCCGATGACGCGGGCGGCCGGTTCGGGGGTGTCGCCGTCGGCCAGGTTGGCGTTCTTGACCTTGGCCATGGTGTGCATGGCGTGCACCAGGGGGACGCCCCAGCGCTGGGCGGCGAGCCAGCCGACGTGGCCGGAGAGCCAGTAGTGGGAGTGCACCAGATCGTAGTGGCCGGGGCGGTGATGGGCCCAGGCCTGCATCACGCCGTGGGTGAAGGCGCACAGCTGGGCGGGCAGGTCCTCCTTGTTGAGACCCTCGTAGGGGCCGGCGTCGACATGCCGGACGAGGACGCCGGGGGCCAGTTCGACGGTCGGCGGGAGGGCGGCCGCGGTGGCGCGCGTGAAGATCTCGACCTCGACGCCGTGCGCGGCCAGGCGCTGCGCGAGCTCCACGATGTAGACGTTCATGCCGCCGGCGTCGCCGGTGCCCGGCTGGTGGAGCGGGGAGGTGTGCACGGAGAGCATGGCGACGCGGCGTGGCCTGCGGTGCAGCCGCAGACGCGCGGAGGACGACGCGGAGCGCCGACCGAGCCTGCCGATGTACTGGCTCACGTGGCGTTCCTCCTCGCTCGGGGCATGCCTTTCGCAGGGCGCACGAAGGCCTCCGACGAGGTCCAACACCGGAGGGATGGGCTCCATTTCCTGATTCGCCAGTTTTACCGAATCATTACCGCTTGTCGCTCAACCGTTCGAGGACGAGGGCACCGGCGGCCGCGCGGCGGAAAAGACAGGGCGGCGGGGGCACGGGATCCCTACCCTCACGGGCATGACAGGCACACGGCACCGCCCCGCACCGCAGCCTCCGCTCGAGGAGTTCCTCCCCTGCCCTTGTTGCGGCCACCAGACTCTCGGCGAGCTGTGGGCCTACGAGATCTGCCCGGTCTGCTACTGGGAGGAGGATCCCTTCCAGCTCCGCCATCCGACGGCCGGCTGGGGCCCCAACCACGGCCTGAGCCTGATCGAGGCGCAGGCCAACTACCGGCGGATCGGTGCCGTGACCGAGGAGATGCGGCGCCACGTACGGCCACCGCGCGACGACGAGCCGCTGGACCCGGGTTTCCGGCCCGCCGACCCGGACCGGGACCCGTTCGAGCGGGGGCCGGCCCACGATCCGATGCCCGGCGACCTGACCGTCCTCTACTACTGGCGTCCCACCTACTGGCGGCGGCACCTCGCCCCCTGACCGGAGCCGAGGCCCTTAACCTCGTACGCATGACATCCCGAGCGGCGACCCGCCCCCTTGGCACGGTCACGCGCGGGACGACCAACCCCAACCGGCTGCGCCGCATGGACCGCTGGATCGCGGCCACGCACGGCGCCGAGCTGCGCCGTGCCGCCGACCCGGTGGCAGTGGACCTCGGGTACGGCGCCGCCCCCTGGACGGCCGTCGAGCTGCTGCACCGCCTGCGTACGGTCGCGCCACACGCGCGCGTGGTGGGCGTCGAGATCGAACCGGCCCGGGTCGCGGCGGCGCTGCCCTTCGAGCGGGCGGGGCTGGTCTTCCGGCACGGCGGCTTCGAGATCCCGATCCCGCAGCGGCCCCTGCTCGTCCGCGCGGCGAACGTGCTGCGGCAGTACGAGGAGGGCGAGGTGGCGGCCGTGTGGGAGCGGCTGTGCGGGCGGCTGGCACCGGCCGACCCGGCGACCGGGTCGCGCGGCGGGCTGCTGGTCGAGGGGACCTGCGACGAGATCGGGCGCCGGCACGTATGGGTCGCGCTCGGCCCGGAAGGACCGCGCACGGTCACCTTCGCCACCCGGCTCGGCTCCCTGGAACACCCCTCCGACCTGGCCGAACGCCTGCCCAAGGCGCTCATCCACCGCAATGTCCCGGGCGAGCCGGTGCACGCCTTCCTGCGCGACTTCGACCGCGCCTGGGCGGCCGCCGCGCCCTACGCCTCCTACGGCGCCCGGCAGCGCTGGATCCGGGCGGTGCGCGACCTTTCGGCCGACTGGCCGGTGACGGACGGCCCCGCGCGATGGCGGCAGGGGGAAGTCACCCTCCGGTGGGAGGCGTTGGCCCCTCGCGCCTGACCCCTCCGCCCTCGACAGGCCCGCGAGGGAACGATCTCCCTGAGTCTTTCGTCACACAGGCGGGGAGATCGTCGTGCGGGGGGCATACCGGCGAGGGGGCGGTGGGAAGTACTACCCCTGTCGCTTTCCGGGCCGGCATGGCAGCATCCCCAGGCGAACCGCATGTTACTGACGGTTAATCAGTTGGGGGGCCGGAGTATGGGAACGGGCAAGCGTGGCCTGATCGCGACGGCGGTGGCCGTGGTCTGCGCGGTCACGGTGCTGGCGGCACCGGGCACGGCGTTCGCGAGTCCCACCCCCTCCCCCACCCCGAGCGCGGGACCGGCGCTCGCACCCGCCAAGGACCTCGAAGCCGTGCGCAAGAAGCTCGACAGGCTCTACCGCGCCGCCGGCCGCGCCACCGAGGAGTACAACACCGCCGAGGAGAAGGCGGAGAAGCAGTCCGCCGAGGTCGTCGAACTGGCCGAGAAGATCGTCAAAGGCCAGGAGAAGCTGCGGAAGCTGAAGGCCCGCGCGGGCGCCGCGGCCGCCGCCCAGTACCGCGGCGGCGGGCTGCCGCCCGAGGCCCATCTGATGCTGAGCGACGACCCGCAGGACTTCCTCGACGGCGCGGGCCGGGTCCGCGAGGGCCACCACGCGACCAAGGGCCTGCTCGGCGAACTGACCCGCACCCAGGAGGACTTGGAGCAGTACGCCAAGGACGCCTCCGCACAGTGGAAGAAGCTGGAGGCGGGCCGCAAGGCCAAGGCCGCCGCGCAGAAGAAGATCGAGAAGCAGATCGCGCAGGCGGAGAAGCTCGAGTCCGCCCTCCAGAAGGAGGAGCAGGAGCGCCTCGCCGAGCTGGAGAAGGAGGCGGCGAACAAGGCGCAGACCGCCTGGCTCGGCTCCGGTGTCCTGGACGAGATCGACGGAAAGGCCTCCGCGCAGGGCAAGAAGGCCGTGCAGTACGCCACGGCCCAGATCGGCAAGCCGTACCAGTGGGGCGCCGAGGGCCCGGAGACGTACGACTGCTCGGGGCTGACGTCACAGGCCTGGATATCGGCCGGCCGCGGCATCCCGCGCACCTCGCAGGAGCAGTGGAAACAGCTGCGGCACATCGACGTCCAGGACATGCGGCCCGGCGACCTCGTCATCTACTTCGACGACGCCAGCCATGTCGCGATGTACATCGGCGACGGGGCGATCGTCCACGCGCCCCGGCCCGGACGGACCGTGACGATCGCGGGGGCCGGGACGATGCCCATCCTCGGAGTGGTACGGCCGGACGCCGACGCCGGCCCTGACTAGATCGCGGCGCCCGGCCGGACGGGAGCCACCGCATAGCGGACACGGGTGACCCGGCCCACGTGACCCAGCGCACGCCCCGCGGCGCACCCACCGCACGCCGACGTGACGTTCGTCATCCCCGCAGCATCTTCGAGCTGTCCAACTGCGGGGCAAATCGCGGCATATGACACTGGCCGGTGGCGCAGCGGCATGGCTCACACCATTCCTATGCGGTGCCTGCACCCGCTATGGTCCCCGTCGGTGGGTCGAGGTCCCTCGCCCCCGCCATGCCCTCGGGGGGAGGGAAGGAACCCAAGACGATGCCCGTACCCATACCGCGGCAGAGAGCGATCCCGGCCGCGGAAAGTGGTCAGGCGCAGCAGGCCGCGTCCCCGCGCGGCGGATCCGCACAGGAGTCCGCGCAGGACACCTCGCCCGCGGGCCGCACGCCGGACACCGCCGGGAACACCACGGACAAGGTGGAGAACCACACCGCCCACACGAACCTGACGCTGCTGCTGATCGAGGACGACCCGGCCGGTTCGCCGATCGTGCCGGACATGCTCGACCAGGCGGGCAAGCCGATCCGCGTCCGCACGGCCCGCAACCTCACCGAGGCCGGACGGCTGCTGACCGACGACGTCCACTGCATCCTGCTGGACCTGGCGCTGCCCGCGCCGGGCCACGGCGACTCCGAGGACGAGCTCGCCGTGCTCAGGCACGTGCTGGAGCTCGCGCCCCGGCACGCCGTGCTGGCGCTGACCGCGTCGGGCGACGCCGAGCGCGGCGCCGAGGCGGTGCGGGTCGGCGCCCAGGACTACCTCTTCCGCGACGAGCTGGACGGCAGGCTGCTGAGCCGCGCGATCCGCTACGCGGTGGAGCGCAAGCGCTCCGAGTCGGCCGAGCGCCGGCTCGCCGAGGGCCGGCTGCGGGCGCAGGAGAACCGCCGCCTGGAGCGCGGCCTGCTGCCGACGCCGCTGCTGGAGGGCTCTTCGCTGCGGTTCGCCGCCCGGTACCGCCCGGGCCGCTCGCGCGCGCTGCTCGGCGGTGACTTCTACGACGTCGTGCGGACGCCCGACGGCACCGTGCACGCCATGATCGGCGATGTCTGCGGGCACGGCCCGGACGAGGCCGCCCTCGGGGTGGAGCTGCGGATCGCGTGGCGGGCGCTGACGCTGGCGGGACTCTGCGGCGACCAGCTGCTGGGCACCCTCCAGCAGGTGCTGGAGCACGAGCGGTCCGACGACGAGATCTTCGCGACGCTGTGCATGGTGGACATCGCGCCGGACGGCCGCCGCGCCGCCCTGTGCCTCGCGGGCCACCCCTCTCCGCTGCTGGCCCGGCCGGGCAAGCCGGCCCGCCTGCTGCCGTACGACAACAACGGACCGGCTCTCGGGCTGCTGCCCGGCGCCCGCTGGCCGCGGACGCAGGTGGAGCTGGGAGCCGAGTGGAGCCTGATGCTCTACACCGACGGCCTGATCGAGGGCCACATAGGCCGGGGCAGGGAGCGGCTCGGCCAGGAGGGCATGACCGAGATGGTCCGCCGCCAGTTCGCCGAGGGTCTGCGGGGCGAGCAGCTGCTGCGGGCGGCGGTGAACGAGGTACGCGACCTCAACGGCGGCGAGCTGACGGACGACGTGGCCGTCCTGCTGCTGGACCGGGTGCCCTAGCCTCGGGCGCCCGGCCGCTCGGGCCGCTTAGCGGCCGCCGTTGTACGGGCCGTAGGGGCCGTCGCTGCTGGAGCCGCGCCCGGCGCGGCCGCCGCCCGGGAGCGCGCGGATCGCGGGCCGTACGTCGACCATGTACACGATCGTCGCGATGAGGCCGATGATCGGCAGGAACGACAGGATCGGGAACAGCAGGTTCACCACGAAGGCGATCGCCAGGATGATCAGCCAGAAGGGCTTGGTCTTCTTGTCGGCCGCGCGGTAGGCGTCCTCCCGGCGTAGGGCGGCGTCGAACAACGCGAAACCGCTGAACACGATCAGGGCCATGCTCAAAAGCCACATGAACCCCGCGAAGCCCTGCATCAGCACAACGCCCACCACCTGACTCGGCTCGTCCCTACGCGGTCACCGTACCCGTACCAACGGGCCGGACACCCCCAGGGTGCCCGGCCCGTCGCGGGTGATCGCCCCGCGGTCCTACTTGGCCGGCGGAGTGGTCTTCTTGGCGGTGGTGGGCTTGCGCACCGGGGCCTTCTTGGCGGCGGGCGCCTTCTTGGCCGGGGCGGGGGCGGCGGCAGCGGCGGGCTTCACCGGCTCCTCCTTGACCTCGACCGGCTGGCGCTTCGGCTCGACGGCGATGGCCAGCTCCTCGACGCCCTCGGCGACGTCCTCGATGCTGTCGGCTGCCTCACCGCGCCAGGTCCGCACGGCCTGCTCGCCGTGCTCGGCGACCTTCTCGTAGGTCTCGCGGGCCTTGACGGCGTACTCGGCGGCCACGCCGACGCCGCGCAGCGCGAAGTCCTGGGCGCTCTCGCCGATCTTCTTCAGGTCCGCGTCGATCGTGCTGCCGAGCTTCTTGATGTCGACGTCGATGGAGCCGATGAAGTGCGTGACCTTGGTCTGCAGGGTCTCCTGCGTCTCCTTGACGCGGGCGGAGGCCTCCTTGGCCCGGGCGGAGGCCTTCTCCTGGACGGCCTTGGGGTCGGTGTTGCGTACGGCGTCGATCCGCGCGGGGGCCTCGGAGCGCAGCTGCTCCACCAGGGCCGGCACCTTCTTGGCCTGCTGAAGGGCGAGGTCGGCGGTGCCTGCGGCGAAGTAGAGCGGGGTGGGGTTGCTGAGGGTCTTGCGCAGGTCGTCGGTGATGGCCATGGTGGGGGTCCTCCCGGATTCAGTCTCGCTTGAGGGGTTCGGCTGAGGGTTCGGTGATCCGTGGCGGTACGGCCGGTGCCCTGGTCCGGCTCAGCCGGCCGTCTGCTGCGGATCGGTGTCACTGCCGTCGGCGCCCTCGCGGGCCCGACGGCCGGCGGTCGTACCGCCGTCGTTCTTGCCGGTGCCACGGCCGGCGCTCTTGACGGTCTTCCCGCCGCCGCGGCGCCGTGCGGGCGGAGCGCCGTCGGCCGGGCCGGTCCGCGGTATCCCGGTGCCGGCGTCGGTGTGGGAAGCGTCCCCGTCGACGCCCGCCGCGCCGTCCCCGGCGACCAGGCCGACGACACCCGCGACGCCCTCGCCGTCCGAGTCGCCGGTGCCCTCACCGGTCCCGAATCCGTTCTCCTTGCGGAAGGACTCGTAGATCTGCAACAGCACCTGCTTCTGCCGCTCGTGCAGCGTCGGGTCGGCGAGGATGACGGCCCGCGTCTCCACTTCGTCCCGGTCCCGCTCGGCGTCGAGGATCCCGGCCCGCACGTACAGCGTCTCGGCGGAGATCCGCAGGGCCTTGGCGACCTGCTGGAGCACCTCCGCGCTCGGCTTGCGCAGCCCGCGCTCGATCTGGCTCAGGTACGGGTTCGACACCCCGGCGGCGTCGGCGAGCTGCCGGAGCGACAGCTGCGCGGTGCGCCGCTGCTCGCGCAGATAGTCACCGAGATTGCCGACGTTGAGCGATGCCATGGCTCCACCCTGCAACACGGCGCTAACTATTGCAAGCACCCGCTTGCAAAAGTGCGCCACGCCACCCGCGAGGCGACCGCCTCACCCCTGCGCCGCGCGTCCCCTCACGATGCAGAACGGGTGCCCGGCCGGGTCCGTGAGCACACGCCACGCTTCCTCGTTCGGCTGCCCTTCCGGCTTCCCGGCACCCAGCTCCAGCAACCGGGCCTCCTCCTCGTCCAGGTTCTCGACACGGAAGCAGCAGTGCAGTTGCTGGGGTACGACCGGGTCGGGCCAGCTGGGAGGCCGGTGGTCGTCGACTCGCTGAAAGCACAGGGAAAGCCCGGCCGCACCCTCCAGCGCGGCGAAGTCGGCGTCCGACCTCGGATGCAGCTCCAGTCCGGTCGCCTGCTGGTAGAACGCCGCCAGGGCGAGCGGATCGGCGCAGTCCAGGGTGATCGCGCTCAACTTCATCCGGCCAGCACCTCCCGGCAGTCCGACCAGGCCGGTCGGCTCGGCAGGGGACGGATGCGTGTGAAGAGGCTGAGGAGTTCGGGGCCCCACCGGTCACGGAGGGCGGGGTCGAGGCGAGCGAGGTCGATCTCGCTGGCGGCGGACAACTCGGCGAAGTCCCGCCGCGACTGCGGCTCCGGGCTGTGGCTCAGGCCGGTGAACCGGTCGCGGAAAGGGCGGGCGCCCCACGCGGCGAGTTGCCTCCGCACCCGCGTGAGGTGGGCGAGGAGGGTGCCGCCCGGGTGGTCCATGTCCGCCGCGCCGAGCCGGCTCAGGAGCGCGACGGCCGGGCCGGACTCGGCATGGGAAGCAGTCACAGGGTGAAGTCCTTCCAGCAGTGGTCGGCGGCGGCAACCATCAAAGCGGTGCCCGGCCGGGCCGGCCATCGATTTGATCCCCCGGGACTCGGCGACCCGCAGGGCGTCGCTCAGGCACTCGGCGAGACGAAGGCCGGCGAAACGCACCTCCCCGTACGGCGAGGCCGGGTCGTCCAGCACCTCGCGGGCCGGGCCGAGCACGTCGGCGCCGGTGGCGAGCTGGACGGCCTCCAGGTCGTCGGCGAGACGGGAGAGGTAGCGCCGTTGTCGTCGGTCACCAGGTAGCAGGGGTTACCTTCCGCGGACACCGCAAACGAGGTCTCGTCGCCACCCTGCCCGCGAAGGGCACGTATGTCATCGGGCTGTCGGAGCCGGCCGGCGACGCGCCCGGGGAGAGCGAGCCGAACGCCTGACGGGGGCGTGGCCGCCCGCCCCGTTCCGCTACTCCGGCTTGTACGCCAGGAATGTGCCCGACTGCCGCCTCGCTCCTCCCTCGGGTTCCTGCACCACACGCGTCGTGACCACCAGCCCCGCCCGGTGCAGAAGTTCCGCGATCCGGTCCGACGGCAGCAGGTGGGACTCGTAGGACACCGGATGGTCGCCGTACGCGCGCGTGGGGCGCAGGTGCTCGCCGTTGCCCACATGGCCGGCCAGCATCAGCCGGCCACCGGGCGCGAGGGTGCGGTGGAACTCGGCGAAGACGGTCGGCAGCCACTGCGGCGGCGTGTGGTGGGTGGTGTAGTACGCGAGGATGCCGCCGAGTTCGCCGTCGGCGAGGTCCAGGGCGGTCATCGAGCCGACGGTGAAACGGAGGTCCGGGTGCGCCGCCCGGGCCAGTTCGATCATCCTCGGTGACACGTCGACGCCGAACACCGGTACGCCCAGAGCGGCCAGGTGCGCCGTCACCTTCCCCGGACCGCAGCCCAGGTCGGCGACCGGCCCGAGAGGCGCTGCGAGTTCGGCGAAGGCGGCCAGCAGCGCGCGGGACACCGGGTCCAGCTCGGCTGGTTCCTTGACGAGTCGGGTGTAGTCGGCGGCGACGGTGTCGTAGGACTCCCGGACCGCGGCGAGGTAGGGGGGCTCGGTCATGCCGCGAAGCTAGCCGACGGCACCGACACCGCCCTCCGGTACGGGCGGCAGCCCTGTACTCCGACGCCAGTACACCTGGTTACTCCCGTCGTAAGACGCCCTCCCCTCGTCTCCCCGGCACCGTGTGCACTATGCAGAAACTCAGCCGCCCCGCCCGCCGGGCCGCGCTCGTCGTGCACGTCACCGTCTCCGCCTGCTGGCTCGGGCTGCTCGCGCTCGGGACCACCGCGGCCACCACCGGATCCCCCGTGACCGTGGAGGCCTCCGTCCGGGCCATGAAGCTCTTCGCCGACTGGCTCCTGCTCCCCGTCGCGTTCCTCACGCTCCTCAGCGGCGTGCTGCTGTCGCTGGGCACGAAGTGGGGCCTGGCCCGGTACCGGTGGGTGTACACGAAGTTCTGGCTGACCCTCGCCACGACCACCGCCACGGTGTTCGCGCTGCGTCCCGGGGTGAACACCGCGGTCCTGGCCGTCTCCGCGGGCGGGCCGCTGCCCGACGCAGGTGACGTGCTGTTCGGGCCGGTCGTGTCGCTGTCGGCCTACGTCTTCATGACGGTGATCTCCGTCCTCAAGCCCTGGGGGCTCACCCGCCGGGGCGCGAGACTGCGCGCCCCGGCCCGACGGCCCCTCCGGGACGGCTGAGCATCCGGCCCGCACGGCACCCTCCGGGACGGCCGCGCGTCCGGCCCGCACGGCCCGTCGGCGGTTTCAGCGGCGGAACCCCGGACACCGAGACTCCTGGGCCCGGATCCTCGACGCCCTCGACACGCTGCTGCGGAACCGGCCCGCGGCCCTGACCGATCCCCGAGGCTGACACCCATGCACACCGAGCACGACTGGATCACCACGCCCCTCACGGCGGACCTGCTGCGCGGCGCCCTCGACGTGGAGCGCACCGAGCACGGCCTGCTCCCGCACCGGCTCCCGGCCCGGGCCCGCGCGCAGAACACCGATCCGCAGCTGGCGATGGCCGAGGCCCAGCCCTCCGGCGTACGCCTTGCCTTCCGTACCGCCGCGACCGCCGTCGAACTGGACACGCTGCGCACCAAACGCGAGTACACCGGCTTCCCGCCGCGCCCGGACGGTCTGTACGACCTGCTCGTCGACGGCCGTCCGGCCGGGCAGGCCTCCGCCACCGGCGGCAACGTCCTGACCGTGGACCTGACGACGTGGGAGAGCGAGTTCGCGCCCGGCCCGGCCGGCACCGTCCGCTTCGACGGCCTGCCCGGGGGTGACAAGGACGTCGAGATCTGGCTGCCGCACAACGAGAGCACCGAACTGGTCGCCCTGCGCACGGACGCCCCCGTCACGCCCCTGCCGGACCGGGGACGCCGGGTGTGGCTGCACCACGGCAGCTCGATCAGCCACGGCTCCGACGGGGCGAGCCCGACGGCCGTCTGGCCCTCGATCGCCGCGTTGCGCGGCGGGGTGGAACTGATCAACCTGGGCCTGGGCGGCAGCGCGATGCTCGACCCGTTCACCGCCCGCGCCATGCGTGACACCCCGGCCGATCTGATCAGCGTCAAGGTGGGCATCAACCTCGTCAACCGGGACGCGATGCGGCTGCGGGCCTTCGGTCCCGCCGTGCACGGCTTCCTCGACACGATCCGCGAGGGGCACCCCGACACCCCGCTGCTGTTGGTCTCTCCCCTGCACTGCGCCATCCACGAGGACACACCCGGCCCCACCGCCCCCGACGCCCGGGAACTCGCCGAGGGCCGGCTCCTGTTCGAAGCCATGGGCGATCCGGCACAGACGCCCACCGGCGCGCTCACCCTCACCGTGATCCGCGACGAACTGTCCCGCATCGTCCGCCGGCGCGCCGCCGACGACCCGAACCTGCACTACCTCGACGGCCTCGACCTCTACGGCGCCGCCGACGCCGCCGCGCTCCCCCTGCCCGACCACGTCCACCCGGACGCGGCGACCCACCGGCACATCGGCGCCCGCTTCCACGAGCTGGCGTTCACCGGGGGAGGGCCCTTCGCGGCGGAGTGATGAGCGGGCCGGGCGTCGGTCAGGCCTCGAACCCCTGCTCCGCGAGGACCGCGTCGATCCGCGCCCGGTGGTCCGCCTCCCACGCGTCCAGGGTCTGCGCGGCCTCCTTCGCCAGCTTCGCCCGGGCCGCGTCCAGCACCTCCTCGCGCCGGGCGGCGGGCACCACCACGACGCCCTCCTCGTCGGCGACGACCGTGTCGCCCGCGTCGACCGTGACCCCGCCGCAGCGCACCCGCTCGTTCAGCGGCAGGGCGGCCGACTTGCTCCCCGGGATGGGGATGACACCGCGGGCGAACACCGGGAAGCGCAGGTCGCGCACCTCGGCCAGGTCGCGGATCAGCCCGTCGGCGACGAAGGCGGCGATGCCCCGGCGCCGGGCGACGGCGCAGACGTTGCCGCCGGCCAGGGCGTGGTCCAGGTCGCCCGACTCCACGACGACGACCGAGCCCAGCCCGGCCCGGTGGATCGCGGCGTGCAGCATCAGGTTGTCGCCGGGAGGGCACCGTACGGTGAAGGCCGGTCCGGCCACCCGGGGCACCGGGCCCCACAGCGGCCGGATGCCGATGTCCATCACCCGGCCGCGGCCCAGCAGATCGGCCAGCGTGGTCGTGGGGATGTCGGTGAACGCGTCTGCTTCGGTCATGGCATGAACCTAACCCCCCGCCCTAGAAGGGCATTTGCCTCCCGTGCACCACCTCCAGCCGTGACACCGCCCGCGTCAGCACCACGTACAGCCGGTGCAGCCCCCGCTCCTCCGCCTCGGCGATCGCCGCCGGCTCGACGGCGACGACATGGTCGTACTCCAGGCCCTTGACCACGCTCGCCGGCACCAGGGAGATACGCGCGCCCGGTTCGTCCGGGCCCGCCGCCGGGATACCGGCCGCCTCCAGCGCCGCCCGCAGCCGCGGGACATCCGCGTCCGCCGCGACGATCCCGACCGACCCCTCCCGCCCCAGCGCGTCCTCCACGGCGGCCACCACCGCCCCGGGCACGCCGTCCACCGTCGTCTCCCGCATGCGCAACTCCCCGTCCCCGCGCAGCGAACGGGCCGGAGGCACGTCCACGTCCAGCCGCTCCAGCAGCCGGTTGGCCAGCCCCACGACCGCCTTCGGCACCCGGAACCCGGTGGTCAGGGCGACCACGGCCGCGTCCGGTTTCCCCAGGTGCGTCAGGACGGTGTGCCAGGACCGGGCCGCCCACGGCGTCGTCCCCTGCGCCAGATCGCCCAGCACCGTCAGCGAACCGAAGCGGGCCCGGCGGGCGATGGCCCGGCACTCCATCGGGGACAGGTCCTGCGCCTCGTCGACGACGACATGCCCGTACCCCTCCGGATGCCCGATCAGCCCGGCCACCTCGTCCAGCAGCACCAGGTCGGCGGCCGACCAGCGCGCCGACTTCCACGACCGGGGCGGCCGCACCCACCGCAGCGCCCGCTGCTCGCCGTCGTCGAGGAGCCCCTCGGCGGCCGACGCCAGCGCCTCCTCGTCGCCCAGCAGCGCGGCCACGACCTCCTCGGGCCGCACCCGCGGCCAGACCGCGTCGACGTACGCCGACACCGGCCGCGACCGCTCGACCCGCCGCACCCAGGAGTGGGGCGGCGGCCCCGCCCGCCGCTCCACCTGCTCGCGCAGACACCGCACGATCCGCGCCCGCACACGCTCCCGCCCGACCCCGTACGGCGGTTCCTCCTCGCGCACCTCGGTCACGATCCGCGCGAGCTCCCGCGCCGGCACCCGCCACCGGTAGGCCCCGTCCGGCAGGGCGAGCTCCGCGCCGTCCGCCTCGATCCGCACCCGTGCGTACAGCGCCCGCCGCAGCACCTCGGCCATCCGGGTGTCGTGCTTCACGACGGCGGCCCGCTCGTCGTCGACGCCCCGCACCGGGCAGCGCGCGATCTCCTCCCCCAGGGTCGACTGCCGGACCCCCGTCTCACCGAGGGCCGGCAGCACCTCGGCGATGTACGAAAGGAAGGTGCGGTTGGGCCCGAGGATCAGCAGCCCGCCGCGCCGGATGCGCTGCGGGTGCGTGTACAGCAGGTAGGCGGCCCGGTGCAGCCCGACGGCGGTCTTGCCGGTGCCCGGCGCGCCCTGCACGCACACCGACAGCGTCAGATCCCCCCGTACGAGGTCGTCCTGCTCGGGCTGGATCGTCGCGGCGATGTCCCGCATGGGCCCCACCCGGGGCCGCTCGATCTCCCGGGCGACGATCGCGCTCTCCCGCGTCTCCCCCTGCTCCAGGTGCTCGTCCTCCAGGCCGGTGAGATCGGCGGAGTCACCCCGGCTGCCGGGCGCCCATCCGAACCGCCTGCGCACCGCCACGCCCTGCGGGTCCCGGGCCGAGGCCTGGTAGAAGGCCCGCGAGACCGGGGCGCGCCAGTCGACCACCAGGGGTGGTTCGGCCGGGTGCTCGGAGATGCGCAGCCGCCCGATGTGCAGCCGGCCCTCCCCGCCCCGGACGGCCTCCCCGCCCACGAGGGCCCCGAAGAACAACGGACCCTCGGGCAGCTCGCGCAGTGCCTTCGCCCGGCTGCGCAGCCGGTGTCCGAGGACTTCGGCGTCGGCGCCGGACGCGGAGACGTCCTCCCCGATGACGACCTGTTCACCGGCGCCCTCGACCATCGCGGCGAGGGCGGTCCGGCAGCGTTCGTGGTGGGCGCGTTCGCGGTCGAGGACGTGCTGGAGGGCAGGCTCGGTGGAGGTCATTCCACCGAGCGTACGCGAAAACGTGACTGAGTTAAATAAATTACCGAGTTTCGCTCCGGAGGCGCGGGGGCAGCCCGGCCGCCAGCCACCCGAACGCCCGCTCCGCCACCGCCACCGCGTCCGGCCGCACGTCCGCCACTCGCTCCCCCGCCGCGATCCGCCGCCAGTTCTCCAGCGCGAGCACCCGCAGCACGGCCATGATCTGCCCGGCCGCCAGCCGCGCGTCCAGATCGCCCCCGAGCACCTCGGCGAGCGCGGCCTCCGACCGCTCCTGATGCGTGTACGCCCGGGCGACCAGGGAGGGCGTGCCGTAGAGCAGGGCGTGGAAGGCGAGCACGTCGGGGTGGTCGTTGAGCCCGGTCACGGGATCGCCCCGCTCCAGCCCTTGGAGGAAGTGCCGCCGCAACGCCTCCACGGGCGGCTCCTGCGCCTGCCCCACCACCCGGGCGGCCTCGCCCTCGTGGTCGGCGATCCGGTACAGCACCAGATCCTCCTTGGCCGGGAAGTACCGGAACAGCGTCGGCTTGGAGATCTCGGCAGCCGCCGCCACCTCGGCGACCGACACCGCGTCGAACCCCTTCTCCAGGAACAACCGCACGGCGATGTCCGACACGGTCTCGTACATCCGCCGCTTCTTGCGCTCGCGCAGGCCCGGGGTGCTCATGCCCGGGAGCCTACGCAGTGCCGGGAGGCGGCAGCGGAACAGCCTCTAGGCGAAGGCGCGGCCGAGGGACGGGTTCGCCGTGGAGCGGGTGCGCAGGCCGAGGGAGGCGGTGGCGGCGGCGAGGGTCACCGCGTAGGAGTCCACCGCTCTGCGGACGTTCGGGGCGTCCAGGCCCGCCCCCGTCACGATGCGGTCCAGGTCGACGTAGGCGGAGCGCACGATCTCCAGCCAGCGGTACACCTGCCGGTCCTTGCGCCAGTCGTGGGTGTACTCGGGCGGAAGCCGGCGCTCCCAGCGGCGGAACATCCGGTCCCTGATCTCCGGCCGGGTCGGCGTGAGGTGCAGGTGCCGGACGAGGTCGTACAGGGGGTCGCCGACGACGGCCATCTCCCAGTCGATGATGGTCAGCGCCAGGTGGTCCTCGCGGCGGACGAGGTTCCAGGGGTTCAGGTCCCCGTGCAGCAGGGCCGGCTCACGCTCGCTCAGCTCGTGCCGGGCCAGGATCAGCCGCAGGCGGTCGGCGTCGGGCAGGCCGAGATGCCGGGCCAGTCGCTGCGACTCCTCCGGCAGGTCCCGCACCAGGGCGATGAGCTGCTCCCGCAGCCAGTGGTGGAACCGTCCCTCGCCGGCCGTGGGGTCGACCTGCTCGTACCGCACGCGGGTCAGCGCGCAGAGCTGGTCCACCAGGCTGTCGGCCTCGTGCGGCAGCAGGCCGTGGACGGGGTGGTCGGGGGGCCTGCCGACGTTCCGCGGCCCGACGTAGGTGTGGAAGGCGACCGTGTCGCCCCGCGCCGTCTCGCCCAGTGCGAGCACCCTCGGCGCCGCCACCTCGGTGGACGACTCCTCGATCGCCCTGAGCACGGCGTGCTCGCTGAGGAAGCCACGCTCCCGGCGGCACATGTCGGGCAGCTTCCGCCGGACGACCACGGGCGTGTCGACGCCCGGCACACTCACCACCGTGTTCAGGTGAGCGGTCCCCTTGAACACCCTGCCCGCGGGAGCGGCCCCCTCCGCCAGCAGGGCCTCGCGCACCGCGGCGGGCGGGAAGCCGGGGCGCTCCGGAACACGCCGGTCGGGCCTCCAGTCGAGCGCCTTCGCCATCCAGGCCCGGCCGCCGATATCCCCGTTCACGCGCGACACCAGCCACCGGGACAGGGCCCTCTCGATCTCGCCCTCGCGCGGCACCCTCGTGAGGCGCAGCGGTTCCGTCGCCGCCTCCAGGGCCCGGCGCACCCGCGCGGCCGCCTCGGCGAGGCTCGTCCGGGTGAACGATTCCTCAAGGGCGCGGGCGGCCCGCATCACCTCGGGGAACACCGACTGGGCCCGCTCGAAGGCCAGGTAGTGCCGCAGGTCGCCGGCCAGGCCGTTGACGGCGGCCGGACGGGTCTCCTGCATGGCCCGGGCCCACGCGTCGACCACCTGGGTCCACTGGTCCGCCGGGTACCGCATACGGACGAGGTGCGTGGCCAGGTCGTGCAACGGGTCGCCGTAGCTGGCGAGCTCCCAGCCGACACAGACCAGGGGCGGGTCCCCCGCGTACGACACGATCACGTTGTCGCGGTGCAGGTCGGTGTGGAGCAGGCTGTACGGCCGCCGGGCCATGGCCGGAACCCGCCCGGCCAGCTCGGCGAGCGCGTCCTCCGGGATGCCGAGCGCCGCGAACAGCCCGCCGAAGGACGCCTGGTCGGGCCGTCTGATCTGCCGGTCGGCCAGGTGGGCCAGCGTCCGCAGGAAGCCCTGACTGTCCATGTGGTTGCGGGGCCAGACGGCGGGCAGGGCGGGCAGTGCCCCGCGCCGGACCTGGGCCGTCCGGGCGAGCAGCTCCGCCAGGGCCTCGACGAGCAGGGTGTCGACGGGTTTGCCGTCGCCGCAGACGCGGGAGAGCGGTTCGCCTTCCACGAAGCTGTGGATGGCGAACCCGTCCCGCTCGACCAGGCACTCCGGGGCGTGCGGCAGCACACCGCGCACGGCGTCGAGGATGTCCGCCTCGTTCTGCCAGGTCCGGATGGCGACGGGCAGCGTGTCCGGACGCCGGATCCGGACGATCACCGGCGTCCCCGCTTCCCTCCCGAGCAGGCGGGCCATGCCCTCCGTGAGCGGCAGGACGTAGTTCCGGTGGTGGCCGCCGGTCTCCCGCCCCAGCTCGGCCGCCCGTTTCACGAAGGCCCGGCAGGTGGCGTCGTGCGAGGCGCGTCCCCCGGGAAGAGGTCCGGGAAGAGGGGGTGCGCCCACGGGCCGCTCCGGAAGTACGAGAAGGGGGGACGGTAAGGCACACCGTAGGTTCGCGGCCGGGGCCGCGCATGGCGGAGTGAGCCGATACGGGGGGTCTGCCACTCATCTGCGTGAGGTTGCGCGAACGTGTTCGACGGCGGCCGGTCGGCCTTCTCACATACGAACGAGGACGGGCGAGTGACTCAATCGGTGCACGGTGCGGGAATGCTACACCCGGCGCCCCTGGGCTCCCTCCCGCCTCTCCGGCGCCCTCTCGCCACCTACGCGCGCAGCAGCCGCAGCAGCGGTTCCAGGGAGTCCAGGACCACATCGGCCCCGGCCACCCGCAGGAGCTTGGCCTTCCGGCCGTTGCGCGCGTAGCCGAGGAAGGGCACCCCGGCCCGTCCTGCCGCCTCCCGGTCGGAGGGCGTGTCGCCGATCATCAGAGCATCGCCCGGCGCCGCCCCCAGCGCGTCCAGCGCCTGGTTCAGACAGTGCGGATCCGGCTTCAGCCGGCGCAGTTCCCGGGTCCGGCCGTAGATGTGAGGGGCGAAGCAGCCGACGAGGCCGCGGCCGGCGAGGTAGGTGCGGACCACCCGGGGCGAGTTGTTGGTGGTGATGGCCAGCCGGGAACCCAGCGCGGTCCAGGTGCGTATCAGCGGATCCGCGTACGCCGTCGGCATCGCCGAGGCCGCCGCCCGCAGTTCCTCCTGGGTCAGGCGCTCCTCCAGCTCGGCGACGAGATCACTGCCGGGGTGCCGGCGGTCCACGGCGCGCAGCACCCGGTGCGGGTCCATGGACTCCCGCTCGGTGTCGGTCAGCAGGCCGTGCAGGCCCCGGCTCTCGAGCCAGGAGACCAGGTCGCTCGCCACCTGCTCCGCCGAGTGCCCGGCGAACAGCCGGCAGATGGGCCCGTCGAAGTCCCAGAGCACGACGCGCGCGCGTCCGGTCAGATCGCGGAGTCCGTACGGATCGTTCTCGCTCTCGGTGGTCACCGCACCGGTCTGCGCTGCATCAGAGGTCACTAGGAGAGTGTCAGGTCCGTCGTGATGGTTTCCCAGAGGGCGTTGAACCACTTCTGGGATTCCTCCACGAACGCCCCGTCCCGGCGGCCCGCTCCTCCGGCGAAGGCGAACAGGAGGGACTGGGAGCCGAGGACGTCGAACATGTCGAGGGTCTGGCTGCCCCACTCCTCCTCGCGCCTGGTCAGCATGTAGTAGCCGATCAGGGCCTCCTGCTCGTTGAGGAGGTAGAGCTTCACCGGCGGGGTGAAGGGCAGCGCGCGGAACGTGACGCGCACGTCGATGCCGTGCGTCGAGCGCAGGGCCCGCAGGTTGTGCTGGAGGACCTGGCCCTGGGCGTTGCGCATGGCGAGCCAGCGGGTGTGGACCGGGTTGTCCTTCCCGTGAGCCTCCACCGGGACGGGGAAGGCCAGTTCGATGTCCCGGGAGGGGACCAGGATGCGGACGTCGATCGACTCGGGGCGGATGCGGCCCTCGTGGATCAGGCGCAGCGGCTCGCCGAGGGCGACCATCAGCGTCTCCGCGGTGTGGCAGACCACGTCGACGCGGACATGCGGCACCGAGAACGCCTCCGCCAGACGCGGGGCCAGGCCCACCATGGTCGGCTGGGGCTCGCCGCGGACGGGGGCCGGGACGGCGACGCGGGGCGGACTGCCCTTGCTGACGTCGGCGAGGAGGCCGTCCTCCTGGAGGATGCGCAGGGCCTGCCGGACGGCGCCGCGCTCCACGCCGAACTCCTCGGCGAGTTCGGCCTGCGTGGGCAGGCGGTCTCCCGGCCGGAGCTCGCCGGAACGGATGCGTTCCCGCAGGTTGCCGGCGATCTCCTGGGGTGAGGACCTCTTGCTGCCGTTCACTGCCACGTTCTCCGCCACGCTCTCCTGGGCCACGACCAAACGCTACAACTCTGATCCATCTGACGGGAGTTGCTTGAAAGTTGTTTATAACTAGGGACCAAGTGGGGACAACTTAATCAGAGTTGGTTGCCAACTTCTCGAAGTTGGCGGAAGTTTTGCTTCCGGACTTCCGAAGGGGGAACCCCGATGCCCGCCCTCGCTCTGCTCTCCGCCGCCTTCGTCGTCGCCTTCGAACAGCTCGTCCAGTGGAAGTACGGCCCGGCCGGCATCGTGGGCCTGGTCCTTCTCACCGTGGGCGTCAAGGCCAAGAGCCCGGCCGTCAGCTCCGCCGGAGCGGTCGTGCTCGCGCTGCTGATGACGGGGCCCGCCCGTTGAGTCACCGCACCGCCCCGGCACCACCCGTGGGAGACGTCAGCCCGTAAGCACCAGCTCCGAACTGATCGTCTCCCACAACGCGTTGAACCACAGGTGCGACTGCTCCACGAACGTGGTGTCCCGCAGCCCGGCGCCCTGCCGGAAGGCGAACAGCATGGACCGGGTGCCCTGGGCGTCGTACATCGCCCGCCGCTCGTGATCGATCTCGGCCTCCCGGCGCGTCAGCGTGTAGTACGCGAACAGCGCCTCCGTGCCGTTGAGCAGGTACAGCTTCACCGGCGGGGTGAAGGGCAGCGCGCGGAACGTGACACGCACGTCGATGCCGTGCGTGGCGCGCAGGGCCAGCAGGTTGTGCTCCAGGACCTGCCCCTGGGCGTTGCGCATCGCCAGCCACCGCTCGTGCACCGAGTCGGCACCGCGCCCCTCGACCGGCACCGGGAAGGCGAGGTCGATGTCCCGGCTCGGCAACAGCACCCGGACGTCGACCTTGGCCGGTTTCAGCCGTCCGGCGTGGATCTGCCGCAGCGGCTCGCCGATGGCCAGGGTGAGGGAGATGGACGTCAGGCACACGGCGTCGATCTCCACGTGCTCCGCCGCGAACGCCGTCGCGATCCGGGGCGCCAGCGCCACCGTCGTGGGCAGCGGCGGGGCTTGTGGGCCGGTCAGCGCGCCGACGGGGTCCGCGGCGACGGTCGCCGGGCTGCCCTTGGACACGTTGGTGAGCAGCCGCTCGGACTGAAGGATGCGCAGCGCCTGCCGCACGGCACCGCGCTCCACACCGAACTCGTGGGCCAGCTGGGCCTGGGTGGGCATGCGCGCACCCGGCCGCAGCACCCCTGACCTGATCCGGGCGCGCAGCTCGTCGGCCACCTCGTGATGTGTCCTCTGTGGCCGTTGCGACCTCTTCCGCCCAGTGGCGGAGTCGTGTTCCGGGTCCACAGCCGAACACTACAACTTCCCGCCATCTTGCGGCAGTTCAGGGAAAGGTGGTTATGAGCCGGTTCGGGGCGGAGATAAAGACAGTGAGTTGGTCACCAACTTCGGGGACATGGTCACACCTTCGGAAGGTTGGCCACCCGCCAGGGGACTCCCTTCCGGAGGGGAGCCGGGAGTCCCGCCCGTCGGCACCGCCGCACCACCACAACTGAACAGCTCGCTACGGATGCGGGTCCCAGCACGCCGGCAGAAGGGAGCGGCTCAGAACATGTCCGGGCACCACGGCCGCCCGGCGTACGCGGCAGGGCGTCGGCCTTCCGGGCGGCGCCCGCTCGTTCCTCGCGCACCCGCCCCAGCGCCGCCAGCCGCACCGCCGACTCGTCCCCGAGCCACAGCGCGGCCAGCTCGCCCGGCCCGCGGTAGCGCCCGCCGGTCAGCCCGTCCACCCCGGCGATCTCCGGCACCAGCGATCCGTGGCCGTCGTAGGTCCGGGCCTCAAGCGCCCGGTCGGCGTCCAGGATCCGCACCCACAGCCAGTGGGCCGGCGTGGTGATCCCGGCTGCCACCCTCTTCCCCCGGGGCGGTTCACACCAGCAGGTCCTCGACCTGCGCCTCCCCCTCGCGGTAGCGGCGCGCGATCTCCGCGCCGCACTCGTCGGCCGTGCGCTGGAGCCGCCGGCGGCGCCGGGAGACCTGCTGTTCGTAGCGCTCGAGCCGGCCCATCGCGGTGTTCAGCTCCAGGTCGGTGCGCGCGTCCAGGTCGGACAGTTCGACCTCGTCGAGCATCTCCGTGGCCAGCCGCCGGAACTCCTCGCCCTTCGGGGTGCCCAGGGTCAGGTGCCGGGCCGAGGAGCGGTGCCGGGCCGGGGCGTCCCGCAGGATGTCCGCCAGCCGCTCCACCACCGACGTCTCCCCGGGTGCCGTGACACAGGCGGCGCCCGCCGGGGCACGCCGGGCCACCTCGGCGCGCAGGATGTCGATCCGCCCCTGGAGCAGCCGCCGCAGATAGCTGAGGTCGGCCTCGTCGCGCTGGGTCTCGCGGCGCAGCGTGCGCAGTTCGGGCAGGCTCAGCGCGGACAGCCGGTCCTCGGGGCTGTCCGAGGGCAGCCGCGGGCTGTCGGTGCGCTGCGTGGGCGGCCGGTGGTATTCCGGCGCGCCGATCCCCGTGTACGTCGACCGGAAAGCCGCCTGCTGCTGTCCGGTGCTTGATGTGCTCATGTGCCTCAACCGTCCCCTCGACCGGTGTGTGCATGCATCGTGCCACCCCAAGTGGTCCCTATGGGAACGAGTGGTCCCGATAGACCCCAGATGGGCGGTTAAGCAGCAAAATACGGTCCAGCAGGGGCCGTTGGCGTCCGGGGCAAACCACCCTTTCGGGCCATGCGCACACCACGCGCGGCCCTGACGTCACCTCCCGGCATGATGGACACATGCGAGCAGTGGTGCAGAGGGTGGACGGCGCGAGCGTCGTCGTGGACGGCGAGACGGTGGGCGCGATCGAGGGCGAGGGGCTGTGCGTCCTCGTCGGCGTCACCCACGAGGACACCAAGGAGAAGGCGGCCCAGCTGGCCCGCAAGCTCTGGTCGATCCGCATGCTGCACGGGGAGAAGTCCTGCAGCGACATCGACGCCCCGCTCCTGGTGATCAGCCAGTTCACCCTCTACGGCGACGCCCGCAAGGGCCGCCGCCCCACCTGGAACGCCGCCGCCCCCGGCGATGTGGCCGAGCCCCTCGTCGACGAGGTCGTCGCCCAGTTGCGCTCCCTGGGCGCGACGGTGGCCACGGGCCGCTTCGGAGCGGCGATGAGGGTATCGCTCACGAACGACGGCCCGTTCACCGTGCAGATCGACATCTGACCCGAAAGGTCTACAAGCGTCAGGGCTCGACGACGACTTCCTGGGCCGCCGCGGTGTCCCCGGCCATCAACGGGGCGTCCACCGCCACGTTCCGCTTCACCAGGGCGAGGGCGATCGGACCGAGTTCGTGGTGGCGGGCCGACGTCGTGACGAAGCCGACCTTGCGGCCGTCGGGGCCTTCCTCGGCGAGCCGCAGTTCCGTCCCGGCCGCGGGCAGGTGGACCTCGCTGCCGTCGAGGTGCAGGAAGACCAGCCGGCGCGGCGGCTTGCCCAGGTTCTGCACCCGGGCGACCGTCTCCTGGCCCCGGTAGCAGCCCTTCTGCAGGTGCACGGCCGAGCCGATCCAGCCCAGCTCGTGCGGGATGGTGCGGTGGTCGGTCTCGAAGCCGAGCCGGGGCCGGTGCTGCTCCACGCGCAGAGCCTCGTGGGCGAGGACCCCGGCGGGCGGCCCGGCCTGCGCCGCGTAGGACTCCAGGTCGGCGCGCGGCAGGAACAGGTCCCGGCCGTACGAGGTCTCCCGGACGACGACGCCCTCGGGGACCTCGGCGATGGAGCCCGCCGGGAGGTGGACGAGCGCAATGTCGGCGGTGCGGTCGGCGACCTCGACCCGGTAGAAGAACTTCATCGACTCCAGGTAGGCGATCAGCGCCTCCTCGGTGCCCGGCTCGACGTGGGCCCAGACCGTGGCGCCGTCGTCGACGAGGTACAGGGCGTGCTCGATGTGCCCGTTCGCGGAGAGGATCAGCGCCTCGGTGGCCCGGCCCGGCGGGAGCTCGCTGACGTGCTGGGTGAGCAGCAGGTGCAGCCAGGCGAGCCGGTCCTCGCCGGTGACGGTGACGACCCCGCGGTGCGAGAGGTCCACGAATCCGGTGCCCTCGGCGAGGGCACGCTGCTCACGGAACAGATCGCCGTAGTGGGCGGCGACACCTTCGTCCACGCCCTCGGCGGGGACGGCACCGGGCAGGGTCAGCAGAGGGCTCTTCATGTCCGTAAGCCTACGACTCGGTAGTTGAAGCCTTGAGCGTGCAGTCCTCGCACCGGCCGAAGATCGCGAAGTGCTTCATGTCGGTGTCGAAGCCGAACGTCTCGCGCAGCTTGTCGGTGAACTCGGCGGCCACCGAGACGTCCGCCTCGATCACGTTCTGGCAGTCGCGGCAGACCAGGTGGATGTGGTGGTGCCGGTCGGCGAGGTGGTAGGTCGGCGCGCCGTGCCCCAGATGCGCGTGACTGACCAGGCCGAGCTCCTCCAGCAGCTCCAGCGTCCGGTACACCGTGGAAATGTTGACCCCCGACGCCGTCTTCCTCACTTCCACGAGGATGTCGTCGGGGGTCGCGTGCTCCAGGGTGTCCACGGCTTCGAGCACGAGTTGCCGCTGCGGGGTCAGCCGGTAGCCGCGCTGCCGCAGATCGCTCTTCCAGTCGGTGCTCACCACACCCCAGAGTCTAGGGCCTGTCGTTTGGATCATGCCGGCGTCGCGGGGCGTGGTACGCGCATCTGCCGCGTTGTCGTCGGTTGTCAACGCTCCGCGTTGACGCCCTCCTCCGCCTTGCAGCTGCACGCACCACGCCCCGCTCGGCTCGGCCGAGAGGCCCAGTCACTCCCGGCCGACCTGATCCAAACGACAGGCCCTAGGACTACTTAAAGAAAGCGATGCCGTCGTCCGGCATGTCGTCGGGCAGGGCCTTGGCCCAGCGCTCGACCTCCTCCGGGGTGACGACCTTCTTGAGGTGGGCCGACATGTAGGGGCGCAGCTCGACCTCGGGGGTCTGCTTCTCACCGACCCACATCAGGTCGCTCTTGACGTAGCCGTACAGGCGCTTGCCGCCGGTGTAGGGCTGGGAGGCGGCGGTGCGGGCCACCGCGTCCGTCACGAGGTCGATCTGCGGCTTCTTGTCGGCCAGCTCGCCGTACCAGATCTCGATGACGCCGTCGTCGCGGGTCATCGTCACCTCGACCTTGCGGCCGGCGTCGATCCGCCAGAAGCCGTGCTCGGACTCCAGCGGGCGGACCTTGTTGCCGTCGTTGTCCAGGACCCACGTGTGGGACCGGTACTCCAGGAAGTCCCGGCCGTCGTGGGTGAAGGCGACCTCCTGCCCGAAGTTGCACTTCTCGGAGCCGGGGAAGTCGTGCACTCCGGCGCCCGCCCAGTTGCCGAGCAGGAAGGCGAGCGGCACGAGGTCCTTGTGGAGGTCGGACGGGATCTCGATCATCAGAACTTCCTAGAGGGGGGTCAGCGCTGGCCCTGGTACAGCTTCTTCACGGTCAGTCCGGCGAAGGCGAGGACGCCGAGGGCGACCAGGACCAACAGGATTTCGAAGAAGATCTCCACGGGGTGCTCCTTGAGCGGGGTGCGAACGGTTGCACAGGGCCGGGACCAGCTTACGCGGGCCCCTTCGGCACTACGATTCCGGCTATGGCGAAGAAGCTGGTGATCAAGGTGACGGCCGGGGCGGACGCCCCCGAGCGGTGCTCCCAGGCGTTCACGGTGGCGGCGGTGGCCGTGGCCAGCGGTGTCGACGTCTCCCTGTGGCTGACCGGCGAGTCCGCCTGGTTCGCCCTGCCGGGCCGCGCCGCCGAGTTCGAGCTGCCGCACGCGGCTCCCCTGCCCGACCTGCTGGACTCCCTCCTGACGGCCGGCCGCGTCACCCTGTGCACACAGTGCGCGGCCCGCCGCGAGATCACGGAGCAGGACGTCATCAAGGGGGTCCGCATCGCGGGCGCGCAGGTCTTCGTCCAGGAGGCCATGGCGGCCGGGACGCAGGCGCTCGTCTACTGAGAGTCCGTGTACAGGCAGAACGGATGCCCGGCGGGGTCCAGCAGCACCCGCACGTCGTCCTGCGGCTGGAACCCGGCGAGCCGGGCCCCGGCGGCGACGGCCCGCGCGGTCTCCCGCTCCAGGTCGTCGACCTCGATGTCGAGGTGCATCATCATCTGCTGCCGCTCCGCAGTGGCCGGCCACAGGGGCGGCACGTACGCGGGCTCGGTCTGGAAGGACAGCCCCGTGCCGCCGTCCGGGGGCCGGATGTGCACCCAGTCGGGGCCGTCCTCGCCCGGCCGGACCTGCCAGCCGGGCAGCAGCCGCAGGTAGAAGTCCGCCAGTTCACGGGCGTCCGGTGCGTCCAGAGTCGCCGCCGCCAAGCGCATGGCCATCCCCCGGGCCGGTTCATCACCGGCGCTTCTTGCCGTCCAGCTCGTCCCACCACTCGTCGGACTGCGGGTCCCCGGAGGGGTCGTCCCACCACCGGTCCTCCGGTCCGCGCCGGTTCGCCACCATGGCCGCCACGGGCGGGATGACCATGGCGACGACGCACATCCCGACGGCGACCGGGACGGACCACAGGCGCACGACACCCCAGGCCAGCACGAAGAGGCCGATGCAGAGGCCCATCATCGCGAAGTACGTGTGACGCCGCCGTGCGTACATACGTCCAGCGTAGGTCCGGCCAGGCCGAAGGGCCGCACCCCAGGCGTCCAACCCGAGGGGTGCGGCCCTTCAGGGACCGATCGCCGTCAGACGGCGATCGCGACCTCCGCCAGGCCGCCCTGCTGGGCGACGACCGTGCGGTCGGCGGTGGCGCCGGGCACGAGGGCGCGGACGGTCCAGGTGCCCTCGGCCGCGTAGAAGCGGAACTGTCCGGTCGCCGAGGTCGGCACCTCGGCCGTGAACTCGCCGGTCGAGTCCAGCAGACGGACGTAACCCACCACGGGCTCGCCGTCCTTGGTCACCTGACCCTGGATGGTGGTCTCACCGGGCTTGATCGTCGAGGCGTCGGGGCCGCCGGCCTTCGCACCGCACATGTCGTACTCCTGAAGTCTGGAAAGGTCGGTCGGGTTGCTTACTTGTTGGCGCCGAGCTCGATCGGCACGCCCACGAGGGAGCCGTACTCGGTCCAGGAGCCGTCGTAGTTCTTGACGTTCTCCACGCCGAGGAGCTCGTGCAGCACGAACCAGGTCAGCGCGGAGCGCTCACCGATGCGGCAGTAGGCGATGGTGTCCTTGGCCAGGTCGACGTTCTCCGCGGCGTAGAGCTCCTTGAGCTCCTCGTCCGACTTGAAGGTGCCGTCGTCGTTGGCGTTCTTGGACCACGGGATGTTGCGGGCGCTGGGCACGTGGCCCGGGCGCTGCGACTGCTCCTGCGGCAGGTGGGCCGGGGCCAGCAGCTTGCCGGAGAACTCGTCGGGCGAGCGCACGTCGACGAGGTTCTGCGAGCCGATCGCGGCCACGACGTCGTCGCGGAAGGCGCGGATGGAGGTGTCCTGGGCCTTGGCCTTGTAGTCCGTCTTCGGACGCTCCGGCACCTCGTCGCCGGGGACCAGCTCGCGGGCGTCGAGCTCCCACTTCTTGCGGCCGCCGTCGAGGAGCTTGACGCTGTCGTGGCCGTACAGCTTGAAGTACCAGTAGGCGTAGGAGGCGAACCAGTTGTTGTTGCCGCCGTAGAGGACCACGGTGTGGTCGTTGCCGATGCCCTTCTCCGACAGGAGCTTCTCGAAGCCCTCCTGGTCGACGAAGTCACGGCGGACCGGGTCCTGGAGATCCTGCGTCCAGTCGATCCGGATGGCGTTGCGGATGTGGTTCTTCTCGTAGGCGGACGTGTCCTCGTCCACCTCGACGATCGCGATGGTCGGGTCGTCCAGGTGCTCCTGGAGCCAGTCGGCGTCGACCAGGACGTCGTTGCGGCTCATGCTTCTTCTCCTCCGGGGCAGTTACGGCGGGGCGTGCGAGTCTGCAGGGCGCACCCTTGAGGCAGGGCGGCGCACGGGTGCCCTGGATGCAGGGCTGCGGGGATGCGCGCGCCGGCGCGACTGCCGACGCGATCGCTCAGAAGGTGCGACAGAGCATGGCGGCGACGCGGCACAGGTCTACTGCCCGCCGCTTCGTGAGGTCCGCCTGTCGCTTCATAACGTCGATCGTAGGGACGGTCGGGCGGGCGTGTCACCGGTGTGTCGCATTCTGAGACACGACAATCCGCCATATGGGATGAAGAGCCTGCCGCGCCGGTCGCCGCATGGCGTCCGGCCGCCCGTATCCCCCGTCACATCTACGCTGCGGACATAGCCGTCTCGCCCACCGGACAGAGGGCGGGGTCCGCCGTGCCCCTGCCTACCCGGCCAGCCGGACGTCGGAACCCTTCACCGTGATCTCGACACCGTCCGGGGCGGCCTGGACCGTGTCCAGCTCGATGCCGCCGGGCAGGCCGTCGATCTTCTGCTGGAAGTCGGTGATCGCCCGGACCTTGTTCTCCGCGATGTCGACGCCGCCGAACTGGGGCAGGCCGTCGGCGTGCACCCGGACCGTGCCGTCCACGACCTTCACCGAGCTGAGCACGGACACCGGCTCCGGCAGCCTGGTGCCGAGGACCGTGGCCTCGACGGTGACCTTGATCTTGCCGTTGCCGCCGTCGGAGAGGCCGACGACCTTGGCGGTGACGCCCGGGGCGACCTGGGTCGGCTCGGACTTGGCCGTCTTCAGCAGTTCGTCGTAGGCGATGGTCGCGGTGCCGGTGGCGCTGGAGGCGGTGGCGGATCGGTAGTCGCCGGAGAACTCCACGCCCTTCATGTCGGCCTGGAGGTCGTCGATGCGGATCTTCTGCTCGCCGTTGCCCGCGGCGGCCTCGTAGTCCTTGATGCCGACCTCGACGTCGTCCAGGGAACCGCCGACGACCTGGGTGAGGAACGGGAAGCCCTTGATCGACACGTCCGGGGTGGCCGACAGGTTCTCCGTCGTCCTCAGCCGGTCGGCGGCCTCGTCCTCGGCGAAGCCGACCGCGACGCGGTCGGCGATCACGAAGAGCCCGCCCAGGATCACGACGAAGATCAGCAGTATTCGCAGTGCGCGCATTGCGGTGTTTCCCCCACCCAGTCGGTTAGACGGCGGTGCCTGACGACCGGGTGGCCGTCCCTTGCGTGAGGGTAACCCTGTGGGGAAGAGGAACCGGAGGATTGTTGATCATCTGTGACAGGGCGGGCGCCCGGCGTCCTGTCACAGAGGGATCTACGCCAGCGCCCTGCCCAGGACGTACACCGCCGGGGCCGCCGCGGCCAGTGGCAGGGCCACGCCCGCGGTGAAGTGGACGAAGCGGGACGGGTAGTCGTAGCTCGCGACCCGGTGGCCGATCAGGGCGCAGACGGCGGCCCCCGCGCCGAGGAAGGCGCCCGGGGTGCCGAGGTCCGTGACCGCGCCCATCGCGATGCCCGCACCCGCCGCCGCGAGCAGGGACACCACCACCGACACCGGTGTCGGCAGCGGCAGCGCGCGGGCCAGGACGGCCACCGCCACGGCCACCGCGCCCACCGTCACCGCGTCCGCGTCGGCCGCGAGGTAGCCGCCGGCCACGATCGCCAGCGCCGAGGCCGCGACCGTCGCCATCAGGCCGTACATCCGCTCGTCCGGGTCGGCGTGCGAGCGCAGCTGGAGGACCAGCGCGAGCAGCACCCACACTCCGATCGTGCCGAGGATCGCCGAGGGGGAGCGGCCCGAGACCAGCAGCGCCGCGTCCGCGGCCAGCGCGCCCGCGAAGCCCAGCGCGATGCCCTGCCGGGCCGGCCACATCCCGTTCAGCCGGAACCAGCCCGCGGCGGTGACGGCCTGGAGGATCACCAGCGGCACGAGCAGCGCGTACGTCCCGACGGCCGCCGCACCGGCCAGCAGCAGCCCGAGCAGCGCCGTCAGCGCGGCAGGCTGCGCCCCGGGCTCGATGATCGGGGAGCGCCCCTCGGCTCGCGCCCGCTGCGCGTCGGTGACGCGCGCGTTCCCGCCGACGGTGGCGGGGCCGTAGCCGGTGGCGGAGGCGTCGGCTGCGGCCGGCGCCCCGGATGCCCGCGGCGTCCGGGGACTCTGCGGCGGCCGGGGCGACTGCGGCGTCAGAATCGCCGTCTCCGGATCCGGCGCCTGCGCGGACACCGCCTGGTGGTTCTGCGTCTCCCAGGTCTGTCCCTGCCACTGCTGCGTGTACTGCTGCGCGGCGTGCGGGTCCTCGTACCCCTGGTGGCCCTGCCCGGGCCACGCCTGCGGCTGCTGCCCGTAGGGGTCGTAGCCGTCGTACGGCTGGTGCGGCTGGTTCGGCTGGTCGGTCATCGTCATCCTCCTGCGAACGGCGGGAGCACCTCGACCGTGCCGCCGTCGGCCAGCCGTACCGTCTCATGTCCACGGGTGCCCACCGGGTCACCGTCCACCAGGAAGGAGCACCGGCGCAGGACGCGCTCGAGCTCCCCGGGGTGGCGCTCGCGCACCCCGTCGAGCGCCTCGGCGAGCGTGGCCGCCTCATAGGGCTCCTCGGCCACCCCGGCCGCGGCCTTCGCGGCGGCCCAGTAGCGCACCGTGACCTTTGGCATCTGCTTCCTCAATGAATTCCGACGGTGAACCCCGTCAGGCTAGCCCGCCCGGCCGACGCCCCACTCCCCGATCCGGGCCAGGAGTTCGTCGCCCGCCGCGTGCTCGGCGTGCCCCATGCCCGGCTCCAGCCACAGTTCGCCCTGGTCACCGGCGGCCGCGGCCAGCATCCGCGGATGGTCGACCGGAAAGTAGCCGTCGGCGTCGCCGTGCACGATCAGCAGCGGGGTGGGGGCGATCCTCGGCACCGCCTCCACCGGTGAGAGGGGCACCGGGTTCCAGTCGCGGTGGTGGATGCGGGTCCGGAAGCCGTACCGGCCCACGATCCGCCCCTCGGGCCGGGTCACCAGCCAGTGCAGCCGCCGCATGGGCGCGGTGCCCCGGTAGTACCAGCGGGCCGGCGAGCTGACCGACACCACCGCGTCCGTCCGCCCCGGGTGCAGCGCCGCGTGCCGGAGCACCACCGAGCCGCCCATGGAGAAGCCCACCGTCACCACGCGCGCGTGCCCGTGGCTCCGCGCCCAGGCCACCGCCGCCGCCAGGTCGAGCACCTCGCGGTCGCCGACCGTGGAGTGCCCGCCGGACATGCCGTGCCCGCGGAAGGAGAAGGTGACCACGCCTCCGTGGACGGCGAACGCCTCCGCGATCCGCCGCACGTGCGGGCGGTCCACCGCGCCGGTGAACCCGTGGGCGACGACGAACACGGGGTGAGCGGAAGGAGTCCCCGAGGTGTCGTACGCGGCCGCTCCGGGCTCGTACACGGCGTCGATCGCGACACCGTCCGACGTCCGCAGAAACGCCCTCGACGGCATCCGCACAGGCTTTCCCCCACCCGTCTCGACATGCGGACGATCGGTGGAACGCGCCACATGACCTGCCGGACCAGAGCTCATGTGGGCTATTCTGCTGGGCAGAGGACTCGGGCACCGTAGCCCCCGGGTCCTTTTGTGCTTTCGGAAGCGTTGTATACGACGCGGGAAACCGCAGGTGTACGGGGCCTTCGGGATCGCAGAGCGGTGCTGTGCCAACAAACGTCCTCGCAGGGACCGAGGAGGAACCAGACATATGAGTTCTCTGCTGCTCCTGACCAACGCCCTCCAGCCGTCGACGGAGGTGCTTCCCGCCCTCGGCCTGCTCCTGCACAACGTGCGTGTGGCCCCCGCGGAGGGCCCGGCCCTCGTCGACACCCCCGGCGCCGACGTCATCCTCGTCGACGGCCGCCGTGATCTCCCCCAGGTCCGCAGCCTGTGCCAGCTGCTGCGCTCCACCGGGCCGGGCTGTCCGCTCGTCCTCGTCGTCACCGAGGGGGGCCTCGCCGCCGTCACCGCCGACTGGGGCATCGACGACGTCCTGCTCGACACCGCCGGCCCCGCGGAGGTCGAGGCGCGGCTGCGCCTGGCCATGGGCCGGCAGCAGATCGTCGGCGACGACTCCCCCATGGAGATCCGCAACGGCGACCTGTCGGTCGACGAGGCGACGTACTCGGCCAAGCTCAAGGGCCGCGTCCTGGACCTGACCTTCAAGGAGTTCGAGCTCCTGAAGTACCTCGCGCAGCACCCCGGCCGGGTCTTCACCCGCGCCCAGCTGCTCCAGGAGGTCTGGGGCTACGACTACTTCGGCGGTACGCGCACGGTCGACGTGCACGTCCGGCGGCTGCGCGCCAAGCTCGGCCCCGAGCACGAGTCGCTGATCGGCACCGTCCGGAACGTGGGTTATCGATTCGTTACGCCGGAGAAGGTGGAGCGGGCCGCCGAGGAGGCGAAGGCCAAGGCCGCCAAGGCAAAGCCGGACAGCGCGGACAAGTCGGTCGCCAGGGAGGCCGTCGACGCCAACGCCAAGGCATAGCGAGGCGTACAACGGCGCCGACCTGGGCATCGCTTCCCGCACGGGGTGCCCCGGACGGCGGTCGGGATATCGTACGGAACCTCCTTTACGCCCTGCCCGGAGCGGGTATATCCGCGTAGACTCCGCGCGTGGCCAAGGTGACTCGGGATGATGTGGCGCGGCTGGCAGGGACTTCCACTGCCGTGGTCAGCTATGTCATCAACAACGGACCCCGGCCGGTCGCCCCGGCCACGCGCGAGCGTGTCCTCGCCGCGATCAAGGAACTGGGGTACCGGCCCGACCGGGTGGCCCAGGCGATGGCGTCCCGGCGCACCGACCTCATAGGCCTGATCATCCCGGACGCCCGCCAGCCCTTCTTCGGGGAGATGGCGCACGCGGTCGAGCAGGCCGCCTCCGAGCGCGGGAAGATGGTCCTCGTCGGCAACACCGACTACGTGGGCGAGCGCGAGGTCCACTACCTGCGCGCCTTCCTCGGCATGCGGGTCTCCGGGCTCATCCTCGTCAGCCACGCGCTCAACGACCTGGCCGCCGCCGAGATCGAGGCCTGGGACGCCCGGGTGGTGCTGCTGCACGAGCGGCCCGAGGCCATCGACGACGTCGCCGTCACCACGGACGACCTGGGCGGCGCCGAGCTCGCCGTCCGGCACCTGCTGGAGCACGGCTACGAGTACGTCGCCTGTATGGGCGGCATAGCCGAGACCCCCGCGGTCGGCGACCCGGTCTCCGACCACGTCGAGGGCTGGCGCCGCGCGATGGACGACGCCGGGATCTCCACGGAGGGCCGCCTCTTCGAGGCCCTGTACAACCGCTACGACGCCTACCAGGCGGCCCTGAAGATCCTCTCGGGGCCCGAGCGGCCGCCGGCGATCTTCTGCTCCACCGACGACCAGGCGATCGGCCTGCTGCGCGCGGCGCGCGAGCTGCGCATCGACGTGCCCGGCGAGCTGGCGGTGGCCGGCTTCGACGACATCAAGGAGGCGGCGCTCACCGACCCGCCCCTGACGACGATCGCGTCCGACCGTCCGGCGATGGCCCGGGCGGCGGTGGACCTCGTCCTCGACGACGGGCTGCGGGTCGCGGGGGCCCGGCGCGAGCGGCTGAAGGTCTTCCCGTCGCGGCTGGTGACCCGGCAGTCCTGCGGCTGCGCGTAGCCTCCGGCGGGCGAGCCCGGCTCTTTATATCGGGCATACGAGGTTCTGTCGGGCTTCTCAGGGAGCACTCAGGAAGCTCTCATGGTCGGGCGACAAGCTCTGTTCCATGACCGAGAGCTTCCACCGCAGTGGCGAGTACGAGAACCCTTACGAGGGTCAGCAGCAGGCCCCGGTGAACCCCGAGTGGCCGCCCCCGCCGGCGTACGCCCCGGCGCATGCTCCGCATCCGAAGAAGCGCGGCCGTGGCCCGCTCGCCCTGGTCGCCGCCGTGGCGATCGTCGCGGCGGCGATAGGCGGCGGCACCGCCTACGGCATCCAGGAACTGACCGGCAACGACACCGTCGCCTCCAGCTCCACCAGCACCACCGTGGTCCCCTCCAGCCAGAAGGGCACGGTCGCCGGGGTCGCGAAGGCGGTCAGCCCGAGCATCGTCGAGATCAAGGCCGACTCCAACGCCGGCTCCTCCACCGGCTCCGGCGTGATCATCACCAGCGGCGGCGAGATCGTCACCAACAACCACGTCGTCGCCGGGGCCTCGCAGATCAAGGCGACGACCAGCGACGGCAAGTCGTACACCGCGAAGGTCGTCGGCACCGACAGCAAGAAGGACCTGGCGCTGATCAAGCTGGAGAACGCCTCCGGCCTGAAGGCGGCCACGCTCGGCGACTCGGCCGGGCTCCAGGTCGGGGACCAGGTCGTGGCGATCGGCTCCCCCGAAGGGCTGTCCGGCACCGTCACCAGCGGCATCATCTCGGCCCTCGACCGCGACGTCACCGTGCCGACCGAGGAGGGCCAGGACCAGGGCCAGGGCCAGGGCCAGCAGCAGTGGGGGCAGGGGCAGGGCGACGAGTGGCCGTTCGAGTTCGGCGGACGCCAGTTCAACGGCGACACCGGGTCCAGCACGACGACGTACAAGGCGCTCCAGACCGACGCGTCCCTCAACCCGGGCAACTCCGGTGGTGCGCTGATCGACATGAACGGCAACATCGTCGGGATCAACTCCGCCATGTACTCGCCGACGAGCCAGGCCTCCTCGTCCTCCGACGCGGGCAGCGTCGGCCTGGGCTTCGCCATCCCGATCAACACGGTCAAGGCCGACCTCGCGAAGCTGCGGGCGGGTGCGACCGACTGAGTCCCGGCCATCGACAGCGACGACAGCGAGGAGCAGGGCGATGATCGAGCGGGTTGCGCACCCGGAGCCGGGCGGGGACCCGGCGGGGATCGGGCTGCCCCTGGCGGTGGCGCACGAACTGCACCCGCCGACGGGCCGGGCGGCGGAGGTGGCGTCGACGGGGACGGCAGCGACCCGCCGGGCGTCGGGCAGGGCGACGGCCCGACGCCGCGCGGGACGGGGCTGACGCGCTTGCCGTCGCCCGGACCGATCCGCATCCGGCGCCACGGGCCACGGGCCACGAGGGTCGCTCCTCCCGTCACCGCCCGCCACCGGGCCGAGGCGCCTCCGGCATAGCGCGCCACCGGCGGACGTTCCTCCCCCATCGCCGCACGCCGCCGGGCCGGCGCTCCTCCCGTCACCGCCCGCTGACGTGGGACGCTGAGAGCGTCAACGCAGCACCCCCGTCCCCCTTCACCCCCTAGGACTCCCGACCCATGAGCCCCGCAGACGGTGACCGTGACCCGCAGCGCATCCTGATCGTCGACGACGAGCCGGCCGTACGCGAAGCGCTCCAGCGCAGTCTCGCGTTCGAGGGGTACGGGACCGAGGTCGCCGTCGACGGGGCGGACGCGCTGGACAAGGCTGCGGCCTACCGGCCCGACCTGGTCGTCCTCGACATCCAGATGCCGCGCATGGACGGCCTGACGGCGGCCCGCCGCATCCGCGCCACCGGGGACACCACGCCGATCCTGATGCTCACGGCCCGTGACACCGTCGGCGACCGTGTCACCGGCCTCGACGCGGGCGCCGACGACTACCTCGTCAAGCCCTTCGAACTCGACGAACTCTTCGCACGGATCCGCGCGTTGCTGCGCCGCAGCTCCTACGCGGCGACCGTGGGCGCGGCCGGCCCGGCCGACGAGGACGCGCTCACCTTCGCCGACCTGCGCATGGACCTGTCCACGCGCGAGGTCACGCGGGGCGGACGCCAGGTGGAGCTGACCCGGACGGAGTTCACGCTCCTGGAGATGTTCATGGCCCATCCGCGCCAGGTCCTCACCCGGGAGCAGATCCTCAAGGCCGTCTGGGGCTTCGACTTCGAGCCGTCGTCGAACTCCCTGGACGTGTACGTGATGTACCTGCGCCGCAAGACCGAGGCGGGCGGCGAGCCGCGGCTGGTGCACACGGTGCGGGGCGTCGGCTATGTGCTGCGGCAGGGCGGCACCGAGTGAACAAGCTCGTACGCCGGTTCCGCTCCCTGCCGATCCGCTCCCGGCTGGCCCTGCTGGTGGCGGCGGCCGTGGCGTTCGCCGTGGCGGCGGTCTCGGTGACCTGCTGGTTCATCGTGCAGGGCAAGCTGTACGACGAGATCGACAACGACCTGAAGTCGTCGGTCGCGCCGCTGCGCCCGGACGAGTTCCAGGCGCTCACCGGCGATTGCCGTCAGACGCCTTCGGACGCGCTGGGCATGGGGTCGCGGCCCAAGACCTACGGGCAGCTGGTCCGCGTCGACGGCAAGCTGTGTCTCTTCCCGTCCTCCACGACCCGGGTCCGCGTCACCGGCGACGACAAGGCCGTGGCCAGGGACCCCGACCCGAACCAGGGCCGCATCCGTGACGGCACGGACGACCACGGCAACAGGCTGCGCGTCCTGACGACGGCGGTCGTCATCAAGGACGACCACCTGCCTCCGGGCGTCGCCGCCGACTACTCCCTCGTCATCGCCCTGCCGCTCAAGGGAACGCAGTCCACGCTCAACGAACTGGCGCTGATCCTCCTGCTCGTCTCCGGCGTGGGAGTGCTGGGCGCCGGGGCCGCCGGACTGGCCGTCGCCCGGGCCGGGCTGCGCCCCGTCGACAAGCTGACGGACGCCGTCGAGCACGTGGCCCGCACGGAGGACCTGAACATCCGCATCCCCGTGGAGGACGACAGCGAGGACGAGATCGCCCGTCTGTCCCACTCCTTCAACGCCATGACCTCGGCCCTGGCCAGCTCCCGCGACCTCCAGCAGCAGCTGATCGCGGACGCCGGCCATGAGCTGCGCACCCCGCTCACCTCCCTGCGCACCAACATCGAACTCCTCACCCGCAGCGAGGAGACGGGCCGGCCCCTTCCCGAGGCGGACCGCAAGGCACTGCTCGCGTCGGTGAAGGCGCAGATGACGGAGCTGGCCGCACTCATCGGCGACCTCCAGGAACTGTCCCGCCCGGACACGGGCCAGCACGCGGGCCGGGCACAGATCGTCGCCTGGCAGGACACGGTCGAGTCGGCGCTGCGGCGGGCCCGGCTGCGCGGCCCGGAGCTGACGATCACGGCCGACATCGAGCCCTGGTTCGTCCGGGCGGAACCCTCCGCCCTGGAACGGGCGGTGGTCAACATCCTGGACAACGCGGTCAAGTTCAGCCCGGCGGGCGGCACGATCGAGGTCCGTCTGTCCGAGGGCGTCCTCACGGTCCGCGACCACGGCCCGGGCATCCCCGCCGACGAACTCCCCCACGTCTTCGACCGCTTCTGGCGCTCCCCGAGCGCCCGTGCGCTGCCGGGTTCGGGCCTGGGCCTGTCGATCGTCGCGCGTACGGTGCAGCAGGCCGGCGGCGAGGTGTCCCTGTCCCGGGCCGAGGGTGGCGGCACGGTGGCGACGGTACGGCTGCCGGGGGCGGCGGTGCCTCCGCCGGAGGAGCTGCCCCCTTCCGACTGACGGACGATCGCGCCCGCACGGGGCGGGCCGGCATCGGCAGGAGAAGGCGACCTGGACGACGCCGGCCCCTCGCTTGATCGAGGAAGTGCCCGCGGACAGACTGCCCTGCATGGATTCCGATTCAGGGCGTGGCCGCCAGGACGCGGACCGGAAGGTGCCGACGAGTGCCGGTCTGCCCTTCTTCCGCTACCACCCGGATCCCCTCGCCAGTGGGTCCATCCGCGCGGCCGCCGAGACGTGCGCCTGCTGCGAGCGCGACAGGGGATGGATCTACACGGCCACCTTCTACACCGCCCAGGACGTCAGCGGACGGTTCTGCCCGTGGTGCATCGCGGACGGGAGCGCGGCCGCACGCTTCACCGGTGAATTCGCCGACGCATGCGGGCTCGGCGGTGTGAGCGAGGACGTCCTGCACGAGGTCACCCGCCGCACCCCCGGCTTCCATGCCTGGCAGGATCCGCGCTGGCTCGTCCACTGCCAGGACGCCGCCGCGTTCCTCGGCGAAGTCGGCTACAGCGGGCTGGCGGCGCATCCCGAAGCGCTCGACCGGCTGCGGACCGACATGCGCGTCGACGGCCGGCACGACGAGGCCCGGCTTGAGCACTTCCTGACCAGCCTGGGCGAGGGGGCGAGCGCCATGCTCTTCCGCTGCACCGTCTGCGGGACACACCTGGCCTACGTCGACGCGTCCTGAAGGGCCGCGTGCGCGGCATCGAGGAAACCTCCGGCCCAAGTCCCTTGTGACGCAAGGCGGATACCCCGGCAACCTTTCCTCAGGGCGCGGCGACTCATCAGCGGTCATTCCCCCACATGGAACGGATCGCCGCATGAGTGAGCCGCGCAGCAGCGCCCAGCACCGTCGTCGCAGAAGCCGTACCGCCCTGGTGGTCGGGGTCCCCCTGGCCCTCACCGCCGCCGGTACCCTCGCCTACGGCACCGACCTCGGTGTCCTGGGTTCCACCGGCCGGCAGGCCTCGGCCGCCGCCCCCTCCTGGGCCACCGACACCGCCGACGGGTTCGCCTCCGTCAACTCCCTCGGGCAGAACGGGACCTACGGCGGCCGGGGCGGGAAGACCGTCACCGTCAAGACGCTCGCCGATCTGGAGAAGTACGCGACGGCGGCCGAGCCCTACGTCATCGTCGTCGCCGGGACCATCACGATGAACCCGGTCGGCAAAGAGATCAAGGTGCGGTCCGACAAGACCATCGTGGGTCAGGGGACCGCCGGACACATCGTCGGCGGCGGGTTCTTCCTCGGCCAGGGCGTGCACAACGTGATCATCCGGAACCTGACCATCCGGGACGCGTACCAGGGCATCTGGAACGACAAGGAGCACGACTTCGACGCGATCCAGATGGACGGCGCCCATCACGTCTGGATCGACCACAACGATCTGCGGCACATGGCCGACGGGCTCATCGACGTCCGCAAGGACAGCACGAACGTCACCGTGTCGTGGAACAAGCTCAGCGACAACAACAAGACCTTCGGCATCGGCTGGACCGAGAACGTCAAGACCGACATCACGATCCACCACAACTGGATCCGCGAGACCGAGCAGCGCAACCCCTCCACGGACAACGCCGCCCACGCGCACCTGTACAACAACTTCCTGGAGGATGCCCCGGGCACCGGCATCAAGTCCTCGTACGGGAACTACTCGCGCGGCGGCACGAGGATGGTGCTCGAGAACTCCCTCTTCCATGGCGTCGACAACCCCGTCATCAAGGACGGCGGCGCCTCGATCGTGCAGCGCGGCAATGTCTTCAGCGGCACCAGCGGGCGCAACGAGAGCGGCGGGAGCGCCTTCGACCCGAAGACGTACTACCCCTACACCCTCGACAAGGCCGCCTCCCTTCCGGCGCTCCTCACGTCCCAGGCCGGGCCGCGTGCTTCCCTCGGCACCACCGCCGCCTCCACCAGGGCCGCGGCCGCCACCACGCTCACCGTCGCCCAGGACGGCAGCGGCCAGTACCGCACCGTGCAGGCCGCCGTGAACGCCGTACCGGCGAACAACCCCTCGCGCGTGGTGATCGCCGTGAAGCCCGGGACGTACCGGGAACTGGTGAAGGTGCCCTCCAACAAGCCGCACGTCACCATCCGGGGTACCGGCAGCAGCCGCAAGGACACGACCATCGTCTACAACAACGCGTCCGGGACCCCGAAGCCCGGCGGCGGCACCTACGGCACGGGCGGCAGCGCCACGGTCGCCGTCGAGGCGGACGACTTCCAGGCGCGCAACCTGACCATCTCCAACGACTTCGACGAGAAGGCCAACCAGAACATCAAGGACCGGCAGGCCGTCGCCCTGCGGACCGCCGCCGACAAGGTGTTCCTCGACGGGATCATCGTCAGCGGCGACCAGGACACCCTGCTGCTGGACACCGCGTCGAAGGACCGGCTGGGCCGGGTGTACGTCAGCAACTCCTATGTCGTCGGCAACGTCGACTTCATCTTCGGCCGGGCCACCGCCGTGGTCGACAAGTCCGTCATCACGCTGAAGAAGCGCTGGGACGGAACCTCGGCCGGGTACATCACCGCGCCGAGCACCGCCGCGAACCGCAAGGGCATCCTGATCGCCAACTCCACGGTGAACGGCGACGTCTCGGCCGGGAGCTTCTACCTCGGCCGGCCCTGGCACGCGGGCGGGGACGCCACCCTCGACCCCCAGGCCACCGTCCGCAACACCAACCTGAGCAACGCGATCAAGTCCACGCCGTGGACCGACATGAGCGGCTTCTCCTGGAAGGACGACCGGTTCGCCGAGTACGGAAACTACGGCGCCGGTGCTGGCCCGGCGAGCGCCGACCGTCCTCATCTGACCGACGCGCAGGCCGCGGACCAGGAGGTCGCGGACTGGCTCGCGGGCTGGACGCCTTCGGCGTCCTGACGACTCCCTTCCGGGTCCGGCTGACGAGCGGCGCCGGACCCGGAAGGGCCACCATGGTTCCGGTGGGAATCACTGCTTCCAGGCGTAGTGCAGCCGGTCCAGGCCGCTCTGGTTGTTCACCGTCAGGCTGAGGTTCGTGCCCGTGCCCTGGAGCGTGGTGAGGGAGTAGGTGTCACCGTTGCGCAGGCCGGGCCAGTAGACCGAGCCCAGGCCCAGCTCCCGGATGGTGTCGGTCGCGGCCTGGATGTACGCGATCTCGTTGGAGCTGCCCGCCGGGCCGTTGTAGTCCAGGCCGGTGGTCATGGAGGCACCGAACTCGTCGAGGATCGTGCGGGAGGCGCAGTCGCCGATGCGGCTCTTGAAGTCCGCCTTCCACTGGTCGACGCTGGTCCAGTCGGTGTGCCAGAAGCCGTAGTTGTGCAGGGCCAGGCGGGTGCCCTTCAGGCGCGGGTCGGCGCAGACCGGCTTGACGTCCTCGCTGTACTTGTAGCCGCCGATCAGGATGCGGTCGCGGGGCACGTTGCCGTGGGTGCTCACCCACTTCGCGGCGATGTCGGTCCACTCCTGGGCGGTGTAGCCGAACGGCTCGTTCATCGGCTCGAAGTACACCTTGGGGTTGCGGGCGTAGGCGGAGGTGATCCGCGTCCACATCCGGTCCCAGGAGGCCTGGTCGTCGATCTTGCCGTCCTTGGCGTTGTCGGCCTCCCAGTAACCCAGGATGACCTTGAAGCCCTTGGCGGTGGCGGCGTCGATCGCGCCCCGGTACGACTTCCAGAACGGGCCGTTCACGGAGGTCGGATTGACCGGCAGGCGGACGGTGTTGGCGCCCAGCTTGGAGAACCCGCCGATGATCGCCCTGGACTTGGCGTAGGTGGTGGCGTAGCTGTCGGAGGTGGACAGACCCGAGGGCACGACCGCGTCATGGGCGTAGTTGTCGCGCGGGTCCGCCCAGTTGACGCCCTTGAAGTCGCTGACGGGCGGCGGGGTGGCGGGGGATGCGGCTGCGGGAGAGGCGAGGGCCCCGCCGAATGCCGTGACGCAGGCGAGCAGCGCTCCCAGGCCGGCTGTCCCCCGGTGAGTCTTTCGTGACACGACGTCCCCTTCTGAGCAGTACTTCGAGCGAACCTCGCGTACAGATCGGCGGCTCGTTGGCTCCCGCAAACTAGAAGAGAACTCGAACAGAGGTCAACACATCAGCACACCAAATTTCATCAAGAAAGCAGGCCGGGAGCCGAACGCAGCCTAGGAGCCCAGGGTCAGCCCGGTGCCCGACACCCGCACCCGGATGCCGTCCTTCTCCACCCGCACGTCCCGCAGCCGCACGTTCCCCTGCTCCGGCTCGGGCAGTTCGAACGCCAGGGACAACCGGTCGGCCAGCACCGGGCGGGTCAAACCCGCCAGGGAGTCGAGCAGCTTGGGGTCGAGACCCAGGCGGCGCATGACGTCGGGGTGCTCCAGGGCCAGGTCGATGAGGTTGAGGCGGGCGGCCTGGCGGGCGAAGCGCGGGGAGCCGGTCAGCTCGGTGAGCTTGCCGTCGTCGGCCAGGGCCTCGCGCACGGTCGCCTCGGGCACGCCCATCCGCCGCACGATGGCCGGGACCGACAGCAGCGCCTTGGCCTTGCGGGTCTGACGAGCGAGGTCGGCGGTGCCCTTGGGCGTCAGGTGCAGGCCCTCCGAGGGGCGGGTGCCGGGGCGGTAGGTGGCCAGGTCGCCGATGTCCAGGCGCATGTTGCCGATCTCGGTGGCGATGCCCCGCTCGCCCTGCCGCTCGATCCGGGCCTCGGCGCGCAGCCGCAGGTCGTGCCCGGCGACGGGCAGGGTGCCGTCCGCACGGACGCGGTTGTGGCCCTCGCCGGTGAACGTCACCTGGGAGGCGCCGAGTTCGCGGTTGAGGTCGGCGAAGGTCAGCTGGACCTCCCCGTCGAAGCGGGGGACGTGGGCGCCGCGCACGGAGGTGGGGCCGTCGGCGTCCAGCGTCACGTCGTGGGCCGTGGCCGACACCTTGGCCAGGGAGACCCGGTCGGCGGCGACGTCCGGGACGGTCACCTTCACCGACTCCAGGCGCTTGTCGGCGAGCTGGGTGAGGAAGGGGAAGCCGCCGATCTCCACCTCGGGAGCGGCGGCCAGGTCGAGGCGGTCCTTGAGGGTGCCGGCGGCCCGGTGCTCGGCGTACAGCACGGCCCAGCGGTCGCCGAGGGCGGCGAAGGAGGCGAGGACGGCCAGCCCGACCACCGCCTTCACCGCGAGCGGCAAGCCAGCGAAACGATTCTTCCTGCGCCGCCTGCCGCCACGGCGGTGGTCCGGCGGAGTCCAGGCGTCCTCGGCGCCCGCATCCGGTTCCTTCGCGAGGAACTCCTCCAGAGGGGTCTCCTCCAAAGGCCCGTCATCGAGGGCGGCGAGCTCCTCGTACGGGTTCGGACGGGGATGCGCAGCTACGTGGTGGGGGGTACGCATCGATCCATCCGATCACGCGTACCTCCCCCACCCGCAACTCGAACCCCGGGTATGCGACTTACTTCACGATCGTGATGCGGTCCGCCTTCGGCGGCGCGATCGGGTTCGACGCCGAGGAGTTGGCCGTCAGGTACTGCTCCAGGGCGCTCAGGTCGTCGGAGCCGACGACGTCGTTCGTGCCCTGGCCGAGGGTCGGGAAGCCGTCGCCGCCGCCCGCGAGGAAGCTGTTCGTCGCGACGCGGTAGGTGGCAGCCGGGTCGATGGCCGCACCGTTCAGCCTGATGCTGTCCGTGACCACCCGGTCGGCACCGGACTTGGTGAGGTCCAGCGTGTAGGTCAGACCGGACGAGACCTGGAGGACCTTCGGGGCGGCCGCGTTCGGGCCGGACACCTGCTCCTTGAGCGCCTGGATCACCTGCGCGCCCGTGAAGTCCTGGAGGTTCACGGTGTTGGCGAACGGCTGGACCGTGAAGCCCTCGGCGTAGGTGACGACACCGTCGCCCTCACCGGCCTTGGCCGCGTAGGTCAGCGGCGCGCGGATGCCGCCCGGGTTCATCAGCGCCAGGTCGGTCTCCGGGTCGAGCTGCTTGCCGTGGGCGAGCTGCGCGTCGGCGATGAGGTCGCCGAGCGGGGACTCGGTGCCGGTGTTGCCGATGTCGCCGGAGATCCAGCCGATCGGCTTGTTGCCGATGGGCGCGGCCAGCGTGTTCCACTTGCTGATCAGCTCGGTCATGTCGGGCGCCTTGGGGACGTCCCGGGTGACCACGCGGTTCGCGGACTTCACCGCCGTACGGGCGATGTCGCCGGTCCTGCGGTCGTAGGTCAGCGTGGTGTCGGTGTAGAGGCGGCCGAAGGACGCGGCCGAGGTGACCATGCGGGGCTTGCCCGCCGGGTCGGCGATGCTGCACACGTACGCGTTGTGGGTGTGGCCGGTGACCAGCGCGTCCACCTGCGGCGTGACGTTCTTGGCGATGTCGACGATCGGCCCGGAGATGCCGTCGCCCGCGCCCGGGGAGTCACAGTCGTAGTTGTACGACGTCGACGCCGGGAAGCCGCCCTCGTGGATGAGCGCGACGATCGACTTCACGCCCTGCTTCTGGAGCACCTTGGCGTATTTGTTGATCGTCTCGGTCTCGTCCTTGAAGGACAGGCCCTTGACGCCCTCGGCGGAGACGATGCCCGGGGTGCCCTCCAGGGTCACGCCGATGAAGCCGACCTTGACGCCGTTCTTCTTCCACACCCAGTAGGGCTTGAGGATCGGCTTCTTCGTCTTCTCGTCGAGGACGTTGGCCGCGAGGTAGGGGAAGTCGGCGCCCGTGAACGTCTCGTCCGTGTAGCAGCCGTCCTTCGGGTGGCAGCCGCCGTTCTGGAGGCGGGCCAGCTCCTTGGCGCCCTCGTCGAACTCGTGGTTGCCGACGGAGGTGACGTCGAGGTCGAGTTTGTTCAGCGCCTCGATGGCCGGCTCGTCGTGGAACAGCCCGGAGATCAGCGGGGAGGCGCCGACCATGTCGCCGCCGGCCGCGGTGATGGAGTACTTCTCGCCCTTGCGGGCCTGCCGCAGATGCGTGGCGAGGTACTCGACACCACCGGCGTCGATGGTCTTCGTCGTGCCGTCGGGCTGCGTCTCGGTGACCCGGCCGGAGGAGCCGGCGGGCGGCTCCAGGTTGCCGTGCAGGTCGTTGAAGGACAGCAGCTGCACGTCCTGGTAGCGGCCGTGGCCGTACCCGCCCTCGTGCTGGTCCTCGCCGGCGCTGGCCGAACCCGGCAGCGCCGCGGCGGCCAGCGCGCCGACGGTGACCACACCGGCGGCGAGAGCGGCGAAACGGTTCGTACGGCGTCTCCGGCGCTCCGGATGCGCCGGTGAAGTGGCTGGCATACGCCCCCCTGTGGGTCTGTCGGACGGTGATGTCGTCCGGCGCAGCCTAGAGTCAACGCGCGTAGCGCGACAGGTGTTTCGTGGTTACGACCTGGTTGCTTCTTTGCCGCCGTTTTGCCGGTGGTGCCCCGTACCCTCGTACGCATGACCAGCGACGACACCGTACGGCCCGGACGCCCCCGCTCGATCGAGACCCTTGCCGCCCTCTCCGCGGAGCAGACCGAGGCCGTGCTCGGACTGCTCGAGGAGGCGGCCCGGACCGACGGGCAGCAGGCGGTGTCCGAACAGGGCCGGTTGCAGCTGCGGGGCGGCGAGCGTGCGGGTGTGTCCCATCTGCTGCTCACCGCCGGTGGGGAACTTGTCGGTTATGCCCAGTTGGAGGACACGGACCCGGTGGAGCCGCCGGCCGCCGAGCTGGTGGTGCACCCCGGTCATCGCGGGCACGGGCACGGGCGGGCGCTCGGGTCCGCGCTGCTGGCCGCGTCGGGCAAGCGGCTGCGGGTGTGGGCGCACGGCGGGCACTCCGCCGCCCGGCACCTCGCGCAGGTCCTCGGCCTGACGCTGTTCCGTGAACTGCGCCAGATGCGGCGGCCGTTGACCGACTTCGACGCGCCCGAGCCGGTGCTCCCCGAGGGTGTCACCGTGCGGACCTTCGAGCCCGGCCGGGACGACGCGGCCTGGCTCGCGGTGAACGCCGCCGCCTTCGCCCACCACCCCGAGCAGGGCTCGCTGACCCAGCGCGACCTCGACGACCGCAAGGCCGAGCCGTGGTTCGACCCGGCGGGCTTCTTCCTCGCCTTCCGCGGCGACGAACTCGTGGGCTTCCACTGGACGAAGGTGCACGCCGAGGAGGGCCTGGGCGAGGTCTACGTCCTCGGCGTCGGCCCCGGCGCGCAGGGCGGCGGCCTCGGCAAGTCCCTCACCACGATCGGGCTGCGGCATCTCGCGGCCCAGGGCCTGCCGACGGCGATGCTGTACGTCGACGCCGACAACAAGGCGGCGGTGTCGGTGTACGAGCGGCTGGGGTTCGTCACGCACGAGGTGGACCTGATGTACCGGACGGAGACGTGAGCGCTTCCGCGGTGCCGGGCCTGTGTGTCCGCCCGGCCGTCGCATCCGACCTCACCGCCCTGGTCCGGCTCCGCGACGACGCCGCCCGCTGGATGCTGGCCCGTGGCGTCACCGGGCAGTGGCGGCCCGGGGAGCTGGACGAGGAGCACTTCCGCCGGGTCATGGCGCACGGCGAGGTCTGGCTGGCGGAGAGCGGCGGGCGCCTGGCCGGTGCCTGGGAGCTGTGGTGGGAGGACGAGGACGCCTGGGGTCCGCAGCCGCCGGTGGCCGGGTACGTGCACCGGCTGATGGCGGACCGGAGCACGGCCGCGCCCGGGACGGGCCGGCTGCTGCTGACGGCCGCGGAACGCCGTGTGGCCGAGGCGGGGCGGACCGCCGTGCGCCTGGACTGTCTGGCCACGAACACCCCGCTCACGGCCTACTACGAGCAGGCCGGTTACCGGGTCGTGGGGCACAAGGAGGGCAAGCCGCAGCCGGGCGGGGCGCCCAAGTCCTTCACGCTGATGGAGAAGCGGCTGGGGTAGGCGCGCTCCGGGCCCAGGCCGGACACCAGGTCGTTCCCTCCGGCGGCAGCGGCCGGGTCGCCGTCAGGTGGTCCCGCAGCGCGGTCAGGCCGGGATGAGGGTTGTCCGTGCGCCAGAGCAGGGAGTGCGGGTAGACCGGGACGGGGTCACGCAACGGCACCAGCCGCAGGTCGTGGCCGGCCGGCCAGACGTGCGGGGTCCGTTCGCTGAGGAAGGTCGCCACGGTCGGGGAACCGGCGATGGTGTCGAGGAGCGCTTCGAGGCCGAAATTGGGGCCGATGGTGTCGATGGACGGCCCGAACTCGGCGGCGAGCGCCTCGTAGTAGGCGTGCCACTCGGTCCCGGGCACGTTGCCGGGCATCCAGATCCGGTGCCCGGCAAGCTGCGCGGGGGACACCCAGGGGGCCCGGGCGAAGGCGTGCCCGGGGCCGACGCACAGGTGCAGCGGCTCGTCGAGGACCGGGACGGCGCCGATGCCGTCGGGGAGCCGGTGCCCCGGCATGGTGACGGCCCGGAAGGTGGCGTCGACGGCCCCGTCCCGCACGGCGGTCACGGCCGTCTCCACGTCGAACAGCGTGACGACGTCCAGCGCGATCTCCGGACGCGCCCGGTGGAAGCCCTGCACCAGTCCGCCGGTGGCGGCCCGGCGTCCCACGACGTCGACCCGCAGTGCCCGGTCCCCCGGACGCACCGCGGTGGTGGCCCGTTCCGCCGCCTGGAGCAGGACCCGGGCGTGCGGCAGCAGGGCCTGTCCGTCGATGGTGAGTTCCGCGCCCCTCGGCGTGCGGACCAGCAGCCGTACCCCGAGGTCCTTCTCCAGCGCGGCGATCCGCTTGGAGACGGCCTGCTGGGTGAGGGCCAGGTCCACGGCGGCCTTCTGGAACTGCCCGGAGTCGGCGATCGCGACGAAGGCGCGTACGGCTTTGAGATCCACGAGTAGCAGGGTAGCCAGACAACCCGTGGTTGTAGGACTGCCCTGCTGGATCGACGTACACGGCTGGGCGTGGCCATCTGCACAACCGCTCGATGTGCCGGGCGCCGACTAGAGCCGGATCCGCCGCCGCAGTGGCTCCACCGTGCAGACCAGGCCGAGGAGCACGGCCCCGCCCAGCACCACTGCCCACCGCTCGTGCGCCGCTGCCCACCGTTCGTCCTGCACCGGTACGAACAGGGCCAAACGGCCGGGCCAGAACAGCAGGGTCAGGACGGCTGTGGTCAACAGCGCGCCCGCGACCGGCGGTCCGGGCCGGGTGACCTCGCTGAAGCGCACCGCGGCCGCAGCTCCCGCCACCGCCAGGACGAAGGCCGCCCCCGCCTCCAGCGTGATGTCGGCGACCGGAGGCCGTACGCCCGGCGGCACGAGCAGCAGCGCGACCGTCCACCAGGCCGCCGTGGCAGGGACGGCGAGGGCCGTGCGCAGGGCGATGCGGACCGGGCGCCGGGTCGGCACGACGGCCGTGGTGTGCCGGGCCGGGTCGTCCAGGAGGAAGGCCAGGCCCACCGCGAAGGCGAGGATCGCTGCCCGCAGCAGATACAGGGAGAGCTGTTCCGCCGTCTCGCCGGTCCGGGTCAGCGCGGCGAGCAGCAGTCCCGTCGCCCCGGCCGCGCCGATCGCCGCCCACGGCGCCGTCCGGTGGACGGGGAACACCAACTGCCTGATCACGAGCACTTGTCCTTCCCCTCGGGCGCGGGCAGGCCGAGCAGTTCGGCGGCCCGGGCCGTGGTGACCTTCGGTGCGGTCAGTTCGCCCCAGTGGTCCTTGACCCGCGCTTCGGCCTCGTCGCGGGGCAGGTCGAGCAGCGCCCGCAGCACCTCGGTCTGGACCTCGGTCATGTACAGGCCATCGGTGGGCTGGAGCACGAAGGAAGAGCCGGTGACGGTGTCGTCGAGGCGGACGCGGCGCAGCGCGTCGAGCGGCTCGGCCTCCCAGCCCACGGCCAGCCACATCAGGGGGACCATGCGGCCGTCGCAGATCGAGGTCGCGGCCTTCTCGTCGCCCGCGATCAGCACCCCGGCCACGGCCGCGGAGAACTCGGGGACGCGGTTGCCGCCCCACTGGGTGCCCACCGTCACCTCGTGCGGCCGCTCCAGCGAGGCCAGAGCGGAGTCACTGGAGAGGCCGTAGCGCGCTTCGATCCGCTGCCGTACGACGAGGTCCTGCTCGTGGGCGCTGCCCCCGGCCAGGGACCGGACCCGGTCCACGACCCCGGCCCAGTCCGCCACCCGCGGCCCCCACTCGGGGAACGCGCAGTACGTCGATCCGTCCCGGCGGACACAGGACTGCATCTGCTCGGGGTGCACGCTCGCGCGTTCGCGTGCCTTGACCAGCTCGGGGGAGTCGCCCGCCGACTGGGCCACTCCGCCGGCCAGCGTCATGGCGAGCGCCCCGGCGACACCGGCGAACACGGCCGGCTTGCGGGCACCGGCCAGGAGCACCGCCAGCAGTCCGAGGCACAGGCCCAGCCCGGCCAGGTACAGGGCGTGCCAGGCGGCCGGCCGGCCCATCAGGTCCGACGGCATGGTGTTGGGGGACGCCTCCTCGACCGCCGGCAGCAGCCACCTCGCCCCGTAGTCCATGCCCGAGAGGAAGAGGAAGAAGAACAGGAAGAGCACCACCAGCAGCGGCCCGGCCAGAACGGACCGCACCAGCCCCGCCAGGAGCAGCCCGAACAGCCCGAACAGCAGCACGGTCAGCGGGCCGACGAGCAGTTCGCCCACCGACCCGTGCCCGATCGCGCCGGGCCGCAGTGCCTCCCGGCCGAACTGCCCGACCACGCACACGGCGGTGAGCAGGGCCACGGCCACGACCGACAGGGCGTGGGCGGCCGTACGGCGCCACCGCGGGAGGACCAGCACCGCGAGGTGCCGTTCCGTGTCGTGCCTCCGGGAGCGCAGGGCGGCGAGGTTGACGGACAGCAGGACCGCGAGGCCGATGAGCATCGGCGCGCCCTGGGTGGCCCGGTCGGCGTCCTGGAGGGCCGGGTAGTCGCCCCACGCCCTCCCGTCGCGCCACACGGTCCAGCCGGCGTACACCGCGAAAGCCAGCAGCACCGGGATCCGGGTCAGCAGCCGGCGGGACTCGAACACGGCCAGGGCGAGGACGGCCTTCCAGGCCCCGCCCGGCGCCTCCACCGTCCCGGGCACGGCCGGTTTCTCCGTCACCGCGGTCATGCCGCCACCTCCGCTCCGGTGCCGTCGAGCGTGAGCAGGTAGCCGTCCTCCAGGGTGGGTTCGAGCAGTTCGGCGCCGGGCGGCGGGTCCCCCACGTTGCGGAAGGTCCCGGTGCCGGTGCGCCACCCCGCCTTCGCGCCCGGGTCCCGTCCGGTGCTGCTCCACACGCGTCCCGCGGCCCGGGCGGTCAGCTCGGCCGGGGTGCCCTCGAACCGCACCCGCCCGCCGGCCATGACGATCACGCGGTGGCAGAGCATCGCCACGTCCTCCGTCTGGTGGGTGGACAGCAGCACCGTCCGCCCCTCCCCCGCTCCGGCGATCAGCTCCCGGAACCGCATGCGCTGTTCGGGGTCCAGCCCCACGGTCGGCTCGTCGAGGACCAGGAACCCGGGGTCACCGACCAGGGCGGCCCCCAGGGCGACGCGCTGCCGCATCCCGCCGGACAGCTTGCGGATCCGCTTGCCCCGCACGTCCGCGAGACCGACCTCGTCGAGCACCCGCCGCACCTCCCGGTGCCGGGCCCCCCGGTCGGTCATCTCCTTCAGGATCGCCACGTAGTCGACGAACTCGAAGGCGGTGAAGTCCGGGTGGAAGCCCGGCGTCTGCGGCAGGTAGCCCAGCCGGCGCCGCACCTCCTGGCGGCCTCGGGCGGTCCCCGGGTCGTGCCCGAGCACCGTGAAGGCGCCCCGGTCGGCGGGCAGGGCGGTGGCGAGCACCCGCAGCAGTGTGGTCTTGCCGGCGCCGTTGGGCCCGAGCAGCCCGGTGACGCCGCCGGTCAGCCGCAGCGACACGTCGTCGAGGGCGCGGGTGCCGCCGTAGCGAAGGCTCAGCCCGGAGGCGGACACGGTCGGGGTCATACGGCACGTCCCTGGCAGAGGTCGAATCGGTCACGGAGCAGGAAGAGCAGCCCGGCGGCGAGCGCGGCGACCGTCGCGGCCACGCCCTGCCCGGCGAGGGTGAACGGTGCGAGCGGCACGTCCGCCCCCGTCCGCAGCGCGTCGGCCGTCAGCAGCAGCCCGAGCCACGCCCCGCCCACCAGGGACGGCGCGAGCACCGGCCCCAGCCGGGGCGTCAGCGCGAGCCCGGTCGCGGTGAGCGCCAACGCGGGCAGCAGCCAGGCCAGCGCCCGCAGCCCGTAGGCGGGCAGTGCCAGGGTGGCCAGCCCGTTCAGCCCGAGCACGACGGCGAGGACGGCCACCGTCCGGATCATCAGCAGCCGGAACCCGTGCATCGGCGCGACCACGGTCATCTCGTACGTCGGATCCAGCACGGGTCCGTACGACAGCGCCACCCCCGCCAGCGGCAGCAGCGGCGCGAGGGCCAGGAACGGCGTGGGGAACTCCCCGCCGCGCACGGCGTGCCCGGCCCCCACGCTCAGGAGCAGCACGGCGACGACGGCCCCGAGCCAGGACCCGCGCAGCACGGGCGTCGCCGCCAGCAGCCGCGCGGTGTGCCCGGCCACGCCGAGCCGCACGAGCAGCCCCTCCAGCAGCCCGGCCCGGGGCGCGTCCAGCTCGGTGTCGAGCCGGTCCCACCCCGCGTCGAGGGCGACCGGGTCACTGACCTCCGCCAGCACCTCACGGCACCGGGCGCACGAGGTCAGATGCGCGTCGGCGGACCAGAGCGCAGGGGGCCGCAACTCCCCTCGCGCATAGGCGCGCAGATCCTCTTCGGCCACGTGCCAGCTCATGCCAACGCCTCCCGCAACTGCTTCCGGGCGCGCATCGCCCGTGTCTTGACCGTCCCGGGCGGTATCCCGAGCAGCACCGCCGCCTCACGGGTGGTCAGCCCGTCGATGACGGTCGCCTGCAACACCGCCCGCAGCTCCGGCGACAGCCGGACCAGGGCCCCGGCGAGGTCCCCGTGCTCCACCCCCGCGAGCACGCGTTCCTCCGCCGACACCTCGTCCCGGTGCCGCAGCCTCGCCAGGGCCTGCCGCAGCCGTCCCCGCGCCCCGTCGCCCCGCAGCGCGTCCACCAGCCGCCGGGAGCCGATGCGCCACAGCCACCCGGCCGCGTCCGCGGAACCGGCTTCCTCCCGGTAGCGGGCGGCGCCCCGCCACACCGCGAGGAAGGTCTCCTGCACGACGTCGTCGACGACGCCGAGGTCGGCGCACCGCCCCCGCAGCCGGGCCCGGAGCCATGGCGCGTAGCGCCGGTACAGCTCCTCGAAGGCGCGCCGGTCGGCGTCCGCGGCGATGGCCCGCAGCAGCTCCCCGTCGCTTCTCGTATCGCTCACGTCTCCTCATCGGACGGCCCCGGCCGAACGGTTCACGCACCCGCGCTTGACTTTCCGGCCCTCCTTCCACCACCCTTTCACTACTCAATTAGTGAAAGGGTGGTTCCAGCAGTGGTCGAGTACCGCATCGACCGGCGCAGCGGCGTGGCCACCTACGTCCAGATCGTCCAGCAGACCAAACAGGCCCTGCGCCTGGGCCTGCTGGAGCCGGGCGACAAGCTCCCCACGGCCCGCGAGGTCGTGGAGGCCACCGCCATCAACCCGAACACGGTCCTCAAGGCCTACCGGGAGCTGGAGCGCGAGGGCCTGGTGGAGGCCCGCCGCGGCCTGGGCACGTTCGTGCGCAGGTCCCTGAGCACCGCCCCCGCCGACTCCCCGCTCCGCGCCGACCTGGACGCCTGGGCGGTCCGGGCCCGCGAGGCCGGCCTGGAGCGCGAGGACGTGGCCGCACTCTTCACTTCCGTACTCGACGCGCATTTCGCAGACTTCAAGGGGGACGCATGACCGACACCGCCATCGAGGCGGCGGGGCTGGGCAGGAGGTTCGGGCGCCGCCGCGCCCCGGCCCTGGACGGCTGCGCCTTCCGGCTCCCCACGGGCCGCGTGTGCGCCCTCACCGGCCCGAACGGCGCCGGCAAGTCCACCCTGCTCGCCCTGGCGGCCGGGCTGCTGCGCCCCACCGAGGGCAGCATCACCGTGCTCGGCACCACCCCGGCCGCGGCCCGCGAGCGCCTCGCCTACGTCGCCCAGAACAAGCCCCTGTACCCCCAGCTCACCATCGCCGGGACCCTGCGGCTGGGCGGCGACCTCAACCCCCGGCGCTGGGACGCCCGGGTCGCCGAGCGGATCGTCGCCGAGGGCGACCTCAACCCCGGCACGAAGATCCGGGCGCTCTCCGGCGGCCAGCGCACCCGCGTCGCGCTCGCCCTCGCGCTCGGCAAGCGGCCCGAACTGCTGCTGCTGGACGAGCCGATGGCCGACCTCGACCCGCTCGCGCGACACCAGCTGATGGCCACCCTCATGGCCGACGCCGCCGACCACGGCACCACGGTTGTCATGTCCTCGCACGTCGTCGCGGAGCTGGAGGGATCCTGCGACCACCTGCTGCTGCTCGGCTCGGGCCGCGTCCGGCTCGCCGGGCCGCTCGACGACCTGCTCGCCGCGCACACCCTGGTCACGGGCCGGGCGGGCGAAACCCTCGACCCGCACACCGTGGTCGAGTCGCGCACCACCGGCCGTCAGCTGACCGCCCTGGTCCGGCCCGCGGGCCCCCTCGGCGACGGATTCCAGGGCGACCGTCCGTCCCTGGAGGAAGTCGTCCTGGCCCACCTGCGCTGCCCCGCCGCCCCGCCGCTCCTGCTCGACGCGCGGGAGGCCGCCGTATGACCGCCCTCGACACCGCGACCGCACCCGCCGTCACCCGGCCCACCTCGCCGTCGCGCGGCCTGCTCCTGGCCATGCTCCGGCTGCACCTCTCGGCGCTGCTGTTCTGGCTGGGGCTGGTCGCGGTAGCCGGCGGGGCGCTGCTGTGGGCGATGGGCCCGGGCGGGAACGCCGCCTGGGCCGAGTACACGGCCATGGGCTGCGACCAGGCCCACCCGAACCTGGGCTGCGACGCCCCCGGCCCCGCGAACAGCCGATACCAGACGGCCGTGACGGTCGGCATCAGCCTGCTCAGGCTCCTCCCGCTGCTCACCGGCGCCTGGGCGGGCGCCGCCCTCATCGGCCGCGAGCTGGAGAACGGCACCGCCCGGCTCGCCTGGACCCAGTCGGTCAGCCCGGCCCGCTGGCTGGCCGCCAAGCTCACGATCCCGGCCCTGCTGCTCGTGACGGGCACGCTCACGCTGACGCTGCTGCACCGTCTGCTGTGGTCGTCGGACCGTTCCCTGATCAGTGCCATGCGCTGGCGCGAGTGGCACGACGACGGCGTCTTCGAGATCAACGGCACCGTCGCCGCCGCCGAGGCCCTCGCCGCCCTGGCCCTCGGTGTCCTGGTGGGGCTGCTGCTGCGCCGGACGCTGCCCGCCCTCGGCGTCGCGGTCCTGGCCGTCGTGTCACTCCTCTACGTCGTCGACGAACTGCGCCCGCACCTGTGGCCGGTGCAGACGGTCGTGACCAGCCTGGAGGACGGCACCCCCCGCTTCGGCGGCATGATCGTCGAGACCGGCGCCCTGACCGCTTCCGGTGCCCGCGTCCCGATCCCGTCGTGCTCGGGCGAGCCCGGCTGCGACGCCAGGAACGGCATCACCCACTACTACGCCGACTACCACCCGGCCTCCCACTTCTGGCCCCTCCAGCTCATGGAGACCGGCCTCCTCCTCGCCGTCGCCGCCCTGGCGACCGCGACCGCCTTCGTCCTGCTGCGCCGCCGCACGGGAGCCGCCGTATGACCGCCCTCACCGCGGCGACCGCCCCCGCCGCCCGGGCCGCCCGCCACCGGGGCAGCCTGCTGCGGGCGCTCGGCGGGACGCACCGCACGGCCCTCACCCTGTCCCTGTCGGCCCTGGCCGTCGCGACCGCCGCTCTGCTCTGGCTGCACTCCCTGGGGGACGAGGCGCGGGCGGGCATGAGCGCCTGCGCCACGCCCCCCACGGACCGGCTCCCCTCCTGCACGGCGGTCGAGGCGATCACCGCCGACGAGGTGTACGCGAACGGCATCGCCGTGCTCGCCACCGCCCTGTCCTGGGTGATGTTCCCCGTGGCGGCCTGGGCGGGCGGCGCCCTGATCGGCCGCGAACTGGAGAACGGCACCGCCCAGCTCGCCTGGACCCAGTCGGTCGGCCCCCTGCGCTGGCTGGCCGCGAAACTGGCCGCCCCGGCCGCCCTGCTCACCGCCGGCACCGGCGCGCTCGTGCCGCTGAACGTCTGGGCGCGCGGCGACGGCGATCCCGACCTGGTCGGCGACTGGTACGACCCCGACGCGTTCGTGTCGACGGGCCCGGTGGCCGTGGCCTACGCCCTGGCCGGACTCGCCCTCGGCGCCCTCGCCGGACTGGTGTGGCGCCGGGCCCTGCCCGCCACGGGAGTGGCCCTGGCCGCCTCCCTGTTCCTCCACAGCCTCCTGGAACGGCACCGCGAGGACCTCTGGCCGACCGTCAGCCGCATCGCGCCCGGCAGCATCGAGCTCCCCCGCTCGGCCTTCCAGGTCACCTGGGACACCCCCATGCCCCACGGCGTCCAGATCAGCCGTGCCACGTTCCACCCGCGGTCCCACTTCTGGCCGCTCCAGTACATGGAGACCGGCCTGCTGCTGGCCGTGGCCGGCACCGCGATGGCCGCCGCCTTCCTCCTCCTGGCCCGCCGCCTGCCCTGAACCCGGTCCGCGCGTCCTTCCACGGGGGGATGGACGCGCGGCCCGCCCCTCGGGGACACTCCCGCCGTGCGGCGCCGCCGAGCGCCGTCCACAGCCTGTGGGCAGCCGCCCGCCCCTCTCGACGGGCCCTGTGGACGCCCGCGAGCCGCCCCCCGGTGTCCCGCACGTCATGTCTCCGTAACCATCGATTCAGACGAGCTTGCGAAGCTCGGCCAATGAATCCCGCCGTGCCCGAGCCTTCCCCGCCCCGCGAGGGTCCCGAGGGAAACGGGAGCACTCATGTGACGCCTCCGCTCCCGCCCGCGCTGTCCGACGCGCCCGTGATGCTCGCGGCGCGGAAGAATGGGTCCATGAGCCAGCCGAACACCCAGGCACAGGTCCAGCACGCGCAGCCCTCCGTGGGCTCCATCGCCGCCCACCGCCCGCACACGGTGGCCGCGGCGGTCTCCGATCTGGAACCGGACATCGACGCCGACCTCGACGGGTACGAGGAATCGCCGTACGACGGACCCCAGCTGCCGCAGGGCCGTTTCCTCGACCGGGAGCGCAGTTGGCTCGCGTTCAACGAGCGCGTGCTGGAACTCGCGGAGGACCCGAACACGCCCCTGCTGGAGCGGGCCAACTTCCTCGCGATCTTCGCCAGCAACCTGGACGAGTTCTTCATGGTCCGGGTCGCCGGGCTGAAGCGCCGTATCGCCACCGGCGTGGCCACCCGCTCCGCCTCGGGCCTCCAGCCGCGCGAGGTGCTGGAGATGATCTGGGCCCGCTCGCGCGAGCTCATGGCCCGGCACGCCGCCTGCTACCACGAGGACGTCGCCCCCGCACTCGCGGAGGAGGGCATCCACCTGGTCCGCTGGAACGAACTCCAGGAGAAGGAGCAGGCCCGCCTGTTCACCCTGTTCCGGCACCAGATCTTCCCCGTGCTGACCCCGCTGGCGGTCGACCCGGCGCACCCCTTCCCGTACATCTCCGGCCTGTCCCTGAACCTGGCCGTCGTCGTGCGCAACCCGGTCACCGGCCACAAGCACTTCGCCCGGGTGAAGGTCCCGCCGCTGCTGTCCCGCTTCCTGGAGAGCTCCCCGGGCCGCTACGTCCCCATCGAGGACGTCATCGCCGCCCACCTGGAGGAGCTGTTCCCGGGCATGGAGGTCCTGGAGCACCACGCCTTCCGCCTCACCCGCAACGAGGACCTGGAGGTCGAGGAGGACGACGCGGAGAACCTGCTCCAGGCCCTGGAGAAGGAGCTCATGCGGCGGCGCTTCGGGCCGCCGGTGCGCCTGGAGGTCGAGGAGTCCATCGACCGCGAGGTCCTGGACCTGCTGGTGCGCGAGCTGAAGATCGGCGAGGCCGAGGTCTACCCGCTGCCGGGCCCTCTGGACCTGACGGGCCTGTTCCGGATCGCCTCCCTTGACCGGCCGGAGCTCAAGTACCGCAAGTTCGTCGCCGGCACCCACCGCGACCTCGCCGAGGTCGAGTCGGCGTCCCCGCCGGACATCTTCGCCGCCCTGCGGGAGCGCGACGTCCTGCTGCACCACCCCTACGACTCGTTCTCCACCTCCGTCCAGGCCTTCCTGGAGCAGGCGGCCGGCGACCCGGACGTCCTCGCCATCAAGCAGACCCTGTACCGGACCTCGGGCGACTCCCCGATAGTCGACGCGCTCATCGAGGCCGCCGAGTCCGGCAAGCAGGTCCTGGTGCTGGTCGAGATCAAGGCCCGCTTCGACGAGCACGCCAACATCAAGTGGGCCCGCAAGCTGGAGGAGGCCGGCTGCCACGTGGTCTACGGCCTGGTCGGCCTGAAGACCCACTGCAAGCTGTCGCTGGTGGTCCGCCAGGAGGGCGAGACGCTGCGCCGCTACAGCCACGTCGGCACCGGCAACTACCACCCGAAGACGGCCCGCCTCTACGAGGACCTCGGCCTGCTCACGGCCGACCCGCAGGTCGGCGCGGACCTGTCGGACCTCTTCAACCGCCTGTCCGGCTACTCCCGCCGCGAGACCTACCGCAGGCTGCTGGTCGCCCCCAAGTCGCTGCGCGACGGGCTGGTCTCGCGGATCACCAAGGAAGTCCAGCACCACCGCGCGGGACGCCCCGCGTACGTCCGTATCAAGGTCAACTCGATGGTCGACGAGGCCATCATCGACGCCTGCTACCGCGCCGCCCAGGCGGGAGTGCCGGTGGACATCTGGGTGCGCGGCATCTGCGCGGTGCGCCCGGGCGTGACCGGCCTGTCGGAGAACATCCGGGTCCGCTCGATCCTCGGCCGCTTCCTGGAGCACTCCCGGGTGTTCGCCTTCGGCAACGGCGGCGAGCCCGAGGTGTGGTTCGGCAGCGCCGACATGATGCACCGCAACCTCGACCGGCGGATAGAGGCCCTGGTCCGGGTCACCGACCCGGCCCACCGGGCGGCCCTGAACCGGCTGCTGGAGACCGGCATGTCCGACTCCACCGCCTCCTGGCACCTCGGCCCGGACGGCGACTGGACCCGGCATGCGACCGACGCGGACGGACAGCCCCTGCGCAACGTCCAGGAGATGCTCATAGACGCCCGGAGGCGCCGGCGTGGCACAGCAACACCTTGACCCCACGGATCCCCGGCCCGGGCACGCGGGGCCCGACCCGACCGGTGACGTCCTCGCGGGCTACCTGCGGACCCAGGCCACGGAGTTCCTCCGGGCGCTGCGCCTGCACCGCGAGACGGGGTCGGGGGCCAACGGCTCGGAGGCGTCCGCCGAGGCGGCCCGCGCCCTGCGCCGCTCGGCCCGCCGCATCAGCGCCAGCCTGCACACGTTCCAGTCCCTCCTCGACACCGACTGGTGCGAGGCGATGCGCCCCGAACTGGCCTGGGTGTCGGGGACCCTGGCGATGGAGCACGCGTACACGGCCCGGCTGGAGCGCCTGCTGAGCGCCTTGCACCGGTTGTCGGGCTCGACGGCGCTGCCGGGGCAGCCGGCCGGCACGGCGCCCGCCGGCCGCGCGGACACCGCGGCCGGCACGCGCGCCGGCTCGGCCGCGGCCGGTCGTGCCGCCGGGGCTGCACCCGCCCCGCAGCGAACAACAACCCGCGACGCCGGGCCGCGCACCTCACCGGCCGCGGCACCGGAACGCGGCCTGACCGTCGGCGCCGCCAAGGCGGGCGCCCTGCTCGACCGGCAGCTGACCCTGGCCCGCACCCGCGCCCACTCCACGGCTCTCCAGGCCCTGGGCAGCAGCCGCTTCCACGCCGTCGCGGACCGGGTCGCCGTCCTGGCCAGCGAGGTGCCCCTCGCCCAGGGCGCCGACAGCACCGACCTGCGGCCCCTCGCCACCGCCGCCCAGGACCGCCTCGCCGACGCCGTGGCCGCCCTCCCGCTCGTCACCGCGGGGAACCCGTACAACGCCGCGGCCCTCGTCCACGGCCTGTCCCCGGACACGGTCCCGCATCCGCAGGACGCCCCGTGGCACCAGGTCCGGCTGCTGCTGCGCCTGCACCGCTACGCCCGCGAGGCCGTCAGCGGACCCAAGGGCAACGCCGTGGTCGACCTGCGCCTGCTCTCCGCCGGGCAGGCCCTGAACCGGCACCGCGACGCCTCCGAGGCGGCAGCGGCGGCCGCCCAGGCGGCCCGCACGCCCAGGATCGCCCCGGCCACGGCGTACGCCCTCGGCGTGCTCCACGCCGACCAGCGGCACGAGGTGGAGGCGGCGCGCTTCGCGTTCCAGCAGTGCTGGCAGAAAGAGGCGGTGAGGACCGGATGAACCCGACGTCCCCCGGCGCCACGGTCCGTGCGGCCGGCTGCGTCCTGTGGCGCCGCTCCGCCGACGGCGAGGTGCGGCTCTGCCTGGTCCACCGGCCGAAATACGACGACTGGTCCTGGCCGAAGGGCAAGCTCAAGCGCGACGAGGACGCACTCGTGGGCGCCCTGCGCGAGGTGGCGGAGGAGACGGGCTGCCGGGCCGAGCCGGGCACCGAGCTGCCCGGCCAGCACTATCTGGCGAGCGGCCGCCCCAAGCATGTCCGCTATTGGGCCGCCGAGGCGCTGACCTGCGCCTTCACCCCCACCGACGAAGTGGACCGCATTGTGTGGCTGGCCCCCGACGCGGCCCGCGCCCGCCTCACCCGCCCCCAGGACCGGCCCCTGGTCGACGCGCTGCTCGCGGTGCTGGACCGGCCGCGTCCGGCCACTCGGCCGGAGTGAGGCCGGCCGCCGGAGTCCAGGGGGACGCGCCCGCGAAGCGGAATCCTCACGTGCCCTCCCCGTGAGCATTCCGTGACCTAACCACACCTTAGGCAGGGGTTCACCCCTCGTTCATGTGTGGCCATCGGCCGCTTCACCTGATCTGCCTAATTTCGGCCTTACCGACGCGAGAGCGCCTGTCGAGCGCGACCGCGTCCGCGTCACTCACTCTTCGCACGCCGCCGATCAGGACGGCGGCTCCTGGAAGGAACTCAAGTGAAGCTTCAGCGCATGAACCGGCGGGCCCTCGCTCTCGGTGCTCTCGCCGTCTCCGGCGCCCTGGCCCTCACGGCGTGCGGCTCCGACGACACCGGTGGCGACACCAAGGGCGGCACCTCGTCCAACGCCGCCGCGCCGAGCAACGTCAAGTGCGACGACGCCAAGGGCCAGCTCCTCGCCGACGGCTCGTCCGCGCAGAAGAACGCGATCGACGCCTGGGTGAAGCAGTTCACCTCCGCCTGCCAGGGCGTGCAGATCAACTACAAGGGCGGCGGCTCCGGCGCCGGCGTCACCGCGTTCACCCAGGGTCAGGTCGCCTTCGCCGGCTCCGACTCCGCGCTGAAGCCCGACGAGGTCACCGCCTCCAAGAAGGTCTGCACCGGCGGCCAGGGCATCGACCTGCCGATGGTCGGCGGCCCGATCGCGGTCGGCTACAACGTCAACGGCGTGGACAACCTCGTCCTGGACGCCCCGACCCTGGCGAAGATCTTCAACGGCAAGATCAGCAACTGGAACGACCCGGCCATCAAGAAGCTGAACCCCGACGCGAAGCTCCCGGACCTCAAGATCCAGGCGTTCCACCGCTCGGACGACTCCGGCACCACGGACAACTTCACCAAGTACCTGATCGCCACCGCCAAGAGCGACTGGCCCTACGACGGCGGCAAGACCTGGCAGGCCAAGGGCGGCCAGTCCGCCTCCGGCTCCTCCGGTGTCGCCCAGCAGGTGAAGCAGACCAACGGCGCCATCGGCTACTTCGAGCTGTCCTACGCCAAGGACGGCCTGAAGACGGTCGACCTCGACACGGGCGCCGCCCAGCCGGTCAAGGCCACCGTCGAGAACGCCACCAAGGCGATCTCCGAGGCCAAGGTCGTCGGCACGGGCAAGGACCTCGCGCTCCAGCTGAACTACGGCACCAAGGCCGAGGGCGCCTACCCGATGGTCCTCGTCACCTACGAGATCGTCTGCGACAAGGGCAACAAGTCCGACACCCTCCCCGGCACCAAGGCGTTCCTGCGCTACATCGCCTCCGAGGACGGCCAGAAGATCCTCTCGGAGAACGACTACGCGCCGATCCCGGCCGACATCATCTCCCAGGTCCGCACCACCATCGAGGGCCTGAGCTGACCCGAGTGCGGTCCGGCTCCCTCCCCGGGGCCGGACCGCACCGTCCGGTGCACCGCCGCCAGTGGCCGTACCCCCGGTACGGCTCCGCAGACCGGAGAACCTGATGGGCACACCCACACAGATAAAAGACGCTCCTCCCCCCGCCTCGCAGCCGGCCGTCGACAAGCGCGCCGCGCGCGGAGCCACCCGCCCCGGGGACCGGATCTTCCTCGGTCTCTCCCGCGGTTCCGGCATCCTGCTGCTGGTGATCATGGCCGCGATCGCGGTCTTCCTCACCTACCGCGCCTCCCTCGCCATCAGCAAGGACGAGGGCAACTTCCTCACGACCTTCCAGTGGGACACCAACCTCGTCCCGCCGAACTTCGGCATCGCCGTCCTGGCCTTCGGCACGGTCGTCTCCTCGATCGTCGCCATGGTCATCGCGGTCCCGGTCGCCGTCGCCATCGCGCTGTTCCTCACGCACTACGCCCCGCGCCGGATGCGCGGCCCCATCGCGTACGTGATCGACCTGCTCGCCGCCGTGCCGTCCATCGTCTACGGCCTGTGGGGCGCCCTCGTCCTCGTGCCGAACATGAACGGCCTCTTCGGCTGGCTGGACGAGTACCTCGGCTGGACCGGCGTCTTCTCCTGGGAGGGCGGCGCCCCCCGCTCGATGCTGACCGTCGGGATCCTGCTCGCGATCATGATCCTGCCGATCATCACCAACGTGAGCCGCGAGGTCTTCCGGCAGGTCCCGCAGATGCACGAGGAGGCGGCCCTGGCGCTGGGCGCCACCCGCTGGGAGGTGATCCGCATGGCGGTCATCCCCTTCGGCCGCTCCGGCGTCATCTCCGCCTCGATGCTGGGCCTCGGCCGCGCCCTCGGCGAGACCATGGCCGTCGCCACGGTGCTCTCCCCGACCTTCGACATCCAGGCCAGCCTGCTGGACCCGGGCGGCGGCACGTTCGCCCAGAACATCGCCAGCAAGTTCGGTGAGGCCACCGAGTTCGGCCGCGACGCGCTGATCGCCTCCGGTCTCGTCCTGTTCGTCATCACCCTGCTGGTCAACGGCGCGGCCCGCGCGATCATCGCCCGCCGCAAGGAGTACTCGGGGGCCAACGCATGAGCACCGCAACCGTGACCCCGAAGGGCCCCAGCGGCCTGCGCGGCACACGCCTGCCCAAGTGGTCCCCCTACGCCATCGCCGGCGGCTCGATCGCCCTCGCGGTCGTCATCGGCCTGGCCGGCGGCCTGCACAGCCGCGTCCAGTGGGGCCTGATCGCCGCGATCCTCTACGTCGTCGGCACGTACGCCATCGCCGCGGGCGTCGAGGGCAAGCGGCAGGCGAAGGACCGCATCGCGACCTCCCTGGTCTGGGTCGCCTTCCTGCTCGCCGTCGTCCCGCTGGCCTCGCTGGTCTGGTCGACCGTCGTGCGCGGTGTGAAGGTCCTCGACCTCTACTTCCTGACGCACTCCATGGGCGTCGTCGCCGACACCGAGCCCGGCGGCGGCATCTACCACGCCATCCTCGGCACCCTGGAGCAGGTCGGACTCGCCACGGTGATCGCCGCGCCGATCGGCGTGCTCACCGCGATCTACCTCGTCGAGTACGGCCGGGGCAACCTCTCCAGGGCCATCACGTTCTTCGTCGACGTCATGACCGGCATCCCGTCGATCGTCGCGGGCCTGTTCATCCTCAGCCTCATGCTGATGTTCGACATGCAGCCCTTCGGCTTCGCCGGTTCGCTGGCCCTGGCCATCCTGATGATGCCGGTCGTCGTGCGCTCCACGGAGGAGATGCTCAAGCTCGTCCCGAACGAGCTGCGCGAGGCCTCCCTGGCGCTCGGCGTCCCGAAGTGGCGCACCATCCTGAAGGTGGTCCTGCCGACCTCCATCGGCGGCATCACCACGGGCATCATGCTCGCGATCGCCCGCATCACCGGTGAGACCGCCCCGGTCCTGCTGCTGGTGTGGGGCAACGCGTTCATCAACGCCAACCCCTTCGAGGGGGCGCAGGCCTCGCTGCCGCTGTACATCTACCAGCAGTACGCGAACAGCGCGGGCTCCGGCGCGGCCTACGACCGCGCCTGGGCGGCCTCGCTCACCCTGATCGCCTTCGTGATGCTCCTGAACCTGGTGGCCCGCGGGATCGCCCGCTGGAAGGCCCCGAAGACCGGTCGCTAAAGCGTCAATATGCGGCTACCGCCGCGCGGGGCCACACAGCGACCCCCGGACTCTGGAAGTGAAGTAGTAATGGCCAAGCGAATCGACGTAAGCGGACTCACCGCCTACTACGGCTCCCACAAGGCGATCGAGGACATCTCGATGACCGTCGAGCCGCGCTCGGTGACGGCGTTCATCGGCCCCTCCGGCTGCGGCAAGTCGACGTTCCTGCGCACCCTCAACCGCATGCACGAGGTCACCTCGGGCGGCCGCGTCGAGGGCAAGGTGCTGCTGGACGACGAGGACCTCTACGGCACGGGCATCGACCCGGTGTCGGTGCGCCGCGAGGTCGGCATGGTGTTCCAGCGCCCGAACCCGTTCCCGACGATGTCGATCTTCGACAACGTGGCGGCGGGCCTGCGGCTGAACGGCAACTACAAGAAGAGCGAGCTCTCCGACATCGTCGAGCGCTCCCTCAAGGGCGCGAACCTCTGGAACGAGGTCAAGGACCGCCTGAACAAGCCCGGCTCGGGCCTGTCCGGCGGTCAGCAGCAGCGTCTGTGCATCGCCCGGGCGATCGCGGTCGAGCCGAACGTCCTGCTCATGGACGAGCCCTGCTCGGCCCTGGACCCCATCTCCACGCTGGCGATCGAGGACCTGATCGGCGAGCTGAAGGAACGGTTCACGATCGTCATCGTGACGCACAACATGCAGCAGGCGGCCCGTGTCTCCGACCGCACGGCGTTCTTCAACCTCGCGGCGGTCGGCCAGCCCGGCAAGCTCGTCGAAATCGACGACACGGAGCGCATCTTCTCCAACCCGTCGGTCCAGGCCACGGAGGACTACATCTCCGGCCGCTTCGGCTGATCCGCCCCGAAGTCTCCTCGCGGTGCTGCATGGCGGTGCCACCGCGAGGCCGAAAAGGGCCCGCCCCTCTCCCAGGGGCGGGCCTTTTCACGTACTGCTTCGCTGCGCCGGGATCCGGCCTACAGGAATGCCAGGTTCACGATCCCGAACGACGCGGCGGCCACGATCGCCGCGGCCGGCATCGTGATGAACCACCCCAGGATGATGTTCTTGGCGACGCCCCACCGCACGGCGTTCACCCGCTTCGTCGCCCCGACGCCCATGATCGCGGAGGTGATCACATGGGTCGTGGAGATCGGCGCCTTGAACAGGAACGCCGAGGTGAACATGATCGACGCGCCCGTCGCCTCCGCCGCGAAGCCCTGCGGCGGGTCCAGCTCGATGATCTTCCGCCCCAGCGTCCGCATGATGCGCCAGCCACCGGCGTACGTGCCCAGCGACAGCATCACCGCACAGGCGATCTTGACCCACACCGGGATCGGGTCGCCGTAGTCCTCGACATCGGCGATGACGAGCGCCATCACCACGATGCCCATGGTCTTCTGCGCGTCCTGCAGACCGTGTCCCAGCGCCATGCCGGCCGCCGAGACCGTCTGCGCTATGCGGAAGCCCCTCTTGGCCTTGTGCGGGTTGGCCTTCCGGAAGATCCACAGGATCGCGGTCATCACCAGGTATCCGGCCAGCAGACCGACCACCGGGGAGATGAACATGGGGATGACGACCTTCTCCAGCACCCCGCTCCAGTAGACGGTCGTCCCGCCGGCCAGGGCCGCGCCGACCATGCCGCCGAACAGCGCGTGCGAGGAGGAGGACGGCAGCCCGAAGTACCAGGTGATGAGGTTCCAGACGATGGCGCCCACCAGCGCGGCGAAGAGGATGCCCATCCCCTTCGACCCGGTCGGTGTCTGGATCAGGCCCTCACTGACGGTCTTGGCGACCCCCGAGCCCATGAACGCACCGGCGAGGTTCATCACCGCGGCCATGGCCAGCGCCGCCCTCGGCGTCAGCGCGCGGGTCGAGACGGACGTGGCGATCGCGTTCGCCGAGTCGTGAAAGCCGTTGGTGTACGTGAAGAAGAGCGCGACCGCGATGGTCACGACCAGAGCAAGGGTGTCCATGAAGGGCTCAGGACTCCTTGACGGCGATGGTCTCCACCGTGTTCGCCACGTGCTCGAAGGCGTCCGCCGCTTCCTCCAGCACATCCACGATCTGCTTGAGCTTGAGCACGTCCATGGCGTCGTACTTGCCGTTGAACAGGTGCGCCAGCAGCTTGCGGTGGATCTGGTCCGCCTGGTTCTCCAGCCGGTTGACCTCGATCCAGTACTCGGTGAGGTTCTCCATGGTGCGCAGGTGCGGCATCGCTTCGGCCGTCAGTTCGGCAGCGCGTGCCAGGACCTCGATCTGCTGCTCGACGCCCTTGGGCAGTTCCTCGACGTTGTAGAGGACGACCAGGTCGACGGCCTCCTCCATGAAGTCCATGATGTCGTCGAGGGACGAGGCGAGGGTGTAGATGTCCTCGCGGTCGAACGGCGTGATGAAGGAGGAGTTCAGCTGGTGGAAGATCGCGTGCGTGGCGTCGTCACCTGCGTGTTCCGCTGCCCGCATACGCTCTGCGATCTCGGCCCGGGCGGATGTGTCCGCCCCGAGCAGTTCCATCAGGAGCTTCGAGCCCGTGACGATGTTGTCCGCGGAGGCGGCGAACATGTCGTAGAAGCTCGTCTCCCTGGGGGTCAGACGAAAGCGCACGTGGGGTCCTCGGGGTGCTTCGGTTTCGGTCAGGCTGATGCTAGGCGCATCATCCGGCCACGGCTATCGGGCCGCCCACCAGTGTCGCCCATCAGGCACAGTGGTGAGCACGGGGGCGGTTTCCAGGCCGTATACCCGGCAAAGTTCGGTACCATATACCCACCAGGGGTATATGTCGGCCCACTGCCCACCAGGAGGAAGCGATGACGGACGTGACCGACACCACACATGTCGCCCATGTCACCACCGGCACCGCCGATCCCGCGGAGGCGGGCGGGATCACCGACCACGACCACGGGGTGCACGGGTACCACAAGCAGAAGGACGAACACCTCAAGCGCCTGCGCCGCATCGAGGGCCAGATCCGCGGCCTTCAGCGCATGGTCGACGAGGACGTCTACTGCATCGACATACTCACCCAGGTCTCCGCCTCCACCAAGGCCCTGCAGTCCTTCGCCCTGCAACTGCTCGAGGAGCACCTGCGGCACTGCGTCGCGGACGCGGCCCTCAAGGGCGGCGACGAGATCGACGCGAAGGTGAAGGAGGCGACCCAGGCGATCGCCCGCATGCTGCGGACGTGAGCCGGGTCACTCCCGTACGGCGTCCCGCTCCTCGGCGACTCTCAGCACCGCGTCGATGCTCTCCAGGCTGAGCCGCTCCTGGGCGGCCGAGGCGGCGATGATCAGCTCGCCGCACAGCTCGATCTCGGCGAGGGCCACGTGGTCCTGAACTGCCGTACCGCCGACCGGAGCCACGTGCGTCACCTCGTCTCTGCCGTTACCGACTTCCTAGAGTAGGGAGCGGCCTACACACCGCGCATGGCACGGACGGGCTAGTTCAGGCCGGTCAGTCCTCGGCGATCTCGCCCGCGTAGATGTCGTCGGTCCGGGGCAACCGTACGCGCGCCGAGGCCCCGAAATCGTAGAGCAGCGTCGTCGAGGCGACGGCCACCGGGCTCTTCTGCTGCCCGTTGAGGAAGCTGAACCGGTGCCTGACCTTGCGGATGCGCCCCTCGTCGTCTAGGTAGGCGTCGAAGGGCACCTCGGCGGTGGCGAAACCCTTGGCCGCCGCCTTCAGGGGCCCCGCGTTCCCCTGCGAGGCACGCCGGGCCGCGTCACCGAGGTCGGCCGTCCCCCGGTAGTGCCGCACCCCGGTCCCGGCGACCTCCGTCCTGCCGACGTACGTCGCGGTCCGCGTCCCGAGCAGCACCTCGGACGCCGTGAACGGATCGGTGGCCCCGCCGGTGACGAGGTTGCCGTCGGACAGGGTGCGCGTGTCCACCCGCACCCACTTGTCCGAGGGCACTCCGGCGCCCCGGTTCTTCATGAACAGCGCGCCCGGTGCGAGCAGTTCGGTGATCGGCCGGCGCTCGGCGACCCCCGCGGGGTCCTGCGGCAGCAGCACTTTCAGCCGCCCCATCCGCTTGCGGTAGTCGTACACCCCGGCGCCCCGGATGGTGACCCGCGTCCCGCCGGCGGCCATCACCATCGACGTACGGGCCTTCGAACTGCCCGCCTCGACAAGCCGGTCGGCGGCCCGGCGCAGCGCGACGACCGCGTCCCCGCCGCCCGAGTCCCCGGCGACCGCGTCACCCCCGGCACACCCTCCGGTGCCCAGCCCCGCCCCGGCCACGAGCCCGGCCACGGCCAGAGCCGCACCCGTCCGCCCGCGCCGCCCATGCCGCTGCCGCCCAGTCATCGCCTGCCTACCCCCAGCCGGTACGTCCGTCACGGGCCCCCTCGTTGTTCCGGTTAACGACGGGTATGTGCCCCCGTCACGCGAGCCGCCGGGGTCGGCATACGAACCCTTTACCCGGGCTGGGTAACGTTGTCGTCGTGGCGCAGCAGGACGGGCTGGAACCTCCCCCCAACCTCCCGGAACACCGCACGACGACCATGGAGAAGGGCCCCTTCTGCATGGCTCACTGCACCTGCGGCTGGCGCGGCCCGGCGCGAAGAGCGCGAAGCCAGGCGCGCACCGACGCGGAGAAACACACCCCTGGCTGACGCCCGTGGCAGACGCCGCCTCACGGCGGTGCCGTGGAACCCGCACCACCGTCACCCCGTCTCCCACGACGGAACCACCGGGAGGCCCCATGGAACGGCGCACCATCCTCACAGCCGGCACGGCAGCCATCGCCGCGGCCGCGACCCCCTTCACCTCCGCCTGCACCCAGCCGGGCGGCCGCTCCGGAGCCACGGCGTCCGACGCCGCGCGCACCTCCAACACCTCCAGATCCACCGCCCTCGACTGGTCGGCCCTGGCGCGCGACCTCGACGGCCCGCTGATCCGCCCGGGCGACGCCGACTGGCCCGCGGCCAAGCAGCTCTACAACACCCGCTTCGACGGCCTGAAGCCCGCCGCGGTCGCGTACGTGTCCCACCCGGACGACATCCGCACGACGCTGGCCTACGCCCGTGCCCACGCCCTGCGGGTGGCGATCCGCAACGGCGGCCACTCCTACGGAGGCTGGTCCTCCGGCGACGGCCGCCTGATCGTCGACGTCTCGAAACTCAGCCGCGTCCGCGCCTCCGGCGACACCGCCGTGGTCGGCGCCGGCGCCAAACTCATCGACGTCTACCGGGCGCTGGCCGCGAAGGGCGTCACCATCCCCGCCGGCTCCTGCCCCACCGTCGGCGTCTCCGGCCTCACCCTCGGCGGCGGCCACGGCGTGGTCTCCCGCGCCTACGGCCTGACCTGCGACAGCCTCACCCGGGCCACCCTGATCACCGCCGACGGCAAGCAGCTCACCGCCGACTCCCGTGAGAACAAGGACCTGTTCTGGGCCCTGCGCGGCGCCGGCAACGGCAACTTCGGCGTGGTGACGGAGCTGCACTTCAAGACCCACCCGGCCCCGCAGGGCGTCTCGGCGTACCTGTCCTGGCCGTGGTCGAAGGCGGCAGCGGTGGTGAAGGCCTGGCAGGAATGGGGCCCGTCGCAGCCCGACGAGATCTGGTCCTCCCTGCACGTGGCGAACGCCGCGGGCGGCACCCCGACCGTCTCGGTCTCGGCGTTCTCCCTCGGCACGTACGGCGAGCTGAAGAACGCCGTGGACCGCCTGGCCGACCGTGTCGGCGCCCCGGCCCGCAGCGTCTCCCTCAAGCGCCGCTCGTACGAGGAGTCGATGGAGGTGTACGCGGGCTGCTCCTCGTTCCCGACGGACGCGCAGTGCCATCTGCCCGGCCCGACCCCGGGCCGCTCCCCGAAAGGCGCCCTGGGCCGCGAGACCTACGCGGCCGCCTCGGACTTCTTCGACCGCTCGCTCTCCCCGGCCGGCATCCGCACGCTGCTGTCCCGGATCGCCTCGGTGCGCGGCGGCACGGCGAGCATCGCGCTGACGGCCCTCGGCGGAGCGGTCAACCGCGTCTCCCCGACATCGACGGCCTTCGTGCACCGGCGTTCGCGGATGCTGGCCCAGTACATCGCCGCCTGGCGGGCCGGCACGAGTGGGGCGACGGCCCGCGACTGGCTGGCCTCCGCCCACAGGGCGATGCGCCCCTACGCCTCGGGCGCGGCCTACCAGAACTACGCGGACCCGACCCTGACCGACTGGCGCACGGCGTACTACGGAGACGCCGCGACCCGCCTGACCCAGCTGAAGAAGCGGTACGACCCCGACCGCTTCTTCACCTGTCCCCAGGCGCTGTAAGGGGCCGCCTCGGCGCTACGCGGCGAGGTCCCGCTCCGAGGCCCGCTCGCTGCGGGCCTCGGGGAGCGCCGCGCCCTCCCCTTCGGCCCGCCCGCGGGCGCGCACCAGCCATCCCGCCCGGGGCGACCGCTCGACGGCCCGCACCAGGGGCGTCAGCAGGGCCATGGCGAGCGGCGACAGCAGCAGCGCCACCGCCGTGCCCAGCGCGAAGCCCCCGACGACGTCCGTCGGGTAGTGCACGCCCATGTAGACGCGGATGAACCCGCCGAACAGCGCGAGCACGAGAGCGACCAGCCCGAACCTGCGGTGGGCGACGAACAGTCCGACGGCCAGCGCCATCACGATCGTCGCGTGGTCGCTGACGAACGAGTAGTCGGTCTTGCCCTGGACGAGCACCTCGATGCCCTGGTGATCGAGGAACGGCCGGGGCCGCTCCACGAATCCCCGTATCGGCACGTTCACCAGCACGGCGATCCCCGCCGCCAGCGGTGCCCAGATCAGAGCCGCGACGGTGGACACCGCGTCCTCGTCCCGGCGTCGCCTGACGGACCACCAGCAGCCCACCACCAGCAGCACGATGGCGAACAGCAGCCCGTACTCACCGACGAACTCCATGACGCGGTCGAACCACGCCGGCGCGTCCTTGGCCAGGCCATTGATGTCGTACAGCAGGTCGACGTCGGGGTTCGACCCGGAATCGGCGAGTCCAGCCATGGTGCTGCGGCCCCTTCGTCGTCTCTCCCGGCGCACCTTTGCGTGCGCCGCTCCCGCCACCCCCGTGGTTGCAGATCCGCTTCCGCCGCACGCGTGCGGGACGCGTGCCGATGAACGTCCGCTCGGCTACGTCTCCAGGAACGCATGGTCCCCGTTGATACGTTCCACACTCCACCGAATGATCACGCAGACGTTATCGAAGAGAGATACGTTGTCGCAGCTCAGGGGGTGGGTTCACGCACGGTTCACACCGTCGTGGGCAGTGCTTTCGCGCCATCTTCGGTGACGCGGGTGGCTCCGAAGTAGTCAGGGGTGTCGATCGGGTCGAATCGGATGACGGCACCGGTCCGGGGCGCGTCGATCATGTACCCACCCCCGACATAAATGCCGACATGCCGGATGGCGCGGGAATTGGTGAGGTCGTCCGAGAAGAACACGAGGTCGCCGGGGAGCAGCTCGTCCCGCGAGGGGTGCGGACCGGCGTTGTACTGGTCGTTCGCCACCCGCGGGAGCTTGATGCCCACGGTGGCGTAGGCGGCCTGGGTCAGTCCCGAGCAGTCGAAGCGTCCGCCCTGCTCAGCGGTGCCGGTACCGCCCCAGAGGTAGGGCGTGCCGAGCTTCTTCTGCGCGTACTCGATGGCGGCGGCGGCCTGCTCGGAGGGGTCGACCCGCCCGACCGGCGCGGCGAAGCTCTCCGCGAGCGTGGTGATCCGCTTCACGTAGTTCCGGGTCTCGCTGTACGGCGGCACGCCCCCGTACTTGATCACCGCGTACGCGCCCGCGTTGTAGGCGGCCAGCATGTTCTCGGTCGGATTCCCGCCAACCTTCTTCACGTACGAGGCGAGTTCGCAGTCGTAGGAGGCGGCCGAGGGGATCGCGTCCTTCGGGTCCCACACATCACGGTCGCCGTCGCCGTCGCCGTCGATGCCGTGGCTGGCCCAGGTGCCGGGGATGAACTGCGCTATCCCCTGCGCGGCGGCGTGGCTCTGGGCCCTCGGGTTGAAGCCGCTCTCCTGGTAGAGCTGGGCGGCGAGCAGGGCCGGGCTGATGGCGGGGCAGAGATTGCCCCACTTCTGCACGGTGGCCGCGTACGCGGCGGGCACGGATCCCTTGGCCAGTGATTTCGCCCCGCCGGCCACGCCGTTGACCAGGTTTCCGGCGACGAGGTAGACACCGACGACGAGCAGCATCACGAAGGCCAGGGCGGAGCTGATCGCAACACCCGCCACGATCCACGCCTTACGCACCGTCAACCGCCCCTCGTCGCCCAGGAGTCCGTCGCTCAGTGTAGAGGCGGCCGCCACACCCGGGAATGATCACGGGCAGGAGAGTCGGGGGCGGACGGTGGGACGGGGCACGGCACGGGCGGCACGGTGCCGGCACGGCGGTGCGGCCCGGCGCACGGGGGCGCGCCGCGTCACGTGTCTCCGGCCGCTTCCCGGTACAGCCGCCGCGCCTCCGCGCCGAGGACCACGCTGTAGGAGACCCCGGGGGTCGTCCCGCCCTGGTCGTGCCCGCCGAGGACGCCGACGACCTGCCCGTCCCCGTTCACCCAGGGGCTGCCGCTCGTGCCCCCGCTGAAGCCGGGGCAGGCGATGCGCTGCTGGGTGCGGCTGTGCGCGGCGGGCTTTGCGGTGCAGCTGACGGGCGTCTCGCGCGCGTCGGGATACCCGGTGACGGTCACCGCGGTGGCCCCCGTGGCCGTACCGGTCGTGAACCGGTTCCCGCCGACGACGTCCTGGACCTCCACCCCGCCCCGTGGCGCGAGCCGGGCGAAGCCGACGTCGCTGTCCTCGTGCCGTCCCTCGACCCACCCGCGGGGCAGGTAGCGCCGCCGCACCGTCCACTCCCCGTACGGCGCGCGGCCGTTGCGGTAGCCCGGCACGAAGAGCAGGCCGCCGTCGCCGCCCAGGCAGTGCGCCGCGGTGACGATCAGGTCCCGGCGCGGCGCGCCCACCACGGACGCCGTGCAGAAGTGGCCGCCGGGCAGGCGCCCCGCCCGGCCGGCGGGGACGAGCACCCCGACCCGGGAGGCGCGCGCGGTGACGGTCACCCCGAGGGGCCCGGCCCCGTCGTCGGCGGTCGCGGCGGACGCGGTGATGAGGGCGACGAGGACCACGGCGATGGACAGGACGCGCTTCACCGGAGCGACTGTGCCCGACGAAGGTGAGAGGAACGTCAGACGCCGGCCCGGGCCGGCCAGACGCGTGAGCCCGTCAGCTCCTCCGGCACCCGCCACAGCCGGCGGGCCGGCAGCGGGTCACCGGCCGCACGGGAGCGGCCGGGTCAAGCCGCGCCCATCGCCCCGCCATCGAGCCGTCAGCGATCGGTAAGCCCCAGACCCCCTTCGGTAAGGCGGAAGTCAGGATTCCGATCACCGTCTTGTTGTCACGTACCCAACAAGCGAGGGTCGTCGCGGGTCGCCGCCCCCGCCGGGAATCACACCGGCGGTCCCCCACCCGCAGGCCTCTGCCCCACCACTGCCAGGAGGCTGTACCTTGCGCACACCCACCGACTCCCCCGCCCCCCGCCGCAGATGGCGCCGGACGGCGTCCGCCGCCACCGCCGCCGCCGCACTCCTGCTCACCGGCCTCACCACCGCCGCCCACGCCCAGGCCGCGGACACGAGCACCTCCTCCCAGGTGACCTGGACCCGCTCCTGCGCCCTGCCCCGCCACACCGACGAGATGGCCTGTAACGCCCTGCGCGTCACGGGCGGCCGCACCGCCTTCCAGCGACAGCACGGCATATCGGCCAAGGCCGCCGAGGCCACCTCCCCGTCCGGCTACGGGCCCTCCGACCTGCGCAGCGCCTACGGCCTGACCTCCGCCGCCGGCAACGGCTCCGGCCGAACCATCGCCATCGTCGACGCCTACGACGACCCCGACGCCGAGTCCGACCTCGCCGCCTACCGCTCGCACTACGGCCTGCCCGCCTGCACCACCGCGAACGGCTGCTTCAAGAAGGTGAGCCAGACCGGCTCCACCACCGCCCTGCCCGCACCCGACAGCGGCTGGGCCGGCGAGATCTCCCTCGACCTCGACATGGCGAGCGCCGTCTGCCCGAACTGCCGCATCACCCTGGTCGAGGCCAAGTCCGCGTCCATGACCAACCTCGGCACCGCCGTCAACGAGGCCGTCGCCCTGGGCGCCAAGTACGTCTCCAACAGCTACGGCGGCGGCGAGTCCTCCTCCGACGCCTCGTACGACTCCGCCTACTTCGACCACCCGGGCGTCGCCATCACCGTCAGCGCGGGCGACGCGGGCTACGGCGCCGAGTACCCGGCGGCCTCCAGGTACGTGACGGCCGTCGGCGGCACCGCCCTCACCCCCTCCTCCACCACCCGCGGCTGGACCGAGAGCGTCTGGCGGACCAGCAGCACGGAAGGCACCGGCTCCGGCTGCTCCGCCTACGACACCAAGCCCGCCTGGCAGACCGACACCGGCTGCGCCCGGCGCATGATCGCCGACGTCTCGGCCGTCGCCGACCCGGCCACCGGCGTCTCCGTCTACGACACCTACGGCGCCGACGGCCAGGGCTGGGCCACCTACGGCGGCACCAGCGCCTCCGCCCCGATCATCGCGGCCGTCTACGCCCTCGCGGGCACCCCGTCCAGCGGCTCCTACCCGGCGAAGTTCCCCTACGCGAACACCACCGCCCTGAACGACGTCACCAGCGGCAGCAACGGAAGCTGCGCCACCGCCTACTTCTGCACCGCCCGGACGGGCTACGACGGCCCGACCGGTCTGGGCACCCCGAAGGGGCTGGTCGCCTTCACCGGCTGACGCCTCCCGCTCGTGACAGAACGTCACCGAGTGCGGCCGCCCGGGGCCGTGGGGCCCCGGGAACCGGCCGAGGACGAACGGGCCGCGGCAACCCAGCCGCGGCCCGTTCGCCTTGCCAGGTAGCCTTCACCCGGGGAACACCGGGGCGACCACTCACCCGACCGGCCGTCAGAAAACAGCCGGTAAAGGTGAGAAAGGCCGCAAGAGGGCACAACGACGGAACCACACACCAGGTTCCGCTCAGGCCTCATTGCCCGGCGTGACCTGCCGTGATACACAGAGTGACCATACGATCCTTCGCACACCGCCCGTCGCCTCCCCTAGGGCCCGGCGCGGATCGGTGGCAAGGTATTCGTACGGAACCCGCCAATCAATGACGCCAAGTCGACATACGACAGCATCATTGTCGGCGAGAATGAGGCCTGACCTCTGCATGACCGCAGAGGATGCGGAACTACCCAACAGGGGCGGTGACTTACATGCTCTTTGCGGCCGACAAGGGTGACATCAACACCATCATCGGCGGGATCGCTCCGGACTGGGGCCCCTTCGGCAGCCTGGGCAACGAGGCGAAGGTGATGATCGAGGTCGTGATGGCGGTGGCCATCCTGCTGTGCCTCGGCATCGCCATCTGGGGCGCCGCCAAGCAGCGCATCGGAGCCACCGCACTGCGCGACACCTTCAGCGCGGAGCAGGGCAAGGGCCTCATCATCGCGGGCCTGACAGGCGTCTTCATCATCGGCTCGCTCGGCACGCTGTTCACCATCGTGTACGGCATGGCCGTGTAGCCGGGGCACCGTCCGCCCGGCCGGTCACGCCCGGCTCCTTCTCCCTCTCCATCCCACCCGCCCGTCGTGCCCACCGGCTGAGGTTGCGTTTCCCTGATGTCGAGTCACCACACCGCGCCCGCGCGGGAACCAGCACGGCTACCGTCGTACGGGGAGTATGAGAAGTACGACCGGTACGAAGTGTTTCCGCACGACGTCGAGGGGGCGTACGCGGCATGAGTCTGGGTGACGACCACGAGTCCTCCGGTGGCTACGCGGGCACGGGCCAGACCCGGACCCGCCTGCCCGAATCCGGCGACGCCTTCGGCGAGCCCCGCCGCCGCGGCTCGTCCCGCAGCCTGGTCACGGTGGTGGGCGTGGTGGTCCTCCTGATCGCAGCGATCGCCTTCGCGAACCGGGGGGACGGTGACCCGTCCTCTTCGGCGGACGGTTCCTCGGGCAAGCCGGAGACCTCGGCGACGGCCCCGTCCGGCAAACGCCCCGTCACATCCAAGTCGGCCGCCGGCATCCCGTCGGGGTTCGCCCAGGACCAGGAGGGAGCGGAGAGCGCCGCGGCGAACTACGCCGTCGTGCTCGTCTCGGCCGACATCCTCAAGCCCGCGCGGCGACCCGAGATCGTCCGTCAGGTGTTCGACGCCGACAAGGTCTCCGAGCTGGAGAGAAACCTCGACCGGGTGTACAGCAAGGCGTTCCTGGAGAAGGTCGGCCTGGACGAGAACGGCGAGGCACCCAAGGGCAGCACCTACGTCTCCCGCACCATGCCGGTCGGCACCAAGGTCACCGACTGGTCGGGCAGCACCGCCACCGTCGACGTGTGGTGCACCGGCGTGTTCGGGATGGCGGGAGCGAGCTCACAGAGCCCGGTCGCCAACGACTGGTTCACCATGACCCTCCAGCTGCGCTGGACCGACGGCGACTGGAAAGTCGACAGCTTCTCCCAGAAGGAAGGCCCCGCGCCGGTCAACGGCGACAACAGGGTGTCGACGTCAGACGACATCTCGAAGGCCGTCCAGGAGTTCGGAGGGTTCACGTATGCCCGGTAGCCCGCGCCGCGCGGTCAAGGTCGCCGCAACCCTCACCGCCGTGCAGACCGCCATGGTCCTGTTCGCCACCCGGGCGATCGCCGCCCCCACACCGTCGCCCAGCCCCAGCCCCAGCCCCAGCAACGACAACTGCGGCCTGCTCTCGGGCAGGGCCAGAGAGATCTGTGAGGGCGACACCGGCAGTGGCGGGGGGAGCGGGACCTCCCGGCTCGACCCCACCTCCACCCTCGACCCCCTCTCCTCCCTGGCCAAGGGCTGCGCCGACGCCGCCTCCTGGACCGTCGACAAGCTCAGCGACGCCGTGAAGGAGACCGCCAACGTCGACTTCACCAACCCCAAGTTCCTCCAGCAGTACGCCGTCGTCTTCGCCGCGTCGACGATCCTCACGCTCCTGCTCTGGCTGCTCGCCGTCGCCAAGCGAGCCGTGCGCGGCGTACCCCTGACCACCGCCCTGTCGGAGGCCATCGGCTTCCTCTGGCTGACCGTCCTCGCCTCCGCCTTCACCCCGCTGATCCTCTACACCGTCGTATCGGCGACCGACGGCGTCACCGAGGTCCTCGCCAAAGCCACCGGCGACCAGACCGACGCCTTCTTCGGCACCTTCTCCGAGGCCCTCAAGAAGGGCGAGGACATCGGCGGCGGCCCGATCATGCTGATCGTGGTCTCCCTGGTCAGCATCCTCGCCGCCGGCGTCCTCTGGCTGGAGCTCGTCATCAGGGCCGCGCTCCTCTACGTCGGCGCCCTCCTCGGCACCGTCGTCTACGCCGGTCTCGTCGACAAGAACCTGTGGGGCCACGTCCGCCGCTGGGCCGGCATCATGATCGCGGTCATCCTCATCAAGCCGGTCATCGTCATCGTCCTCGGCCTGGCCGGCGCGCTCTCCGCCGACGACGGCCCGAACGCCTTCTCCGCCGTCGTCTCCGGCCTCGCCATCATCCTGCTCGCCATCTTCGCCAGCGCGATGATCTACCGCTTCGTCCCCGGCTTCGGCGACGAGATCGCCGGCTCCCGCAACAACCGCCTCATGCAGGGCGCCGAGAGCAAGGCCGCCGCGGTCATCAGCTCCCCGGCCTCCCTGGTCGCGCAGGGCATCAAGACCCACAGCACCCGCGCCGACCACAACGGCGGAGGCAGCCAGTCCTCCGCCCCCCGCCCCAGCAACCCCGCATCCGGCGGAGTCGCCGCGCACAGCGGGCGCCCCTCGAACGGCGGCGGCGGATCTGTCCCCTCCGCCGCACCCGCCCCCCGTTCGAGCAGCCCCGTCAACACTCCCCACGCCAGCAACACCCGCAACAGCAGTACCAATCGCACGGGAGGTGAAGGGCGTTGACGACCGAGTCCCACGTGTCCCATCCGGTCACGCCCCGCCGGACATATCTGATCGGCCGCGCCCGGCCGAACGCGATCATCGGCCGCAACCGCGAGACCGGTGAGATCGCCCTGATCGTCGTGGGCGCGTTCCTCGGCATGATGTGCGGGCTCCTCGTCCCGGTGCTGTCCCTGCGCATCGTGCTGCTCGCCGGGTTCCCGATGCTGGCGCTGGCCGCGGTGTACGTGCCCTACAAGCACCGCACCTTCTACAAGTGGTTCGAGATCAACCGCAGCTACAAGCGCACCCTGAAGCGGGGCACCGCCTACCGCTCCGCCGTCATCGAGGCCGGCACCCGGCTGGACGGCCGCGAGGTGGAGATCGGCCCGCCCCCCGGCATCGGCCGCATCACCTGGCTGGCCGCCCCCTTCGGACCCGACGAGATCGCCGTGCTCCTGCACGCCGACCGCAAGACCGTCACCGCCGCCATCGAGATCGAGGGCCCGGGCGTCGGCCTGCGCGACAGCGAGGACCAGGAGGCCCTCGTCGACCGCTTCGGCACCCTGCTCAAGCACGTGGCCAACGGCGACGGCTTCGTCACCCGCCTCCAGATGCTGGCCCGCACCCTCCCGGCCGACCCGGACGCCCACGCCAAGGACGTCGCCGTCCGCGGCGACGACAAGGCCCTGCCGTGGCTCCAGGAGTCCTACGACCAGCTCCAGTCGATGGTGTCCACCAGCAGCGAGCAGCACCGCGCCTACCTCGTCGCCTGCATGCACTACACCCGCGACCTCGCCGCCGAGGCCAACGCCATGGCCCGCGCCGCCCGCGCCCACGGCGGCAAGGTCGACCGCGACGCCGGACTCGCCGTCGTCATGGCCCGCGAGCTCACCGACATCTGCTCGCGCCTCCAGGAGGCCGACATCCGCGTCCGCCAGCCCCTCGGCCAGAGCCGGCTGTCCTCGCTGATCCACTCCATGTACGACCCGGACCACCCCATCGACCACATCCAGGCGATGACCAAGCGCAACGCCTGGCCGGCCGAACTGGACGCCATGGAGCCCACCTACCTCCAGGCCAAGACCCGCGAGTCCTCCACCCGCGCCCCCTGGTGCCACGCCACCGCCTGGGTCAAGGAGTGGCCGATGACCCCCGTCGGCGTCAACTTCCTCGCCCCGCTGCTCGTCCACACCCCGGACGTCATCCGCACGGTCGCCGTCACCATGGACCTCGAACCCACCGAGGTCGCCATCGAGCGCATGCTCACCGAGAAGACCAACGACGAGGCCGAGGCGTCCCGCGCCGCCAAGATGAACCGCACCGTCGACCCCCGTGACGTGGCCGCCCACTCCCGGCTCGACCAGCGCGGCGAGGACCTCGCCAGCGGCGCCGCGGGCGTCAACCTCGTCGGCTACATCACCGTCAGCTCCCGCTCCCCCGACGCCCTCGCCCGCGACAAGCGCACGATAAGGGCCTCGGCCGGAAAGTCGTACCTCAAGCTCGAATGGTGCGACCGCGAGCACCACCGCGCCTTCGTGAACACCCTTCCCTTCGCCACCGGCATCCGGAGGTAGGACCTGATGCGGGATCCGCTGTCCGTCCTCACCGAGGCCTTCACGTCCTTCCTCTTCGGGAAGGTCGAGACGACCCGGCTCCCGGTGCGCACGTCCACGGGCCAGGCCCAGGCCGTCTACCTCCCGACCGCCGCCCCCGGCCTCGGCGACTCGGGCGTCATCATCGGCCGCGAGGTGTACTCCGGAAAGGGCTACATCTACGACCCCTTCCAGCTCTACGGCCAGCAGCTCCCGGCCCCGCACTGGCTGGTCCTCGGCGAGTCCGGCAACGGCAAGTCGGCGCTGGAGAAGACGTACGTGCTGCGCCAGCTCCGCTTCAAGGACCGCCAGGTCGTCGTCCTGGACGCCCAGGGCGAGGACGGCGTCGGCGAGTGGAACCTCATCGCCCAGGAGCTGGGCATAACTCCCATCCGCCTGGACCCGATGGCGGCCCTGGACATGGGAATCCGCCTCAACCCGCTCGACCCCGCGATCACCACGACGGGCCAGCTCGCGCTGCTCCGCACGATCATCGAGGTCGCCATGGGCCACGGCCTGGACGAACGCTCCGGCTTCGCCCTCAAGGTCGCCCACGCCTACGTCAACGAGACCATCGTCGACCGCCAGCCGGTCCTGACCGACATCGTCGAGCAACTGCGCCACCCCGAGCCCGAGTCGGCCGAGGCGATGAACGTCGCCATAGACGACGTGCGCGCCTGGGGCCTCGACGTCGCCCTGGTCCTGGACCGCCTCGTCGACGGCGACCTGCGCGGCATGTTCGACGGCCCCACCACGGTCGGCATCGACCTGGACGCCCCGCTCATCGTCTTCGACCTGTCCCACATCGACCGCAACTCCATCGCCATGCCCATCCTCATGGCGATCGTCGGCGTGTGGCTGGAGCACACCTGGATCCGCCCCGACCGGAAGAAGCGCATCTTCCTGGTCGAGGAGGCCTGGCACATCATCAACAGCCCCTTCGTCGCCCAGCTCTTCCAGCGCCTGCTGAAGTTCGGCCGGCGCCTGGGCCTGTCGTTCGTGGCGGTGGTCCACCACCTCTCCGACGTCGTCGACGGCGCTGCGGCCAAGGAGGCCGCCGCGATCCTGAAGATGGCGTCGACCAGGACGATCTACGCCCAGAAGGCCGACGAGGCCAGAGCGACGGGACGGGTGCTGGGGCTGCCCAGGTGGGCGGTGGAGATCATCCCGACGCTCACCCCCGGCATCGCCGTCTGGGACGTCAACGGCAACGTCCAGGTCGTCAAACACCTGGTCACGGAGACCGAACGCCCGCTCGTCTTCACCGACCGCGCGATGACCGAGTCCTCCGCCCAGCTTGCGGACGACGCCCTGCACGCCGCCGAACTCGAGGCGGAGGAACGGGCCGCGGCCTTCGTGGAGCACCACCTGGGCGACTCCGAATCGACGGTGGCGTAGGCACAGGGGAGCACGCGTGAGACCGGACGACCGCCCCACCCAGCGCGGCCCCCAGGGAGGCATCCCGGACGGCCTGCTGGTCGGCATACTCGCGTTCCTCCTCGGCATGACCGTGCTGGTGTGGACGGCCACGGGCCTGTCCGCCCTGTTCGCCCACGGCCACTGGCCGTCCGGCGTCACCTTCGCCCGGACGCCACTGGCCATGCGCGGCCTCATCGCCCAGCCCCACGACGTCCCCGGCGCCTGGCCCGGCACACCCCCCGGCGAGCTCTCCGGCTACGGCCTGTTCTGGGGCCTGTTCGTCGGCCAGCTGATGATCCTGGTCGTCCTGACGGTGTTCGTCATGGGCACCCTGGCCCGATGGCGCGCGGTCCGGGCGCGACGGCGGCAGGAGAGGATCCTGACGGCGGAACAGCAGCCGGCTCCGACGGCGGCGGCCGTGCACGAGACCCCGGCACCGCCGCAGGACCCCGGCCCCACGACGGCGCGACACGAGGTGCCCACGCCCCGCTCGCACCCTCCCCGGACGGCAACCGATCCGGCTCCGGCAGCGACCGCCCCCATCACGCCCCCGGCGCCCCTGTTCGGCCAGGAACGGCCGGAGACCCGGGAGAAGATCCTCGTGGCGCCCAGGGAAACCCGCCGCACGACCGCCGCCCAAGCCGTGCGCGACGCGGAAGGCCCCGCCCTCGTCGTCACGTCGAACCCGCTCCTGTGGCAGGACACCAAGGACGCCCGAGCCAAACTGGGGCCCACCCACCTCTACGACCCCGCCCACCTCTGCGACACCCCGGCCCGCCTCCACTGGTCCCCCACGGCCGGCTGCGAGGACAAGGACACGGCGGCCGCCAGAGCCACCGCCCTCCTCACCCCCGTACGCCCCACCGCCAAACTCGACCAGGCCCTCACCGACACCGCGGCCACACTCCTGCGCAGCTACCTGCACGCCGCCGCCATCGACGGCCGCACCATCCGCCACGTCCACCGCTGGTCCCAGGGCACCCAGATCCAGGACGCCGTGCGCATCCTGCGCACCAGCCCCAAGGCCGCCCCCGGCTCCGCCGGTGAACTCGAAGGCGCCCTCACGGCCCACCCCGAACGCCGCGACATGGCCCAGCAGCTGACCACCCGCGCCCTCGCGGCCCTGTCCACGGTCAACATCCGCGAAGCGTGCACTCCCAACCGAACTGATGCCCTCGCCTTGGATTCCTTCGTCCACGAAGGGGGCACGCTTTACGTGGTGGGGGAATCCATCGAGGACCCCAGGACGCACCCGGGCGCCATGCCCTTCCTGACGGCCCTCGTCTCGAGCGTGGTCGAGCGCGGCCGGCACATGGCCGAACGGTCATCGGCCGGTCGCCTCGACCCACCAATGACGCTCGTCCTGGACGACGTCGCGGCCGTGGCCCCGCTTCCCCAACTCCCGGAGCTGCTGGCCACCGGAGCGGACCGGGGCATGCCGACCCTGGCCCTGCTCCGGTCCCGCGAACAGGGCCGCGCCCGCTGGCCGCACGACGAACTGCCCGTCTAGGTCGTGTCCGCAAAGTCCCTCCTGCCCCGCGACGCCTGGCACGCACTCTCGCCGCACCGGCCGCAGCCCCAAGTACGTCCAGTACGAGGGACCGCACCCGGCACGCCGAGAGCACGCACCAGACGCCGCAGGGCCCGCCCTCCGGGCGAACGGAGGGACTTTGCGGACACGACCTAGACGCCGTCACTCCCGCTCGAGGACGAACTCCAGCTCGCGCTCCCCCGCGTCCCCCAACGGCACCGTCACCCCGCTCGGCAGGAACCCCACCCGCCGGTAGAACCGCTGCGCCCGCCCGTTCTCCTCGTGCACGATGAGCCGCACCCGCTCTAGACCGCGCCCCCACGCCCACTCCAGGGCCGCGTCGAACAGCACCTCGGTCAGCCCGCTCCCCCGCTCCTCGGGCCGTACGAACACCCCGACCACATGCCCCTGCTTCCGCTCCACCGGGAAACCGGCCCAGTCGGTCGTCCCGGGCTCCTCCACGAGCACGGTCAGCGTCGCCACCCACCGCCCGTCCGGCCCCGCGGCGATGATCTGCTGCCGCGCCTCCGCCCCCTCGGCGGCCCCGGCCGTCCGCTCCTGCCAGTAGGAGTCCGGCCGGGCAGCGGCCTCCTCGTACGTCTCCAGGAACGCCAGGTGCGCCACCGGATCCCGCAGCGCCGCGAGCCGCAGCTCCTTCGCCGCAGGCCACTCATCAGCACGCACGGACCGGATCACATAGCTCATGCGGCCACGGTAGTACCCGGGTACGACGCCCCTCACCCCGATTACCCCGCCGGTCCGACGCCCGCGGCCCCCGCGCCCACGAGCATCGAAGCATGCTGACGGCACACGAACTCACCAAGCGCTACGGCGACCGGACGGTCGTCACGGACCTGTCCTTCACCGTCCGCCCGGGGACGGTCACCGGCTTCCTCGGCCCGAACGGCGCCGGCAAGTCCACGACCATGCGCATGCTCCTGGGCCTCGACGCCCCCACCCGCGGCCACGCCACCGTCGGCGGCCGCTCCTACGCCGCCCACCCTGCACCCCTCACCGAGGTCGGCGCCCTGCTGGAGGCCCGCTCGGTGCACCCCGGCCGCACCGCCTACCACCACCTGCGCGCCCTCGCCCTCACCCACGGCATCCCCCGCGCCCGCGTCGAGCACGTCCTCGGCCTCACCGGCCTGACCGGCGTGGCCCACCGCCGCGTCAAGGGCTTCTCCCTCGGCATGGGACAGCGCCTCGGCATCGCCGCGGCCCTCCTCGGCGACCCGGCCGTGCTGATCCTCGACGAACCGGTCAACGGCCTCGACCCGGAGGGCGTCCTGTGGATCCGCACCCTCCTCAAATCCCTCGCGGCGGAAGGCCGCACGATCCTCGTCTCCTCCCACCTGATGAGCGAGATGGCCCTCACCGCCGAGCACCTGGTCATCATCGGCCGCGGCCGCCTCCTCGCCGACACCACGGTCACCGACTTCGTCCACCACTCCGGCGCGGGCACCACCAAGGTCGTCACCCCGCAGGCCCCGGCCCTCGTACGCCTCCTCACCGCCCCCGGCGTCGACATCACCACCGACACCCCCGGCACCCTCCACATCCGCGGCACCGACGCCGAACACATCGGCCGCACGGCAGCCGCCCACGCCATCCCCCTCTACGAACTGACCCCCTCCGCCGCCTCCCTGGAGGAGGCCTTCATGGACCTCACCCGCGACGCGGTGGAGTACCCGGCGACCCCGCAAGGAGCAGCGGCATGACCACGGCGACCCTCCCGCACCGCGTGACCCCGGCCCGCGTCCTGCGCTCCGAGTGGCACAAGTTCTGGACCCTGCGCTCCACCTGGATCACCCTCGTCGTCACCAGCGCCCTCACCACCGCCATGGGCGCGGGCCTGGGCGCCGCCTACGACGGCACGGGCGAAGGCGGCCTGGACACGGTCGTCTTCGTCCTCCTCGGCACCCAGTTCGCCCAGATCAACCTCGGGGTGCTCGGCATCCTGGCCACGGCGGGCGAGTACTCCACCGGCCAGATCCGCTCCACCATGACCGCCGTCCCGCGCCGCCTGCCCGTGCTGTGGTCCAAGGCCGCCGTCCTGGCCGCGGTCGCCCTCCCCCTCACCCTGGCGACGAACCTCCTGACCTTCCCCCTGGCCCAGCTCTTCCTCTCCGGCACCGACCAGTCCGCCTCCCTCGGCGACCCGGGCGTCCTGCGCGCCCTCGCGGGCAACGCGGCCGGCCTCACCCTCCTCGCCGTGCTGGCCCTGGCCCTCGGCGCCCTGCTCCGCTCGGTCCCCACCGCCATCGGCGCCTTCATCGGCCTCGTCATGATCCTCCCGGAGATCCTGGCCATGCTCCCGTACGCCCTCGTCGACGACGCCGTCCGCCACTTCCCCGGCAGGGCCCTGGAAGCCCTCACCACGGCCCAGCCCCTGCCCGGAGCCACCTCCCCGGGAGCGGCCCTGTCGGCCATGCTCCTGTGGACCGCGACGACCCTGGCACTGGCGGCCCTGGTCCTGCGCCGCCGAGACGTATGACGCCCGCCGCCGGATCCCTCACGATGGACCCCGTGACGCAAGACCGGACGCCGGAGCCCCTCACCGAATACGCCCAGCGCCTCACCCACAAGGCGCGCGCCTTCGACCGGCGCCACCCCCTGCTGTGGGACCTGCACTTCACCGGCTTCTGGGTGACCGCGGCCCTGATCGACTACGCCGGCGGCGGCTGGCGCCACAACGCCCACCAGCTCGACCTCCCCGGCTGGCTGCTCCTCACCCTGAGCCTCGGCCTCTCGGTCCCGCTCCTGTGGCGCCGCACCCACCCCGCGGCTGCCCTCGCCGCCATGGTCCCGTTCACCCTGGTCGACGCATGGACCGGCGCCGCCCTCCAGGCGGCCCTGCTCCAGCTGGTCCTCGTCTACCACCTGGCCCTGCGCCGCCCCCTGCGCAGCCTGTGGTGGGCGACGGCCTTAGTGATGACCCCGGTCCTCGTCTCCGCCCTCCGCCACGGGGAGGGCAGTTGGGACCAGCAGATCGGATCGCACCTGATGTCCACCGCGGTGGCGGCCCTCATCGGCATCACGGTCCGCACCCGCCGCAGTTACACGGCGGCCCTCGAAGACAGGGCCCGCCGCCTGGAGACCGAACGCGATCAGCAGGCCCAGCTCGCCACCGCCGCCGAACGCGCCCGCATCGCCCGCGAGATGCACGACATCATCGGACACAACCTCTCCGTCATCACCGGCCTCGCCGACGGCGGCCGGTACGCCGCCGCCAAGTCGCCCGAACGGGCCGCCCAGGCCCTCGACGCCATCGCCACCACCAGCCGCCAGGCCCTCACCGAACTCCGCCGTCTCCTCGACGTGCTGCGCGAGGAGGACAAGCCCCAGGCCGACCTGGCCCCCCAGCCCGGCCTCACCGACCTCGACCGGCTCCTCGACGGGGTGCGCTCCGCCGGCCTCCCCGTCGGCATCACCAACCACGGCAGCCCGGCCCTCCCCCCGGGCCGCCAGCTCACGGTCTACCGGGTCATCCAGGAAGCCCTCACCAACACCCTCAAACACGCCGGCCCCGACGCCACGGCGGAGATATCCCTCTCCTGCGAGGAGAAGGGCGCCGTCACCGTCACGATCACGGACACAGGCACGCGCGCGGGCGGCCCTCTAAGCGGAACCTCCCGGGACGGCCGCGGACTACCCGGAATGCGCGAGCGAACCGCCTTGTACGGCGGCACACTTGAGGCCGGCCCTCGCCCCCACCCGGAGCAGGGCTGGCGTGTCCGCCTACACCTCCCGGAGGAATCCCCCCAGTGACCACGGTCCTCATCGCCGACGACCAGCCACTGCAACGCTTCGGCTCCCGCATGCTGCTGGAGAGCCAGGACGACATGACGGTCGTGGGCGAGGCGGCGAACGGCAGTGAAGCGGTCCGCATGGCGGCCGAGCTCCACCCCGATGTCGTCCTCATGGACATCCGCATGCCCGGCCTCGACGGCATCGAGGCGACCCGCCGCATCACCGCCGCCGGCGACCGCACCCGCATCCTGATCGTCACCACGTTCGACCTGGACGAGTACGCCTACGCCGGCCTCCGCGCGGGCGCCTCCGGCTTCCTCGTCAAGGACGCCCAGCCAGAGGAACTCCTCGCCGGTATCCGCGCGGTCGCCACGGGCGACGCGGTGGTCGCCCCCAGCCTGACCCGCCGCCTCCTCGACGCCTACGTCCACCACCTCCCCACCCGCCCCGGCGCGGAGAACGGCGAGGAGGAGGACCCCCGTCTGGCGTCCCTCACCGACCGGGAGCGCGAAATCCTCACGGTCATCGGCCAGGGCTGGACGAACACGGAGATAGCCACGCGGCTCCATCTGGCCGAATCGACGGTGAAGACCCATGTGGGCCGCATCCTGGCGAAGACGGGGTCCCGGGACCGCATCCAGGCGGTCATCCTGGCCTATGACACAAAGCTGGTTCAGCCGTCGTGAAAAGGGTCCGGAAACGCAGAAAACCCCCGCATTCGAAGATGCGGGGGTTTCCCTAAAAATTGTTCGGCGGCGTCCTACTCTCCCACAGGGTCCCCCCTGCAGTACCATCGGCGCTGTAAGGCTTAGCTTCCGGGTTCGGAATGTAACCGGGCGTTTCCCCTACGCTATAACCACCGAAACACTATGAAACTGTCAGCCGCACCACGTGTGGCACGTGGGGCTGTTCGTGGTTTCAGAACCAACACAGTGGACGCGAGCAACTGAGGACAAGCCCTCGGCCTATTAGTACCGGTCAACTCCACACGTT
>NZ_JBFAIG010000011.1:0-266934 GCF_040654575.1 Streptomyces sp. NPDC050674
CCGGCGGTGTGCTGCTGCCGTTCTTCTCCTTCATGACGTTCCTCATCGCGGTCCCGACCGGTGTGAAGTTCTTCAACTGGATCGGCACCATGTGGAAGGGCTCGCTGTCCTTCGAGACACCGATGCTCTGGGCGACCGGCTTCCTGATCACCTTCACCTTCGGTGGTCTGACCGGTGTCATCCTGGCCTCGCCGCCGATGGACTTCCACGTCTCCGACTCGTACTTCGTGGTGGCCCACTTCCACTACGTCGTCTTCGGCACCGTGGTGTTCGCGATGTTCTCCGGCTTCCACTTCTGGTGGCCGAAGTGGACCGGTAAGATGCTGGACGAGCGCCTGGGCAAGATCACCTTCTGGACGCTGTTCATCGGCTTCCACGGCACGTTCCTGGTCCAGCACTGGCTGGGCGCCGAGGGAATGCCGCGCCGGTACGCCGACTACCTGGCGGCCGACGGCTTCACCGCGCTGAACACGATCTCGACGATCAGCTCGTTCCTGCTCGGCATGTCGATCCTGCCGTTCTTCTACAACGTGTGGAAGACGGCCAAGTACGGCAAGCCGGTGGGCGTCGACGACCCGTGGGGCTACGGCCGCTCCCTGGAGTGGGCGACCTCCTGCCCGCCGCCGCGGCACAACTTCATCACCATGCCGCGGATCCGCAGTGAATCCCCGGCGTTCGACCTGCACCACCCCGAGATCGCGGCTCTCGACCAGCTCGAGAACGCCGGTCACGAGAAGGCCATCGCTGGTGGCAAGGAGGCCGGCAAGTGAAGATCCAGGGCAAGATGTTCATGTGGCTGAGCGTCTTCGTCCTCGCCATGGCTGTGGTCTATGGCGTGTGGTCGAAGGAGCCGGCCGGTACCACGGCGCTCTTCCTGGCCTTCGGCCTGTGCATCATGATCGGCTTCTACCTGGGCTTCACGGCCAAGCGGGTGGACGTCGGTGCGCAGGACAACAAGGAGGCGGACGTCGCGGACGACGCCGGCGAGGTCGGGTTCTTCAGCCCGCACAGCTGGCAGCCGCTCTCGCTGGCCGTCGGCGGCGCCCTCGCCTTCCTGTCGATCGCGATCGGCTGGTGGCTGATGTACTTCTCGCTGCCGATCATCCTGATCGGCGTCTGGGGCTGGGTCTTCGAGTACTACCGCGGTGAGAACCGCACCCAGTAACACACGCCGAGCGCCTCAGGGGCCCGGACACTCCGACAGGAGCGTCCGGGCCCCTGCCGTGTGCCGTAACGCGGTTCACTCGTACGAGTCGCTCGGCGTGCCGCTGTTGACCCGGCTTCCTAGCGTGAGCTCATGAGCCACACAGCGATATCCCGCCCCCGCACCGCCGTCGGCTGCACGCTGCTGGTGATCGCCCTCTGCGCGGGCGCCACCGCCTGCGGCTCGGACGGCAACCCGCTCGCCGCCCGCCCCTACGACGCGGCGGACCAGGTCTCCTTCAACGCCCCCTCCGAAGGCCGCAAGAAGGCCGACCCGGACAAGCCCCTGGAAGTCGTCGAGGACTCTGACGGGCGCATCACGGACGTCACCGCCCAGGACGCCTCAGGACGCTACGTGGCGGGCGAACTCGCCGCCGACGGCAGCCGCTGGCACAGCACCTCCCCGCTCGCCGCCAACGCCAGCTACACGGTCCGGGTGAGCACCGAGGACGAGGACGGGGCGCCCGGCCGCAAGGTCGTCACCTTCGACACCGGCAAGCCGACCACCAAGCAGCGCCTGGACGTCACCTTCGGCCCCAAGGGGGGCACCTACGGCGTCGGCCAGCCGATCACCGCCGAGCTGAGCCGGCCCGTCAAGGACCTGGCCCAGCGGGCCGTCGTGGAACGGGCCCTCAAGGTCTCCTCCACCCCCGCCGCGGACGGCGCCTGGCACTGGGTGGACGACAAGAAGCTGCACTACCGCCCGAAGGACTACTGGCCCGCGCAGGCCACCATCCAGGTCCGCAGCAACCTGCAGGGCATCAAGATCGGTGACCGCATGTGGGGCGGCAAGGCCAAGCCGCTGACCATCACCACCGCGGACAAGCTCATAGCCGTGACGGACGCCGCCGCCCACCGGATGACGGTCTACAAGAACGACGAGATCATCCGGCAGATACCGGTGACCACGGGCATGCCCGGCTACGACACGCGCAACGGCGTCAAGGTCGTCCTCGCCAAGGAGGGCACCGTCCGGATGACCAGCGCCAGCATCGGCGCCTCGGACTTCTACGACCTGGTCGTGCACCACTCGGTCCGGGTCACCAACAGCGGCGAGTACGTGCACGCCGCCCCCTGGTCCGTCGGCTCCCAGGGCTTCGCCAACGTCAGCCACGGCTGCACCGGCATGAGCACCGAGAACGCCGCCTGGTTCTTCGACACCGTCCGCGAGGGCGACATCGTCGAGGTCGTGAACTCCGGCGGCGACACGATGGCGCCCTTCGGCAACGGCTTCGGCGACTGGAACCTCGACTGGGCGAAGTGGCGCACGGGCAGCGCCCTCGCCGGCGGCACCCCGGACGGCCTCACACAGGCCGACAGGGCCCGACTGCGCCCGCAGAGCGTCTAGACGCCCTTGGGGCACGCCCGCACGGGCACGCCCCTTCAGGGGCGCGGGGAACTGCGCGAACAACCCCCACGGGCCCGCAGCCGCCCCACAACCGGCCGAGCCCGACCCGCTAGGCGTTCAAAGCCGCCTTGTCCCGGAGCAGCGAAGCGAGTGCCGCGGCGAACTCCACCGGCTCCACCGGCAACGTCACCGCGGCCTCGGCGCGACTCCACGTCGCCAGCCACGCGTCCTGCGGCCGCCCGATCAGCAGCAGCACCGGAGGACACTCGAAGATCTCGTCCTTGATCTGCCGGCAGACCCCCATGCCGCCCATCGGCACGGCCTCACCGTCCAGCACGCAGACGTCGATGCCGCCCCGGTCCAGCTCCTTGATCACCGCCGCCGGGGTCGCGCACTCCACGAACTCCACCACAGGGACGTCCGGGGCCGGCCGCCGGCCGGTCGCCAGCCGCACCTGCTCGCGGGTGTTGGAGTCGTCGCTGTAGACCAGCACCGTGGCGGTCGGCTGCATTGTTCCTCCGTGACGTCAGCGTCGTAAGGACAGGCCCGTTGGGCCGGATGCTACTCCCTTGAACACCACGTCAACACCGGTACGACCGGCTTAGACACTCCGAACGGCACCCCCCGGAGTGAGGGCGGGATAAGCGACCGACATAATGTCGGTCGTGGCGACAGCAACGACAGTAGAAACCGGGCACGCGCACCCGTCGGTCAATCGGCCGAACCTCACCAGCGTCGGAACCATCATCTGGCTGAGTTCCGAGCTGATGTTCTTCGCGGCCCTCTTCGCGATGTACTTCACCCTGCGATCGGTGACGGGTCCCGATCACTGGAAGGAGATGGCCGCCCATCTCAACTTCCCGTTCTCGGCGACGAACACCACCATCCTGGTGCTCTCCTCGCTCACCTGCCAGCTCGGCGTCTTCGCCGCCGAGCGCGGTGACGTGAAGAAGCTGCGGATGTGGTTCATCGTCACCTTCATCATGGGTGCGATCTTCATCGGCGGTCAGGTCTTCGAGTACACGGAGCTGGTCAAGGACGCGGGCCTGTCCCTGTCCTCCGACCCGTACGGCTCGGTGTTCTACCTGACCACCGGCTTCCACGGCCTGCACGTGACGGGCGGTCTCATCGCCTTCCTGCTGGTCCTGGGCCGGACCTACGCCGCCCGGAGGTTCACCCACGAGCAGGCGACGGCCGCGATCGTCGTGTCCTATTACTGGCACTTCGTCGATGTCGTCTGGATCGGCCTCTTCGCCACGATCTACATGATCAAGTAGCAGGGCCCGCATCCGCGCCACGAGGCGCATCCCAGAAGCATCGACGCAGAAGATCCTGACACCGGGGTAATCCGTGAAAAAGCTCTCCGCACGACGACGCCACCCGTTGGCGGCGCTCGTCGTCCTACTCCTCGCGCTGGCATGCACCGGGGGGCTGTACGCCGTGTTCGCACCCGCGGACAAGGCGCAGGCCGACGAAACCGCCCAGTCCCTCACCATCGAGGAGGGCAAGAAGCTCTACTCGGTCGGCTGCGCCAGTTGCCACGGCACCGGCGGTCAGGGCACCTCCGACGGGCCGAGCCTGGTGGGTGTGGGCGCCGCGGCCGTCGACTTCCAGGTGGGCACGGGCCGTATGCCGGCCGCCACCTCCCAGGGCCCCCAGGTCCCGGAGAAGAAGAACATCTACTCGCAGGCCGAGATCGACCAGCTCGCGGCGTACATCGCCTCGCTGGGCGCCGGTCCGTCCGTCCCGACGGAGGAGCAGTACGGCCCCGAGGGTGCCGACATCGCCAAGGGCGGTGAGCTGTTCCGCACCAACTGCGCGCAGTGCCACAACTTCACCGGCAAGGGCGGCGCGCTGACGCACGGCAAGTACGCGCCGACCCTCGAGGGCGTCTCCCCGAAGCACATCTACGAGGCCATGCAGACCGGCCCGCAGAACATGCCGTCCTTCCCCGACACCACGCTGTCGGAGAAGAACAAGAAGGACATCATCGCGTACCTCGACGCGGTCAACAGCGAAAAGACCGAGAGCCCCGGCGGCCTCGAACTGGGTGGCCTCGGGCCGGTCAGTGAAGGCCTGTTCGGCTGGATCTTCGGTCTCGGCGGTCTGATCGCCGTCGCCGTGTGGGTCGCCGCCCGGACCGCAAAGGCCAAGAAGTCATGAGTAGCCAAGACATTCCAGAAGAGAACCTGCCTGCCGCGCAGTCCGCAGGCCATGACGAGCACGGGCACGGCGTGGTGAGCGTCGCGGACGAGAAGCACCCGTTCGCCGACCCGGGCCTGCCGCCCCACGAGCACCGGATCCAGGACATCGACGAGCGGGCCGCCAAGCGGTCCGAGCGTGCGGTCGCCCTGATGTTCACGGTGTCGATGCTGGCCACCGTCGCCTTCATCGCCGCGTTCGTGGCGATCCCGGTCGACAAGTCGGTCTTCATCTTCCCGCTGGGCCACATCAGCGCGCTGAACTTCGCGCTGGGCCTGACGCTCGGCATCGCGCTGTTCTGCATCGGCGCGGGCGCCGTCCACTGGGCCCGCACCCTGATGTCGGACGTGGAGGTCGCCGACGAGCGGCACCCGATCGAGGCGGCGCCCGAGGTCCGCGAGAAGGTCTTCGCGGACTTCAAGCAGGGCGCCAAGGAGTCCGCGCTCGGCCGCCGCAAGCTGATCCGCAACACCATGCTCGGCGCGCTCACGCTGGTCCCGCTCTCCGGAGTCGTGCTGCTGCGCGACCTCGGTCCGCTGCCCGGCGAGAAGCTCCGCCACACGCTGTGGTCGAAGGGCAAGCTGCTCGTCAACATGAACACCAACGAGCCGCTGCGTCCCTCCGACGTCGCGGTCGGTTCGCTGACCTTCGCCAAGCCCGAGGGCCTGGAGGAGCACGACCACGACTTCCAGAACGAGATCGCCAAGGCCGCCCTGATGATCGTCCGCATCCAGCCGGACAACATTAAGGACAAGCGCGAGCTCGAGTGGTCGCACGAGGGCATCGTCGCGTACTCGAAGATCTGCACCCACGTCGGCTGCCCGATCTCCCTGTACGAGCAGCAGACGCACCACGTGCTCTGCCCCTGCCACCAGTCCACCTTCGACCTCTCCGACGGTGCCCGAGTGATCTTCGGTCCCGCTGGTCACGCCCTGCCGCAGCTCCGCATCGGCGTGAACGACGAGGGCTACCTCGAGGCGCTCGGCGACTTCGAAGAGCCCGTCGGCCCTGCTTTCTGGGAGCGCGGATGAGCACTGCACAGACACGCCGCAAGGCGCCCGCGGGTGAGCGGGTCGCCGACTGGGCCGACGGCCGCCTCGGGATCTACTCCCTGGCCAAGGCCAACATGCGCAAGATCTTCCCGGACCACTGGTCCTTCATGCTCGGTGAGATCTGCCTCTACAGCTTCATCATCATCATCCTCACGGGTGTGTACCTGACGCTGTTCTTCCACCCGTCGATGAACGAGGTGGAGTACCACGGCAGTTACGTCCCGCTCCAGGGGCAGCTGATGTCGGAGGCCTTCGCCTCCACGCTGGACATCAGCTTCGACGTCCGCGGCGGTCTGCTCATCCGGCAGATCCACCACTGGGCGGCGATCATCTTCCTCGCCGGCATGTTCGTGCACATGATGCGCGTCTTCTTCACCGGCGCGTTCCGCAAGCCGCGCGAGATCAACTGGCTGTTCGGCTTCCTGCTGTTCGTCCTGGGCATGTTCACCGGTTTCACCGGCTACTCGCTCCCGGACGACCTGCTCTCCGGCACCGGTGTCCGCTTCACGCAGGGCGCGATCCTGTCCGTGCCGATCGTGGGCACGTACATCTCGATGTTCCTGTTCGGCGGGGAGTTCCCGGGCACCGACTTCGTCGCCCGGTTCTACTCGATCCACATCCTGCTGCTGCCGGGCATCATGCTCGGGCTCGTGGTCGGCCACCTGATCCTGGTCTTCTACCACAAGCACACCCAGTTCGCGGGTCCCGGACGGACCAACAAGAACGTCGTCGGCATGCCGCTGCTGCCGGTCTACATGGCCAAGGCCGGAGGCTTCTTCTTCCTGGTCTTCGGTGTCATCGCGGCCATCGCCGGCATCGCGACCGTGAACCCGATCTGGGTCCTGGGCCCCTACCGTCCCGACCAGGTGTCGACCGGTGCCCAGCCCGACTGGTACATGGGCTTCGCCGAGGGTCTGGTCCGCGCCATGCCGGGCTGGGAGATCAACCTCTGGGGTCACACGCTCGTCCTGGGCGTGTTCATCCCGCTGGTCCTCTTCGGCCTGTTCCTCGCGATCATCGCCCTGTACCCGTTCATCGAGTCGTGGGTCACCGGGGACAAGCGCGAGCACCACATCCTGGACCGCCCGCGCAACGCCCCGACGCGTACCGCCGTGGGTGTCGCGTGGGTCACCGGCTACATCATCATGCTGATCGGCGGTGGCAACGACATCGTCGCCACGCACTTCCACCTGTCGATCAACGCGGTCACCTGGTTCGTCCGGATCGGCTTCTTCCTCGGACCGGTCATCGCCTTCGTCGTCACCAAGCGGATCTGCCTCGGCCTCCAGCGCCGGGACAAGGAGAAGGTGCTGCACGGCCGCGAGTCGGGCATCATCAAGCGCCTGCCGCACGGTGAGTTCATCGAGGTGCACGAGCCGCTCAGCCAGGAGCAGATGTACACGCTCACGGCGCACGAGCAGTACAAGCCGGCCGAGATCGGCCCGACGGTCGACGAGAACGGTGTCGAGCGCAAGGTGAAGGGCTCCGAGAAGCTGCGCGCCAAGCTCAGCGACGCCTACTACGGAGAGGGCGCCCAGATCCCGAAGCCCACCGTCGAGGAGTACCGGGAGATCACGAGCGGCCACGGCCACCACTGATCACTGCTTCGCCACGCCACTGAAGGGCCCCGTCCGGTGTTCGGACGGGGCCCTTCGCGTGCCCGGGCCTGGATAGGGTGGACCCGTTGAGACTCTCGTCCCGCAGTGCGGGACGCCTGACCCTGGAGCGGCTTATGAGCGCTGTGACCCCCGCTGGAGGCGACACCGCGGCGGGCCGCTCCTGGCCCCTGCTGCTGAACGGCCTGCTGGACGGCAGGCACCTGAGCGCGGACGACACCGCTTGGGCGATGGACCGGATCATGCGCGGCGAGGCGACCGAGGCGCAGATCGCCGGGTTCGTCGTCGCCCTGCGCGCCAAGGGCGAGACCGTCGAGGAGATCAACGGTCTGGTCCGCACGATGTACGAGCACGCCAACGTGATCGAGGTGCCCGGGGCGACGGTCGACATCGTCGGCACCGGCGGTGACGGCGCGAAGACGGTCAACATCTCCACGATGTCCTCCATCGTCGTCGCGGGCACCGGCGCGAAGGTCGTCAAGCACGGCAACCGGGCCGCGTCCTCGGCGTCCGGGGCCTCCGACGTGCTGGAGAAGCTCGGGGTCAACCTGGAACTGCCGCTGCACCGGGTCGCGGAGGTCGCCGACGAGGCCGGGATCACCTTCTGCTTCGCGGTGAAGTTCCACCCGGCGCTGCGGCACGCGGGCGCGGCGCGCGGCCAGTTGGGCATCCGCACGGTGTTCAACGCCCTCGGCCCGCTGACCAACCCGGCCCGGGTCCGCGCCCAGGCCGTCGGTGTGGCGGACCCCCGCATGGCGCCGATCGTCGCGGGCGTCTTCGCCGAGCGCGGCAACTCGTCCCTGGTCTTCCGGGGCGACGACGGCCTGGACGAGCTCACCACCACGGCCACGTCCCGGGTGTGGATCGTGCGCGGGGGCAAGGTGACCGAGGAGGCCTTCGACCCGCGTGACGTGGGCCTCGACCTGGTCCCCGTGGAGGCCCTGCGCGGCGCTGACGCCTCCTACAACGCGGAGGTCGCGCGGCGGCTGCTGGACGGGGAGACCGGGCCGGTGCGGGACGCGGTGGTGCTGAACTCGGCGGCGGCGCTGGTGGCCCTGGAGCCCACACAGGCCCCGCTGGCCGAGCAGATCCGCGCCGGGATGGTGAAGGCGGCCGAGTCGATCGACTCGGGCGCGGCGAAGCGCACCCTGGAGCGCTGGGTGGCCGCGAGCAACAAGTAGCGGATGTCCGTACGGCGTCCCGCGATCCGGACTCGGGTTGCGGGACGCCGATCTTTTCGCGTACGTTCCTGAGCAGGTCATGAGTGACAGTCATGAGGCCCCGGCCGACTGTCCGGCAACCCTCCGTCCGTGGCGGGGTGCCCCGGGTGAAGACCAGGCCGCAGGCAGCGAGGTCTGCGGCAAGCGCGGACCCCTCGCACGCTTTTGAGAAGTGTGGGGCCAGGGGTCCTGGTCGTCGAGGAGTTCTCCCGTGAATCAGCGAATGCGATAGGGCCGCAGAGCCCCGCCTCCGCATCCCTCTTTCCTTCACCCCCCCCGCTGGCAGCCGTACCGGCTCGCGGGCGGATTCCACCTGCCTTCACGGGAGTTCACCCATGTCCGTCTCCACCGTTGCCGCCGCTCCGTCCATTTGTGCCCCGCTGCCCGTTCTGGGCCGGGACGTCACCGTGCCGCTCGTGACCGGCGGCGAGGTCACCTACGCCGCCCTCGACTACGCCGCCAGCGCCCCGGCGCTCCAGCGGGTCTGGGACGACGTCGCCGCCTACGCGCCGTACTACGGCAGCGTGCACCGCGGGGCCGGGTACCTCTCGCAGCTGTCGACCGACCTGTTCGAGAACGCCCGCCGGACCGTCGCGGAGTTCCTGGACTGCCGGGAAGGCGACCAGGTGGTCTTCACCCGCTCCACCACCGACTCGCTCAACCTCCTCGCCGCCGCGCTCCCCGCCGACTGCCAGGTCTTCGTCTTCGAGACCGAGCACCACGCCTCCCTGCTGCCCTGGCGCGACGCCCGCGTCACCTTCCTCGACGCGCCGCGCAGCCCCGGTGCGGCCGTCGAGAGCCTGAACCGCGCCCTGGCCGGCCGGACGGTGTCGACCGAGGGGGGCCACGGGCCGGCCCTGGTCTGCATCACCGGCGCCTCCAACGTCACCGGCGAGCTGTGGCCGGTGCGGGAACTCGCCGCGGCCGCGCACGCCCACGGTGCGCGGATCGTGCTGGACGCCGCCCAGCTGGCCCCCCACCACCCGGTGTCCGTCGCCGATCTGGACGTCGACTGGGTCGCCTTCTCCGGGCACAAGCTGTACGCGCCCTTCGGCTCGGGCGTGCTGGCCGGGCGGTCCGACTGGCTGCGCACGGCCGAGCCGTACCTCGCGGGCGGCGGCGCCAGCCGCAAGGTCACCCGGCGCGAGGACGGGGGAGTGGACGTGGAGTGGCACGACAGCGCCGCCCGCCACGAGGCGGGTTCGCCCAACGTCATCGGCGCCTACGCCCTGGCCTCGGCCTGCAAGGCGCTGACCGAGGCCGGCTTCGACACCCTGGTGGCCCGTGAGCGGTACCTGGTCCGCGCGGTACGGGAGGGTCTCGCCGACGTGCCCGAGGTGCGGTTCCTGTCCCTCTTCGGGGACGACGCGCCGCGGGTCGGGGTGCTCTCCTTCGTCGTCGAGGGCTGGAACAGCTCCCACTTCGCCGCCGCCCTGTCCGCGGAGTACGGCATCGGCGTGCGCGACGGGCTGTTCTGCGCCCACCCGCTGGTGCGCACGCTGCTCGGCAGCGACCCCCGGTCGCAGGGGGAGTGCGGGTCGCCGGAGGCCGCGCCCGGGGAGAAGTCGCTGAACGCCATCCGGGTCAGCTTCGGCGCGGGCACGCCGGACGAGCACGTGGAGCGGTTCGTGCGCGCGGTCAGGGAGCTGGTGGCGGACGGGGCGAAGTGGACCTACCGCACCGAGGACGGCCGCTGCGTGCCGGACACCTCCGCCTGAGCCGGCGGTCGGCCGCCCTGTCCGCCCTGGACGATCATCCGCAGGGCGGACAGGGCGGCCTCAGTTGTCCAGGCCGATCGAGAACGCCGCTTCCAGGTCGTGCTGCGAGTAGGTGCGGAACGCCACGTGCGTATCCGTCCCCTCCACCCCGCTGATCTTGCTGATCCGGCCCGGGATGACCTCCGCCAGGTCCTCGTGCTCCTTGACCCGGACCATCGCGATCAGGTCGTAGGTGCCCGTGACGGAGAAGACCTCGCTGACGCTCTCCAGCGCCGCGATCGACTCGGCGATCTCGGGGATCCGGTCCACGCTGGTCTTGATGAGGACGATCGCGGTGATCACGGCTGGTTCTCTCCCTCGGGGGCCGGAGCAGGGGCGGCCTTCACTCTAGTGGGGCCGGTCGGGCGGCCGTAGCGGACCGACGCGTAGCCGAAGCCCAGACCGAATCCGATCAGGTGGGCGAGGTAGGCCACCCCCGGCCCGTCCGAGGCCCGCCCCGCCGCCAGCCACTGCAGCGCCGCCCAGAACGGCAGCACGACCCAGGCCGGGAAGCGCACCGGCAGGAAGAAGAGGAACGGCAGGAGACTGGTGACCCGGGCGCGTGGGAACAGGTACAGGAACGCACCGAGGACCGCCGAGATCGCCCCGGAGGCGCCGACCAGGGACTGCTCGGAGTCCGCGTTGGCCACGGCGTAGCCCAGCAGGGCCAGGTAGCCGCAGCCGACGTAGAACAGGGTGAACTGCACGCGGCCCATCCGTTCCTCGGTCATGGCGCCGAAGACGTAGAGGAAGAGCATGTTGCCGAGCAGGTGCACCCAGCTGCCGTGGACGAAGAGCGCCGTCGCGGGGGTGAGGGCCGATCCCGTGGACCCTTCGAACAGTTCCGCGGGGATCACCCCCCACCGCCGGAAGTAGGCCCGCTGCACGGCGAGCAGCTCGTCGCCGGCGCCGTACGCCGGGTTCAGGCCCGAGGCGGGTCCGGCCAGGAAGGACAGACAGCACAGGGCGATCAGGGTGTACGTGACCGGCGCCGACGACCGCGTGACCGATCTGCCGGCCCGGACGAGCGGCGCACTCCACTTGCGGATCATGAATACAGAGCATGACGTAACCGGACGCAACCACCCAGACCGCCTCGCCGCCGTGGACGCGCAGGCGGCGAGGACCCGCCAGGCCTTAGGGTTACGGACCACACGCACCGGGGATGCCGGTCGCGTCACGGACACTAGAAGGAAAGAGAACAGGTCACGATGACGGTTCCCCTGCCGACCGCCGGGACGCGGTGGCGCTGCACCCTCTGCGGCAACCTCACGAGGTTCGACGTGACCCGCTCGTCGAAGGTTGTCGAGTACGTCCACCTCGACCTGGCCGGAGAGCCGAAGGTCGAGGAGCGCGAGGTGCTCAGTGAGACCATCGAGTCGGTGCGCTGCCGCTGGTGCAACGCGGTGGACCAGGTGGAACTCGTGGACAGGCCGGGTGCCGGCTCCTGACAGGGACCGGCCCCGCACAGGCATAGGGGTGTGACGGATGGTGGAGACCACGGGCGGGGGGCCGGGCGACGGCGCCGCCGAGGTGCTCGACCGTCCCCTGCCCGACGGCGTGCGCCGCAGGGTCGTGCAGATCGTCTCCGACGGCTTCGGCTCGCTGACGGTCGGCGAGCTGCCCGCGCAGCTCAGGCAGTACGCCAGATTCGCCCCGAACCGCAGGGCCAAGTTCGCCGGCAACGCGATGGCCGCGGCGCTGGAGACCGATCCGCTGTTCCGGCAGCGCATCGGGGAGAAGCTGAGAGAGGCCCAGCCGGAGCTGACCGGCGCTCTCGACTCAGGCTCCCCGCCCCCGGCCGCGGACCCGCTCGACGTGGCGGCCGCGGCCTACGTACTGCGGCCCCTCGACTGGGTGAAACTCGTGACCGCCGCCGGCGAGGAGGCCCAGCGGGCCGACGCCGAGCGCGCCGACGAGGAGAGCCGGGCCGAGCTGGAACGGCTCCGCGACGAGCTCGACCGGGCCCGTGACCACACCCGGGCCGAGACCGAGCGGCTGCGCGCGGAGCTGGATTCGGCCAAGAAGGAGACCGAGTCGCTGCACCGCAAGCTGCGCGCCGCCCTCAGTGACGTCAAGCGCGGCGAGGCGGCCCTGCGCAAGGCGCACGGCGAGATCGAGGCCGTCCGCGCCGAGGGGCACGCCCAGGTGTCCGCCGCCGAGAGCGAGACGCGGCGGCTGAAGTCCCGGCTGAGCGAGACCGAGGCCGCCCTGGAGGCCGCGCGCCGTGCCGCCCGCGAGGGCCGCAGCGTCGAGGACATGCGGGTACGGCTGCTGCTGGACACCCTGCTGGACGCGACCCAGGGGCTGCGCCGCGAACTGGCGCTCCCCCCGGTGTCGGTGCGGCCGGCCGAGACCGTCGACGCCGTCGAGCCGGGCCGGATGACCCCCAAGGACATCGCCGCCCGCGCCCTGTCGGAGAACGACCCGCAGGTCCTCGACCAGTTGCTGGCGCTGCCGCAGGCCCATCTGGTCGTCGACGGCTACAACGTCACCAAGACGGGCTATCCGCAGATGCCGCTGGAGAAGCAGCGCCTGCGGCTGCTCGGGCAGCTCTCCCAACTGGCCGCGCAGAGCGGCGCGGAGGTGACCTGCGTCTTCGACGGCGCCGAACTGGCCGCGCCGGTGCTGCTTGCCCCGCCGCGCGGGGTGCGCGTGCTGTTCTCGAAGCCGGGCGTCACCGCCGACGAGCTCATCCGCCAGCTGGTGCGGGCCGAACCGCCGGGCCGCCCGGTCATCGTGGCGTCCACCGACCGCGAGGTCGCCGACGGCGTGGCCCGGGCCGGTGCCCGCCCCGTGGCCTCCGCGATGCTGCTGAAGCGGCTTTCACGGGCCTAGGAGTCGTACGCACCATGCGTAACGTCCGGGCGTGATGCCCGAATTGGTGGGACCTGTGAGCCACGGTGCGTCAAGTGGGTCTCACCGCCTGTGAGTCCCGGGGAAAAGTTGGCCTACCGTGACGCGATTTTTCATCTGAGGATTTGAACTGATCACAGGAAGGTCACTAGGGTCAGCCCCAACCTCCGCTCGGGTGATCACTCATCGGGAGAGACGGCGGAGGGGCCAGAAGGAGCTTTTCACCCGTGGCGTCCCACCGTCGTCCGAAGCAGCCGAGCCGCGCACGTGTGACCGTGCTGACCACAGCCGCCGCCGCTGCCGTCGCCTTCAGCTCGCAGGCCGCCAGCGCGGCCCCCAGTGAGAAGCCGAGCAAGGACGAGGTCAAGGCCAAGGTCGACAAGCTCTACGAAGAGGCGGAGCAGGCCACCGAGAAGTACAACGGGGCCAAGGAGAAGCAGGAGAAGCTCCAGAAGGAGATCTCCACCATCCAGGACAACGTCGCCCGCGGCCAGGAGGAGCTCAACGAGCTCCGCGACAGCCTGGGCCTCGCCGCCGCGTCGCAGTACCGCACCGGCTCCATCGACCCCTCCGTCCAGCTGTTCCTCTCCGCGAACCCCGAGGACTACCTCGACAAGGCCTCCACGCTCGACCAGTTGAGCAGCCAGCAGGTCGAGGCGCTGAAGAAGGTCCAGGAGAAGCAGCGCGAACTCGCCCAGGAGCGCGCCGAGGCCTCCGAGAAGCTCAAGGACCTCGCCTCCACCCGGACCGAACTGGGCAAGAAGAAGAAGGAAGTCCAGGGCAAGCTCTCCTCCGCGCAGAAGCTGCTCAACAGCCTCACCGCCGCCGAGAAGGCCCAACTCGCCGCCGAGCAGAGCCGCGCCAGCCGCACCAGCGAGCGCGACGCCCTCGACGTGGACGTCCCGCCCGGCTCGGGCCGCGCCGCCGCCGCCTTCGCCTTCGCCCAGAGCCAGCTCGGCAAGCCCTACGTCTACGGCGCCACCGGCATGAGCTCCTTCGACTGCTCCGGTCTCACCTCGCGGGCCTACGCCGCCGCCGGCATCCAGATCCCGCGCACCTCCGAGGCCCAGTCCCAGATCGGCACCAAGATCTACTCGGTCAGCCAGCTCAAGGTCGGCGACCTGGTCTTCTTCTTCAACGACCTGCACCACGTCGGCCTCTACGCCGGCAACGGGCAGATCATCCACGCCCCCCGCACCGGCACGGTCGTGCGCTACGAGTCGATGGACACCATCGGCGGTCCGTTCATGTTCGGCGTCCGGGTCTGACGACCGGGCCCCAAACCCTCCGAACCGGGACACCCTGTCCGCCGTTCGGGCGAATCACCCCAGCTCCGAGTGAGCCCCCGCCCCGCCGTTGACCTGCGTCAGCGGCGGGGCGCACCGCTGTACACCCACGGATGGTCGTTGGCGGCCCCCGGCCACGGGGCTACTGTCTGCCGCGTTCTTAGTCCGCCAGCGGAAGGAGAGCGGCTTCCCGTGGGGTCCCATCGCCGCCTTGCACCGTCCGGGTCCGACCGGGGCGCCAGCGCCGCGGTCGGCCTGCTGTCCGTCGCGGCCGCCGCCCTGGGCGCCGTACCGGCCGGCGCCGCACCGTACGACGACACCCGGGCCACGGTGGACCGGCTCTACGAGCAGGCCGAGAAGGCGACCGAGGCCTACAACGAGGCCGACGAGCGCGCCGACGCGCTGCGCGAGGAGGTCGGCACCGCCCGGGACCGGATCGCCCGTGGGCAGCAGCGCGTCAACTCGATGCGCGAGTCCCTCGGTTCGCTCGCCGGTGCCCAGTACCGCTCGGGCGGCATCGACCCGTCCCTCGCCCTGCTGTTCTCCGACGACCCGGAGGACTACCTCGACAAGGCCTCCCGGCTCGACCGCCTCACCGCCCATCAGGCCGGCGAGCTGAGGGAACTCCGGCACGCCATGCGCGAACTCGCCCAGGACCGCGAGGAGGCCGCCGGCAAGCTCCGCGAGCTGGAGAAGAGCCGCAAGGCCGTCGCCGCCCACAAGAAGAGCGTCGAGCGGAAGCTCGCCGCGGCGCAGCGGCTGCTCAACTCCCTGCCCGACGCCGAGCGCGACGCCTACGGCCGCGCCTCCCGCTCCGGCCGCACCGGCATGCCCGACCTCGGCGGCGCCACCGCCGCCTCGGGCCGTGGGTCCGCCGCCGTGGCCGCCGCCCGCAGCGCGCTCGGCAAGCCCTACGTCTGGGGGGCGAACGGACCCTCCGGCTTCGACTGCTCGGGCCTGATGCAGTGGTCGTACGCACAGGCCGGGGTCTCCCTGCCGCGCACCTCGCAGGCCCAGCGGTACGCCGGCCGGCAGGTCCCGCTGTCCGAGGCACGCCCCGGTGACCTGGTCGTCTACCGGGGCGACGCCAGCCATGTCGGGATGTACATGGGCAACGGCCAGGTCATCCACGCGCCCTACCCCGGCGCGCCCGTGCGCTACGACCCGGTCGGGATGATGCCCGTCTCGTCGGTCACCAGGGTCTGACCCGCGCGGCCCGGCGCCCGTACGATCGGGACGTGGCTGGTCGAAGGTCGGGATCCGGGGTGGTGGCGCTCGTCCTGCTGCTCGTCGCCCTGGTCGGGTGCGGCGGGCGCCCGGCGGCCGACAGCGCCACGGCCGACGTCCAGCGGCTCCTGGACCGCCGGGCCGCCGCGGTCCTCGACCGTGACCAGCGGGCCTACGAACGCACGGGCCGGGGCACGGACTTCGCCAGACTGCGCGCGGTGCCCGTGGCCGCCTGGTCGTACCGGGTGACCGGGCTGCGCCGCACCGGCGACACCGCCACCGCCGAGGCCGAACTGCGCTACCGCGTCGCCGGCTACGACCCGGCGCCGGTGACCGCGGGACGCACCCTGCGGCTGAGCCGGGACGCGACCGGGCGGTGGTCCGTGGACACCGACCGGCCCGCGAAGAAGTCCGCGCAGCAGCTCTGGGACCAGGGGACGGTTCAGCTCGTCCGGGGACGGCACAGTCTCGTGCTCGGCGTCGGGCAGTCCGGACGGTCGCTGCGCGACTTCGCGGACCTGGCCGACCGAGCGGTGCCCGCCGTGTCGGACGCGTGGGGCACCCGCTGGAGCCGGCGGGTCGTGGTGCTCGTGCCCACCTCCCTCGAGGGGATGGCGGGGCTGCTCGGCTCGCCCGCCTCCTCCTATCGCGGGATCGCCGCCGTCACCACCGGTGAGACGGGCGCGCGGGGCCGGGCGCCGGCGGACCGGATCATCGTCAACCCGGACGCGTTCGCGCTCCTCGGCGGCCTCGGCGAGCAGGTCGTCGTCACCCACGAGACCACCCACGTCGCCACCCGCGCCCACACCTCCGCCGCGACCCCCCTGTGGCTGTCCGAGGGATACGCCGACTGGGTCGGCTACCGCGCGGCCGGCCGCATCCCCGCCGAGGCCGCGCCCGAGCTGACACGGGCGGTCGCCGACGGCCGGATCCCCACCGCGCTCCCGGACGACGAGGACTTCGGCTTCACCGGCGACGCGGGCCGCCTGGCCCGCGCCTACGAGAGCGGCTGGACGGCGTGCCGCCTGATCGCCGACCGCTGGGGCGAGCCCCGGCTGCGCGCGTTCTACCGGGCCGTCGGCGCCCACGGGAAGCGGGCCGGGGCGGTGGAGGACGCGATGCGGACGGTGCTGGGGACGACGCAGGAGGCCTTCACCAGGGAGTGGCGGAAATCCCTGGAGGACCAGCTCGGATGACCCGGCGGGGCCGGGGAGCGGCCGACGCGGGCCGGACCACCCGTACGCCCCACGGCCGGGCCCCCGCTCAGGAGGAAACGGGCGTCTCGTCGCTTCGGGTGGGCCGGGCGGACGCGGGCGCGGGGAGCGTGCCGGGGACCGTCGCCCGCCACAGGGCACGGGCCGCGGTCAGCGCGGCGGCCACCAGCAGACCGTTGCGCAGGAACAGCAGGGTCAGGCCGAGGCCGTCACTGGCCACCACGCTGCCGAAGTAGTACGGGAACTCCAGCACCGTCACGAAGCTCGCCACCAGGACGAGGGCGACCGGCAGCCGCATCCGGCTCCCGGGGAAGTACAGGCACACCGCCGCCAGCCCGACCAGCCACACCATGTACTGCGGGCTGATCACGCGGCTGGTGGTGGTGAACATCAGCACCGCCACGAAGGCCGCGTCGGCGAGCGTGTGCTCCTCGAAGCGCCGGGCCAGCAGCCGCCACAGCACCAGCCAGCCGAAGGCCGCCCCGGTGAGGAACAGCGCGCCCGTGCTCACCTCGCTCACATACGGCCCCAGGAACTCGATGGAGCCGTAGTTCAGCTTCACCTCGCCCTGCCAGCCGAAGTGCCGGGCGACGTGGAAGACCAGCGCGCCCAGCGACTCCACCTCGGTGCCCCGGTCCCGCTGGAAGGTCAGGAACGCGAACGCACCCGGCATGGCCAGGGCGAACACGCCCGTCACCGCCACCCCCGTCACCAGGGCCGACACCCAAGTACCGCGATGGCGGGCGGCCAGCAGCAGCATCGCGGGCCACACCTTGAGCAGGGCGCCGAACGCGGCCAGGGCCCCCATCGCCCTCGGGTGCCGGGCGCCCGCGAGCAGCGCGGCCATCGCCACGGCCGTGACCATCACGTCGTAGCGGGCGTACACCGTCGGACCGAGCAGCGGCACGCCGGTCACCCACACCCAGGCGCCGCGCAGCGACCGGCCCGGGCGGCGCCCCGCGTACGTCATGAGGGCCAGCACGGCCGCGTCGGTGACGCAGACCAGCACGAAGAACGCGGTCGCGTAGTCCAGGAAGGGCAGCAGGCCGGGGGAGAGGATCGCCAGCGCGGCGGCGGGCGGATACTGCCAGGTGACGTCGTGCAGAGGGAACGTTCCGCTGCTCAGGACGTCGTACCAGCCCCGGTAGATCACGTGCACGTCGCTCGTGACGTCCGGGCCGGGGAAGACGTACACCTTCAGGACGAACAGCAGCAGCACCAGCCTCGTGAGACACCAGACCACCGGCAGCCATGCCAGGGACCGCCCCGCGCCCGTCGTCTTCACGTGATCCCTGCCCGTTCGCCTGCCGTGTCGAGGGGGCCATGATGGGCCCGCCGCCTGTGAGCGTGCCACACCTGCCGCGACGCGGGGCTGTGAGGGGCGGTTCGGTAGGGTCGGCGGCGTGCGCAAGACCCTGATCGTGACCAACGACTTCCCGCCCCGGCCCGGTGGCATCCAGGCGTTCCTGCACAACATGGCGCTGCGCCTGGACCCGCAGCGGCTGGTCGTCTACGCCTCCACCTGGAAGCGGAGCCGGGAGGGACTCGAGGCGACCCGTGCCTTCGACGCGGAGCAGCCCTTCACCGTCGTACGCGACCGCACGACCATGCTGCTGCCGACGCCGGACGTCACCCGGCGGGCCGTCGGGCTGCTGCGGGAGCACGGCTGCACCTCCGTCTGGTTCGGGGCGGCGGCCCCGCTCGGCCTGATGGCCCCGGCGCTGCGCAAGGCGGGTGCCGAGCGGCTGGTCGCCACCACGCACGGGCACGAGGCCGGCTGGGCGCAGCTGCCCGCCGCCCGGCAGCTGCTGCGGCGGATCGGCGACGCCACGGACACGATCACCTACCTCGGCGAGTACACCCGCTCGCGCATCGCCCCCGCCCTGACGCCCCAGGCCGCCGCACGCATGGTCCAGCTGCCGCCCGGCGTGGACGAGAAGACCTTCCACCCCGCCTCGGGCGGCGACGAGGTGCGGGCCCGGCTGGGCCTGACGGACCGCCCGGTGGTGGTCTGCGTCTCCCGGCTGGTGCGGCGCAAGGGGCAGGACACCCTGATCCGGGCCCTGCCCCGCATCCTGGCCGCCGAGCCCGACACCGTCCTGCTGATCGTCGGCGGCGGCCCCTACGAGAACGACCTGCGCAGGCTCGCGCGCGAGACCGGCGTCGCCTCCGCCGTCCGGTTCACCGGCGCCGTGCCCTGGTCGGAGCTGCCGGCCCACTACGGCGCCGGTGACGTCTTCGCGATGCCCTGCCGCACCCGCCGCGGCGGCCTGGACGTCGAGGGCCTCGGCATCGTCTACCTTGAGGCCTCCGCGACGGGGCTCCCGGTCGTCGCCGGAGACTCGGGCGGCGCCCCGGACGCGGTCCTGGACGGCGAGACGGGCTGGGTGGTGCGCGGCGGTTCCCCGGCGGAGGCGGCCGACCGCGTCATCACCCTGCTGGGAGACCCCGAGCTGCGCCGCAGGATGGGGGAGCGGGGCAGGGAGTGGGTCGAGGAGAAGTGGCGCTGGGACCTCCTCGCGGAGAATCTCAAAAGCTTGCTTTAGGGCCATGAGGGGCGCGGGGAACTGCGCGGCAAGCCACAGGCGACCCGCGCGCCCGCAAGGATCACGCCGCACCCCACTAGGCGGAACCCCAAAATCCGCCGATGCTGCGCCCATGACAGCAAATCTGACGCATCGTCACCTGACAAGACGTCACATCCTCGGCATGGCAGCCCTCCAGACCGCTGCCGCCCTCGGTTTCACCCGCGTCGGCCTCGAAAGCGCCCGGGCCGCCCAGCCCGACGCGGTCGGCACCGCCCCGGCGATCGTCGTCGGCTCGGGCTACGGCGGTGCCGTCGCCGCCCTGCGCCTCGCCCAGGCCGGCATCCGCACCCTCGTCCTGGAGATGGGCCGCCTCTGGAACACCCCCGGCCCCGACGGCAAGGTCTTCTGCACCACCAGCGCGCCCGACAGCCGCTCCATGTGGTTCCGCACCCGCACCGAGGCCCCCCTCGGCAGCTTCCTCTGGCTGGACGTCGTCAACCGCGACATCGGCCGCTACCCGGGCGTCCTGGACCGCGTGCACTTCGACCACATGTCCGTCTACGTCGGCCGCGGCGTCGGTGGCGGCTCCCTGGTCAACGGCAGCATGGCGGTCACCCCGCCCCGGCCGTACTTCGCCGAGCAGTTCCCGACGGTGGACGCCGACGAGATGTACGGCACGTACTTCCCGCGTGCTCGCGCCGCCCTGGGCGTGAACACGATCGACCCCGCCTGGTTCGAGTCGACCGAGTGGTACCGCTTCACCCGCGTCTCCCGCAAGCACGCCGAGAAGACCGGCCTGCGGACCACCTTCGTGCCGAGCGTCTACGACTTCGGCCACATGGAGCGCGAGGCGGCCGGCAGCGCCCCGAAGTCGGCGCTCGGCGGCGAGGTCATCTACGGCAACAACCACGGCAAGCGCAGCCTCGACAAGACCTACCTCGCCGCCGCGCTCGGCACCGGCAACGTCACCGTCCACACCCTGGAGAAGGTGCGCGCGATCAGCCGCGCACCGGACGGGACCTACGTCCTGACCGCCGACCGCGTCGACGAGACGGGCCGGGTCGTGGAGACCAAGGAGTACGGCTGCACGTACCTCTTCCTCGGCGGCGGCAGCCTCGGCACCACCGAACTGCTGCTGCGCGCCCGGGAGACGGGCACCCTGCCCGCCCTCGACGCCAGTGTCGGCGCCGGCTGGGGCACCAACGGCAATGTGATGCTCGGCCGGGCCAACCACCTGTGGGACACCGTCGGCGCGAACCAGTCGACCATGCCGGTCATGGGCATCGACGACTGGGCGAACACCGCCAACCCGGTGTTCGCCGAGATCGCCCCGCTGCCGACGGGCCTGGAGCACTGGGTGAGCCTCTACCTGGCGATCACCAGGAACCGGGAGCGGGCCTCCTTCTCCTACGACGCCGCCTCGGACCGGCTGGCACTGGGCTGGACGGCCGCCCACAGCGCCGTCTCCGTCGCCATGGCCAAGAAGCTGTTCGACCGCGTCAACGCGGCCAACGCGACGATCTACCGGTACGACCTGTTCGGCTCGAAGAACAAGGTCTTCGCCGACGACTTCACCTACCACCCGCTGGGCGGCTGCGTGCTGGGCAAGGCGACCGACGACTACGGCCGCGTGAAGGGATACTCCCGCCTCTACGTCACGGACGGCTCGCTGGTGCCCGGGTCGCTCGGGGTGAACCCCTTCGTCACCATCACGGCGCTCGCCGAACGCACGATGGCGCGGGTCCTCGCCGAGGACACCGCGCCATAGCCGACCGGCCAGGGGCTCACCACGTGGAGGATGGCCCCGGGGGTTCACTTCGCGTAGATCGCCTCGATCTCGTGCGCGTAGTCCTTCGCCACCACGTTCCGCTTCAGCTTCAGCGAAGGCGTCAGGTGGCCCGACTCCTCCGTGAACTGGTGCGACAGGATGCGGAACTTCCGCACCGATTCCGCCTTCGACACCGCGGCGTTGCCGTCGTCGACCGCCGCCTGGACCGCGGCCAGCAGGTCCGGGTCCTCGCACAGCGACGCCGCGGTGGAACCCGCCGGCTTGCCGTGGTCGGAGCACCAACGGCCCAGGAACTCCTCGTCGATGGTGACCAGCGCGCCCACGAACGGCCGCCCGTCGCCCACCACCATGCACTCCGCGACCAGCGCGTGCGCCCGGATGCGGTCCTCGATCACGGCCGGGGCGACGTTCTTGCCGCCCGCGGTGACGATGATCTCCTTCTTGCGGCCGGTGATCCTGAGGTAGCCGTCCTCGTCGAGGGTGCCGATGTCACCGGTGTGGAACCAGCCGTCGGCCAGCGCCTCGGCGGTCGCGCCAGGGTTGTTCCAGTACTCCTTGAACAGGTGCTCGCCGTGCAGCAGCACCTCGCCGTCGTCGGCGATCCGCACCACCGAGCCGGGCAGCGGCTGGCCGACCGTGCCGATCTTCTGCCGGTCCCAGGGGTTGAACGCCGTGGCCGCGCAGGACTCGGTCAGGCCGTAGCCCTCCAGGACCGTGAAGCCGATGTCGCGGAAGAAGTGGCCGAGGCGCTCGCCGAGCGGGGCGCCGCCGGAGATGGCGTACTCGCCCCGGCCGCCGAGGACCGCGCGGAGCTTGCTGTAGACGAGCTTGTCGAACGTCTTGTACTTGATCCGCAGGCCGAGGGACGGGCCGGAGGGGGTGTCCAGCGCCTTGCTGTAGGCGATCGCGGTGTCGGCGGCCTTGTCGAAGATCTTGCCCTTGCCGTCGGCCTGGGCCTTGGCCCGCGCCGAGTTGTAGACCTTCTCGAAGACACGCGGCACGCCCAGGATCAGCGTCGGGCGGAACGCGGCCAGCTCGTCGGTGAGGTTCTTGATGTCCGGGACGCAGCCGAGCTTGATCGGCGCCATCATGGGCGCGATCTGCACCAGCCGGCCGAAGACGTGCGCGAGCGGCAGGAAGAGCAGCACCGAGCACTCGCCCGTGCGGAAGAGCGGACGCAGCCGCTCCACGATGTTGCCGCACTCCGCGAAGAAACTGCGGTGGGTGAGCACACAGCCCTTGGGGCGGCCGGTGGTGCCGGAGGTGTAGACGATGGTCGCCGGGTCGTCGGCCTTGGCGAACGAGCCGCGCTCCTCGACCGTCTCGTCGGTGACGTCCTGGCCGAGCCGGCCCAGCTCGTCGACGCCGCCGCCGTCGATCCGCCACACGTGCTTGAGCTCCGGCAGCCCGTCGCGCACCGACTCGATCGCGGCCGCGTGCGCCTCCGACTCCACCACGCAGGCGGTCGCGCCCGAGTCGCCGAGGATCCACCGCACCTGCTCCGGCGAGCTGGTCTCGTACACCGGCACGGTCACCGCGCCCGCGCTCCAGATCGCGAAGTCAAGCAGCGTCCACTCGTAGCGGGTGCGGGACATCAGCCCCACCCGGTCGCCCGGCTGGATCCCGGCGGCGATCAGCCCCTTCGCGGCCGAGTGCACCTCGGCGAGGAACGCGGTGGCGGTGACGTCCTGCCAGCTGCCGCCGACCTTGCGGGCGATGACGGCGACGTCCGGGTGCTGCGCGGCGTTTCTGCGGACGATGTCGGTCAGATTTCCGTCCGCAGGGACCTCGTACAAAGCCGGAAGGCTGAACTCGCGCAAGACTGCTGCTCCTCATAGGGCGCCGGCGCCACGACGGTGTGTGCTGCGACGGTGCGGTCCAAGGCTCGGGGAGGTACTCAGGCATTCACTCGTTGAAATGCAGAGCACGACTGGACTGCCCGGACGTTACCCGCCGGTATGCCTTCTCCGACAGGGGGACCCGTCGAGATGTTCGCTGCGTCACACAGTTGGGTATTCCTTCGCGCACAGTAGTCCACGCGCTAACTGACTGGCCAGTAACCGCAGGTAGGACCGCCACTGTTCACGTGTGCCGCACACGCTTACGCTTGATCGTCATGGCACCCACACCAGTCGGAAACCACCGGACGCGCGTACACGTGGTCAGCGACGTGCACGGCAACGCCCGCGACCTGGCCAGGGCCGGGGAGGGCGCCGACGCGCTGGTGTGCCTGGGCGACCTCGTCCTCTTCCTGGACTACGCCGACCACTCGCGCGGCATCTTCCCCGACCTGTTCGGCGTGGAGAACGCCGACCGCATCGTCGCGCTGCGCACCGCCCGCCGCTTCGAGGAGGCCCGGGCGCTCGGGGCCGAGCTGTGGGCCGGCCTCCAGGGCGACCGCGCCACGGTGATCGAAGAGGCGGTGCGCAAGCAGTACGCCGAGCTGTTCGCCGCCTTCCCCTCTCCTACGTACGCCACCTACGGCAACGTCGACATGCCGCCGCTGTGGCGGGAGTACGCGGGCCCCGGCACGACCGTCCTGGACGGCGAGCGCGTGGAGATCGGAGGCCGGGTCTTCGGCTTCGTCGGCGGCGGCCTGCGCACCCCGATGCGAACGCCCTACGAGATCAGCGACGAGGAGTACGCGGCGAAGATCGAGGCCGTCGGCGAGGTCGACGTGCTCTGCACGCACATCCCGCCCGAGGTTCCCGAGCTGGTCTACGACACCGTGGCCCGCCGCTTCGAGCGCGGCAGCCGCGCCCTGCTGGACGCCATCCGCCGCACCAGGCCCCGCTACTCCCTCTTCGGGCACGTGCACCAGCCGCTGGTGAAGAGGATGCGCATCGGGGCGACCGAGTGCGTGAACGTGGGGCACTTCGCGTCAACCGGAACGCCCTGGGCACTGGAGTGGTGAGGACGTCCCAGGTCGGGTGAGATCCGGGGGTCCCGTGCGCGGTAGCCTTCACGCTGCACGCACCTGCGCACGACCTCATACCGGCCCGCATCTGGAGGAGCCACGGCGATGGCGGAACACACCAGCTCGAGCATCACCATCGAGGCGGCCCCGGCCGACGTCATGGCGGTCATCTCCGATTTCGCCCGCTACCCGGACTGGACCGGCGAGGTGAAGGAGGCCGAAGTCCTCAAGACGGACGCCCAGGGCCGCGCCGAGCAGGTCCGCCTCGTCATGGACGCGGGCGCGATCAAGGACGACCAGGTCCTCGGCTACACCTGGACCGGCGAGAACGAGGTGTCCTGGACGCTGGTGAAGTCCCAGATGCTGCGGTCCCTGGACGGCTCTTACATCCTCAAGCCCGCCGGGGCGGGGGGTACGGAGGTCACGTACCTGCTGACCGTGGACGTCAAGATCCCGATGCTCGGGATGATCAAGCGGAAGGCCGAGAAGGTCATCATCGACCGGGCGCTGGCGGGGCTGAAGAAGCGCGTGGAATCGGCCTGACCCCGCCGCGGGGCTCGCGGTGAAGCAGGTCCCGGGCGCGGACGCGTCGTGGATGGTCGCGCCCACGCGGCAGAGCGGAAGCGCGGCCCCGCGCCCCTGAGGGCGTCTCGGTTACCGTTCCTTCCCATGCGCACCCTCCTGATCACGGGCCCCGGCGGCAGCGGTCGTACCACCCTCGCGGCCGCGACCGCCCTGGCCGCGGCGGCCGAGGGCACCCGCACCCTCGTCCTCGGCACCGACCGCACGGACACCCTCGGTGCCGCCCTGGGGGTGCGGACCGGCCCGGCCCCCGTCCAGGCAGCCCCCGACCTCACCGCCTGGCGCCCCGACGCCGCCCAGGACTTCCGCAGGGACCTCACCGCCCTCCAGGAGCGCGCCTCCTCCGCCCTCGACCTCCTCGGCGCCTCCCGCCTCGACCCCGAGGAGCTCACGCCCCTGCCCGGCGCGGAGGAACTCGCCCTGCTGCGGGCCCTGCGCGACGCCGCGCTGTCCGAGCGGTACGACACGCTCGTCGTCGACCTCCCCCCGGCCCCGCAGGCCCTCGCCCTGCTCGCCCTGCCCGAGGAACTCCGCCGCTACCTGCGCCGGCTGCTCCCGCCCGGACGCCAGGCCGCCCGGGCCCTGCGCCCCGTCCTCGGCCGTCTCGCCGGCGTCCCCATGCCCGCCGACTGGCTCTACGAGACGGCGGCCCGCTGGGACCTGGAACTGGCCGCCGTCGAGGCGGTCGTCGCCGACCCCGGCACCGCCGTACGCCTGGTCGCCGAGCCCGGCCCGGCCGGTGCCGAGGCACTGCGCACCACCGGCCTCGGCCTCGCCCTGCGCGGCCTGCGCACCGACGTCCTGATCGCCAACCGGGTGCTGCCCGAGGCCTCCCCGGACACCTGGCTCGCCGGGCCGGTCGCCCAGCAGCGCAAAACGCTGGAGGAGTGGCGGGAGTCCTACGACGTCCGCACCGTGGCCCACCTCGGACACGACCCGCGCGGCACCGACGACCTCACCGCCCTCGCCGTGCCCGGGGCGCGGCAGACGGCCACCGGTGCCGACTGGCCGGTGACCGACCGGCTCGCCGAGGACGGCGTGCTGGTCTGGCGGATCCCGCTGCCCGGCGCCATACGCGAGGAACTCGACCTCGTCCGGCGCGGCGACGAACTCCTCGTCACGGCGGGACGGTTCCGCCGGATCGTCCCGCTGCCCTCCGCGCTGCGCCGCTGCACCGTCGACGGGGCCGCCCTGCGCGACGGCGAACTGCGCATCCGCTTCGCGCCCGACCCCGGGCAGTGGCCGCGGCACCCGTGACACGGCGGGGCGGGCCCGGGGAAGAGGGCCGGACCGGCCCGTGAACGCGCCCCGTCCGTTCGGGTAACGTCGTAGGGACGAACCGCAGTCAGGAGTCCGTCATGAGCGAAGAGCTCCCCCCGCCCGGCGCCGCCCGCGACGAGGCCGCGGACGAGGTGCGGACGAGCGACGCCGACGCCTGGGCGACCGCGTGCGCCGAGGACCTGGAGTCGGAGAAGGCCCGCCGCCGCACCCGGTACGGCACGCCCCCGGGCTCCGCGGCCGAGGAACTGAAGAAGCTCGTCGACGCCGTCGCGGACAAACTGTCGGGGGCGGGGTCCCCGCTGCTCGGCGCGGTCGCGGGACCCGCCGCCCAGCAGGTCGTCCGGCAGGTCGTGCAGCAGGCCAAGGACGCCGTCGAACCCGTCATCGAACGCAATCCGGACGTCTTCGACCACCTGGCGGCGGCCGGGAACGAGCTGCTCGCCGCCTACCGCTCCGCCGTCCAGGCCCAGGAGCGGCGCTGGACCGGCCGCGACGACCAGGACGACCCCCGTGACCAGGGCGAACGCCGGGACGGCGGTGACGACGCCGGTCCCGGGGAGCGCATCGACCTGGACTGAGCCCCCGGTTCCGCCCGGGTGGCGGCTCGTGAGCGGCCCCCTCGGGTGCCCGGCGTGCGGACGACGGCGAACCCGACGGCAGGGCCTCGGGTACCGTTGGCCGTAGCGGGGCTCGACCGAAACTGAGGGATTCATGGGACTCACCATCGGCGTCGACATCGGCGGCACGAAGATCGCGGCCGGCGTGGTCGATGAGGAAGGCAACATCCTCTCGACCCACAAGGTGCCGACCCCGGGCACGGCCGAGGGCATCGTGGACGCCATCGCCTCGGCGGTGGACGGCGCACGCGTCGGTCACGACATCGTCGGCGTGGGCATCGGTGCCGCCGGTTACGTGAACCGGCAGCGCTCCGAGGTCTACTTCGCGCCCAACATCCACTGGCGCAACGAGCCGCTCAAGGACAAGGTCGAGGCCCGTGTGGGCCTCCCGGTGGTCGTGGAGAACGACGCGAACGCCGCGGCGTGGGGCGAGTACAAGTTCGGTGCCGGCAAGGGCCACCGCAACGTCATCTGCATCACGCTGGGCACCGGCCTCGGCGGCGGCATCATCATCGGCAACAAACTGCGCCGCGGGCACTTCGGCGTGGCCGCCGAGTTCGGCCACATCCGCATGGTGCCCGACGGCCTGCTGTGCGGCTGCGGCTCGCAGGGCTGCTGGGAGCAGTACGCCTCGGGCAGGGCGCTCGTGAGGTACGCCAAGCAGCGCGCCAACGCCACCCCGGAGAACGCCGAGATCCTGCTCGGCCTCGGCAACGGCACGCCCGACGGCATCGAGGGCAAGCACATCTCCATGGCCGCCCGCCAGGGCGACCGGGTGGCCGTCGACTCCTACCGCGAACTGGCCCGCTGGGTCGGCGCGGGCCTCGCCGACCTGGCCTCCCTCTTCGACCCGTCGGCGTTCATCGTCGGCGGTGGTCTCTCCGACGAGGGCGAGCTGGTCCTGGGCCCGATCCGCAAGTCGTACAAGCGCTGGCTGGTCGGCGGCAACTGGCGCCCGGTCGCCGAGGTCCGCGCGGCGGAACTGGGCAACAAGGCGGGCCTCGTCGGCGCGGCGGACCTCGCGAGGGAACCCGACCCGATCATCTAGGGCCTGTCGGGGCGTGGTGCGTGCAGCTGCAAGGCGGAGGAGGGCGTCAACGCGATGGGGGTCCCTCCCGCGCGAGCGCAGTTGAGCGTGGGGGAGTTGACAACCGACGACAACGCGGCAGATGTGCGTGCCACGCCCCGCGACGCCGGCATGATCCAAACGACAGGCCCTAGTCGCCCGAGGGAGGCACTTCAGGGGCGCGGGGCCGTATCGATGTGCGGCGCCGCCGCGTGGGCGCGAGGGGCCACGAAGCACCGGCACTCGCGCACCATCCCCGCGCCCCGCCGCGCCGGGCGTAGATTGATCACATGCCGCTGCTCCCCAACTCCCGTACGGAACCCGACGGTTCCGCGGTCATCAGGGTCCTCAGCTACAACATCCGCTCCCTGCGCGACGACACCGACGCCCTGGCCCGCGTGATCAAGGCCTGCGCACCCGACCTGGTCCTCATCCAGGAAGCCCCCCGTTTCTTCCGCTGGCGCAAGAAACTCGCCCGTCTGGCCCTGGCCTGCGACCTGGTGATCGTCACCGGCGGGGCCACCACCACGGGACCGGCGATCCTCAGCTCGCTCCGGGTGGGTGTCGAACGCACGGAGGACGTCCTGCTGCCGCCCACTCCCGGCCTGCACCGCCGAGGCTTCGCCACCGCGGTCGTCCGCGTCGCCGGCACCCGGCTCGGTGTACTGAGCTGCCATCTGTCCCTGCACAAGGACGAGCGCCACGAGCAGTCCGGCATGCTCCTGGACCGGCTCTCCGGCCTGGGCGTGGAGCACGCGATCGCCGGCGGCGACCTCAACGAACGCCCCGACGGGCCGGCCTTCCGCCGCCTGGCCGGCGCCCTGACCGACTGCCGGGCCGCGGCCCCCTGGGGCGGCGAGCACACCTGGACGCCCACCGACCCCTACCAGCGCATCGACGCGATCTTCGCGACGAAGGGCATCGAGGTGCTGGGCTGCGGTGTGCCCCGAGGGCACCCGGGGGTGTCCGACGCGGACCTGAGGGCGGCCACGGACCACCTCCCGGTCCTGGCCGCCCTCAGAGTCCCGGCGTCCTAGACGACCGCGCCCCGTCCGGGGTCGTCGTCCTCCTCGTCCGTGCGCATGCGCGTCACGAGCGTCGCGAACCCGCCGAGGAAGCCGCCGATCCCCAGCGTGGCCAGCCACCACGTCATGTCCCAGCCGAGCAGCACGGCCAGCAGGAGCAGCACCGGCCCGCCGAGGACACCGAGCCAGGCGAACTTGGCGGTGGGGTCGGCGGTGGGCAGCGGAGGCGGCTCCGGAGGCACGAAGTGCCCCTCGTCGTCCTCGTCGAAGTCGTCCTCGGCGGGCTCGGTCACGGAGTAGTCGCGCGGGCCGACGCCGGGAGCGAAGGAGACGGATCCGCCCAGGGGCTTGACGGGCTTCGCGGGCGGCGCGGACTGCTCCGCGGGCTCTTCGGCCTCCTCCGGCTCGGCCGGCTTCACGGTGTCCCCGGACTTCACGGCCGTATCGCCCCGCGCGCCGTCCATCACGCCGTCGTTGGTCCCCGTCGCCGGCAGCGCCAGGTCCTCGATCGGCTTGAAGGGCTTGGCGCCCGGCGGGTCCGGCGGTTCCTCGCCGTATCCGGCGACGATCGCCGCCCAGGCGGCTTCCTCGTCGAACGGGACGCCCTTCTCGTCCGGCTCCCGGCCCTCGCGGTCGGAGTCGTGCTCAGCCACCTGCGGTCGTCCCTTCCTTGCCGAGACCGGGCTCCTTGGCGAGACCGGACGCGATGCGGCCGATGAACGCGAGGCTCTCCTCGTGGATCCGGTCCGCGTCATGGTCCAACGTGGCGACGTGGTAGCTCTGTTCCAGGAGGACCTCTTTCACGTCCGTCGACGAGATGCGGCTGAGGATCCGGGCGGAGTCGACGGGCGGCACGACATGGTCCTGGGGGCTGCGCATGAGCAGCACCGGCTGCGTGACCTGCGGCAGCTCACGGTCGGTGGCCTGGAAGAACTGCCGCAGCGAATGCGCCGCGTGCAGCGGCACCCGGTCGTAGCCGAGCTCCTTGCCGTCCGGCTTGGCGATGTCGCTGGCGATGCCCTTCGTGGCCGGGACCAGGTGGCGGACCACCGGGAGGGCGTGCGCGGCCAGGCCGTGCACCTTGTTGGCGGGGTTGACGACCAGGACACCGCGCACGGCGTCGCCGTGCTTCGCGGCCAGCCGCAGGGCGAGCGCGCCGCCCATCGACAGACCGGCCACGAAGACCGTCCCGTGGCGCTCGCACAGCAGGCGCAGCTCGCGGTCCACCTCCGCGTACCAGTCCTGCCAGCCGGTGATCCGCAGGTCCTCCCAGCGCGTGCCGTGCCCGGGCAGCAGCGGCAGGGAGACGGTCAGGCCGTGCTCGGCGAGGTGCTCCGCCCAGGGGCGCAGCGACTGCGGTGATCCGGTGAAGCCGTGGCAGAGGAGGACGGCGACCTCCCCGCCCTCGTGGTGGAACGGCTCGGCTCCGGCAAGGACCGGCACCTTCGGCCTCCTGGTCGTGAGAAGGGACTGGCACGATCACGGACTGTCACGGAACGTCATGAAAAGGGGCGCACGCCGTTCGCGGGACCTTCACCGTACGCGACCGCACTGACACCGACCAGGGCCGTCGGCGCCTTTGACGGCGCTCCGGGTTAAGGTCTGATCGTCACACCACAGGAGGCACTCGGTTGTTGTACGGCGCGATGAAGGTCACCATCGGGGGTCCGCTGAAGCTCGCCTTCAGGCCCTGGGTGGAGGGCCTGGAGAACGTACCCGCCGAGGGTGCCGCGATCCTGGCGAGCAATCACCTGTCGTTCTCCGACTCGTTCTTCCTGCCCGCGGTCCTCGACCGCAAGGTCACCTTCATCGCGAAGGCCGAGTACTTCACCACGCCCGGCGTGAAGGGCCGGCTGACGGCCGCCTTCTTCAAGGGCGTCGGGCAGCTCCCGGTGGACCGCTCCGGCGCGCGCGGCGCGGGTGAGGCCGCCATCAAGAGCGGCATAGAGGTGCTCGAGCGCGGCGAGCTGTTCGGGATCTACCCCGAGGGCACGCGCTCGCCCGACGGGCGTCTCTACCGGGGCAAGCCGGGGGGCCTCGCGCGCGTGGCGCTGGCGACCGGCGCGCCCGTCCTGCCCGTCGCCATGATCGACACGGAGAAGATCCAGCCGCCCGGGAAGGTCGTGCCCAAGCTGATGCGGCCCGGCATCCGGATCGGCAAGCCCCTGGACTTCAGCCGCTACCAGGGCATGGAGCACGACCGGTTCGTGCTGCGCGCGGTGACCGACGAGGTCATGTACGAGATCATGAAGCTCTCCGGCCAGGAGTACGTCGACATGTACGCGACGGCCATGAAGCGGCAGCTCACCGACGCGGCGAAGGCGGAGAAGGAAGCCGAGAAGGCGGCCAGGGCCGCTCTCGCGCGTGCGGAGAAGGAACAGGCGGAGAAGGAAAAGCAGGCGGAGCAGCGGCGGACCGAGCCCTAGCCGGGGCGTCGGCCGGGGGGCGGGGGAGATGGCCAAGCGCGAGCGTGTCATGAGGATGTCGGTCGAGCAGCCGCTGTGGCGCGCGCTCACCGCCTACCGGGTGCTCACGATGCTGTACGCGGTCGGCCTGTTCGCCACCGCCTACGACGAGTTCCCGCGCCCCTGGATCGCCGTCGCCTACTACGCCGTGCTGGCCGGATGGACCCTGGCCACACTGCCCCGGGTCGCGAGCGCCGCCCGCTGCACCAAGCGGTTCCTCGCCGCCGACCTCACCGTCGCCGTCGTCGGCATCCTGCTCACGCCCGTCGCCGACGCGCACGAGCGGGTCCAGGCGGGCGGCCCGACGCTGCCGTCGATATGGACCGCCGGTGCCGTCCTGGCCTTCGCCATCAAGGGCGGCTGGCGCTGGGCGGCCCTCGCCTCCGGCCTGGTGGCCGTGGCCAACCTCGTCGAGCGCGGCAGCCCGGCCCGTGACACCGTCCACAACGTCATCCTGGTCTGCATCGCCTCCGTCGCCATCGGCTACGTCGTCGAGGTGGCCCGCGCCTCCGAGCGCACCCTCGCCCGCGCCCTGGAGATCGAGGCCGCCACCCGGGAGCGTGAGCGGCTCGCCCGGGACATCCACGACAGCGTGCTCCAGGTGCTGGCCATGGTGCAGCGCCGCGGCGCGGTGATCGGGGGCGAGGCGGCCGAGCTGGGCCGGATGGCCGGCGAGCAGGAGGTCGCGCTGCGCACGCTGGTCTCCGGCGGACTGGTGCCCGTCTCCAGGGTCTCGGAGGACGCCGCCGAGGGCGCGCTCGTCCGGGCCGTCGACGAGGAGCCGGAGGTGAGCGGCCCCGTCGACCTGCGCGCCCTGCTCGCGCCGTACGCGGGGGCCCGGGTCAGCCTCGCCGAGCCCGGCGCGCCCGTGCCGCTGGCACCCGCCGCCGCACGGGAGGTGGCCGCCGCGGTCGGGGCCGCCCTGGACAACGTCCGCCGGCACGCCGGTCAGGACGCGCGCGCGTGGATCCTGGTCGAGGACGAGCCGGGCGAGGTGATCGTCACCGTGCGGGACGACGGACCCGGAATCCCGGAGGGCCGGCTCGTCCAGGCCGAGGGCGAGGGGCGGCTCGGCGTGGCCCTGTCGATCCGCGGCCGGCTGCGCGACCTCGGCGGCAGCGCGGAGCTGATCTCGGTGCCCGGCCAGGGCACGGAGGTCGAGCTGAAGGTACCGAAGGACGTGACAAACCCACGGGGGAAGGCGGAGCGACGATGACGGAGACCACCGAGGAACGGCCGGACCCGATCCGGGTCATGGTCGTCGACGACCACCCCATGTGGCGCGACGCCGTCGCCCGCGACCTGGCCGAGTCCGGCTTCGAGGTGGTCGCCACCGCGGGCGACGGCGACCAGGCCGTACGCCGCGCCAAGGCCGCCACGCCCGACGTCCTGGTGCTCGACCTGAACCTGCCCGCCAAGCCCGGCGTGCAGGTCTGCAAGGAGGTCGTCGCCGCCAACCCCGCGCTGCGGGTCCTGGTGCTGTCCGCCAGCGGCGAGCACGCCGACGTCCTGGAGGCCGTGAAGTCCGGCGCGACCGGCTATCTGCTGAAGTCCGCCTCCACCGAGGAACTGCGGGACGCGGTCCGCCGCACCGCCGTCGGCGACCCGGTCTTCACCCCCGGCCTCGCCGGACTGGTCCTCGGCGAGTACCGCCGCCTGGCCTCCGAACCCGCCCCCGCCCCCGACACCGGCGAACCCAAGGCGCCCCGGCTCACCGACCGCGAGACCGAGGTGCTGCGCCTGGTCGCCAAGGGCCTGAGCTACAAGCAGATCGCCGAGCGCCTGGTCATCTCCCACCGCACGGTGCAGAACCACGTCCAGAACACCCTCGGCAAGCTCCAGCTGCACAACCGCGTGGAGCTCGTGCGGTACGCGATCGAGCGCGGCCTCGACGACGAGTGAGGCGCACGTCACACTGACCCTTCGTCAGGCACCTGCGGCGAAGGGACTGTTCCATGCGCGTCGGAGTACTGACCGGTGGCGGCGACTGCCCCGGCCTCAACGCCGTCATCCGGGCCGTCGTCCGCAAGGGCGTGCAGGAGTACGGCTATGACTTCACCGGCTTCCGGGACGGCTGGCGAGGGCCCCTGGAAGGCGACACCGTCCGTCTCGACATCCCCGCCGTGCGCGGCATCCTGCCCCGCGGCGGCACCATCCTCGGCTCCTCGCGGACCAACCCGCTGAAGGTGGAGCACGGCATCCGCCGGATCAAGGAGACCCTCGCCGGGCTGGAGGTGGAGGCGCTCATCGCCATCGGCGGCGAGGACACCCTGGGCGTGGCCGCCCGTCTGTCCGACGAGCACGGTGTGCCCTGCGTGGGCGTCCCGAAGACCATCGACAACGACCTGTCCGCCACCGACTACACCTTCGGCTTCGACACCGCCGTCGGCATCGCGACCGAGGCCATCGACCGGCTGCACACCACCGCCGAGTCCCACATGCGGGTCCTGGTCGTGGAGGTGATGGGCCGGCACGCCGGCTGGATCGCCCTCCACTCCGGCCTGGCCGGCGGCGCCAACGTCATCCTCATCCCCGAGCAGCGCTTCGACGTCGAGCAGGTGTGCTCCTGGGTGACCTCGCGCTTCCGGGCGTCGTACGCGCCGATCGTGGTCGTCGCCGAGGGGGCGATGCCGAAGGACGGCGACATGGTGCTCAAGGACCAGTCGCTGGACTCCTTCGGGCACGTCCGGCTGTCCGGGGTCGGCGAGTGGCTCGCCAAGGAGATCGAGAAGCGGACCGGCAAGGAGGCCCGTACGACGGTCCTCGGGCATGTGCAGCGCGGCGGCACCCCGAGCGCCTTCGACCGCTGGCTCGCCACCCGCTTCGGGCTGCACGCCATCGACTGCGTCCGGGACCGCGACTTCGGCCGGATGGTCGCCCTGCGCGGCACGGACATCGTCCGCGTGCCCATCGGGGACGCCACGGCCCGGCTGAAGACGGTCGACCCGACGCTGTACGAGGAGGTCGGAGTGTTCTTCGGCTGACCGCCCGCCCCGTACGCCGGTCGGGGCCGGGCGGCCCCGACCGGCCCGCGCTACGCCGAGGGCGCGCTCGTCCCGCGCAGCTGCCCCACCAGGTCCCGCACGATCCGTGCCCCGTTCAGTGTCAGCACCGACTCCGGATGGAACTGCACCCCGGCGAAGCCCGCCCCGCGCAGCGCGTGCACCTCGCCGTTCGCGGCGCGGGAGACCTCGACACCGTGGGCCGCCAGCCCGGCCGCGGCCTCGTCGTCGCAGCGCGCCACGAAGCTGTTGTAGAAACCGACGGTCTCCCGCCGCCCGAACAGCTCGATCCGCGTCTGCGCCCCCTGGAAGGGCACGTCCTTGCGCACGATGTCCAGCCCCAGCTCGGCCGCGATCAGCTCGTGTCCCAGGCAGACGCCCAGCACGCCGTGGTGGTCGCCCCTGAGCACCTCGGCGGTCAGCAGACGCAGGAATCGCATCTTCGGATCCGTCAGGTCGGACGGGTCCCCGGGCCCGGGCCCCAGCACCACCGGCCCCTGGTGCCCGAGCACCGCCTCCCGCAGCCCCGGCGCGTCGTACCGCCGCACGCTCACCTCCAGGCCGCCGGCGCGCAGCACGTGCGCGAGCATCGCCGTGAAGGTGTCCTCCCCGTCGACGACCAGGGCGTGCCCGGCCGGTTCCTGCGAGCGCTCCTGCATCCGCAGCCAGAACGGCGCGAGCGAGGCCCGGCGTCCGTCCAGCGCGGCCCGCACCCGCGGGTCGTCCGCCAGACGCGGCCCCACGGCCTGCGCGCGCGGGCGGGAGGGAGCCACGCCGAGGGCCGCCAGCACACCCGCCGCCTTGGCGTGGGTCTCCGCGACCTCGCCCGCCGGGTCGGAACCGCGCACCAGCGTCGCGCCGACCGGTACCCGCAGCCGCCCCTCCGCGTCGATGTCGGCGGTGCGGATGAGGATGGGGGAGTCGAGGGTCTGGCCCCCGCCCGCGTCCCGGCCGATCAGCGCCAGCGCCCCGGCGTAGTACCCGCGTCCGCCGCTCTCGTGCCGCTCGATCACCCGGCAGGCGTTCTGCACCGGCGAGCCGGTGACGGTCGCGGCGAACATGGTCTCCTTCAGCACCTCCCGCACGTCCAGGGAGGACCTGCCGCGCAGCTCGTACTCGGTGTGCGCGAGGTGCGCCATCTCCTTCAGCCGGGGCCCGATCACGACCCCGCCCATGTCGCCCACGGTGCACATCATCTTGAGCTCCTCGTCGACGACCATCGACAGCTCCTCGATCTCCTTGCCGTCGGCGAGGAAGTCCAGCAGGTGCTCGGGCGTCGGCCCCTCGGCGGGGTAGCGGTACGTCCCGCTGATCGGGTTCATGACGACCGTGCCGCCGGACATCCGCACGTGCACCTCGGGGCTCGCCCCGACCAGCGTGCGCTCCCCGGTGTGCACGACGAACGTCCAGTACGCCCCCCGCTCGCCCTGAAGCAGCCGCCGGAACAGCGCCAGCGCGTCGGCCCGCCCGAACCCGGGGATCCGGCCCCGGTACGTCCGCCGGATCACGAAGTTCGCGCCCTCACCGCGCCCGATCTCCTCCTCGAGCACGCGCCCGACGATCTCCGCGTACTCCTCGTCGCCGACGTCGAAGCCGCCGCCCTCGACCCGCACGTCGTGCGCAGGCAGCTGGTCGAGGGCGTCGCCGAGCGGGACGCCGTAGGACTCCTCGGGCGTGAGGGCGAGCAGGGGCGTGCCGTCGTCGGTGACATCGAAGCCGCGCTCGCGGATCTGCCGGAAGGGCACCAGCGCGAGGCCCTCCCCTGGCAGGTCGGCGAGGCGGTCGTACGCAGCGACCGGGCCGATCAGGACCTCGACCAGCTCGTGGTCATGGCCGGGGGTGCGGCGGCGCAGCAGGGCGAAGGGACGGGTGTCGTCCAGCAAGCCGAGCAGGTTCATGGGTCCGTACTCCATCTCGGTGAGAGGAACGGACCCCGGGAAACACCGAAGGCCGCCCCTCGGGCGGCCTTCGCGAAGTCGTGAGTACGCGCAAGTCAGCGGGCCGCCGGATGAGCGGTCCACCACCAGGTCTGGATCGAATGCGCGAACATGGCGGGCACCCTACCCCATGTCCGAGGGGTGTACGGCATGTCTCACTTGCTGGGCACGGGCCAGAACGGCCGACCCGACCCCGTAGTGTTGAGCTCGTGACCGTGAACGCTAAGACCAGCGCGAGTGCTGGCAACACCTGGCGAGACCTGCCCGCGGCGCAGCAGCCCGAGTACCCCGACACCGAGGCTCTGCGCGCAGTGATCGCGGACCTCGAGTCGTATCCGCCGCTCGTCTTCGCGGGCGAGTGCGACCAGCTGCGCGCCCGGATGGCGGCCGTCGCCAAGGGAGAGGCGTTCCTCCTCCAGGGCGGCGACTGCGCGGAGGCCTTCGACGCGGTGTCCGCCGACCACATCCGCAACAAGCTGAAGACGCTGCTCCAGATGGGCGCCGTGCTCACGTACGCCGCGTCCGTGCCGGTCGTGAAGGTCGGCCGGATCGCCGGCCAGTACTCCAAGCCGCGCTCCAAGCCGACCGAGACCCGCGACGGCGTGACCCTGCCGACCTACCGCGGCGACTCCGTCAACGGCTTCGACTTCACCGAAGAGGCCCGGATTCCGGACCCCGAGCGGCTGAAGCGGATGTACCACGCCTCCGCCTCCACGCTGAACCTGGTGCGCGCCTTCACCACCGGCGGCTACGCCGACCTGCGCCAGGTGCACGCCTGGAACCAGGACTTCGTGAAGTCGTCCCCGTCGGGGCAGCGCTACGAGCAGCTGGCCCGCGAGATCGACCAGGCGCTCAACTTCATGCACGCCTGCGGGGCCGACCCGGAGGAGTTCAAGACGGTCGAGTTCTACGCCTCGCACGAGGCGCTGCTGCTCGACTACGAGTCCGCCCTGACCCGGGTCGACTCGCGCACCGGCCAGCTGTACGACGTCTCCGGCCACATGGTGTGGATCGGTGAGCGCACCCGGCAGCTGGACCACGCGCACATCGAGTTCGCCTCGAAGATCCGCAACCCCATCGGCATCAAGCTGGGTCCGACGACCACCGCCGAGGACGCGCTGGAGTACATCGAGCGTCTCGACCCGGAGCGCGAGCCCGGCCGGCTGACCTTCATCGTCCGCATGGGCGCCGACAAGGTCCGCGACAAGCTCCCCGAGCTGGTCGAGAAGGTCACGGCCTCCGGCGCGACCGTGGCCTGGGTGACCGACCCGATGCACGGCAACACCTTCGAGGCGGCCTCCGGGCACAAGACCCGCCGCTTCGACGACGTGCTCGACGAGGTCAAGGGCTTCTTCGAGGTCCACAAGGCCCTCGGCACCCACCCGGGCGGCATCCACGTGGAGCTCACCGGCGACGACGTCACCGAATGCGTGGGCGGCGGCGACGAGATCTTCGTCGACGACCTGCACCAGCGCTACGAGACGGCCTGCGACCCGCGGCTCAACCGCAGCCAGTCGCTGGACCTGGCGTTCCTCGTGGCCGAGATGTACAGGGACCAGTAGCGGGTCCGCCTGTTACCGGGGCACGGACTGGGGCGCGGATCACACGATCCGCGCCCCGCTCCACTTTTGTGCTCCGAACCCGACGGGTAAGGTTAGGTTAGCCTCACCGATCAACGGGGACGGCGCCAGAGAACGACCCCCGTCGGAGGTGAACCGCGTGTACGTGTGCAGTTGCTTCGGGATCACCGAGCAGCAGGTCAAGCAGCACGCGGACGGCGGTGCCTGCACCCCCCGCCAGATCGCCTCCGCCTGCAAGGCGGGCACGGACTGCGGCTCCTGTGTGCGCCGCATCCAGGCGATCCTGGGCCGGGGCTCCTGCCCGCGCCGCGATCTGGCCGACCGGGGCGAGCCGGTCCTCGCGGAACTGGACGACGCCGCCTGACGGCAGGCCTTAGCTCGGCTGCTCGATCTGCTGTGCGATGTACAGCGCCTCGCCGAGCTGGTCGATCAGTTCCAGCTGCGTGTCCAGATAGTCGATGTGGTGCTCCTCGTCCTCCAGGATCGACTCGAAGAGGTTCGCGGACGTGATGTCGCCCTTGCTGCGCATCACCTCGATGCCGCGCCTCAGGCGGTCGATCGCCTCGACCTCGACCTGCCGGTCCGCCTGGAACATCTCGGTGACCGTCTGGCCGACCCGGACGTGGAAGAGCCGCTGGTAGTTGGGCAGGCCGTCCAGCATGAGGATGCGTTCGGTGATCTTGTCCGCGTGCTTCATCTCGTCGATGGACTCTTCACGCGTGTACTTGGCGAGCTTGGTCCAGCCCTTGTTGTCCTGGATCCGGTAGTGCAGCCAGTACTGATTGATCGCCGTCAGCTCGCCGGTCAACTGCTCGTTCAGAAATTCGAGGACCTCGGGGTCGCCCTGCATCGCAGAGGCTCCTTCCACGCGGGGGAACTGGCAGGTTGCGCCGCATGATTCCACTGGTGCGGAAGATCGTCCAGTAAGTCTCCACTTAGTAAGTAAGGGCATGCTTAGTCGAGTTTGTCCCGTTGTGGAGTGGCCCCTGTCGGGGGCACCGCCCGAGGTCTGTCAGGATGGAGTCATGGGTCAGCCGCTGGAACACGAATCGGGAGAAGGGCGCGATCCAGCAGAAGCGACGCAGCCCGAGCTGCCCCCGGGACAGCGGCTGCAACGCGGCTGGCCGGTCACGCACTACGGGCCCGTCCCCAAGTTCCGGCCCGAGCGCTGGGAGTTCCGGGTCTTCGGCGCCACCGCCGACGGCGGCAAGCACTGCTGGACCCACGAGGAGTTCACGGCCCTGCCCCACACCACCGTGGTGGCCGATCTGCACTGCGTCACCAAGTTCAGCATGCTCGGCGCCGAGTGGGGCGGCATCCCCGCGCGCACGATCCTCGACCTCGCCCCGCCCGCCGACGACGTCACCCATGTGATGGTGTGGGCCGAGTACGGATTCAGCTCCAACCTCCGGCTGTCGGACTTCGCCGACGAGCAGGTCCTGTTCGCCACCCACAAGGGCGGCGAGCTGCTCACCGCCGAGCACGGCTTCCCGCTGCGCCTGATCGTGCCCCACCTGTACGCCTGGAAGGGCCCGAAGTGGGTGCGCGGCGTGGAGTACATGACCGCCGACCGGCGGGGCTTCTGGGAGGAGCGCGGCTACCACAACATCGGCGACCCCTGGCGGGAGCAGCGCTACTCCTACCAGGAGGAGCCCGGGGACGGCCCCGACCTCTGACGCCTCAGCCGTCGCGCAGCTTCTTCAGCCGCTCCACGTCCCCGGCGTGCCCCTGCTTGCCGCCCGGTGTCTCGATGATCAGCGGCACCCCCTCGGTGGCGGGGTGCGTCATCAGCGCCCGGAACGGGTCCTCGCCGATGTGGCCGACGCCGATGTTCTCGTGCCGGTCCTTGTGCGCGCCCACCACGTCCTTGGAGTCGTTGGCGTGGATCAGCTTCAGCCGGCCCTCGCCGACCGTGTCCACCAGCAGGTCCAGCGTCCGGTGCATCCCGTCCGGGCCGGTCAGGTCGTGCCCGGCGGCGTAGATGTGGCAGGTGTCCAGGCACACGCCGAGCATCGGGTGGGCGTCCAGCGCCTCGAAGTACGGGCCGAAGTCCCACGTCCGTGAGCACAGCGAGGCGCCCTGGCCCGCCGTCGACTCCAGCAGCAGGAACGGGTCGTCGTCGTGGGTCAGCTCGTCCAGCAGCGGCAGCAGCCGCTCCCGCACCTGCTTCAGCGCCACCGACCGCTCCCGGCCACCGGTCGCGCTGCCGGTGTGCACGACCACGCCCAGCGCCCCGATCTCCCGCGCGCGCCGCAGCGAGTGCCGCAGCGACTCCACCGACCGCTCCACGGTCGCCTCGGTGTGCGAGCCGAAGTTGATCAGGTAGGGGGCGTGCACATAGGCCGGGATCGACTCGGCCGCACACGCCGCTCGGAACGCCTCGTCCTGCTTCGGGTTGCCGGTCGGCGTGGCCCAGCCGCGGGGGTTGGCGACGAAGACCTGGACGGCCTCCGCCTTCAGGTCACGGGCGTACGACAGGCCGACGGAGTGGAGCCCGCCGGCCACGGGGACATGGCCGCCCACGGGGTTGCGGGACGGGCCGGACAGCTGATGGTTCACCCGTTCAGGGTGTCATGCGTCCGGCCCCGCCCCGGCCACGGGCTCCCCGCCCGCGGCCCTCACCTGATCGTGATGGTGATCGTCGAGCCCTTGGGCGCGGTCCCGCCGCCCTCGACGGACTGGCTCTTGACCTCGTCGCCGAACAGACCGAGCAGGCCGCGGTCCTCGTCGACCTCGAACCCGGCGCCCTCCAGCGCCCGCCTGGCGTCGTCGACGCTGTCGCCCACCACGTCCGGGACCTCGATCATCTCGGGGCCCTTGGACAGCGTCAGCGTCACGGTGTCGCCCTCGGCCGCCGGGCCGCCGGACTTCGGCGTCTGCCGGACGACCTGGCCCTTGTCGTACTCGGAGGAGGTGACCCGCTCGGTGGCGATCCTCACCTTGAGGCCGGCGTCCTCCAGCTCGGCCCGGGCGTCGGCCTCGTCGTCACCGGTGACGTCGGGGATGTCGATGCGGGCGCCCTTGCTGACGACCAGCGCGACACCCGTGCCCGCGCGCACCTTCGTGCCGTCCGCCGGACGCGCGGAGATCACCGAGCCCCGCGGCACGTCCTCGCTGAACTCCCGGGTGACCATGCCGGGCTCCAGTCCGTCGTCCCGCAGCTGGTCCTGCGCCGTGCTCAGCTTCCGGCCCACCAGCGCGGGCACCCGTACGGTCTCGGGGCCGTCGGAGATGGTGAACGACACGGAGTCGTGCAGGCGGATACGGGCGCCCGGCTCGGGGTCCGTGCCGATGATCGTGCCGCGCTTGACGGTGTCGCTGTGGGCGTGGGTGACCTTGCCGGCATCGAGGCCGGCCTCGTCCAGCCGGTCCCTGGCCTGCGCCTCGGTCTTCGCCAGCAGCGGGGGGACCTTGGTGAACTGGCCGGAGTTGATGTACCAGATCCCGGCGCCGAGGCCGAGCACGAGCAGCACGGCGACGGCGATCGCCGCCGGGCCCCTCCGGGAACCCGAGCGGCGCCGGGACGGCGGGGGCGGCGGCGGTGACGCCAGGCGGGTGGTGCGGTTGAGGGCGGGCCCGGAGGTCTCGTCGGCCGGCAGGGGGCGCGCCGTGGCCAGGGCGCGCGGGATCACGGTCGTGCGGTCCTCGCCGTTGTCGTGGGCCACCGCCAGGGCCTGCGGCGGCACCGCGTCCAGCTGGTCCTCGCTCAGCCGGTCGCGCCCGTCACGGACCTGCGCGAGCAGCGCCACCGCGTCGTACGGGCGGATCGCCGGGGTGCGGGCCGTCGCCGAGGCCACCATCTCGTCCAGCTCGTAGGCCAGACCGGGCACGGCGGCCGAGGGCGGGGGCACGTCCTCGTGCAGGTGCTTGTAGAGGATCACGGCCGGGGAGTCACCGTCGTGCGGCTTGTCGCCGGTCAGCATCTCGTACAGCATCACGCCGCACGCGTACACGTCGACGCGGGGGTCGGCGGTGCCGTCCTCTATCTGCTCGGGGGCGAGGTAGGAGACCGTGCCGAGGACGGTGCCGGTGGTGTTCGTCACCGTGTCCACGGCCCGCACCAGGCCGAAGTCGGCGACCTTGACCCGGCCGTCGTCCCCTATCAGGACGTTCTCCGGCTTCATGTCGCGGTGCACGAACCCGGCGCGGTGCGCGGCGCCCAGCGCGGCCAGCACCGGCTCCAGGATGTCCAGGGCGGCCCGCGGCTGCAGGGCCCCGCGCTCACGCAGCACGTCCCGCAGGGTGCAGCCCGCCACGTACTCCATCGCCAGGTACACGTAGGAGCCGTCGGTGCCCTGGTCGAAGACCTGCACCACGTTGGGGTGGGCCAGCCGGGCCACGGACTTCGCCTCGCGGATGAACCGCTCGACGAACGAGGCGTCAACCGCGAGCGAGGGGTGCATCACCTTGAGCGCGAGGATCCGGTCGAGCCGGGTGTCCACGGCCCGGTAGACCGTGGCCATCCCGCCGACCGCGATCCGCGCGTCGATGCGATACCGGCCGTCGAGCACCTGCCCGACCAAGGGGTCCTGAAGGGTCGTGTCCACGCAGGCGAGTGTACGAGCCGGGACCGACGGCTCTCCCGTCCCGCCCGTTTTCCGGGCGGGACTGCAGCCGACCTGTGACGTGTGCCCCTACTGGAAAGCGGGACGCTCCGGGTCCAGCGCGGCCATGCCCTCCACGGGCGACGACGCCTCGGCGAAATGCCGCCGCGGGATCCGCCCCGCCCGGTACGCCAGCCGCCCCGCCTCCACGGCGTGCCGCATGGCGTCGGCCATCAGCACGGGCTCCTGCGCCCGCGTCACCGCGGAGGCCAGCATCACGCCCGCGCACCCCAGCTCCATCGCCAGCGCCGCGTCCGAGGCGGTCCCCGCGCCCGCGTCCAGGATCACCGGCACGCGCGCGTGCTCCACGATCAGCTGGAAGTTGTGCGGGTTGCGGATCCCGAGCCCGGAGCCGATGGGGGAGCCGAGCGGCATGATCGCCGCGCAGCCCACGTCCTCCAGCTTCCGCGCGAGCACCGGGTCGTCGTTGGTGTACGGCAGCACCGTGAACCCGTCGTCGACCAGGGTCTCGGCCGCGTCCAGCAGCTCGATCGGATCCGGCAGCAGGGTGCGCTCGTCGGCGATGACCTCCAGCTTGATCAGGTCGGTGCCGAGGGCCTCGCGCGCCAGGCGGGCCGTGAGGACGGCCTCCCCGGCCGTGAAGCAGCCCGCCGTGTTGGGCAGCACCCGGATGCCGAGCCGGTCCAGCACGGACAGCACCGAGCCGTGCACCGAGGCGTTCACCCGGCGCATCGCGACCGTGGTCAGCTCCGTCCCGGACGCCACCAGCGACCGCTCCAGCACATCGAGGCTGGGCGCCCCGCCCGTGCCCATGATCAGGCGGGAGGTGAAGGACGTGCCACCGAGGACAAACGGATCGTCGGCCATGGTCAGCCTCCCTGGACGGCGGTGAGGACTTCCACGCGGTCTCCCTCGGCCAGGGGCGTGGAGGGCCACTGCGTGCGCGGGACGACGGTCTCGTTGAGGGCGGCGGCCACGCCCGAGGGCGAGGCGGTGAGCGACCTCACGACGGTGTCGAGAGCCGTGCCGGGCCGGACGTCCCGGGGCTCGCCGTTGACGGAGATGTTCATGCGGGCTGCTCCGTGAGTGCGGTGGCGGGACTGAAGCGCTTCGGCGTGAAGGGCCGGGCCTCCTCGGGGAGTTCACCCGTCGCCAGGACGTGCGCCAGGGCGTCGCCGGTCACGGGCGTGAGCAGGACGCCGTTGCGGTAGTGCCCGGTGGCCAGCAGCAGGCCCTCCAGGCCGGTCGGGCCGAGCAGGGGCGCGTTGTCGGGGGAACCGGGACGCAGCCCGGCCCGGGTCTCGGTGAGCGGCAGCTCGGTGATGCCCGGCACCAGTTCGTGCGCGTCCCGCAGCAGCTCGTACACGCCGCCCGCGGTCACGGTGGTGTCCCAGCCCATTTCCTCGCTGGTGGCCCCGATGACGAGTTCGCCGCTCGTGCGCGGCACCAGGTAGACGTGGCTGCCGCGCACGACCGCGCGCACGGTCCGGCTCAGGAACGGCCCGTGCCGCTGCGGCATGGTCAGCCGCAGGACCTGCCCCTTCACCGGGCGCACCGGCGGCAGCACGTCCTCCGGGACGCCGGCGAGCCGCCCGCTCAGGCTGCCCCCGGCGAGCACCACCTGCCCGGCGGCCACCTCGGTCCCGTCGGCCAGCACGACACCCGTGGCCCGCTCCCGTACGACGGTCAGCCGCTGCGCCCACGTCCGGTGGAAGACCACGCCCGTGCGCTCGCAGGCCGCCACCAGGGCCCCGGCCAGCCGCCGCGGATCGATCTGGTGATCGCCGTCGACCCGCAGCCCGCCGCGCACACCCGGCGCGAGCATCGGCTCCAGGCGCCGGCACTCGCGCCCCGACAGCCACTGCGACTCCAGGCCCGACTGCTGTTGCAGGACGTGCAGTTCGCGCAGGTGGGCCCGGTCGTCGGCGTCCAGGGCCACAGCGAGCGTGCCGCAGCGGCGGTAGCCGAGGTCCCGGCCGGTCAGCTCGGTGAGCTCGGCGGCGAAGTCCGGGTAGCGCCGGGCGGAGGCGAGGTTCAGGCCGAGCAGGGTCTGCTCGCCGTAGTGCAGTTCCGTGACGGCGGCCAGCATGCCGGCCGCCACCTGTGCGGCTCCGCCGCCCGGCTCGGGGTCCACGACGGCGGTGGCGAACCCGCGTTGCGCGGCCCGCCAGGCCGTCACCAGGCCGATGATCCCGCCCCCGATGACCAGGACGTCTGACGATGTGGACGTAGGCGACATGGGCGTCCAGCCCCTCCCTTCGCCGGCATGACCCGGATCAGGTTCGTACGGTCGGAGGCCGCCAGCCTCCCTCTCAGCCCGGTGCGTCCGGGCTCCCGCGAGTGCTTTACGTTGGCCACCCTAGCCCGATGCCGCAGCCCGCAGTAAGGGAGCCTCCGCCCATGGCCCGATCCCTCGACGGTCTCGTCCTGGCCCCGGTCGCCGACCAGGCACCGGGCCAGGTGGGCAGCCGCACCCGGTTCACGTACCACGAGCGGGCGGGCGAGATCTGGGCCGACTACACGGGCGGCGACGTCGTACGCGGGCATCTCGTGGGTACCCGGGAAGGTGACCGGCTGGACTTCCGGTACGTCCAGCTGGTCCGGGACGGCACCACCTCCTCGGGGCACTGCGTCTCGACGGTCGTGGAGCTGCCAGACGGGCGGGTGCGGCTGGAGGAGACCTGGGAGTGGGAGTCCCGGCGGGGCAACGGCACGAGCGTTGTGGAGCAGGTCACGGCGCATGAGCACTGACTGACCATCCGTCAGGTGTCTATGGTGATCAGGTGAGCGAGCAGACGCAGGAACCAGGGTCGTCCGCGCCACGGCGCGTGGTCGTGGCGGGCGCGGGCATGGCCGGGGTGCAGACCGCCGTCGCGCTGCGCGAGCAGGGCTTCACCGGCGACGTGCTCCTCATCGGCGCCGAGCCCCACCAGCCCTACGACCGGCCCCCGTTGTCGAAGGCCGTCCTGCTCGGCAAGTCCGAGGGCTCCGCCTTCGACGTCGACTTCGAGGCCCTCGGCATCGAACTGCGGCTCGGCTGCGAGGTGCTGGGCCTGCGCCCCGCCGACCACGAGCTGGACACCGAGGACGGGCCGGTGCCCTACGACGTCCTGGTCGTGGCGACCGGCGCCGAACCGGTCCGGCTGCCCGGCACGGAGGGCGTGCCGGGCGTGCATCTGCTGCGCACCCTCGACGACGCCGAGCGGCTGCGTCCGGTGCTGGCCCGCCGGCACGACATCGTGGTGGTCGGCGCGGGCTGGATCGGCGCGGAGTTCGCCACGGCCGCGCGCGAGGCGGGCTGCGCGGTGACCGTCGTGGAGGCCGCCGAACGCCCGCTCACCGGGGCGCTGCCCGCCGAGGTCGCGGCCCCCATGAGCGGCTGGTACGCCGACGCGGGCGCGGTTCTGCGGACGCACGCGCGCGTGGAGCGCGTCGAGCCCGGCGCGGTGTTCCTCGACGACGGCTCGCGGCTGCCGGCGGGCGCGGTCGTCGTCGGCATCGGCGCCCGCCCCGCGACGGCCTGGCTGGCCGGCTCCGGCGTGGAGCTCGGCGCCCACGCCGAGATCGTGGCCGACGAGCACCTGCGCACGTCCGTGCCGGACGTGTACGCGGTCGGCGACTGCGCCTCCTTCCCCTCCGGACGCTACGGCGAGCGCCTGCTGATCCACCACTGGGACAACGCCCTCCAGGGGCCGCGCACGGTCGCCGTGAACATCGTGGGCCGGGCCTCGGGGGAGCCACCGGCCGTCTACGACCCGGTGCCGTACTTCTGGTCCGAGCAGTTCGGGCGGTTCGTCCAGTACGCCGGGCACCACGCGGCCGCGGACACCACCCTGTGGCGGGGCGACCCCTCAGGACCGGCCTGGACGGTGTGCTGGCTGCGCGGTGAGCGGCTGGTCGCGCTGCTGGCGGTCGGCCGGCCCCGGGACCTCGCCCAGGGCCGCCGCCTGATCGAGGCGGGCACACCGATGAACCCGGCGCTGCTGGCGGATCCGGCCAGGCCCATGAAGGCGGCGACGGCGTAGGCGCGGGGCCGTCGCGAGGGGTGCCGGGCGGCGCTGCCGGACCCGGCGCGTCCGCCCAGGTGGACGGGGCCGACTTCCGACTGTCGGTGGCGAATGGCAGGCTTGTTTCCGTGACCGAGATTGACGCAAAGATCGATGCTCTCGTCCCCGCCTGGCTCACCCTCCCCGACATCGCCGAACAGCTCGGCGTCGAGGTGACGCGTGTGCGGCAGCTGGTCAAGGACGGCCAGCTCATCGCCGTACGCCGGGGTGAGAACCGCGCGCTGCACGTCCCCGCCGCCTTCATCGACGGGGACAAGGTCGTCAAGGGCCTGTCCGGGACCTTGACGCTCCTGCGGGACGACGGCTTCACGGACGAAGAGATGCTGGAGTGGCTCTTCACCCCGGACCCCAGCCTGCCCGGTACGCCCGCGCAGGCACTCAGCGAGAATCGCGGCACGGAGGTGAAGCGCCGCGCCCAGGCGCTCGCGGTCTGACCCGGCCGCGACGGGACAACCGCCCGGCGCCGCGCGTGCGGGGCCGGGCCTGAACAACCGCCCGAGGTGAGGGCCGTGGCCGTGGGGCCACGGCCCGGGGTGGCCCGCGCCCGTCCAGGCCGCGGACGGACCGGGAGCGCCCGGGGCGGTGGCGGCCCGGGCAGGCGTAAGGTGCCCGAGGCGTTCGCACGGACCCGCGCCGGGCGGCACGGGCCGTGTCCGCGCCGCCGGACCCGAGCGTGCGCACCCGCATGCCGCCGACGCCGGGCCCACCGGGTCCGCCACGCCACCGACACCCTGGGGGACACGCATGACCGGCACCGCCGCCACCGCACGGGCCCAGCTCGCCGACGCCCGGCTCTACCTGTGCACCGACGCGCGCAAGCGGCAGGGCGACCTCGGGGAGTTCCTCGACGCCGTGCTGAGCGGCGGGGTCGACATCGTGCAGTTGCGCGACAAGGGCATGGAGGCGGGCGAGGAGCTGGAGCACCTGGCCGTCTTCGCCGACGCCTGCGCCCGGCACGGCAAGCTGCTCGCGGTCAACGACCGCGCGGACGTCGCCCACGCCGCCGGCGCCGACGTCCTGCACCTCGGCCAGGGCGACCTCCCGGTCCCCGCGGCCCGCGCCCTCCTCGGCGACGACGTCCTGATCGGCCGCTCCACCCACGCCGAGCCGGAGGCCGCAGCGGCCGCCGTCCAGCAGGGCGTCGACTACTTCTGCACCGGCCCGTGCTGGCCCACCCCCACCAAGCCCGGCCGCCACGCCCCGGGCCTGGACCTCGTCCGGTACACCGCCGCCCTGGGCACCGACCGCCCCTGGTTCGCCATCGGCGGCATCGACCTCGGCAATCTCGACCAGGTGCTGGAGGCGGGCGCCCGGCGGGTCGTCGTCGTACGGGCGATCACCGAGGCCGGTGACCCGGGGGCCGCGGCGGCGGAGTTCGCCGAGCGGCTGCGGGCGGCGCAGTGACGACCGTCTGTCCAAGGGATGGACAACAAGTGGACAATCCAGACAAATCGCGGCCCTCGGTTGGGGGACCGACCGCCCCTGGCTAACCTGCCGGTATGGCCCTCGGCACCGCATCCATCAGATCGGACCACGCCCGCACCGTCCGCGACATGCTCGCGGCCGGCAAGACGACGTACTCCTTCGAGTTCTACGCCCCCAAGACCCCGAAGGGCGAGCGGAACCTGTGGAACGCGCTGCGCCGGGTCGAGGCGGTGGCACCCGACTTCGTCTCCGTGACGTACGGCGCGGGCGGTTCCACCCGCGCGGGCACGGTCAAGGCGACCGAGGCGATCGCCTCCGACACCACCCTCACCCCGATCGCCCACCTCACCGCGGTCGACCACTCGGTGGCCGACCTGCGCAACATCATCGGCCAGTACGCCGACGCCGGGATCCGCAACATGCTCGCCCTGCGCGGCGACCCGCCCGGAGACCCGATGGGCGAGTGGGTGCCGCACCCCCGGGGCCTCGCCTACGCCGCCGAACTCGTCGAGCTGATCAAGGCGTCCGGCGACTTCTGCGTCGGCGTCGCCGCCTTCCCGGCGATGCACCCGCGCTCCGCCGACTGGGACACCGACGTCCGCCACTTCGTCGACAAGTGCCGGGCGGGCGCGGACTACGCCATCACGCAGATGTTCTTCCAGCCCGAGGACTACCTGCGCCTGCGCGACCGGGTCTCCGCCGCCGGCTGCGACACCCCGATCATTCCCGAGGTCATGCCGATCACGAGCGTGAAGACGCTGGAGCGGATCGGGTCCCTCACCAACGCCGCGTTCCCTTCCGCCCTGAAAGAGCGGATCCTCACAGCACAAGACGATCCGGCCGCTGTACGCTCCATTGGGATCGAATTCGCCACGGAGTTCTGTGCGCGGCTGCTCGCCGAGGGCGTGCCCGGCCTGCACTTCATCACGCTCAACAACTCCACCGCGACACTGGAGATCTACGAGAACCTGGGCCTGCACCACTCATCGCAGGCCTAGACCGTTCGCACCGGTATACGACACACTGCGTAACGGCCACTGGGAGAGGGGCGTACATGGGCTGGGCGGTCCTCTACATCGCGTTCGGCATCGTCGCGCTGTGGCTGCTGGGCGAGGTGCTGCTGCAGTACAAGGCGCGGCTGCGCTGGCGGCTGCTGGCCTTCGCCGGATTCCTCGGTGTCGTCGTCGGTGTCCTGATCCCGTCGGTCGTCGTGATCGGACTGGGCGCCGCCGCCTTCGCGGTCGGGCAGACCTACGTCACCCTGTCGTTCCGCAGCGGCTTCGCGTCCGGCTGGGCGATGAACGCGCCCGCGCTCGGCGGCGGCAGCAAGCGCCGCCGCGGTGAGCGCGGCCGTCAGGAGCCGACCCTGGAGGTCTCCGGCCTGGAGGCCGAGGGCGGCTACGACGACGAGGCCGGCGCCTACCGCCCCGACCCCGCCGCACACGTCCAGGACGACGACTACGACCGGGACGACGTCTTCACCCCCGCGCGTCCCCTCCACCATCCGACGTCCGCGGACACCACCGCCGTCTACGAGCCGCAGCCGGTGCCCGAGGACACCGGCTCCTACGGCGTCTACGGCCACGGTTACCAGGACGCCGGGCAGCAGGCCCACGACCCGTACGCCGCCCAGTCCGCCGACCAGTCCTACGCCTACGACTCCTCCGGCTACGGCCGGCAGCAGGGCTACGACGCCACCGGCCAGCAGCAGTACGCCGCCTACTCCGACCCGTACATCGGCTCGTCCCACTACGGCCAGCCCTCCTACGACACCTCGTACGGCGACCAGCAGTACTACGGTCAGCAGGCCTACGGGCAGGACCAGTACGCCGGCAGCCACACCGGCGAGACCCCGCCCGGCGGGGCGTGGGTGCCGCAGCAGCGCAACACCGACGAGTACGGGCAGGAGCTGCCGCCCGAGCAGCACTACCCCTACCAGGGCGGCGGTCAGCAGCCGCAGGGGAACGGCTTCGACGAGCAGTACCGTTTCTGAAGCCCGGACCCCGCCGGGGCGGGTGTGCTCACTGCGAGCCGCGGAACTCCGGGCCCTCCACGATCAGTCCGGCGACCAGGGCACCCGACATGCCGGCGTGCGGCAGCCCGCCGCCGGGGTGGGCCCAGCCGCCCACCGTGAACAGGCCGGGCACCCGCGTGCCGTTGGACGGGTGCAGCAGCCGTCCGCCGGCCGCCGCCAGGGCCGGCGCGGGAACCGCCCCGCCCTCCGCCCCCGTCGCGTCCGCGATGTCGGCCGGGGTGCGCACCTCGTGCCAGAGCAGCCGGTCGCGCAGGCCGGGCACGGCGCGTTCGGCGACGGTGAGCAGCCGGTCGGCGAGGCCGGCGAGATCGGCCTGGGGCCGGTCGACCCGCGCGGGCACCACCGTCGTGAGGGTGACCGCCTCGTGATCCGCCGGGGCCAGGCCCGGGTCGTCGGGCCGTAGCACCGTCACCGTGGGACGCGCCGCGTCGGCCGCCGTGGCGAACAGGGCGTCCAGCTCGGCCTCACGATCCGGGGTGTGCACCACGGTGCGGTGCGCCGTGCCCTCGGGGCGGGCGCCGCGCAGGGCCGCCAGCAGCGTCAGCCGGGCGGCCGCCGGGGGCCGCCCGGGCACCTCGCCCTCGCCCCGGAGGGCCGATCCCGGCGTCAGCCGCTCCAGGACGCCGGGCGCGACGCCGGCCACCACGAAGTCCGCCTCCACGACCGACCCGTCGGAGAGCTCCACCCCCGACGCCCGGCCGTCCTTCTCCAGCACGCCGGTGACGTCGGCGCCGAAGTGGAACTCGACCCTGCGGGCCAGGCACCGCTCGTACACCGCCCGCGCCAGCTCGCGCAGACCACCGCGCACGTACCAGGTGCCGAAGGCGTGCTCCATGTACGGCAGTACGGCCGCGCTCGCCGGGGCGATCCGGGGATCCAGGCCGTACCCGAGGGCGTGGCTCTCCAGAAGCGCCGCGAGCCGGGGGTCGCGCAGCTCCCAGGCGCCGACCTCGGCGAGGGTGCCGGCCCGGCGGGTGCGCAGCAGCCGCTTGTGGGGCACCGACGGGTAAGGCTCGCGCTCGGCCAGGACCTGCCAGTTCGGCCAGAGCGGCTCCTCGAGCAGCGGCCGGCGGGTCCGGTCCCAGGCCTCGCGGGCCCGCACCAGGAAGTCGCCCCAGCGCTTCCCGGCACCCGCCCCCAGCCCCTCGTCCAGGGCGGCCACCACACCCGCGCGCGAGGCGTTCGGCAGCGACACCTCGGTGCCGTCCGCGAACAGGTGCCGGGACGACGGGTCGACCTGGACCAGCTCGACGCAGGACTCCAGGGGCTCCTTGCCGGTCTTGACGAACAGGTCGCGGTACACGGCCGGCAGCGGGAGCAGGGCGGGGCCCGTGTCGAAGGAGAACCCGTCGCGCTCGAAGCGGCGCAGCGCTCCGCCGTAGGTGTCCGTCCGTTCGTACACCGCCACCCGGTGGCCCGCGACGGCCAGCCGGGCAGCGGCCGTCAGCGCGCCCATCCCGGCGCCGATCACCGCAATCCGTGCCATGCCAGGGACTTTATCGGCACCCGCCGACACGCCTCGCCGGCCACCTCCGAGTACGGGCGCGGGGGTGATCGTGACCACACGGCGAAGCGGCGTTCCGGGGAGGTGTGCGCAGCACTGAGTACTCGTACTCAGGCGGGGAGTTGAGTACGCGCGCGGATGGGGGAGGACCTGCGACGACGAGAGAGTGGAGACACGGAGAGGGGCACGGCTCCGGCACCGGCGACACGGGGCGCCGGAACGGGGCCGGCCCGCGATCCGCTCCTTCCGCCGGCGGTGTCGGCGGGAGCGAGGCACGGGGGAGAACCGGGGGACGACCGAACGGGGGTCGTGGGGGGAGCACGGGGGAGTACGGGGGAGTACGGAAGGCGCCGGTTCGAGGTGGCCCGCGGGGGACGCGGCCACACCGGACCGGCGCCTTCACTCGTGCCGGCGCCTTCACCGTGCCGGCCTTTCAGCCGGTCTTTCAGCGGCAGCCGCTCACCCGTCCCTGGAGCAGCCGGGACAGTGCGGCGTGGACGTCGTCCAGGGAACGCTCCGCCTGGAAGGACTTCCAGTCGAGAGCGGCCACCAGGACCATGCCGACCAGCGCGGACGCCGTCAGCGAGATGTCGATGTCCTCGCTGAACTCGCCGCCCGCCACACCGTCGCGCAGCACGTCCTCCACGACCGCTACGGCCTGCTGCCGGACCACCATCAGCGTCGACTGCCAGGTCCGGTTGGTGCGCCACAGCTCGGCCACGTACAGCTGCGTGAAGGCCGGATAGCGGTCGATGAAGACCAGCCCCGCGCGGATCATGGCGTCCAGGGCGTCGACCTTGGTGCCGCCCTCCCGGGCGGTCCGGTCGGCAGCTTCCCGCAGGGAGGCGGTCAGCAGACCCACTCCGTGCCGCAGCAACTCCTCGAAGAGGACGGACTTGCTCGCGAAGTTGTAGTAGACGGTGCCCTTCGCGACCCCGGCACGCTCGGCGATCTCGTCCACGGTGGTGGCGGAGAACCCCTGCTCGGCGATGAGCGTGACGGCCGCTTCGTAGAGCTTCTGCCGGGTGGCCTCGCGGCGCGTGCTGCCGCCCGACGCGGCACTGCTGCTTTCCATGGTCCTGATTGTCACAGGAACCTTTCCGGGGGAAGTGACGGCGGCGCTCACAGGCTCAGCTCCGGGTGCAGCCGGTCCAGCGTCCACACCTGGCGCCGGCGGGCCGCGACGGCGGTCAGCGCCAGGGCGCCCGCGGTGAACGCCGTCAGCACGACGCACGCCTGCCACACCGGATCGAGTCCACCGCCGGTGATGAGCCGCCGGAGTGCCTCGACGACATAGCTCATCGGGAGGAACGGGTGGAGCGCGTTGAAGAACCCGGGGCTGGTCTGCACGGGGTACGTACCGCCCGCGGAGGTCAGCTGGAGCATCAGCAGCGCGAGGACGAGGATCCGGCCCGCCGCCCCGAAGCGCGCGTTCAGCCACTGCACGATCGCCGCGAAGCACGCCGTCACCAGGAACAGGAAACTCACCGTCCCGGCCGCCCGGGTCATCTCCAGACCGACCGCCCAGTGCAGCACCGACATCAGCGCCACCGTCTGGAGCACCCCGATCGCCACCACCGGCAGCCAGCCCGCCAGCGCGATCCGCCAGGCCGGGGCGCCGGCCGCGAGGGCACGCCGGTTCATCGGCGTGATCAGCATGTACGCCACCATCGCGCCCACCCACAGCGACAGCGGGATGAAGTACGGGGCGAACCCGGTGCCGTAGTTGGGCGCCTTGTGCAGGTCGTGGGAGGCGAGCCGCACCGGGTCGGCCATGACCTCGGTGCGCCGGTCGCGGTCCTGCTCGTCGTAGTCGGGGATCTTCTCCGCCCCGTCGTGCAGGCCTCCGGCGAGCTTCCCGGAGCCGCCGACGAGCTTGTAGATGCCGCCGTTGAGGTCGTCCGCGCCCGTCTTCAGCTTGCCGACGCCCTTGTCCAGGTCGACGGCGCCGGTCTTGGCCGTGCCGATCCCCTTGTGCAGCTTCTTCGCCCCGGCGGCGACCCGGGCCGCGCCGTCGTTCAGCTTGTTGATCTTCTTGACGGCGTCGGTCAGGTCCTCGGAGAGGTGCGGCGCGCGGTTCGCGAGGGCCTGGGACTGCTTCTGGAGGGTGGCGAGATTCTTGTCGAGCTTGTCCAGGTCGCCGTCCTGGTCCGCGATCAGCGTGTTGAGGTCGTCCGCGATGGTGCTCACGTCGGCGGCGGCGTCCTTGGCCTTCTTCAGGTCGGAGCAGGCCGCGTCGGGCAGGACGGGGTCGTCGCAGCGCCGGGCGTAGACGTCGGTCAGCGTGCCGGACGCGGCGCGGGCGCCCTTGGCGGCGGTCGGGGCCGTCTTCACCAGGGTGTCGAGGTGCTTGCGGATCGCCCCGGAGGAGTCGGCCACCAGCTGGGCGGTGTCACCGATGGTCTTCTCGTTGCCCTTGAGGAACGGGCCGACCTTGTCGGCGGTGCCGTTGACCCGGTCGGCGAGCTTCTGCGTGCCCTGTGCGACCCGCTTCGAACCGTCCTCCAGGTCGCCGGCGCCGGTGTTCAGCTTCTTCAGGCCCGTGGACAGCTTGCCGCTGCCGGCCTTGGCGTCCTTCAGGCCGTCGGCCAGGTCCTTGGAGCCCTTCTCGGCCTTGCCGATGCCGCCCTTGAGCTGGTCGGCCCCCTTCGCCGCCTTCACGGTCTTGCCGTGGATGTCGGAGAACGACACGAAGATCTTGTCCAGGAAGGAGCGTGACGTCTTCGTGGACGCCGCCTGGCGCACTTCGCCGAAGACCGTCCGCGAGATCTGCCCGACGATGTAGTTGTTCGCGTCGTTGGTGCGCACCTGGAGGGCGCCGGTCTCCGGGGTGTTCCCGGAACTGGAGGCGATCCGCTCGCTGAAGTCGGCGGGCATGGTGAGCGACAGGTAGTAGCTGCCGTCCTCGACGCCCCTGCGGGCCTCGGCGGCGCTCACCTCCTGCCAGTCGAAGGTCTTGCTGTCGCGCAGGCCCTTGGTGATGTCGTCGCCCGCGGTGATCTTCCTGCCGTCGGCGGTGGCTCCCTTGTCGTCGTTCACCAGCGCCACCGGGATCCGGTCCAGACGGCCGTACGGGTCCCAGAACGACCACAGGTACAGCGCGCCGTACAGCAGCGGCAGCACCAGCAGCGCGACGAGCGCGGCCCGCGGCAGTTTGCCCCGCCCGAAGCGGCGCAGCTCAAGCGCGGCGAGTCTCGGCGAGCGCATCGGCCTTCTCCTCTCCCTGGTCCGTCTCTTCGGCCTCTGCCCGATCGGCCCGGTCGGGCTCGTCCTCGGCGGCCGGTTCCTCGTCGCTCCGCGCGGTGGAGACCCTGACGGCACCCTCGGGCGCCTCGCTGCACACCGCCACGACCGTCGTCCCGGCGTCGGCCAGGGACCTGAGCAGCGCCCAGACCTCCTGCCGCTCCCCGTCCGAGAGCTTCAGGTCGGTGTCGTCGATGCCCAGCAGCCGCGGCTCGCCGACCAGGGCGAGCGCGACCGACAGCCGCAGCGCCTCCAGGCGCTCCAGGTCCCGGACGGCCGTACGCGGCCCCTTGGGCAGGGCCTCCACGTCGAGCCCGGCGGCCTCGAGCGCGGCGTCGACGCGCCGTGCGGCCTCGGCCGCCCGCTCGCCGCGGGGCCGCAGGAGGCCGCGCAGCGAGGCGCCGAAACGGCGCTGGAGCAGCGCGCGTTCGCGCAGGTGCTCGCCGACGGTCAGGGCCGGGTCGAGGTCGGTCACCCCGGGGACGTGCGCCAGCGCGCTGACGCCCCGGACCGCCGCCATCCGCTTCGGCAACCGCGCGTCACCGACGGCGGCCGTCCCCTCCGAGACCTTCATCCGGCCCGTCAGCGCGAGCAGCAGGCACGTACGGCCGGACCCGGACGGGCCCTCCACCGCGACGAGCGAACCCGGGCCGGCGTCCATGGAGATCCCGCGGACCGCCCACCCCCGTGGCCCCTTGATCCCGAGGCCCTCGGCGACGATCCGCACTCCTCCCGCCTGTTCCCCCACGAGTCTCCCCTGATTTGAACTGACTGGTCAGTGCAAAAACTACTCCGAACCTTCGATCGAGGCAAAACAGCAGGTCAGAACGGATTGTCAGTGCCATACCTCACGATGGGTCACATACGGCACTTCGTGACCGGACGTGCCGTCACACAGACGACAGGAGGTTCGTCATGGCCAGCTACCACGCAGCAGCCGCCCGTCGGCGCCGCGCCACCGGCCCTGCCCCCTCACTGACCGGCCCGGCGAGCGACGTGCACCCCGTGCTGCGCCGGGCCACGGCCCCGCCCGCCGCCCTCGACCTTCTCGCCCAGGCACGCGCGAGCCTCGACGAGGCCACCGCCCTGGAGACACCGAACGAGCGCTACGCCACCGCCCACCTCGCCGCCCTGCGCACCGCGGCCGCGGTGCTCGCCGCCCGGGGTCGCCCCGAGACCTCCCCCCGGGCCCGGGCCAAGATCCGGAGCGCCTGGGAAGTGCTCCCCGAGATCGCTCCGGAACTGGCCGACTGGAGCGCCCTGTTCGCCTCCGGCGCCCGGCGCCGCGCCCGCGCCGAGGCGGGCATCCAGGGCGCGGCCACCGGCCGGGACGCCGACGACCTCATACGGGACGTGGCGATGTTCCTGCGCCTCGTCGAGCGGATGCTGGTCCTCCAGCCGGTCCTGCCGCAGCCCCGCCCGGACCAGGACCGGCCGGAGCGCGGCCCGGGGAGGGGGATGCCGGACGCGGGGTGACTGACCGTGGGCCGCCTGGCCCTGGGTCGTCTGACCTCGGACCGTCTCGGGACCGGGTCATCCGGACGCCGCCGCCGAGGCAATAGGGTGGGGGACGCCTGAAGTCTTCCCTCCCCGTGGCCGGGCCGGGGGAGACGCCCCGTTCGCGCCGCCGTGCAAGAGGCGGTGCCGCGCCGAGGAGTCAACTGCCGTGTCGGACCCGATGCGCCCCCGCGCCGCACTCCGTACCGCCGTGGTCTGGGAGGTCCTCCAGGACGCCCTGGACCGCCGGGTCAAGGCCACGGGTCGGGAGTCGCTGGACGTCCTCGACACCGGAGGCGGCAGCGGCAACTTCGCGGTGCCCGTCGCCCGCCTCGGCCACCGGGTCACCGTCGTCGACCCCAGCCCGAACGCGCTGTTCGCCCTGGAGCGCCGCGCCGCCGAGGCCGGTGTCGCCGACCGCGTCAAGGGCGTGCAGGGCGATGCCCACGGCCTGTTCGACGTCGCCGAGCGCGGTGGCTACGACGTGGTGCTGTGCCACGGCGTCCTGGAGTACGTGGACGACCCGGCCGAGGGCGTCCGCAACGTGGTGGCCGCCCTGCGCACGGAGGGTGTCCTCAGCCTGCTCGCGGCCGGCCTCGGCGGTGCCGTGCTGGCCCGCGCCCTCGCCGGGCACTTCAAGGAGGCCCGGCAGGCGCTCGACGACCCGAACGGACGATGGGGCACGGGTGACCCCGTGCCGCGCCGCTTCACCGCCGAGCAGCTCACCGGACTGGTCGAGGGCGCGGGCCTGCGCGTCGGGGCGGTGCACGGGGTGCGGGTCTTCGCCGACCTCGTGCCCGGCGTCCTCGTGGACACCGAGCCCGGGGCCCTGGACGCGCTGCTGAAGCTGGAGGAGGCCGCGGCCGGGCTTCCGGCCTTCCACTCGGTGGCCACGCAGCTGCATGTGCTCGGTGAGACCGGTGGGGCCGTCGAGAAGGCCGGGGCCGGCGAGACCGATGGGGTCGTCGAGAGCTGAGCCGCTTCCTGGGGCACCGCCGCTGATCAGCGCCTTGGCTGCGCATGGAGTACGCCACAGGCCCCCCGAACGGGGGCGACGCGCCGTATGATCGAGGGAGACCGTCCGGCATGACGGGTCGGCCGCCGGGGAATGGAAGCCTCAGCGAGCCGGGCCGCCCATGGCGGGTTCCGGTTGGTCAATTGGCGCAGAGGGGCGGGTTTCACGGGGGCGATTCCCTGCCTATCCTGAAGAGACCCCCCGGGTCGCCCCGGCGACTGCACGATGAGGAGGACTCCGTGCCGCTCTCTGAGCACGAGCAGCGCATGCTCGAGCAGATGGAGCGAGCGCTGTACGCCGAAGATCCCAAGTTCGCGACAGCGCTCGAGGGAAGCGGGCTGCGCACGTACACCCGGCGACGGGTCTACCAGGCGGTCGCGGGCTTCCTCGTAGGTATCGCGCTCCTCATGGCCGGAATGGTCGCCAAGCAGGTCTGGCTCAGTGTCGTGGGCTTCCTCGTCATGCTGGGCTGTGCGGTGCTGGCCGTGACCGGCTGGCGCAAGGCCCCCAAGCCGGGTGAACAGGCGGCCGGCGTCGCCGGACACCAGGCCCGTCGGCAGGGCCGGCAGCGCCGCTCCGTGATGGACCGCATCGAGCAGCGCTGGCAGAAGCGCCGCGACGAGCAGGGCGGCCATTAGCCCTCCGGGCAGCCTCTCCACCTACGTGAACACGTACGTCAGGGGGTGACCACCGACTCGGTGGTCACCCCCTGACGCTTGCGTGCGCGCGGCTCACAGGGTCATGCGTTGCGGGGCGTCTTCCGGTGCCGCGGCCCGCTTTCGCCCCGCCCGGTCCCGCCGGCGGCGGACTTCCGGACACACGGCGGGGCCGCCGGTGCGGTCGCACCGGCGGCCCCGGCTGCTTCTGACGCCCTCAGCCCTGCTGCCCCGACGCCCTGCGCCAGGTGGGCCGCAGTGCCACGGCGCGTTCCCGGACCCTCGTCCACCAGGCCGACGCCGCCCACACCACCCGCACGGTGGAGCGGGGAGCCAGCAGCGCCCGGAGCCTGGCCGGTCGTCCGGCGGCCGCGCCGAGCCCGGCCGCCACCCGGTGGACGTCGTCCGTGAGGCCCGCGACGGGGCGGGGGTGGGGTGCGTACAGGACCTGCTCCACCGCGTTCGCCACCCGGTGCACCGAGGCCGCCGCCGTGGCGTCGAGGTCGCCCAGCCGGATGATGCGGGCGGCCGCCGTGCGCGGGGTCCGGGACTCGTCCGGCGTGATGCCGTAGTCCCACGCCGTGTCGGTCAGCTCCTGCCAGACGGCCAGGGTGTACAGGGCCGCGTCCTGCTCGCTGCGGCCGTGTGCCCCCAACCGTGCCGTGCGCGTCCGCAGCCGCCACAGCATCGGAGCCAGGGGGAGCGCCAGGACGGCGAGACCGGCGAGCGCCCACGCCAGCAACGCGTACCACTTGGGGCCCTCGTCGTCCGTGGGCAGCGCCGCCTGGGGCGACGCGCTGCCGCAGCCGCCGTCCAGCTTCTTCTGCTCCTGCGTGCAGCTCTCGCTCGCCGAGGGCGCGGCGGACGGAGCGGTGGAGGCCGACTGGGAGGGGCGGGCCGGGTTCGGCACCGAGTCGTCCGGGCGGTCCGGCACGGTGTAGGCGGGGATCGAGCCACGGGTCGGCGTGGGCTCGAAACGCGTCCAGCCCACGCCCTCGAAGTACAGCTCGGGCCAGGCGTGCGCGTCCCGCAGCCCCACCGACACCGAGCCGTCCGCCTGCGGGGTACCCGGCGCGAAGCCCACCGCCACCCGGGCCGGTATGCCCAGGGAGCGGGCCATCGCCGCCATCGCGAAGGAGAAGTGCACGCAGAAGCCCTGCTTGTCCTTCAGGAAGCGGGCGATCGCCTGCGAGCCGCTGCCGACCTGCACCTGCGTGTCGTACTGGAAGCCGCCCGTCACGGAGAACCAGTCCTGGAGCTTGACCGCCTGGTCGTACGGGTCCGAGGCGCCCGCGGTGACCTGGCGGGCGGTGCGGCCCACCACCGACGGCAGCGAGTCCGGCAGCTCGGTGAAGTCGCGCTCGATGTCCGTGGGCGGCGGCCCCGCCGAGGCCAGCTGCTCCGCCGTCGGCCGCACGTCCAGGCTCGTGACCCGGTAGGTCAGGCCGCGCGTGTTCTGCCCGTGGTCGCCGACCAGCGTCATGCCCACCGGCTCGTACCGCCAGTTGCCGCTGATGCGCACGCCGCTCGGCGGGTAGGGCATGGGCAGCCAGTCCTGGGCGTACCAGTCGGCCGCGGTGATCCTGCTGTCGATCTCAGCGCGCTTCACGTCCGGGCTGAGGCCTGTCGGGCTCGGGAAGGTGCCGTCGGGGACGGCGGTGATGGAACGCCGGGAGGGCTTCCAGGTGGTGCCGTCGAAGTCGTCCAGGGACACGATCCGCAGATACAGGTCCGAGACGTCTGCCGAGTTGGTCCGCACGGACAGCACCTGCTGGTCCTCGTCCGCGTTCAGGCTGTCCCGCAACGACACCAGGGGGTTCACGGCGGAGATCGTGCCCCCGCCGCCCGGGCCGCCGCTCCCTCCCGCGCCCACGGAGTCCAGCAGGCCGCCGTTCATCGCGGGCAGGCCGAGCGGCACCACCAGGGCGATGCCCAGCGCGACCACGCCGATGCGCCGGCCGGTGCGGACCGGGGCGAGGGGACCGCTCGGCTCCCCCGCGGCGGTGGACGGGGCACCGCCGAAGACCCGGCCCCACTGCGAGAGCCGGTCCCGGCCCTCGGCCAGCAGCAGCATCAGATAGCCGGCCGCCGCCACCAGGAACCACAGCCAGTCCGTGTCCCCGTCGGAAAGCCCCGCGGCCACGGAGTACAGGGCGAGCAGGGGCAGCCCGGCCGGGGCGGCGCTGCGGAAGGTCACCGCGAGGGTGTCCACCAGCAGCCCGATGATCAGGACTCCGCCCACGAGCATCAGCCGGATGCCGTCGGACTCCAGGGGCGCCGGGATCGCGTACCGCGCGATGTCGTCCCCGCCCTGCTGGAGCAGGAGCGCGAAGCGGTCGAAGGCCCGCGGGCCCGGGATCAGCCCGGCCAGCGCCTGGCCACGGGCGAAGACGAAGGTCAGCAGCATCACGGTGACCACGGCCTGGGCCGCCACCGTCAGCGGCCGGGCCAGCGGCACCCTGCGGGCGAGGGCGCCCACACCCGACTGGAGGGCCAGCAGGAAGGCCGCCTGCACGATCCAGGTGGCCGGCCTGACCAGGGGCAGCAGGGCGCACGCGGCCATCAGCGTGGCCGCCCACGCCCCCAGCGTCAGTCGTACCCGCCCGCTCATCACGGCCCCTCCCCGCCGCTCGCGGCGGCCAAGCCCCTGCGCTCCCGGTCGGCCTGCCGCCACAGCTCGTCCACCGAGGCGCCCCGCGGCACGGGCAGGGCCGTCCAGCCCGCCTCGCGCAGCATGCGCAGCCGGTCGCCGCTCCTGTCCAACGGGCCGGGCACGTCGCTCGGTTCCCGCACCCAGCTGTCGCTGTCCAGCACGAAGGCGACCGCGCCGGGGCTGCGCTGCCGCATCCGGCCGAGCACGGCCGCCTGCTCCTCGTCCAGATCGCCGAGGAAGGCCACCAGCAGCCCCTCGTTGCCACCGCGCAGCACGTCGTAGGCCCGGGACAGGCCCGCGCCGTCGGAGTGGTCGATCACCGCGAGGGTGTCCATCATCAGCCCGGCCGCGTCCGCCGACTCCTGGCTCGCGCCCGCGAAGCCGTCCCCGCCCTCACCGGGCACCGCGTTGCCCGTGTCCGTCAGCAGCCGTACCGAGTAACCCCGTTCCAGCATGTGCACCAGCACGGACGCGGCGCCCGAGACGGCCCACTCGAAGGCCGAGTCCGGGCCGGCGCCCTCGTAGGCGATGCCCCGGGTGTCCAGCAGCACCGTGCAGCGGGCACGCTGGGGCTGCTCCTCGCGGCGCACCATCAGCTCGCCGTAGCGGGCGGTGGAGCGCCAGTGCACCCGGCGCAGGTCGTCGCCGTAGCGGTAGCCGCGCGGGATCACGTCGTCCTCGCCGGCCAGCGCCAGCGAGCGCTGCCGCCCGTCGCCGTACCCCTTCGCCTCGCCGCTCAGGCGCACCGGCGCCAGCGGCTCCACGCGCGGGATCACGGTCAGGGTGTCGTGCGTCGAGAAGGACCGGGTCAGCTCGCACATGCCGAACGGGTCGCTCAGGCGCAGCTGGAGCGGGCCGAGCGGGTAGCGGCCGCGCAGGTCGGAGCGCACCCGGTAGGACACCTCGCGGCGGCCGCCCGCCTCCACCCGGTCCAGCACGAACCGGGGCCGGGGGCCGAGCACGTACGGCACCCGGTCCTGGAGCATCAGCAGGCCCGTGGGCAGCCGCGAGACGTTGTCCATCCGCAGGTGCACCCGGGCCTCGCTGCCGGCGGGCACGCGCGCGGGGGAGAGCCGGCGGCTGCCCGCGACCCGGTAGCGCGTGCGGTACAGCACCGCCGCGCACACCAGCGGCAGCACCGCCAGCAGCAGACCCACGCGCAGCAGGTCGCTCTGTCCGAGCACGTACGAGCAGATCGCGGCCGCGATTCCGGCGGCCAGGAAGGAGCGTCCGCGGGTGGTCAGACCGGCCAGGGCGGTGCGGATGCCGCCCCGCTCGCCCCGGTCGGCTTCCGCGTACCCCGCCCCCGCGGTGGTCATCACAGCCTCCGCGGCGGCTGCTGGGGATACGCCGGCGCCGTACGGCCCAGGCCGCCGAAGCCGCTGTGCTGCTGCGGCGCCGCCGGTACGGGCGTGCGCTGAAGGATCTCCTCGACGACCTGCTCGGCGGTGCGCCGGTTGAGCTGGGCCTGGGCGGTGGGCAGCAGGCGGTGGGCCAGGACGGCGACGGCGAGGGCCTGCACGTCGTCCGGCAGCGCGTACTCCCGGCCGCTGAGGGCCGCGGACGCCTTGGCCGCGCGCAGCAGGTGCAGCGTCGCGCGCGGGGAGGCGCCGAGTCTGAGGTCCGGGTGCGTGCGCGTGGCGCCGACCAGGTCGACCGCGTAGCGCCGCACCGGCTCAGCGACGTGCACACCGCGCACCGCCTCGATCAGCTTGAGGATCTCGTGCGCGTGGGCCACGGGCTGGAGATCCTCCAGCGGCGAGACGCCGCCGTGGACGTCCAGCATCTTCAGCTCGGCCTCCGCGCTGGGGTACCCCACCGACACGCGGGCCATGAAGCGGTCGCGCTGGGCCTCCGGCAGCGGGTAGGTGCCCTCCATCTCGACCGGGTTCTGCGTCGCCACCACCATGAAGGGGCTGGGCAGCTCGTAGGTCTTGCCGTCGATGGTGACCTGGCGCTCCTCCATGGACTCCAGGAGCGCGGACTGCGTCTTGGGCGAGGCGCGGTTGATCTCGTCGCCGATCACCACCTGCGCGAAGATCGCGCCCGGCTTGAACTCGAAGTCGCGGCGCTGCTGGTCCCAGATGGACACACCGGTGATGTCCGACGGCAGCAGGTCGGGCGTGAACTGGATGCGCCGCACCGAGCAGTCGATGGACCGCGCCAGTGCCTTGGCCAGCATCGTCTTGCCGACTCCCGGGACGTCCTCGATCAGCAGGTGTCCCTCGGCCAGCAGCACGGTCAGCGAGAGCCGTACGACCTCGGGCTTGCCCTCGATCACGCCTTCCACCGACTCCCGCACGCGTTCCACCACGGCGGTCAGATCAGTGAGGCTCGCTCGATCGTCATAGGTCGTCACCCGGCCCTCCTCGGCCTTTCCCGCGCTCCAGGGGAGCTCGGAATACCCCATTTTCCCCGGCCGACGCCGCATGACGCGGGCCGGCCCACCCCAACCACGGACACCACGCGGGAATGGTTCCACGCGACGTCACTCCCGCATTCTTGCTGCCGTTACCGATTCGTGTCACTCGACTGTGGACAACTGGCCGCGATATGTCGGTCTTACGATCATTCGAACACGTGACTGACAGGCTTTCGACAGCTACAGCAGGTGGCGGGGCGGGCGGGCCCGCGGCTCGCAGGTCGGCGGGCCGGGGTCAGGCGGCCGGGTCGACCTCCCGCAGCAGGCCGGTCTTCACGTCGAAGACGAATCCGCGCACGTCGTCGGTGTGCGGCACGAACGGCGAGGTGCGCACGCGCTGCATCGACTGCCGCACGTCCTGGTCGACGTCCCGGAAGGACTCCACGGCCCACGCCGGACGCTGGCCGACCTCCGCCTCCAGCTCGTTGCGGAAGTCCTCGGTGAGGCTCTCCAGGCCGCAGCCCGTGTGGTGGATGAGCACCACGCTGCGCGTGCCCAGCTTGCGCTGGCTGATGGTGAGGGAGCGGATCACGTCGTCCGTGACCACGCCGCCCGCGTTGCGGATCGTGTGACAGTCACCCAGCTCCAGGCCGAGCGCCGCGTGCAGGTCGAGACGGGCGTCCATGCAGGCCACGACGGCGACGTGCAGCACGGGCCGGGCGTCCATGCCCGGGTCGGTGAAGGCCTCGGCGTACCGGGCGTTGGCCTCGACGAGGCGGTCGGTGACCGTGCCGCCGCCCTTGATGGCGCTCTCCGAACCTGTGGGAACCGATGCAGAAGTCGTCATAGGTATGACGTTACTGGTCACACCCCGTCCAAGCCTCCTGTGGAAGTGAACAAAGAATGCCGTCTAGTGGCGTGTGTGAGGTACCCCACAAGGGTGGTGTCCAGTGCTCCGCGCGAACGACGGCGACGCGCAGGCCGGTTGATTGACCGGGCGACACCGTGGACTAAAGTGACGCGAAGCGGGAGGCGAGACTCTCCCCGCTGGACTGATGTTCTTCCAGGACCCCGGCGACGACCGGTGTCTCCCCGCGTGCGCGGCGCGTACGTACGGCTCGGCCTCCTCCCGCTCCCGGTCGGCTGACGCTTCCGGCGCCGGCAGGCCTCTTCCCCGAGCGGGCGGTGACCCGGCGGTGCGCAGGGCCGCGCCGGATCTGAGAGGGCCCCTTGAGCGAGAGTCGACACGTCCCGGTGATGCTCCAGCGGTGCCTGGACCTGCTGGCACCCGCCCTTCAGGGCCCGGACGCCGTGGTCGTCGACTGCACCCTCGGCCTCGGCGGCCACAGCGAGGCACTCCTGGAGCGGTTCCCCGGCGTCCGGCTCGTCGCCCTCGACCGCGACAAAGAGGCCCTGCGCCTGTCCGGCGAACGCCTCGCCCCGCACGGCGAGCGCGCCACCCTCGTCCACGCCGTCTACGACGAGCTGCCCGAGGTGCTCGACAGGCTCGGCATCGCGCGCGTGCAGGGCGTCCTGTTCGACCTGGGCGTCTCCTCCATGCAGCTCGACGAGGCCGACCGCGGCTTCGCCTACGCCCAGGACGCCCCGCTCGACATGCGCATGGACCAGACGACCGGCATGAGCGCCGCCGAGGTCCTCAACACCTATCCGCCGGGCGAACTGGTCCGCATCCTGCGGGCGTACGGCGAGGAGAAGCAGGCCAAGCGGATCGTGAGCGCGATCGTGCGCGAGCGGGACAAGGAGCCGTTCAGCAACAGCGCGCGCCTCGTCGAGCTGATCCGCGACGCCCTGCCGCAGGCCGCCAAGCGCACCGGCGGGAACCCCGCCAAGCGCACCTTCCAGGCCCTGCGCATCGAGGTCAACGGCGAGCTTTCCGTCCTGGAGCGGGCGATCCCCGCCGCGGTGAAGGCGCTCGACGTGGGCGGACGGATCGCCGTGCTGTCGTACCACTCGCTGGAGGACCGGCTGGTCAAGCAGGTCTTCGCGGCGGGAGCGGCCACCACCGCGCCGCCCGGGCTGCCCGTCGTCCCCGAGCGCTACCAGCCGCGGCTCAAGCTGCTCACGCGCGGTGCCGAACTCCCCACGGAAGAGGAGATCGCCGAGAACCGGCGGGCGGCACCGGCGCGACTGCGCGGAGCCGAGCGCATCAGGGAGGACGTCGAGTGAGGCGTGTGCAGGCCGGACCGAGGGAGTGTGCGTGAGCGGCAAACCCGAACTGAAGGGGAGGGCCGCCCGGCTCGCGCGGCTCCTGCCGACCGGCCCCGGGCAGGCGGCCCGCACGCCCTTCGTCCTCCTGGTCGTCCTCCTCCTCGGCGGCGGTCTGATCTGCCTCCTGGTGCTGAACTCGGCCCTGAGCGAGGGCGCGTTCGAACTCGACGACCTCCAGCGCGGCACGAAGAACCTCACCGACGAGGAGCAGGCCCTCCAGCGGGACATCGACGCCTACTCCGCCCCCGAGGCCCTTCAGCGCCGCGCCCGCGAGCTCGGCATGGTGCCCGGCGGGGACCCCGCCTTCCTCGCTCCCGACGGCAGCGTCAAGGGCGTCCCCGGCGCCGCCCCCGGCGTCGGGCGGTCCTCCGCCTACACCCCCCTGGTCCTCGCCCCCGAGGCCATGACCGACGGCCCTCCTCCGACCCCCGGCAGGTGACGGAAGTGTCCGACAGGGAACCGCCACGCCGCCGGGTGCCCGGCCCCGCAAGGCCCGCCCGCCCCGACGCCCGGCGCCGTCCCGGCCCCGGTGCGCGTCCCGGCCCCGGTGCCCGTCCCGCCGCCCGGCGGCCGGGGCAGGGCCGCCCGGGGGCACCCAAGCCGCTGCGGCTCGGCAGCCCCCGCCCCCGCCTGCGGCTGGTCGGCCTCGCGCTGACCCTGGTCCTCACCGCCTTCGTTGTACGGCTGTTCCAGGTGCAGGCCGTCGACGCCAGCACCTACGCGGCCAAGGCCGAGCAGAACCGCTATGTCGGGCAGATCCTCGCCGCCGACCGGGGCGAGATCACCGACCGGTCCGGCGTGGCCCTCGCGACCAGCGAGGACGCCTACGACATCACCGCCGACCCCACGATGTTCGCCCCCGGCCAGCTGAAGATCGCCGACGGCCCCGAACAGGCGGCGGCACTCCTCGCGCCCATCCTCGGCCAGGAGCAGGACGCCCTGGTCCAGAAGCTGCGGCCGAAGAACCCGGCCCTGCGCTACGTCAAACTGGCCTCACGCCAGACCCCGCAGGTCTGGAAGCAGATCAAGGACCTCAAGTCGGCGCTCGCCAAGAAGGCCGAGACGGACAAGTCCGCGCGCAACGTCCTCTCGGGTGTCTTCTCGGTCGCCACCAGCAAGCGCGTGTACCCCAACGGCGACCTCGCGGCCGGGATACTGGGCTGGGTCAACGCCGAGGGCAAACCCGGCGGCGGCATCGAACTCCAGCTCAACAAGCAGCTCGCCGGCAAGGACGGCAAGATCCGCTATGCCCAGTCCGGTGGCCGTCTCGTGCCCACCGCGGGCTCCACCGAGACGCCCGCCGTCCCCGGCAGCGACGTCGAGCTCACCATCGACCGCGACATCCAGTGGGCCGCCCAGAACGCCATCAGCGACCAGGTGAAGGAGTCGGCGGCAGACCGCGGCTACGTCATCGTCCAGGACACCCGCACCGGGCAGATCCTGGCCATGGCCAACTCACCCGGCTTCGACCCGAACGACCTCTCCGACGCCGACCCGGCCGCCCTGGGCAACGCCGCCCTCCAGGACGCCTTCGAGCCCGGCTCCACCGCCAAGGTCATGTCGATGGCGGCCGTCCTCCAGCAGAACGTCGCCACACCCGGGACCCACGTGGTCGTGCCCAACCGGCTGCACCGCGGCGACCGGCTCTTCAAGGACGACATCGACCACCCGACCTGGTACCTGACGCTCAACGGCGTCCTCGCCAAGTCCAGCAACATCGGCACCATCCTCGCCACCGGGCAGCTCGGAAAGACCCAGGCCCAGGCCAACAAGGTCCTCTACGACTACCTGCGCGAGTTCGGCCTCGGCAGCTACACCGGACTCGGCTTCCCCGGCGAGACCAAGGGCATCCTCGCCCCGCCCGACAAGTGGTCGACCTCGCAGCAGTACACGATCCCTTTCGGCCAGGGCGTCTCCCTCAACGCCATGCAGGCGGCCTCCGTGTACTCGACCATCGCCAACGGCGGCGTCCGCGTCGAACCCACCCTCGTGCGCGGCACCAAGGGCCCCGACGGGCGCTTCACCCCGGCTCCGAAGCCCGCGAAGAACCGGGTCGTCAGCGCCAAGACCGCGAAGACCCTCGCCCAGATGCTGGAGTCCGTCGTGGACGACGAGGAGGGCACCGGCACCAAGGCGCGCATCCCCGGGTACCGCGTCGCGGGCAAGACGGGCACCGCCAACCGCGTGGATCCGGCCACCGGCAAGTACCACGGCTACACCTCGTCGTTCGCCGGGTTCGCACCCGCCGACAAGCCGCGCGTCACCGTCTACTGCGCCATCCAGAACGCCACCCAGGGCAGCTACTTCGGCGGGCAGATCTGCGGACCCGTCTACAAGAAGGTCATGGAGTTCGCACTGAAGTCCCTCCAGGTCCCGCCGACCGGCGCCAAGCCCGCGAAGCTGCCCGTCTCCTTCAAGCAGTGACCAGCGCCGACCCGGCCTGATCAGCACCCCGCCCCACCGAGCCACCAGGACCGTCTCCGTGACAACGATCACCCCCGAGCCCGGGAACCAGAGCAGCGCCGGCCCCTCACTTCGCCCGGAGGCGGGTACGCCCGGTACGCTCACCGCCGTGCCACACGCTGATCAGTCCCAAACCACCCAGAAGGGCCATCCCGTGACATACCCCGGGCCGCCCAGGCCGGTGCAGGTCTCCGCCACACCCCTCGCGGAACTCGCCGACCAGCTGGGTGCTTCCGCGCCGCAGAGCACCGCCGAGGTCACGGGCATCACCCATGACTCACGCGCCGTGCGTCCCGGCGACCTGTACGCCGCCCTCCCGGGTGCCCGGCTGCACGGCGCCGACTTCGTCAACCAGGCCGCGGGCCTGGGCGCCGCCGCCGTGCTGACCGACCCGACGGGCGCCGAGCGCGCCGCCGCGTCCGGACTGCCGGTCCTGGTCGTCGACGACCCGCGCGGCCGGATGGGCGAACTGGCCGCCACGATCTACGGCCACCCCGGCCGGGATCTGCTCCAGATCGGCATCACCGGCACCTCCGGCAAGACCACCACCGCCTACCTCGTCGAGGGCGGCCTGAAGACGGTCAGGTCCACCGGCCTGATCGGCACGGTCGAGATGCGCATCGGCGACGAGCGCATCAAGTCCGAGCGCACCACCCCCGAAGCCACCGACCTCCAGGCCCTGTTCGCCGTCATGCGCGAACGCGGTGTGGACGCGGTCGCCATGGAGGTCTCCAGCCACGCCCTGGTCCTCGGCCGGGTCGACGGCTGTGTCTTCGACATCGGCGTCTTCACCAACCTCAGCCCGGAACACATGGAGTTCCACTCCGACATGGAGGACTACTTCCGGGCCAAGGCGCAGCTGTTCACGCCGGAACGCGGCAAACTCGGCGTGGTCAACGTCGACGACGAGTACGGCCGCAGGCTGGCGAAGGAAGCGACCGTCCCGGTCGTCACCTACTCCGCCGAGGGCCACCCGGACGCCGACTGGCGCGCCGAGGACGTCCAGATCGGCCGGCTGGACTCGACGTTCACGGTCGTCGGCCCCAAGGGCGAGCGGATCGACGCCAAGTCGCCGCTGCCCGGGCCGTTCAACGTGGCCAACACCCTGGCCGCGATCGTGGCCCTCGCCGTCGCCGGTCTCGACCCGCAGGCCGCCGCCGACGGCGTCGCCGCCGTCCCGGGCGTCCCGGGCCGCCTGGAGCGCGTGGACGCCGGGCAGCCCTACCTCGCGGTCGTCGACTACGCGCACAAGACCGACGCCGTGGAGTCGGTGCTGCGCGCCCTGCGCAAGGTCACCGAGGGCCGGCTGCACATCGTCCTCGGCTGCGGCGGCGACCGGGACAGGACCAAGCGCGAGCCGATGGGCGCCGCCGCGGCACGGCTGGCCGACACGGCCGTGCTGACCTCCGACAACCCCCGCGGTGAGGACCCCCTCGCGATCCTCGCCACGATGCTCCGGGGCGCGGCGTCCGTCCCGGCGCACGAACGCGGCGAGGTGCAGGTCTTCGAGGACCGGGCCGCCGCGATCGCCGCCGCCGTCGCCCGTGCCGAGCCCGGCGACACCGTGCTGGTCGCGGGCAAGGGCCACGAGCAGGGCCAGGACATCGCCGGGGTGGTCCGTCCCTTCGACGACCGCCAGGTGCTCCGCGAAGCCATCCAGAAGACCCAGGGATGAAAATCCAGAAGACCCAGGGGATGAACTTGTGATCGCCCTCTCCCTCGCCGAGATCGCAGAAGTCGTCGGCGGGCAGACGCACGACATACCGGATCCGTCCGTCCAGGTCACCGGCCCGGTCGTCCGGGACTCCCGGGAGGCGGTGCCCGGCAGCCTCTTCGTCGCCTTCGCCGGCGAGCGCGTGGACGGCCACGACTTCGCGGCGGCGGTCGTCGAGGCCGGCGCGGCGGCCGTGCTCGGCACCCGGCCGGTCGGCGTGCCCGCGATCGTCGTGGACGACGTCCAGAGCGCCCTCGGCGCCCTCGCCACGCACGTCGTACGCCGTCTCGGCGCCACCCTCGTCGCCCTCACCGGCTCGGCGGGCAAGACCAGCACCAAGGACCTCATCGCCCAGGTGCTCCGGCGCAAGGCGCCGACGGTGTTCACGCCCGGCTCGCTCAACAACGAGATCGGGCTGCCGCTGACCGCGCTCAGCGCCACCGAGGAGACGAGGTTCCTCGTCCTGGAGATGGGCGCCCGCGGCATCGGGCACATCCGCCACCTCACGGAACTGACCCCGCCGAAGATCGGCCTCGTGCTCAACGTCGGATCCGCCCACATCGGCGAGTTCGGCGGCCGCGAGCAGATCGCCCAGGCCAAGGGCGAGCTGGTCGAGGCGCTGCCGTCCGAGGCCGACGGCGGCACCGCGATCCTCAACGCGGACGACCCCTACGTCCGCGCCATGGCCTCCCGTACGAAGGCGAAGGTGCTCTTTTTCGGAGAGTCCGGCGAAGCGGACGTGTCCGCCGAGAACGTGCGACTCACGGACACCGGACAGCCCGCGTTCAGGCTTCACACACCCTCCGGTGCAAGCGATGTGACCATGCGCCTGTACGGTGAGCACCACGTGTCGAACGCGCTCGCCGCGGCCGCCGTCGCCCACGAGTTGGGCATGTCCGCAGACGAGATCGCCCTCGCGCTCTCCGAGGCGGGCTCCCTCTCCCGCTGGCGGATGGAGGTCACCGAGCGCCCGGACGGCGTGACGGTCGTCAACGACGCCTACAACGCGAACCCCGAGTCCATGAAGGCGGCGCTGCGCGCGCTCGCGGCCATCGGCAAGGGGCGTCGTACGTGGGCGGTGCTCGGCAAGATGGCCGAGCTCGGGGACGAGGCTCTCGCCGAGCACGACGCGGTCGGACGGCTCGCCGTCCGGCTCAACGTCAGCAAGCTCGTCGCGGTCGGTGGCAGGGAAGCCGCCTGGCTGCAACTGGGCGCATATAACGAGGGTTCGTGGGGTGAGGAGTCGGTGCACGTGTCCGACGCACAGGCGGCGGTCGACCTGTTGCGCAGCGAGTTGCGCCCGGGGGACGTCGTGCTCGTGAAGGCGTCCCGTTCGGTCGGGCTCGAGAGCGTTGCCCAGGCGCTGCTCGAGACCGGTGCCGAGGGTGAGGTTTCCGCCCGATGATGAAGCAGATCCTGTTCGCAGGAGTCATTGGTCTCTTCCTCACGCTGGTCGGCACCCCGCTGCTGATCAAGCTGCTCGCGCGCAAGGGCTACGGCCAGTACATCCGCGACGACGGCCCGCGCGAGCACGCCAGCAAGCGCGGTACGCCGACCATGGGCGGCATCGCCTTCATCCTGGCGACGGTCGCCGCGTACTTCCTGGCCAAGGTGATCACGGGCTATCTGGACCCGGACGTCGACGCGGCGCCGACCTTCTCGGGCCTGCTGGTGCTCGGCCTGATGGTCGGCATGGGCCTGGTCGGCTTCCTCGACGACTACATCAAGATCGTCAAGCGGCGTTCGCTGGGCCTGCGCGCCAAGGCCAAGATGGCCGGCCAGCTGATCGTCGGCATCGGCTTCGCGGTGCTGTCGCTGCAGTTCGCGGACAACCGCGGCAACACCCCGGCCTCCACGAAGCTGTCGTTCATCACGGACTTCGGCTGGACGATCGGCCCCGTGCTGTTCGTGGTCTGGGCGCTGTTCATGATCCTGGCCATGTCCAACGGCGTGAACCTCACCGACGGTCTGGACGGTCTGGCCACCGGCGCCTCGGTGCTGGTCTTCGGCGCCTACACCTTCATCGGCGTCTGGCAGTTCCAGGAGTCCTGCGCCAACGCGCAGACCCTGACCAACCCCGGGGCCTGCTACGAGGTACGGGACCCCCTCGACCTCGCCGTGGTCGCCTCGGCGCTGATGGGCGCCTGCCTGGGCTTCCTGTGGTGGAACACCTCGCCGGCCAAGATCTTCATGGGTGACACCGGTTCGCTGGCGCTCGGCGGTGTGCTCGCCGGCCTCGCGATCTGCTCGCGCACCGAGCTGCTGATGGCCATCCTCGGTGGCCTCTTCGTCCTGATCACCATGTCCGTGGTGATCCAGGTCGGTTCCTTCCGCCTCACCGGAAAGCGTGTCTTCCGGATGGCGCCACTCCAGCACCACTTCGAACTCAAGGGCTGGTCCGAAGTGCTCGTCGTGGTCCGCTTCTGGATCATCCAGGGCATTTGTGTGATCGTCGGACTCGGCCTCTTCTACGCAGGATGGGCAGCGGACAAGTGACCTCCTCGGAGCCCTTCGACTTCCAGGGCAAGCACGTCACCGTCGCCGGACTCGGCGTCTCCGGCGTCCCGGCGGCCAAGGTGCTGCACGGCCTCGGCGCGACCGTCACGGTCGTCAACGACGGCGCCGACGAGCGCGCGCGGGCGCAGGCGGACGAACTGGAGGCGCTCGGCATCACCGTGCGCCTCGGTGACGGCGACACCCTGCCGGAGGGCACCGAGCTGATCGTCACCGCGCCGGGCTGGAAGCCGGACAAGCCGCTGTTCGCGGCCGCCGAGCAGGCGGGCGTCCCGGTCTGGGGCGATGTCGAACTGGCCTGGCGCCTGCGCGGCCCCGGCGCCGCCGACTGGCTCGCCGTCACGGGCACCAACGGCAAGACGACGACCGTCCAGATGCTCGCGTCGATCCTCAAGGCGGCCGGTCTGCGCACCGCCGCCGTCGGCAACATCGGCGTCTCCCTGCTGGACGCGGTCCTCGGCGAGGAGCAGTACGACGTCCTGGCCGTGGAACTCTCCAGCTACCAGCTGCACTGGGCGCCCTCCCTGCGCGCCCACTCCGCGGCCGTGCTCAACCTCGCCCCGGACCACCTCGACTGGCACGGCTCCATGGAGGCGTACGCCGCCGACAAGGGCCGTATCTACGAGGGCAATCGCGTCGCCTGCGTCTACAACGTGGCCGACGAGGCGACCGAGAACCTGGTCCGCGAGGCCGACGTCGAGGAGGGCTGCCGTGCCATCGGCTTCACCCTCGGCACCCCGGGCCCGTCCCAACTCGGCGTGGTGGAAGGCATCCTGGTCGACCGCGCCTTCGTCGAGAACCGGCAGAAGAACGCCCAGGAGCTCGCCGAGGTCGCCGACGTCAACCCGCCGGCCCCGCACAACATCGCCAACGCCCTCGCGGCGGCGGCCCTCGCCCGCGCCTACGGCGTGCCCGCCAAGGCCGTACGGGACGGCCTGCGGGCGTTCACCCCGGACGCCCACCGCATCGCGCACGTCGCCGACGTGGACGGCGTCGCCTGGGTCGATGACTCCAAGGCGACCAACACCCATGCCACGGAAGCCTCGTTGGCGGCCTACGAGTCGATCGTGTGGATCGCGGGCGGGCTCGCCAAGGGCGCGACCTTCGACGAACTGGTCGCCAAGTCGGCGAAGCGGCTGCGCGGTGCGGTGCTGATCGGCGCCGACCGCGCGCTCATCCGGGAAGCCCTGGCGCGACACGCCCCGCAGGTACCCGTCGTCGACCTCGACCGGACCGACACTGGGGCGATGCGCGCGGCGGTTCAGGAGGCGCGGAAGCTCGCTCAGCCGGGCGACACGGTGCTGCTGGCCCCGGCCTGCGCCTCCATGGACATGTTCGCCAACTACAACAAGCGCGGGGACGCTTTCGCGGACGCCGTTCGTGAGCTCGGCTCCGCCGACGGCTGACCCGGGTCCGCCTCGCCCGGCGGCGGCGCCGGGCGTACCTGGGAGGGACGCGTGACACGGAAGCGGCTGGTGCCCGAGCGGCCTGGGGGCGTGCACCGCGCCATGTCCCCCGCGAGCACGGCCGGGTGAGCGGCGATGCCCACCAGCCGCACCGGACGGCCCCCCACCCCCCGCCCCCCGAGGCGCCCCGCCGCACCACGACGCGTGCGGGAGAACGGCGTCCTGGGCCTCTACACCCGCGTGCGCAGGGGCTGGGACCGGCCCCTGACCGCCTACTACCTGATCCTGGGCGGCAGTGCGCTGATCACCGTGCTGGGGCTGGTGATGGTCTACTCGGCCTCCCAGATCACCGCGCTGCAGATGTCGCTGCCCGGTTCCTACTTCTTCCGCAAGCAGTTGCTCGCGGCGGGCATCGGAACCGGTCTGCTGCTCGCCGCCTCGCGGATGCCGGTGAAGCTGCACCGGGCGCTCGCCTACCCCATCCTCGCGGGCGCCGTCTGTCTCATGGCTCTGGTGCAGGTCCCCGGGATAGGAGTGTCGGTCAACGGCAACCAGAACTGGATCGCCCTCGGCGGCTCCTTCCAGATCCAGCCCAGTGAGTTCGGCAAGCTGGCCCTCGTGCTGTGGGGCGCCGACCTGCTCGCCCGCAAGCAGGACAAGAGGCTGCTGAACCAGTGGAAGCACATGCTCGTGCCCCTGGTGCCGGCCGCGTTCATGCTGCTCGGTCTGATCATGATCGGCGGCGACATGGGCACCGCCATCATCCTCACGGCCATCCTGTTCGGCCTGCTCTGGCTGGCCGGCGCCCCCACCCGGCTGTTCGCGGGGGTGCTGTCGATCGCCGCCGTGCTCGGGCTGATCCTCATCAAGACCAGTCCCAACCGCATGGCCCGCCTGCAGTGCCTGGGCGCCACCGAACCCCAGTCGGGACCCGTCGACTGCTGGCAGGCCGTGCACGGCATCTACGCCCTCGCCTCGGGCGGGATCTTCGGTTCCGGACTGGGTGCGAGTGTGGAGAAATGGGGTCAACTCCCCGAAGCCCACACCGACTTCATCTTCGCCGTCACCGGTGAGGAACTGGGCTTGGCGGGGACGCTGTCGGTGCTCGCCCTCTTCGCGGCTCTAGGCTATGCGGGTATCCGCGTGGCCGGACGCACGGAGGACCCCTTCGTCAGGTATGCCGCGGGAGGCGTGACCACCTGGATCACGGCCCAGGCCGTGATCAACATCGGTGCGGTGCTCGGTCTGCTGCCGATCGCCGGCGTCCCCCTCCCGCTGTTCTCCTACGGAGGATCAGCCCTGCTGCCGACCATGTTCGCCATCGGGCTGCTGATCGCCTTCGCGCGTGAGGACCCCGCTGCGCGGATGGCGCTTGCGATGCGGCAACCCCGCTTTGGTAGAAAGCGGGGGGCGGGGGGCACCGGTTCCGGTCGGAGTCCCCGGAGATGGAACACGATGCGACGGCGTGCCTCGGCGGCACGCTCGTCCGGAGAGCGGTGAATTTCGGTGCATGTCGTACTCGCCGGCGGAGGAACCGCGGGCCACATCGAGCCCGCGCTCGCCCTCGCGGACGCCCTGCGCAGGCAGGACCCGAGCGTGGGCATCACGGCCCTGGGCACGGAGCGCGGCCTCGAGACCCGTCTCGTACCCGAGCGCGGGTACGAACTCGCGCTGATCCCCGCCGTACCCTTGCCGCGCAAGCCCACCCCCGAGCTGATCACCGTCCCGGGCAGACTGCGCGGCACCATCAAGGCGACCGAGCAGATCCTGGAGCGCACCAAGGCGGACGCCGTGGTCGGCTTCGGCGGCTACGTGGCCCTGCCCGGCTACCTCGCGGCCAAGCGCCTGGGCGTGCCGATCGTGATCCACGAGGCCAACGCCCGCCCGGGCCTGGCCAACAAGATCGGCTCGCGGTACGCCAGCCAGGTCGCCGTCTCCACGCCGGACAGCAAGCTGCGGGGCGCCCGCTACATCGGCATCCCGCTGCGCCGCTCCATCGCCACCCTGGACCGCGCCGCCGTACGCCCCGAGGCCCGGGCCGCGTTCGGGCTCGACCCGAACCTGCCCACGCTGCTGGTCACCGGCGGCTCGCAGGGCGCCCGGCGCCTGAACGAGGTCGTTCAGCAGGTCGCACCCTGGCTCCAGCAGGCCGGCATCCAGATCCTGCACGCGGTCGGCCCGAAGAACGAACTGCCGCAGGTCCACCAGATGCCGGGGATGCCCCCCTACATCCCGGTAAGTTACCTGGACCGGATGGACCTCGCGTACGCCGCGGCCGACATGATGCTCTGCCGCGCGGGCGCGATGACCGTCGCCGAACTCTCCGCCGTCGGGCTCCCGGCCGCCTACGTCCCGCTGCCCATCGGCAACGGCGAACAGCGGCTCAACGCCCAGCCGGTGGTCAAGGCCGGCGGTGGACTGCTGGTCGACGACGCGGAACTGACCCCCGAGTGGGTCCAGCAGAACGTCCTGCCCGTGCTCGCCGACCCGCACCGGCTGTACCAGATGTCCCGCGCCGCCGCCGAGTTCGGCCGCCGGGACGCCGACGACCTGCTCGTCGGCATGGTGTACGAGGCGATCGCCGCCAGTCGTGCACACCGATAGGACTGTATGACGGAAGGCAGGGGAGCGTGGCCGGATCGACCACCGCCGAGCGCGGTGAACGCCAGCAGAGGTCGTCCGGCCCGCCGCCCGCGAGGCGCCTGCGGCGGCGCCACCTTCGGGTGATCGTCATCCTGGGCCTCGCCCTGGTCTTCGTCGGCATCCCGGGTGTCTGGCTGTTCTATGGCTCCGACTGGCTGCGCGCCGAGCACGTGTCGGTCTCCGGCACCCGGGTCCTGACACCGGCTCAGGTGGAGTCGGCCGCGGCGGTGCCCCTGGGCGATCCGCTGATTTCCGTCGACACCGATGCGATCGAGACGCGACTGCGCCGAAAATTGCCCCGAATTGACGCGGTTGACGTGGTCCGTTCCTGGCCTCACGGAATCGACCTGAAAGTGGTCGAGCGGACTCCGGTTCTGATTGTCCAAAAGGGCGGAAAGTTCGTCGAAGTGGACGATGAAGGTGTCCGTTTCGCCACGGTCTCCAGGGCGCCGAAAGGCGTACCCGCCCTGGAATTGACGCTCTCCCGGTCCAGCTCCGCCGCCGCGAGCCTGCGCCGCTTCGGCGAGTCCCGGCTGGTGCGCGAGGCGGTCGGCGTCGCCCGCGCGGTTCCGGACGCCGTCGCACGGGGCACACGGACCGTCAAGGCCCGTTCCTACGACGACATCTCGCTGGAGTTGAGGGACGGCCGCACGGTGGTCTGGGGAAGCAGCGAGAAGGGCGCCGCGAAGGCCCGTACGCTCACCGCTCTGATGAAAGCCTCGCCCGGTGCGCGGTACTTCGATGTGAGTGTCCCCACCGCGCCCGCGTCATCGGGGAGTTGACGCACATCAGCGCAGGCCAGCACCCTGGTTGGGCAGTGCTACGGCTGATCACATAGGGTGAAAAGAAAAACGGGAGGTTCGGCGTGTTCGTTGAACGTGCGCCACTTGTCGACTTAGTGTCCTGTTCAGAAGACTCCAAGGAACAGACACACTGGTAACCCTAAACTTCAGGGTTAGGGTTCGGGTCGGCGATACGGACCGTCCCATTCGGCATCAGTCGTCGGGTCGCGGGGCGCAGGGCGTCACGCTGATCCGTCGACACGTAACTCGAGGCGAGAGGCCTTCGACGTGGCAGCACCGCAGAACTACCTCGCAGTCATCAAAGTCATCGGTGTCGGCGGCGGTGGTGTCAATGCCATCAACCGGATGATCGAGGTCGGTCTCAAGGGCGTCGAGTTCATCGCCATCAACACCGACGCGCAAGCTCTGTTGATGAGCGACGCCGACGTCAAGCTGGACGTCGGCCGTGAACTCACCCGCGGACTCGGCGCCGGAGCCAACCCGGCCGTGGGCCGCAAGGCGGCCGAGGACCACCGCGAGGAGATCGAGGAGGTCCTCAAGGGGGCCGACATGGTCTTCGTGACAGCCGGTGAAGGCGGCGGCACCGGCACCGGCGGCGCGCCCGTCGTGGCCAACATCGCCCGCTCGCTCGGCGCCCTCACCATCGGCGTGGTCACGCGCCCGTTCACCTTCGAGGGACGGCGCCGCGCGAACCAGGCCGAGGACGGCATCGCCGAACTCCGCGAAGAGGTCGACACCCTCATCGTCATCCCGAACGACCGGCTGCTGTCCATCTCGGACCGCCAGGTCTCGGTCCTGGACGCCTTCAAGTCGGCCGACCAGGTCCTGCTCTCCGGTGTCCAGGGCATCACCGACCTCATCACCACCCCGGGCCTCATCAACCTCGACTTCGCCGACGTCAAGTCGGTCATGTCCGAGGCCGGCTCGGCCCTGATGGGCATCGGCTCGGCCCGCGGCGACGACCGCGCGGTGGCCGCCGCCGAGATGGCGATCTCCTCGCCGCTGCTGGAGGCGTCCATCGACGGCGCCCGTGGCGTGCTGCTCTCCATCTCCGGTGGCTCCGACCTCGGCCTGTTCGAGATCAACGAGGCCGCCCAGCTGGTGAGCGAGGCCGCCCACCCCGAGGCCAACATCATCTTCGGTGCGGTGATCGACGACGCCCTCGGCGACGAGGTCAGGGTCACCGTGATCGCGGCCGGCTTCGACGGCGGCCAGCCGCCCGCCAAGCGGGACAACGTCCTCGGCTCGTCCTCGGCCAAGCGCGAGGAGCCGGTCCCGGTCCGGCAGGCCGAGAGCCGCCCGTCCTTCGGCTCGCTCGGCAGCGTGACCCCGAAGGAGGACCCGGAGCCCGCGCCCGAGCCGGTCAAGGACATCCCGGTCGCCCCGCCGGTCCCGCCGGCGCCGCGGACCTACTCGGACAGCGCGGCCGAGGAACTGGACGTACCGGACTTCCTCAAGTGATCCTTCAGTCGTGATAGGACAGCGCGAAAGCGCGAGCGGCGCGCACTTCGGCTTCACCGACCGGTGGGGCGGGGTGAGCGCCGCTCCGTATGAGGAGCTCAACCTCGGCGGAGCGGTCGGCGACGACCCCGCCGCCGTACGCACCAACCGGGACCTGGCCGCCAAGTCCCTCGGTCTCGAACCGGACCGGGTGGTCTGGATGAACCAGGTGCACGGGGCCGACGTGGCGGTGGTGGACGGACCGTGGGGATCGTCGACCGAAATCCCGTCGGTCGACGCGATCGTCACCACGCGCCGGGGCCTCGCCCTGGCCGTGCTCACCGCCGACTGCGTGCCGGTGCTGCTCGCCGACCCCGTCGCCGGTGTCTCCGCCGCGGCTCACGCGGGCCGGCCCGGCATGATCGCCGGGGTCGTCCCGGCCGCGGTGCGCGCGATGACCGACCTGGGCGCCGAGCCCTCCCGGATCGTCGCCCGCACCGGGCCGACCGTCTGCGGCCGGTGTTACGAAGTGCCGGAGGCGATGCGCGCCGAGGTCTCCGCCATCGAGCCGGCGGCGTACGCCGAGACCGGTTGGGGCACACCGGCGGTCGACGTGAGCGCCGGAGTGCACGCCCAACTCGAACGGCTCGGGGTGCGCGACCGTCAGCAGTCGCCGGTGTGCACGCTGGAATCGCGCGACCACTTCTCGTACCGCCGCGACCGCACCACGGGTCGGCTCGCGGGCTATGTGTGGCTGGACTGATAGGGCATGACGGACCGTAAGGACGAACTCGCCGGGAATCTGGCGAAGGTGGAACGGCGTATCGCCGACGCGTGCGCGGCCGCGGGGCGGGCACGCGAGGAGGTGACCCTGATCGTGGTCACCAAGACCTATCCGGCGAGTGACGTGCGGATCCTCGCGGAACTCGGCGTGCGGCACGTCGCCGAGAACCGCGACCAGGACGCGGCCCCCAAGGCCGAGGCCTGCTCGGATCTGCCCCTCACCTGGCACTTCGTGGGTCAACTCCAGACCAACAAGGTGCGATCTGTGGTCAATTACGCGGATTTCGTGCAGTCCGTCGATCGTTCCAAGCTGGTCGCCGCCCTGTCGAAGGAGGCCGTCCGGGCCGGGCGCGAACTGGGGTGCCTGCTCCAGGTCGCACTCGACGCCGGGGTCAGCGGCCGGGGCGAGCGCGGCGGCACCGGGCCCGACGGCATCGGGGAGTTGGCCGATCTCGTGGCCGGCGCGCCCGGGCTCCGGCTCGACGGGCTGATGACCGTCGCGCCGCTCACCGGGGAGTACGCGGGTCGCCAACAGGCCGCCTTCGAGCGGTTGATGGATTTGTCGACCGACCTGCGCCGGAGTCATCCGGCTGCCACCATGGTCTCGGCAGGGATGAGTACGGACCTCGAGCAGGCCGTGACGGCCGGAGCGACACATGTACGCGTCGGCAGCGCGGTACTCGGAGTCCGCCCCAGGCTCGGGTAACGTCGCCAAGAAGTCGGACCACAGCAGAAAATATGGTCATTGCCGCCGATAGGCGGATTCAAGGACCACGTGGATCGCGGGCACTTGGCAGTCGTCAGCCGATCCACCACAGAGCGGAGGACTCAGAGCATGGCCGGCGCGATGCGCAAGATGGCGGTCTACCTCGGCCTCGTGGAGGACGATGGGTACGACGGCCGCGGATTCGACCCCGACGACGACTTCGAACCCGAACTGGACCCGGAGCCCGAGCGGGACCACCGACGGCACGAGCCGTCCCACCAGCCGCACGTCTCACATCAGCCCCAAAGGGACGAAGAGGTACGAGTCGTACAGCCGCCCGCGCCGCGCGAACCGGTCGCCCGTTCCGCTTCGCTCCCCGCGGAATCCAGCCGCCCGGCGCGTATCGCGCCCGTGGCATCCATCACACAAGAACGCGCAAACCTGGAGAAGAACGCACCGGTGATCATGCCCAAGGTCGTGTCCGAACGAGAGCCTTACCGGATCACCACGCTTCACCCACGGACCTACAACGAGGCCCGTACCATCGGGGAACACTTCCGTGAAGGCACCCCGGTGATCATGAATCTGACTGAGATGGACGACACAGATGCGAAGCGACTTGTCGACTTTGCGGCCGGTCTGGTGTTTGGTCTTCACGGCAGTATCGAGCGGGTGACGCAGAAGGTGTTCCTGTTGTCGCCTGCTAACGTCGATGTCACGGCGGAGGACAAGGCCCGCATCGCAGAGGGCGGGTTCTTCAACCAGAGCTGAGACGCACCACCGGATACAGCAGCACGGACCAGGGAACAGGGGAGAGGGAAGCACCAGTCATGAGCGTGGTCTTGCAAGTTCTCTACATCGCGCTGATGGTCTTCCTCATCGTGCTCATCTTCCGGTTGGTCATGGACTACGTCTTCCAGTTCGCCCGCTCGTGGCAACCCGGCAAGGCGATGGTGGTCGTTCTGGAGGCCACCTACACTGTCACCGATCCACCGCTCAAGCTTCTGCGGCGGGTCATTCCGCCGCTGCGTCTCGGGGGCGTGGCGCTCGACCTGTCCTTCTTCGTACTGATGATCATCGTCTACATCCTGATCACGCTCGTGCGGAACGCGATGTGAGCGATGTGACAGATACGGTCTTGCCGAATGCCGACGACTACGTTGAGGTGAAGAGATGCCGTTGACCCCCGAGGACGTGCGGAACAAGCAGTTCACGACCGTCCGCCTCCGAGAAGGCTATGACGAGGACGAGGTCGATGCCTTCCTCGATGAGGTCGAAGCCGAACTGACCCGCCTGCTCCGTGAGAACGAGGACCTGCGCGCCAAACTGGCCGCGGCCACGCGCGCTGCTGCGCAGAACCAGCAGAACATGCGCAAGCCTCCGGAGCAGCAGGATCAGCAGCAGCAACAGCAGCAGGGCATGCGAGGTCCGGGTGGACCGGTTCCCGCCGGCATATCGGGCCCGCCGCAGCAGCAGATGGGTGGCCCCATGGGTGGTCCGCCCCAGCTGCCGAGCGGTGCCCCGCAGCTGCCCGCCGGTCCCGGCGGTCAGGGTGGACCCCAGGGTCCCGGCCCGATGGGCCAGGGTCCGGGTCCGATGGGCCAGCCCCCGATGCAGCAGCAGATGGGCGGCCCCATGGGCGGCCCCGGCCCGATGGGCGGCCCCATGGGCGGCCCCGGTCAGCAGGGTCCCGGCGGCGACAGCGCCGCCCGTGTCCTCTCGCTGGCCCAGCAGACCGCCGACCAGGCGATCGCGGAGGCCCGTTCCGAGGCCAACAAGATCGTCGGCGAGGCCCGTTCGCGTGCCGAGGGTCTGGAGCGTGACGCCCGTGCCAAGGCCGACGCCCTGGAGCGGGACGCGCAGGAGAAGCACCGCGTCGCGATGGGCTCCCTGGAGTCCGCCCGCGCCACGCTGGAGCGCAAGGTCGAGGACCTGCGCGGCTTCGAGCGCGAGTACCGCACGCGCCTGAAGTCGTACCTGGAGTCGCAGCTGCGTCAGCTGGAGACCCAGGCGGACGACTCGCTGGCCCCGCCGCGCACTCCGGCGACCGCGTCCCTCCCGCCGTCCCCGGCGCCTTCCATGGCTCCGGCCGGCGCGAGTGCCCCGTCCTACGGCGGCAACCAGACGATGGGCGGCGCCCCTTCGCCGTCCGGTCCGTCCTACGGCGGCCAGCAGCAGATGTCGCCCGCGATGACCCAGCCGATGGCGCCGGTGCGTCCGCAGGGCCCGTCCCCGATGGGTCAGGCGCCCTCGCCGATGCGGGGCTTCCTGATCGACGAGGACGACAACTGACGGCCTGATGGCCAGTAGTACGGCGTAGACGTCGGCAGCGTTCAGGGCGAGGCCCCGGGTTCCACCCGGGGCCTCGCCCTTTTGCGCGTGCGTGCGGGTCCGGCGCAGCCGTGTTCGGGCGTACGCCATCGTGTTCGTGCGTACGCAACGCCGAAGGCCCGGGCCCGCCAAGATCTTTGGCGGGCCCGGGCCTTCGGGCTGTCCGGCCGGGAGGTTACGCCTTGCGCAGGCGGAACGTCAGGGACAGACCCTCGTCCGTGAACGGCTCGCCGTAGCCGCCGTCCGCCTCGCCCTGGGCGAAGTCCGTGGCGAGGACCTCGTCGGCGATCAGGCCGGCGTGGTCGGTCAGTGCCTCGGCCGTGGCCCGGTCCGTGGCCGTCCAGCGCAGCGCGATGCGGTCGGCCACGTCGAGGCCGCTGTTCTTGCGGGCCTCCTGGATCAGGCGGATCGCGTCACGGGCCAGACCGGCACGGCGCAGCTCCTCCGTGATCTCCAGGTCCAGGGCGACCGTCGCACCCGCGTCGGACGCCACCGACCAGCCCTCGCGCGGGGTCTCCGTGATGATGACCTCGTCGGGAGCCAGCGTGATGGTCTCGCCGTCGACCTCGACCGAGGCCGTGCCCTCGCGCAGCGCCAGGGACAGCGCGGCCGCGTCCGCGTGGGCGACGGCCTTGGCCACGTCCTGGACGCGCTTGCCGAACCGCTTGCCGAGCGCGCGGAAGTTGGCCTTCGCCGTGGTGTCGACCAGGCTGCCGCCGACCTCGCTCAGCGTCGCCAGGGACTCGACGTTCAGCTCCTCCGTGATCTGCGTGCGCAGTTCGGCGTCCAGCGTCTCGAAGCCGGTCGCCGCGATCAGCGCGCGGGACAGCGGCTGACGCGTCTTGACGCCCGACTCCGCGCGCGTGGCACGGCCCAGCTCCACCAGGCGGCGCACCAGCACCATCTGCTTGGACAGCTCCGGGTCGATGGCGGTGAGGTCCGCCTCCGGCCAGGACGACAGGTGGACCGACTCCACAGCGCCCGGCGTCACCGGGACGATCAGGTCCTGCCACACCCGCTCGGTGATGAACGGGGTCAGCGGGGCCATGAGCTGCGTCACGGTCTCGACGACCTCGTGCAGGGTGCGCAGGGCCGCCTTGTCGCCCTGCCAGAAGCGGCGACGGGAACGGCGCACGTACCAGTTGGACAGGTCGTCGACGAAGGCGGACAGCAGCTTGCCGGCGCGCTGGGTGTCGTAGGTGTCCAGGGCCTGGGTGACCTGGTCGGTGAGCGCGTGCAGTTCGGACAGCAGCCAGCGGTCCAGGACCGGACGGTCGGCGGGGGCCGGGTCGGCCCCGGACGGGGCCCAGCCCGTCGTACGGGCGTACAGGGCCTGGAAGGCCACCGTGTTCCAGTACGTGAGGAGCGTCTTGCGGACGACCTCCTGGATCGTGCCGTGGCCCACGCGGCGGGCCGCCCACGGGGAGCCGCCGGCCGCCATGAACCAGCGGACCGCGTCGGCGCCGTGCCGGTCCATGAGCGGGATCGGCTCCAGGGTGTTGCCCAGGTGCTTGGACATCTTGCGGCCGTCCTCGGCGAGGATGTGACCGAGGCAGACCACGTTCTCGTACGAGGACTTGTCGAAGACCAGCGTGCCGACGGCCATCAGGGTGTAGAACCAGCCGCGGGTCTGGTCGATGGCCTCGCAGATGAACTGCGCCGGGTAACGGGTCTCGAAGAGCTCCTTGTTCTTGTACGGGTAGCCCCACTGCGCGAACGGCATCGAGCCCGAGTCGTACCAGGCGTCGATCACCTCGGGCACGCGCGTGGCCGTCTTGCCGCAACCGCCCTGCGGGCAGGCGAAGGTGACCTCGTCGATGAACGGGCGGTGCGGGTCGAGGCCCGACTGGTCGGTGCCGGTCAGCTCCGTCAGCTCCGCGAGGGATCCGGCGCAGGTGAGGTGGTCGTCCTCGCAGCGCCAGATGGGCAGCGGGGTGCCCCAGTAGCGGTTGCGGGACAGCGCCCAGTCGATGTTGTTGTTCAGCCAGTCGCCGTAGCGGCCGTTCTTCACGGTGTCCGGGAACCAGTTGGTGCCCTCGTTCTCCGCCAGGAGACGGTCCTTGAGCGCCGTGGTGCGGATGTACCAGGAGGGCTGCGCGTAGTAGAGCAGCGCGGTGTGGCAGCGCCAGCAGTGCGGGTAGCTGTGCTCGTACGGGATGTGCTTGAAGAGCAGGCCGCGGCCGTCGAGGTCGGCGGTGAGCTTCTCGTCGGCCTTCTTGAAGAAGACGCCGCCGACGAGCGGGACGTCCTCCTCGAAGGTGCCGTCCGGGCGGACCGGGTTCACCACCGGCAGGCCGTAGGAGCGGCAGACCTTGAGGTCGTCCTCACCGAAGGCGGGGGACTGGTGGACCAGACCGGTGCCGTCCTCGGTGGTGACGTACTCGGCGTTGACGACGTAGTGCGCCGGCTCTGGGAACGCGACCAGCTCGAAGGGACGCTGGTAGGTCCAGCGCTCCATCTCGCCGCCGGTGAAGGTCTGGCCGGTGGTCTCCCAGCCCTCGCCGAGGGCCTTGGCGAGCAGCGGCTCGGCGACGACGAGCTTTTCCTCACCGTCGGTCGCGACGACGTAGGTGACCTCGGGGTGGGCGGCGACGGCGGTGTTGGACACCAGGGTCCACGGGGTCGTCGTCCACACCAGGAGGGCGGCCTCGCCGGCGAGCGGGCCGGAGGTGAGCGGGAAGCGGACGAAGACCGAGGGGTCGACGACCGTCTCGTAGCCCTGCGCCAGCTCGTGGTCGGACAGGCCCGTGCCGCAGCGGGGGCACCAGGGGGCGACGCGGTGGTCCTGGACCAGCAGGCCCTTGTTGAAGATCTCCTTCAGCGACCACCAGACCGACTCGATGTACTCGGGGTCCATCGTGCGGTACGGGTCCTGGAGGTCGGTCCAGTAGCCCATGCGGGTCGTGAGCTCTTCGAAGGCGTCCGTGTGCCGGGTCACCGACTCACGGCACTTGTCGTTGAAGGCCGCGATGCCGTACGCCTCGATGTCCTGCTTGCCGGAGAAGCCGAGCTCCTTCTCGACGGCGAGCTCCACCGGGAGGCCGTGGCAGTCCCAGCCGGCCTTGCGGGCGACGTGGTAGCCGCGCATGGTGCGGAACCGGGGGAAGACGTCCTTGAAGACGCGGGCCTCGATGTGGTGGGCGCCGGGCATGCCGTTGGCGGTGGGCGGGCCCTCGTAGAACACCCACTCGGGGCGTCCCTCGGACTGCTCCAGGCTCTTGGCGAAGATCTTCTGCTCGCGCCAGAAGTCGAGCACGGCGTGCTCGAGGGCGGGCAGGTCGACCTGGGCGGGTACCTGGCGATACGTCGGCGATGTCATCAGCGGGCTTCCTCCGGCGGACTTGCTGCCTTCCGTCCGGAGGGACGAGAGCTACGTCTGCCTGCGCCGCCTTCGGCGCGCTCCCGCGGTACCACCCTCCTTGGCCCTCCGGCACGGGGTGTGCACCGGTGAGCCCCCTCATTGGGGTCGCGATGCCGGGTCTACTGGCCGCTGCCTCGCGGCTGCGGCGTTCTTCCGGCGGCTCCGGGGTGATCTTCACGTCGCGCTGGCCCCCGGGCTTCCACCGTCCCCGGGTCGCTCTGGGCTGCCTACGCCGCTACTCGTCCCCATCCACGCTTTTCGCTCCGCCCAGTGTACGGCGCCGGGCGGAGCGCGGCCGACCCGTTTTCGGGACGGCGGCCGGGAAGGGGCCGGGAAGGGGCCGGGCGGGGTGCGAAATGGGTTTGATGACACGAATGGCGCGGTATAGGTGTTCGGATCCTGGGACGCCCGGCCCGGCGGATTACCGGGCGGGGAGCTGGGCACAACGGATGCAGGTTCGCCGCGCGGCGTGCGCGAGGCGGGCGAATCGGGCGGTGTGCCCCGTTGCCGCGGGACTCGAGTCGATTTATCGTCCCAGCACGATTCGCGAGCAAGATCACAATATGTGAAGGGGCCGCGGCCATGGTGGCGAAGAAGACCGCCGTACAGCAGCCGGCGTCCGGCGGGTCCGCGGGGGCCTCCGGCGGTGCGGCCAAGGACGTGGGCGGCAAGAAGTCCGTCCAGGGGCGCCCGGCCGGGCGTGGGGCGAAGGCGGCCGGGAAGAAGGTGACGGCCAAGAAGACGGCGGCCGAGGAGGCCGTGGCCGAGGGCGTCGGCGAGGGGGCCGTGGCGAAGAAGACGGCGGCCAGGAGGACGTCGGCGAGAGCGGCAGGGGCCGGGAAGTCCGCGGCGGGCCGGGCCCCGGGCGCCGAGGCAGGGCCGACCGAGGCGTCGGCGGGCAGGGCGACCGCGAGACCGGCGGCGGCCCGTCAGGGCGGCACCGAGGCGGAGCCGGCCGGCAAGGCGACCGGAAGACCGGCGGTGACCCGGAGAACCGGGTCCGGCACTCCGGCCGAGAGTGCTTCGGCGGCCGAGGCGGAGGAAGGGAACGCGTCGGCCGGGAAGGCATCCGGCAAGAAGGCAGAGGCCGTCACCGCCCCCACCGGGAAGGCCCCGGCCGGCAGGTCGGCGGCCAAGAAGACCTCCGCGGCCAAGAAGACTCTCCCGGCCGAGAAATCCGAGGCCGGGGACGCGGTAGCCGGGGAGCCGCCGGTCAAGAGGGCCTCCCGGGCCGAACGGGCCGCGGTGAGGAAGGCGGCGGTTCAAAAGACCTCCCCGGTGGGGAAGACCTCCCGGGCCGGGAAGGCCGTCGCCGGAAAGGACGAGACAGGGAAGGCGGCAGCCGAGAAGTCCTCCCCGGCCGGGAAAACCGCTGCGGCCGAGACGAGCGAGGCCGGGAAGGCGGCTGCCGGGAAGAAGGGTGCCGCCGGGAGGGGGGCGGCCGGAAAGGCCGCCGGCGGCGGGAGCACCACCACGAAGAGCGCGGCCGGGAAGGGCACCGCCCGGACCGGCGCGGTCACACAGGACACGGCCGCGAGCACGGCCAAGACGGCGGGTGCGGCCGAGGCCGCGCAGCAGACGGGAGCGACGACGGTGGTTGCGAAGAAGACTCCTGGCACGGCCACGGCGGCGAAGACCGCCGTTCCGAAGGCACGGGTCGCCGCGGCGGAGCCCGGTGAGCTCGCCGTACGCCCGGGCGAGGACCCCTGGACGGCGGAGGAGGTCGAGGAGGCGCGGTCCGAGCTCACGTCGGAGGAGACCCGGCTGCGTGAGGAGATCACGTCGTCGGAGCGGTCGCTGGCGGGTCTGATGCGGGACTCCGGGGACGGCGCGGGCGACGACCAGGCTGACACCGGCACGAAGAACATCACCCGTGAGCACGAGCTGGCCCTGGCCGCCAACGCGCGCGAGATGCTCCTCCAGACCGAGCGCGCCCTGGAGCGCCTGCACGCCGGCACCTACGGCCTGTGCGAGAACTGCGGCAACCCCATCGGCAAGGCCCGCATGCAGGCCTTCCCCCGGGCCACCCTGTGCGTGGAGTGCAAGCAGAAGCAGGAGCGCCGGTACTGACCACCGCCGAATGCCTCCTGAGCACGTGCGACGTACGGGGTGTGCCGTACCCTCGTCCTCAGTCAGGCACCTAGGTTGAGGGACTCACGTGGCAGAGGCGGAGCGCATCATCGGTACGCCGGACACACCGGACGCGGTCGGGGGCGGCACGGAGCGGCCCGGCTCCGAGGGCACCCCGGCCGGCGAGCCCGGCACCGGCCCGACGGCCGCCGGGGCGCCCGGTGCCGGCGAGCCGGAGACCGGCGCCGGACGGCCCAGGGGCAGGCGCCGGATCGCGGTGCTGTTCGCCGTCGCCGCGTTCGCGTACGCCCTCGACCTGATCAGCAAGATGATCGTGGTGGCCAAGCTGGAGCACCACGCGCCCATCGAGATCGTCGGAGACTGGCTGAAGTTCGAGGCGATCCGCAACGCGGGCGCGGCCTTCGGCTTCGGTGAGGCCTTCACGGTGATCTTCACCATGATCGCGGCGGCCGTGATCGTGGTGATCGCCCGCCTCGCCCGCAAGCTCTACAGCCTGCCCTGGGCGATCGCGCTGGGCCTGCTGCTCGGCGGTGCGCTGGGCAACCTCACCGACCGGATCTTCCGGGCGCCGGGCGTCTTCGAGGGCGCGGTCGTGGACTTCATCGCGCCCAAGCACTTCGCCGTGTTCAACCTGGCGGACTCGGCGATCGTGTGCGGCGGCATCCTGATCGTGCTGCTGTCGTTCAAGGGCCTCGACCCGGACGGCACCGTCCACAAGGACTGAGCGGCCCGGGTTTTCCACAGGCTCGTACGGGCGTGGCGGAGCCGTCCGGCATACTCGACGGGTGAGCACGATTCCCGAGATCCGTACCCTGCCCGTGCCCGACGGCCTGGAGGGCGAGCGCGTCGACGCCGCCATCTCCCGCATGTTCGGCTTCTCCCGCACCAAGGCGGCCGAGCTCGCCGCCTCGGGGAAGGTCACGGTCGACGGATCGGTGGTCGGCAAGTCGGAGCGCGTGCACGGCGGCGCCTGGCTGGAGGTCGAGATGCCGCAGGCGCCCGCTCCGGTGCAGGTCGTGGCCGAGCCCGTCGAGGGCATGGAGATCGTGCACGACGACGACGACGTGGTCGTGATCGTCAAGCCGGTCGGGGTCGCCGCGCACCCGTCGCCGGCCTGGACCGGGACGACCGTCATCGGAGGCCTCGCCGCCGCCGGGTACCGCATCTCCACCTCCGGTGCCGCCGAGCGCCAGGGCATCGTGCACCGGCTCGACGTGGGCACGTCCGGGCTGATGGTGGTCGCCAAGTCGGAGTACGCGTACACCTCGCTCAAGCGCCAGTTCAAGGAGCGCACGGTCGACAAGCGGTACCACACCCTCGTCCAGGGCCACCCCGACCCGACCAGCGGCACCATCGACGCGCCCATCGGGCGGCACCCCCACCACGACTACAAGTGGGCCGTCACCGCCGAGGGCAAGCCGTCCGTCACGCACTACGACCTCATCGAGGCGTTCCGCGCGGCCTCGCTGCTCGACGTGAAGCTGGAGACCGGCCGCACGCACCAGATCCGTGTCCACATGGCCGCCCACCGGCACCCCTGCGTCGGCGACCTCACCTACGGCGCCGACCCGACGCTCGCCAAGCGCCTGGGCCTGACCCGCCAGTGGCTGCACGCCGTGCGGCTCGGCTTCGAGCACCCCGGTGACGGTCAGTGGGTGGAGTTCTCCTGCGACTACCCGGAGGACCTGTCCAAGGCCCTGGACCAGGTCCGCGAGGAGACGTACGCGTGAGCACCCCGTACGTCGTGCGGGTCGCCGGGGAACCGGCCGACCTGGAGGCGTGCTTCGCGGTGCGCAAGGACGTCTTCGTCGGTGAGCAGGGCGTGCCGGAGGACATCGAGTACGACGCGTACGACGCCGGCGCGGTCCATGTGCTGGCGGTCCGGGAGGACGGCGTGCCGCTCGGGACCGGCCGGCTGCTGCACGGGGAGGCGGCCGTCGCCCAGACCGGGGCCGGCCCCCTGGTGGGCTCCCTCGGCCGGCTCGCCGTGGCCGCCCCCGCGCGCGGGCTCGGTGTCGGGGCCGCCCTGGTGCGGGCCATCGAGGACGCGGCCCGCGCGCGGGGCCTCACGGCCGTGGATCTGCACGCCCAGACGCACGCGCTGGGCTTCTACCAGCGGCTCGGCTACGAGCCGTACGGGCCGGAATACCTGGAGGCGGGCATTCCGCACCAGGGGATGCGGCGTTCGCTTTAGCCCCTCGTGGCGGGTGCCGAAACGGTTTGTCCTGGGAGTTGCGTGGCAGGCTTGAGAGCAGTCGTGTGAACATTTGACCTCCCGGAGCGCTGACCGTGGATCAGTTGGCCCTGCTGTTCGTGCTGTTGGTCGGGGCCGTGATCAGTGTCCCGGTGGGCGACCGTTTCGCGGTGCCCGCGCCGGTGCTCATGACGCTGCTGGGGATAGTCCTCGCGCTGCTCCCGTTCGTCCCGAACGTCGAGATCCCGCCGGACCTGATCCTGCCGCTGCTGCTGCCGCCCCTGCTGTACGCCGCCGTGCGACGCACCTCCTGGCGGCAGTTCGCGGCGAACAAGAGGCCGATCTTCCTGCTGGCCGTGGCGCTGGTGTTCGTCACCATGGCCGCCGTGGCCGCCGTGGCCGACGCGATCGTGCCGGGGCTGCCGCTCGCGGCGGCGTTCGCGCTGGGCGCGCTGGTGGCGCCGCCGGACCCGGTCGCGGCGACCGCCGTGGCCGGACAGCTGGGGCTGCCGCGCCGCCTGGTGTCGATCCTGGAGGGCGAGGGACTGTTCAACGACGTGACGGCCATCGTCCTGTACCACGTGGCGATCGCCGCCGCCGTCAGCGGGACGTTCTCGCCCTGGAAGGCCGGGCTCGACCTGGTGCTGTCGGCCGTGGTGGCGGTGGCCGTGGGTCTCGCGCTCGGCTGGGGCGCCAACAAGCTGATGGAGGTGCTCGGCGACGCCACCCTTCAGATCGGGCTGACCCTGCTCGTCCCCTACGCCGCGTACGTCATGGCCGAGGAACTGCACGGCTCGGGCGTGCTCGCCGTGCTCACCACCGCGCTGTTCCTCGCGGAGTACGGCTCGGACGCCGACGACGTGATGACGCGGCTGGCCGGACACACGTTCTGGAACATCGTCGACACGCTCGTCACCGGCGTCGCCTTCGGGCTGGTCGGTCTCGAACTGCACAACGCCATCCGCACGGCCTCCGGGCGGTGGGGCGAGCTGCTGTGGTGGGCGGCGGTGGTGGTGGCCGTCGTGGTGTTCGCCCGGCTGCTGTGGCTGCTGCCGGCGACCTGGCTGACCAAGCGGCTGCACGCGCGGCGGGACTACGACGAGGACATCCCGGTGAGCTGGCGCGAGACCCTGGTGATGTGGTGGTCGGGGATGCGCGGGGTGGCCTCGGTGGCGCTGGTGCTGGCGATCCCGCTGGAGACCGACACGGGCGCGCCCTTCCCCAGCCGGGACGAGATCATCTTCATCGCCTTCGGCGTGATCATGGCGACGCTGGTGCTCCAGGGACTCACCTTGCCGTGGCTGGTGCGGCGGCTCGGCGTGAAGGCCGACACGGACCAGGAGAAGGAGTTCGCGAAGGCGCTGGCCATCCGGGCGGCCAAGGCGGCGAAGCAGCGGCTGCGGGAGATCGAGGACAACGAGGAAGTGCCGGAGGAACTGTCCGAGCAGATGCTGCGGCGGGCCTACGACATCGGGGTGCGCATCAGTCCCGAACTCGCGGAGGACGAAAGGCGGGAGGCCTACCGGGAGCGCGCCCGGCGGGTGAAGCGGGTGCGGCGCATCCAGCAGGAGATGCTGAGCGCGGCGCGGCACGAGGTGCTGGCGGCGCGCAGCGAGCCCGGGGCGGATCCCGAGGTGGTCGACCGGGTCCTGCGGCACCTGGACGTGCGCAGCCTGCGGTGAACCGGCGTCCGCCACTGCCGGGTTGACGGTGGGCGGACGATCGGTCGTAGGGTCGTCCACATGGCACGGAACGTGGTGATCAGTGGTGGAGGTACGGGAATCGGGCTGGCGGCGGCCCGCGTGTTCGCCGCGGGCGGGGACCGGGTGCTGCTGCTCGGGCGGCGGGCCGAGGTGCTGGAGAAGGCCGAGGTGCCCGGCGCGCTGACGTACGCGGCCGATCTCGCCGAACCGGAGGACGTGGGTGGTGTCGCCGCATTCGTGGAGCGGGAGTTGGGGGCCGTGGACGTGCTCGTGCACAGCGCCGGAGGCAGCGGGCTGCTCGAACCGGACGCCCCGGACGACGACCCGCTCGCGGCCGTCGCGCACACCTGGAGCGTGAACTTCCGGCTCAACACCCTCACGGCCGTCCTGCTCACCGAGGCGCTCAAGCCGCGGCTCGCCGAGCCCGGCGGCCGGGTGCTGTTCCTCGGCTCCATCGCCGCCTACCGCGGATCCGGGAGCGGCGCGTACGCGGCGGCCAAGGCGGGGCTGCACCCCTACACCCACGATCTGGCCCGGGAGCTGGGGCCGCGGGGCATCACCGTGAACGTGGTCGCGCCCGGCTACATCGAGGACACCGAGTTCTTCGGGGACGCGATGGCCGAGGAGCGGCGTGCCCGGCTCATCGGCGAGACGTCGAACGGGCGGGCCGGCACCCCGGGGGACGTCGCCGAGACCCTGCACTGGCTGGCCTCCCCGGGCGCCGGGCACGTCACCTCGCAGATCATCCAGGTCAACGGCGGCGCCGAGCGCGGCCACTGAACCCGCGGACAGCGAAAGGGCCGGCCGCGTCGCGGCCGGCCCTCCTCGTGCGTGCTGCCGCTCGTCAGCGGTCCGGCCGTCCCGAGCCGTTTCCGTGGTAGCGGCGCTGCTGGGCCGGTACGGCCTGCGGGGACGGGCGGTGGCCGTTGCTCCCGCGAGACGGCGCGAGAACCGCGTCCGCCGTGTTGACCCGCGGCAGGGCATAGGGGTGCTCGCGGGTCAGCCAGCGGATCATCTCCTCGCGGACCGTGACCCGCACCGTCCATATGTCGTCCGCGTCCTTGGCCGTCACCAGGGCCCGCACCTGCATGGTGTTCGGGGTGGTGTCCGTGACGCACAGGTTGTAGGCGCGGCCGTCCCAGGCCGGGCACTCGCGCAGGATGTCGCGGAGCTTGTCGCGCATCGCCTCCACGGGGGCGTTGTGGTCGACGTGCCAGAACACGATGCCCGTCATCTGCGGGGTGCCGCGCGACCAGTTCTCGAACGGCTTGGACGTGAAGTACGACACCGGCATGGTGAGGCGGCGCTCGTCCCAGGTGCGCACGGTCAGGAAGGTCAGCGTGATCTCCTCCACCGTGCCCCACTCGCCGTCCACCACCACCGTGTCCCCGATGCGCACCATGTCGCCGAAGGCGATCTGGAAGCCCGCGAACATGTTGCTCAGCGTGGACTGCGCGGCGACACCGGCCACGATGCCGAGGATGCCGGCCGAGGCCAGCAGCGAGGCACCGGCCGCCTTGAACGCCGGGAAGGTGAGCAGCATGCTCGCCGCGGCCACCACGCCGACGATCGCGGACACGACCCGCATGATCAGCGTCACCTGGGTGCGCACCCGGCGGACCCGGGCCGGGTCCCGGTGGACCCGGGCATGGGCGTACCGGCTGTAGGACGTCTCGACGATCGCCGCCGCGATCCGGATGATCAGCCAGGCGGTCGACCCGATCAGCACCAGGGTCAGTGCTCGGCCGACGGCCTCCTCGCGGCTCTGCAGCAGTTGCGCCTGGTCGTACGAGCCTCTCAGCAGGGCGGCGCACAACACGAGCTGGTACGGGATGCGGGCACGGCGGAGCAACCCCCACAGCGGGGTGTCGTGATGCCGTTCGTCGGCCTTGCGCAGCAGGAAGTCGGTGGCCCAGCCGATCACCAGCGTGAGCACGACCGAGCCACCGACCACGAGCAGCGGTCGTAGCAGGTTCTCCATGCCCCCGAACCTAACCGGCTCCCGGGGGGCATGAACATGTGACTTCTGTTGCGTCCTGGGTAGTGCCGGGAAGCCGGGGACTCACACCCGGCTGGCACCATGGCCTCTATGAACATCATGCTCTTTCACTCGACCTTCGGGCTGCGGCCCGCGGTGCTCCAGGCCGCTGACCGGCTGCGATCGGCCGGACACGAGGTGTGGACCCCCGACCTCTTCGAGGGGCGCACCTTCGAGGGCGTCGAGGAAGGCATGGAGCACAAGGAGAAGATCGGCAAGGAGGAGCTGCTGAAGCGGGCCGTGCTGGCCGCCGCGCCCTATTCGGAGCGCGGGCTGGTGTACGCCGGGTTCTCGCTCGGCGCCTCCATCGCCCAGACCCTGGCCCTCGGCGACGACAAGGCGCGCGGCCTGCTCCTGCTGCACGGCACCTCGGACATCGCGCCCGACGCCACGGCACCCGACCTGCCGGTCCAGCTGCACGTGGCCGAGCCGGACCCCTTCGAGACGGACGACTGGCTCAGCGCCTGGTACCTCCAGATGGGCCGCACCGGCGCCGACGTCGAGGTGTACCGGTACGCCGGGGCCGGTCACCTCTACACCGACCCCGACCTGCCGGACTACGACGCCGAGGCCGCCGAGGCCACCTGGCGGGTGGCGCTCGGCTTCCTCGAGACCCTGTAGGAGGTCACACCGGGTCGTAGGAGCGCTCGACCTTCTGCGTGCCGCTGCGGGTGCGGTACGAGCGGGACCACTTGGCGGTCGCGTCGCGCTCGGCCCGGTCGGAGATCACGTAGAAGTCCATCTGCGCGCGCTCGGCCGTGATGTCCAGCACACCGAAGCCGTGGCGGTCGGTGTCGACCCAGTGGACGTGCCGGTTGGCCGCGCGGATGACCGGGGAGGCGACCGCCGAGACGGTGCCCTCCGGGACCTTCACGATGTCGTCGAGGTTGTCCGAGGTGACCGAGGTGACGACGAACTCCGTGGCGGCCGACGGTGACAGCGGGTACGTGCCGGCGTCCACCGGCACGTCGTTGGCCCAGGCCATGTGGATGTCGCCGGTGAGGAAGACCGTGTTGCGGATCGCGTTGGCGCGCAGGTGCGCCAGGATCTCGCGGCGGTCGTCGGTGTAGCCGTCCCACTGGTCGGTGTTGAGGGCGAGGCCCTCCTGCGGCAGGCCCAGCAGCTTGGCCAGAGGTTTGAGCAGGTCGGCGGAGAGCGAGCCGATGGCGAACGGCGAGATCATCACCGAGTTGCCGACCAGCCGCCAGGTGGTGTCGGACGCCTTCAGGCCGGCCTTGAGCCAGTCGAGCTGGGCGCGGCCGGTGAGGGTGCGGTCCGGGTCGTCGACCCCGCCGTTGCCGACCTTGACCTGCTGCGAGCGGAAGGAGCGCAGGTCCAGCAGCGAGAGGTCGGCCAGCTTGCCGAAGCGCAGCCGGCGGTAGGTGGTGCCCGCGATGGCCGGGCGCACCGGCATCCACTCGAAGTAGGCCTGCTTCGCGGCGGCCTGACGGTCCGTCCAGGCGCCCTCCGCGCCTTCCGTGTGGTTCTCCGCGCCGCCCGACCAGGTGTCGTTGGCGAACTCGTGGTCGTCCCAGATCGCCACGACCGGGGCCGTCGCGTGCAGCGCCTGGAGGTCCGGGTCGGTCTTGTAACGGGCGTGCCGCACGCGGTAGTCGGCGAGGGTGACGATCTCGTGGGACGGGGCGTGCGGGCGGACGACCGTGCCGCGGGTGCCGTACTCGCCGGTGCCGTACTCGTAGATGTAGTCGCCCAGGTGCAGCCAGGCGTCCAGGTCGCCCCGGGCCGCGAGGTGCCGGTAGGGGGAGAAGTAGCCGGCCTCCCAGTTGGCGCAGGAGACCACGCCGAAGCGCAGGCCGTGGACGGCGGCGTCGTGTGCCGGGGCGGTGCGGGTGCGCGCGGCGGGGGAGTCGGTGCCGCCGGCGGAGAAGCGGAACCAGTAGTCGGTGCCCGGCCGGAGGCCGCGGACGTCGGCCTTCACGGTGTGGTCGGAGGCCGCCGTGGCGGTGGTGGAGCCCTTGGCGACGACGGTGGTGAACGCCTTGTCCTCGGCGACGACCCAGCTCACCTCGGTGTCCGGGCCGATGCCGGAGCCGGGTATCGCCTCCGGCACCGGGGTGACGCGGGTCCACAGCAGGATGCCGTCCGGCAGCGGGTCACCGGAGGCCACGCCGTGCAGGAAGGCGGGGGCCTGGTCCACGGCGCGCGCCGGCAGGGTCGCCGCCAGCGGCCCGGCCAGGACAGCGGTCGCCGCCGCGGCCTTGACGACCGAACGGCGGCGCGGAGTGAGGGAGTTGATGCCCTCTGACGTATTCGATGATCTGTATCGACTGGTCACGACCGATCAGGTTACTGCTCGGTATGAACCGCGGTGGGCGAACCGCGGAAGTTCGCCCACTGTTCGAGCAAGGTTCCTCACGCCCGCCCGGCCGGCCCGCGCGCGGCGTCCTGCCGTGCACCGGCGGCCGGGCGCGCGGGGCGACCGGGCGGTCCTGCTACTTCTTGAGCGCGGCGTCGATCGCCGTGGTGAAGTCCTGGGGCGTCATCGGGGCACTGTCGCTGTTGCTGCCGGTGATCTTCTTGCCGTCCATGAGCAGCGTCGGCGTGCCCTGGAACTTGTACTTCTTGCCGTCGGCGTCGAACTTCTCGCCCATGACCAGCGCCCACTTGTCGTAGGTGCCCTTCTTCACGGCCGTCTGGAACTTCTTGTTGTCCTTCAGGGCGTCGACCGAGTTCGCCACCTTGATCAGGTAGTCGTCGTCCTTGAACTTGTCCTCGGTCTCCGAGGGGTGGTACTTCGTCGAGTACAGCGCGGTCTTGTACTCGAGGAACGCCTCGGGGCTGACGTTCAGGGCGGCACCGAGCGCGCTGAGGGCGTTTTTGGAGCCCACGCCCGGCACGTTGTTGTCGATGAACGTCGCGCCGACGAACTGGATCTTGTACTTGCCGTCCTCCAGGCCCTTGTCGACGGTCGAGCCGACTGCCTGCTCGAACGCGGCGCAGGCCGGGCAGCGCGGGTCCTCGTACATGACGAGGGTCTTCTTCGCGCTGTCCTTGCCGAGGACGACCGTGGTGCCGTCCTTGCCCGACGTGTTCGCCGGCTTGACGAGCTTGGCGTCCTGCGCGGCGTCCCATCCGTCGGGCTTGTTGGCCTGGACGACCGCGTAGCCGATGCCGCCGGCTATCGCCAGGACGCCGACGATGGAGCAGGCGACGATGATCTGCCGCCTGGTCTTCGCCCGCTTGGCCTCGCGCTCGCGCTCGATGCGCAGCCGCTCACGGGCCGCCGTCTTCGCCGTCTGGCTGTTGCGCTTGCTCATGGTGATGTTCTCCGTGGGGGACGCGCACAGCTGTATGTGCGCACTGGGTGAGGGGGACTGCCGGTGCTCGAGAGCGCCTCATGCGAAGGCGGGTGAGCACGGCGGTCCGCGCCGCCCCAGGGAGTGCGCGAGGATCCGGTCGCGCGCGGTGGGCGTGCGGTCGCCGGCCCGGGCCGGCAGGCACCGCCCGGCCGGGGTCCGCTCCACCGCGACCGCGGCGGCCGCCAGCAGCAGCGGCCGGAACGTCGTCGCCGTCACCGCCCGCAGCAACTGGGTCAGGGCCCGCTCGCCGCGGCGCAGCCAGACGGCTGCGAGGAGCCCGACGCCGATGTGGGCGCCGAGCAGCAGCCAGGCGGTGGCGGGCTCGGCGTGGACGACCGCGGCCGCCAGTCGTTCGGTGCCGGTGGCCCCGGCCATCCGGGCCAGGGGTGTGCCCACCTCGCCGCCGCCGCAGAGCACGTCCAGGCCCACCGAGCGCAGGGGGCCGGTGACCGGGCCGCCCGCCCGGCCGTAACAGGCGTGCTGCCCCGTGGTGAACACCGTGTCGGCGGCCAGCTCCAGCGGGATCAGCAGTGCCGCGATCCTCCCGAAGGAACGCTCGCGGCCCGCCAGGGCGAACGCGATCACGAACACCGAGACGGTGACGGCGGCCACCGTGCCCATCGGCAGCGGGACCCGGGACAGCAGCACGTGCGACGCGGTGCTGAGCGTCACGACGACGGCCGTGAACAGCGCCGCGCGTACGGCTCTGAGCTGGATCCCGGATATGTCCATAGCGAGAGGAGTGTGTCATGGGGGCCGGTAAGGGACCCCTAAAGGATGCCTGTGAGTGAGCGGATGCCCCGGGCCGGTTACAGACCCGGAATCCTTCCGTTGCGGAACAGGTCGACGAAGGTCTGGTGATCCGCACGCGCGCGGGCGCCGTAGCGGTGCGCGAAGTCGACCAGCAGCGGCGCGAAGCCCTCCTCGTCGGCCGCGAGCGCCGCGTCGATGGCCCGCTCGGTGGAGAACGGCACCAGGGACTCCCCGGACTGGTCGTCCGCCGCCGAGTGCATCGTGGCCGTCGCCCGGCCCAGATCGGCCACCACTTGGGCGATCTCCTCCACGTCGTCGATGTCGCCCCAGTCGAGGTCCACGGCGTACGGCGAGACCTCGGCGACCAGCTGGCCCGCCCCGTCCAGCTCGGTCCAGCCCAGCCACGGGTCGGCGTGCGCCTGGAGGGCGCGCTGGGAGATGACCGTGCGGTGCCCCTCGTGCTGGAAGTACGCGCGGATCGCCTGGTCCGTGATGTGCCGGGAGACGGCCGGGGTCTGGGCCTGCTTGATGTAGATCACGACGTCGTTCTCCAGGGCGTCGCTGTGCCCCTCCAGCAGGATGTTGTAGGAGGGCAGGCCCGCCGAGCCGATGCCGATGCCGCGCCGGCCGACGACGTCCTTCACGCGGTAGGAGTCCGGGCGGGTCAGCGAGCTGTCGGGCAGCGTCTCCAGATAGCCGTCGAAGGCGGCGAGGACCTTGTAGCGCGTGGCCGCGTCCAGCTCGACGGCGCCGCCGCCCGCCGCGAAACGGCGCTCGAAGTCGCGGATCTCCGTCATCGAGTCCAGCAGGCCGAAGCGGGTCAGCGAGCGGGCGTCACGCAGCACGTCCAGCAGCGGGCCCTGGGCCGTGTCCAGCGTGAACGGCGGCACCTCGTCGCTCTTCGCGCCCGTGGCCAGGGCGTGGATCCGCTCGCGGTACGCGCCCGCGTACACCCGCACCAGCTCGGTGATCTGCTCGTCGCCGAGGGCCTTCGCGTAGCCGATCAGCGCGATGGAGGCGGCGAAGCGCTTCAGGTCCCAGGTGAAGGGGCCGACGTAGGCCTCGTCGAAGTCGTTGACGTTGAAGATCAGGCGGCCGGTGGCGTCCATGTACGTGCCGAAGTTCTCCGCGTGCAGATCGCCGTGGATCCACACCCGGGACGTCCGGTCGTCCAGGTAGGGGCCGCCCCGCTGCGACCCGAACTCATCGGACACGGTCAGATCGTGGTAGAAGAGGCTCGCCGTCCCCCGGTAGAAGGCGAAGGCCGAGGCCGCCATCTTGCGGAACTTCACGCGGAAAGCGGCAGGGTCGGCGGCCAGCAGCTGGCCGAAGGCGGTGTCGAAGACGGCGAGGATCTCCTCACCGCGGTGCTCGTCGCTGAGCTGCGGGAACGACATCGCTGGGTGCCTCCTGGTGCGAACGTCTCAGGGCGGCAGGTCCGCCCTGAGGCCTAACGTGCGGCGGGCCACGGGAGTGCCCGCGAACCCTCGCACGAAGGTACGCGGGTCAGCCCTCCGGGTGTCAGTGCCGAGGCATAGACTTCGACGCTGTCCCCCAGACTGTCCGCAGCCTGCCGGACCCCATTCGACCGTCGTTCTCCTGGAGGCCGCAGCCGTGTCAAAGCCGCCGTTCACGCACCTGCACGTCCACACCCAGTACTCGCTGCTGGACGGTGCCGCGCGGCTCAAGGACATGTTCAACGCGTGCAACGAGATGGGCATGACGCACATCGCCATGTCCGACCACGGCAACCTCCACGGCGCGTACGACTTCTTCCACACCGCCCAGAAGTCCGGAGTGACCCCGATCATCGGGATCGAGGCGTATGTCGCCCCCGAGTCCCGGCGCAACAAGCGCAAGATCCAGTGGGGCCAGCCGCACCAGAAGCGGGACGACGTCTCCGGTTCCGGTGGTTACACCCACAAGACGATGTGGGCGGTGAACTCGACCGGCCTGCACAACCTCTTCCGGCTGTCCTCCGACGCCTACGCCGAGGGCTGGCTGCAGAAGTGGCCCCGGATGGACAAGGAGACCATCGCCCAGTGGTCGGAGGGGATCGTGGCCTCCACCGGCTGCCCCTCCGGCGAGGTCCAGACCCGGCTGCGCCTGGGCCACTTCGACGAGGCTCTGAAGGCCGCCGCCGACTACCAGGACATCTTCGGCAAGGACCGCTACTTCCTGGAGCTGATGGACCACGGCATCGAGATCGAGCACCGGGTCCGCGACGGCCTGCTGGAGATCGGCAAGAAGCTCGGCATCCCCCCGCTGGTCACCAACGACTCGCACTACACGTACGCACACGAGGCGACCGCCCACGACGCGCTGCTGTGCATCCAGACCGGCAAGAACCTCTCCGACCCGGACCGCTTCAAGTTCGACGGCACCGGCTACTACCTGAAGTCCACGGACGAGATGTACGCCATCGACTCCTCGGACGCCTGGCAGGAGGGCTGCGCCAACACCCGGCTGATCGCCGAGATGGTCGACACCACGGGCATGTTCCAAAAGCGCGACCTGATGCCCAAGTTCGACATCCCTGAGGGCTACACCGAGGTCAGCTGGTTCCGCGAGGAGACCCTGCGCGGCATGCACCGCCGCTTCCCGGACGGCATCCCGGACGACCGGATGAAGCAGGTCGAGTACGAGATGGACACCATCATCTCGATGGGCTTCCCGGGCTACTTCCTCGTGGTCGCCGACTTCATCATGTGGGCCAAGAAGCAGGGCATCGCGGTCGGCCCCGGCCGAGGCTCCGCGGCCGGTTCGATCGTCGCCTACGCCCTCGGCATCACCGACCTCGACCCCATCCCGCACGGCCTGATCTTCGAGCGGTTCCTCAACCCCGAGCGCATCTCCATGCCCGATGTCGACATCGACTTCGACGAGCGCCGGCGCGTCGAGGTGATCCGCTACGTGACGGAGAAGTACGGCGCCGACAAGGTCGCCATGATCGGCACGTACGGCACCATCAAGGCCAAGAACGCGATCAAGGACTCCGCGCGCGTGCTGGGCTACCCGTACGCGATGGGCGACCGCATCACCAAGGCCATGCCCGCCGACGTCCTCGGCAAGGGCATCAACCTCGACGGCATCACCAACCCCGAGCACCCCCGCTACTCGGAGGCGGGCGAGGTCCGGGCGATGTACGAGAACGAGCCGGACGTGAAGAAGGTCATCGACACCGCCAAGGGCGTCGAGGGCCTGGTCCGGCAGATGGGCGTGCACGCCGCCGGCGTGATCATGTCCAGCGAGACCATCACCGACCACGTGCCCGTCTGGGTGAGGCACACGGACAAGGTCACCATCACGCAGTGGGACTACCCGAGCTGCGAGTCGCTTGGCCTGCTGAAGATGGACTTCCTGGGCCTGCGCAACCTGACGATCATGGACGACGCCGTCAAGATGGTGAAGTCCAACAGGGGGATCGACATCGATCTCCTGAGCCTCCCGCTCGACGACCCCACGACCTTCGAACTGCTCCAGCGCGGCGACACCCTCGGCGTCTTCCAGTTCGACGGCGGCCCCATGCGCTCCCTGCTCCGGCTGATGAAGCCGGACAACTTCGAAGACATCTCCGCCGTGTCGGCCCTGTACCGCCCGGGCCCCATGGGCATGAACTCCCACACGAACTACGCGCTGCGCAAGAACGGCCAGCAGGAGATCACGCCCATCCACCCCGAGCTGGAGGAGCCGCTCAGGGAGGTCCTGGACGTCACCTACGGCCTGATCGTCTACCAGGAGCAGGTGCAGAAGGCCGCCCAGATCATCGCCGGCTACTCGCTCGGCGAGGCCGACATCCTCCGCCGCGTGATGGGCAAGAAGAAGCCCGAGGAACTGGCGAAGAACTTCGTCCTCTTCCAGGAGGGCGCCCGCAAGAAGGGCTTCAGCGACGAGGCCATCCAGGCGCTGTGGGACGTGCTGGTCCCCTTCGCCGGCTACGCGTTCAACAAGGCGCACTCCGCCGCGTACGGACTGGTCTCCTACTGGACCGCGTACCTGAAGGCGAACCACCCCGCCGAGTACATGGCCGCGCTGCTCACCTCCGTGAAGGACGACAAGGACAAGTCGGCCGTCTACCTCAACGAGTGCCGCCGCATGGGCATCAAGGTGCTCCCGCCGGACGTCAACGAGTCGATGTCCAACTTCGCGGCCCAGGGCGACGACGTGATCCTCTTCGGCCTGTCCGCCGTCCGCAACGTCGGCACCAACGTGGTCGAGTCGATCATCAGGTGCCGCAAGGCCAAGGGGAAGTACGTCTCCTTCCCGGACTACCTCGACAAGGTGGAGGCGGTGGTCTGCAACAAGCGCACCACCGAATCGCTGATCAAGGCCGGCGCCTTCGACGCCATGGGCCACACCCGCAAGGGCCTCACCGCGCACTACGAACCGATGATCGACAACGTGGTCGCGGTCAAGCGCAAGGAGGCCGAGGGGCAGTTCGACCTCTTCGGCGGCATGGGCGAGGCCGAGACCAGCGAGCCGGGCTTCGGGCTCGACGTGGAGTTCTCCACCGACGAGTGGGACAAGACCTATCTGCTCGCCCAGGAGCGGGAGATGCTCGGTCTGTACGTCTCCGACCACCCGCTGTTCGGCCTGGAGCACATCCTGTCCGACAAGGCCGACGCCGGTATCTCCCAGCTGACCGGCGGTGAGCACTCCGACGGCGCGGTCGTCACCATCGGCGGCATCATCTCGGGCCTCCAGCGCAAGATGACCAAGCAGGGCAACGCCTGGGCCATCGCCACCGTCGAGGACCTCGCCGGCTCGATCGAGTGCATGTTCTTCCCCGCGACCTACCAGCTCGTCTCGACCCAACTCGTCGAGGACGCCGTGGTGTTCGTCAAGGGCCGCCTCGACAAGCGCGAGGACATCCCGCGGCTCGTCGCGATGGAGCTGATGGTGCCGGACCTGTCCAACGCGGGCACCAACGCGCCCGTGGTCCTCACCATCCCGGCCACCCGGGTCACCCCGCCGCTGGTCAGCCGCCTCGGGGAGGTCCTCAGCCACCACAAGGGCGACAGCGAGGTCCGGATCAAGCTCCAGGGCCCGACCAAGACGACCGTGCTGCGGCTGGACCGGCACCGGGTGAAGCCCGACCCGGCGCTCTTCGGCGACCTGAAGGTGCTGCTCGGACCGTCCTGCCTGGCCGGGTGACACCACTCCGAGCCCCGTAGGGCTCTCGACGCACTCGAGGGGCGTACCCGTCACCGGGTACGCCCCTCGTGCGTGTGTGCCGGGCTCAACGACCGGTCACCGACGCGTCAGTTGTGGCCGAAGCTGCGCTTTCGCTTGGTGGACGTCATCTCGCCGGGGGTCAACTCGACCTCGGGCTGGGGCTCCGTCTGCGAGGCGGGGCTGCGGTCCGCCCGCTGGCCACGCTCGGTCGGGCGCTGCTGCTTGCGGTCACGGTTCTTGTTCTTGGCCATGGTGATGCCTCCTGTGGGGGACTAGGGGCCAGGGCCGGGACCAGATTCACACAGCCGGACAACGATCGCATGTCGGACAATTACCGTGCGTGACAGGGGTGGTCGGAAGGGCGGGCGCCGAAACGCCACGCCGAAGATCGAGTTCGGGCCGTTAACCTCCGCGCCGTCGGGCAGACTCGAAGCAAGCCCGAAGCAAACCTCCTGGGAAGAGGGTGAGTCGCGTGGACCGCTGCATCGTCCTGGTGGACGCTGGGTATCTGCTGGGAGCCGCGGCGAGTCTCCTCGCCGGGGAGCCCTCGCGGTCCCGCATCACCGTCGACCACACCGCCCTCATCCAGGGGCTGCGTGAGCGCGCCGAATCCGACACACAGCAGCCGTTGCTGCGCATCTACTGGTTCGACGGCGCCCCCGACCGCGTTCCGCAACCCGAGCACCGCCGGCTGCGCGTGATGCCCCGGGTCACCGTCCGGCTCGGCGCGCTGACCCGCAGCGACGGCCGCTGGGCGCAGAAGGGCGTGGACGCCGCCATGCACGCCGAGCTCACCGAACTGGCCCGCAACCGCGCCTGCTCCGACGTCGTCCTCGTCACCGGCGACGGCGATCTGCTGCCCGGCATGATGGCCGCCAAGGAGCACGGCGTCGCCGTCCACCTGTGGGCCGTCCAAGCCGCCGACGGCGACTACAACCAGTCCGAGGACCTGGTCGCCGAGGCCGACGAGCGCCGCGTGCTGGACCGGACGTGGATCACCCGGGCCGTGCGCGCCAAGGACCACACCGGGGCGTGCGCGCCGCAGCCCGCGCCCCGGCCCGAGATCGCCGCCATCCTGTCCGCGCCGCTGCCCGAGTCCGCGCTCGGCTCCGCGACCGAACGGCCGGCCCCCCAGCCCCGCCACCCGGCGGCCGCGGCCAACGGCACCGAGGAGCGGCTGCCCGCCGCCAAAGGCGTCCCCACGCCCAAAGACCTCGCCGCCCTGCGCGCCCCCGGCCCCCAGTCCCCCCAGCCCCCCGCCTCCGCCACCCTCCGGTGGTCCTCCGACAAGGGCTGGGTCGACCGGCCCGCGGCCGAGCCCCCCGAAGCCGCCTCGATGCCGACACTCGCCCAGCTGACCACGGCCGAGCAGCGCTGGGCCGACCGCGAGGAGGACATCACCACCGTCGGCGGCGACCCCTTCGAGGTGGGGCAGGTCTTCGCCCGCCGCTGGGTGGAGCGCCTCGGCGACCAGCACCACCTGCAGAAACTGTCCGGGATGTACCCGCGCGTCCCGCACCGCGTCGACGGGGAGCTGCTGCGCTACGCCGCCCGCTTCGGTCTGCTCGCCCACAAGGACGACCAGATCGACGAGCAGGACCGGTACGCCATCCGGGCCGGCTTCTGGCGGGAGATCAGCGTGCGCACGGGTGTGGAGCACCCGCCCGTCGAGGCCTGAGTTCTTTGCCGACGGATTTCCCGTTATGGACCGACCCGAGAGCGGGGCGGGGTCGCCGACCCCGTAGTCTCGTCCCTTGTGAGTAAGCGCGCGGCACAGGCATTTCGGCACGACGGTGACGTCGTGTGCGCGGTGCGCGGGCTGACCAAGACCTATCCCGCGGTACGGGGCCGGCGCGGCGCCCCCGCCACCCCCGAGGTCCGGGCCACGGACGACGTGACGGTCGACATCCGCCGCGGTGAGATCTTCGGCCTGCTCGGTCCGAACGGCGCCGGCAAGTCCACGCTCGTCCGCCAGCTGACCGGGCTGATGCGGCCCGACCGCGGCGGTGTGCGGATCCTCGGGCACGACATCGTGCGCCACCCCGAACGGGCCTCGCGCCTGCTCGCCTACCTCGGGCAGGAGTCGACCGCCCTCGACGAGCTGACCGTCTCCCTCGCCGCCGAGACCACCGGGCGGCTGCGCGGGCTGGACGCACGGCAGGCGCGGGCCGAGCGGGACGCCGTCCTGGACGAGCTGGGCCTCACCCCGCTCGCCGGACGGCCGCTGAAGAAGCTCTCCGGGGGGCAGCGGCGCCTGGCCTGCTTCGCCGCCGCCCTGGTGGGGGAGCGGCCGCTGCTCGTGCTGGACGAGCCGACCACCGGCATGGACCCGGTCGCGCGCCGGGCCGTGTGGTCCGCCGTCGACCGGCGCAGGGCCGAACGCGGGACGACCGTGCTGCTGGTCACCCACAACGTCATCGAGGCCGAGACCGTGCTGGACCGGGTGGCGGTCCTGGACCGGGGGCGGGTGATCGCCTGCGACACCCCCGCCGGACTCAAGGAGCAGGTCGCCGGTGAGGTGCGCGTCGATCTGGTGTGGCGGGACGCGGCTCCGCTGCACGTGCCGGAGGTCGCCGCGCTGCGGGACCGTGTCGCGGAGTCGGGCCGCCGCTGGACGCTGCGGCTCGGGCCCGAGGAGGCCCGGGCGGTCGTGGCCACCGTCACCGGCGGGGCCGCCTTCGCCGCCCTGGACGACTTCACGCTGGCCACGCCGAGCCTGGAGGACGTCTACCTGGCCCTCGGCGGTGCCGCGCAGCAGGGGCTGGTGAAGGTGTGAGCAAGGCGCAGAGCGCGCGGGCCGTGAGCACACCGGCCGCCGTATCCGTACCGAACAGGCGACTGCCGCAGTGGACCCGAGCGAAGGGGAGCAGCGCGACGTGAGTGTCGTACCCGCCGATGTCCTGCCGGGCAGTGCCCTGGCCGCGGAGGAGCCCGCCGCGTGCGCGGCCGAGCTCGGACCACGGGCGCGGCTGTGGCCCTCCTTGGCGGCCGTGTACCGGGCGCAGCTGTCCCGGGCGCGGGTGGCGCGGATCCCGCTGCTGTTCGTGGCGACCTTCCAGTCGGTCGGGATCATGATCCTGATGCGCGGGGTCGTGGACGACGGTGCGGAGGCGCAGGCCGTCGTCGCCGGATCGTCGGTCCTGGTGGTCGCCTTCGTCGCGCTGAACCTGCTCGCGCAGTACTTCGGGCAGCTACGGGCCAGCGGCGGACTCGACCACTACGCGACGCTGCCCGTGCCGCCGGCGGCCGTGGTGCTGGGCGCGGCGGGCGCGTACGCCTCGTTCACCGTGCCCGGGACCGTCGTGACGGCGGTGTTCGGCTGTGTGCTGTTCGGGCTGCCGATGGCCCATCTGTGGATCCTCCTGGCCGTGATCCCGCTCGCCGGCGCCGCGCTCGCCGGGCTCGGCGCGGCGCTGGGGCTGCTGGCCCCCCGCCCGGAACTCGCCACGCTGCTCGGGCAGCTGGGCATGTCGGCGGCGCTGCTCCTGGGCGTGCTGCCGGCGGACCGGATGCCGGGCGTCGTGCGCTTCGCGCGGGACCTGCTGCCGTCGACGTACGGCGTGGAGGCCTTCGCGCGGACGTTCGGGCCGCACCCCGACTGGGCCTTCGTCCTCGGTGACCTCGCCGTGTGCGGGGCCGTCGGCGTCGTCTCGCTGGCCGTGGCGACCTGGGCGTACCGCCGGGCGGCCGTCCGTTGAGCGGGGAGCGGTCGTCCGGTGACGCGGCGCACAGGCGGGCCTGGCACGATGGCAGGGTGACCGCACCACTGACTCCGCCACCACCGCCGCACGAGCATTCCGCACAGGGGCCGTGGCAGCCGCCGGGCGCCGGGCCGCAGGCTCCCGGGTCCCAGCACGCCGAGTACGCCGGGCACGGCTGGTACGGACAGGACGGTCCCGGGATGAAGACGGAACTGCGGGAGGCCGCCGTGATCGCGGTGGCCGTGGCGCTCGGCGGGGTGCTGCTCGGAGTGCTGTGGTGGTGGCTCGCGCCGCACGTGCCGCTGGTCGGTGACGTGGTGGAGAAGAGCTGGGTCGTCTACCTCAAGGACACCGAGGGCGAACAGGCCATCGGGGTCGACGGCACGTTCACGCTGCTCGGGCTGGCGTTCGGGGCCGTGAGCGCGCTGGTGGTCTTCCTGCTGCGGCGGCGCGGGGGTGTGCCTCTGGTGGTGGGGCTGGCCCTCGGCGGGCTGCTCGGCTCGCTGCTCGCCTGGCGGCTCGGGGTGTGGCTCGGTCCGGAGCAGGACGTGATCGCGCACGCCCGGGAGGTGGGCCGGGGGGTGACCTTCTCCGCGCCGCTGAAGCTGGGCGCGAAGGGGGCGCTGCTGGCCTGGCCGCTGGCCGCGCTGGTCCTGCACCTCGGTCTCATGGCGTTGTTCGGCCCCCGCGACCCGGAGCCGGATTTCGCCACGGACCCCTATGCCACATCGCCCTCGGCCGAAAGCAGGTAGGGCCGAGCAGACACAGCCCGTTGTCCGCCGAGGGGCGAGGAGCTCCCCGGCGTCGCACTCCGGGCGGTCCGCCCCGAACGGCCGGTCGGGGCGGGGCCGGGCTTCCCGGCGTCAGCGGCCGATCGGGGCCAGGATCGCCTGCGTCAGCTGTCGCAGGTCCTCCGGGGCGAGTTCCACTTCCAGGCCCCTCCTGCCCGCCGAGACGCAGATCGTCGGGTGGGCCGAAGCCGAGGCGTCGAGGACCGTCGGCAGTTTCCTGCGCTGGCCGAGGGGCGAGATGCCGCCGCGGACATAGCCCGTCGTGCGTTCCGCCAGGGTCGGGTCGGCCATCGTGGCGCGCTTGCCGCCGACCGCCGCCGCCAGGGCCTTCAGGTCCAGCTGGCCCGCCACCGGGACCACCGCGACCGTGAGGGCGCCGTCGACGTCCGCGACCAGGGTCTTGAAGACGCGGTCGGGGGAGACGCCCATCGCCTCGGCCGCCTCCTCACCGTAGGAGGGGTGCGCGGGGTCGTGGTCGTAGGCGTGGACCGTGTACGCCGTGCCCGCCGCCGTGAGGGCCACCGTCGCGGGGGTGCCGCCCGTCTGCTGCTGCTTCTTCGACTTCTTCGCCATGCCGATCCGCTCAGTTGAGGCTCATCGGGCCGCGCGTCAGCTCCGACGCCGGCAACGACGGCAGATTACGGATGATCGCCGTCTCGGAGCGAAGGAGTTTCAGCTCGTCGCGCAGACGGGACGCGGTGTCGGGCGCCTGGAGCAGCCGCTGCTTGGTCGGGGTGTCCAGCATCATCGCCGCGGCCACGAGGTACGACACCACGGCGGGCTCGTCCGGCAGATCGGCCCCCGTCGCCAGGGACCGTTCCCGCGCCCCGGCCAGCCGCTTCTGGTACTGGCGGAAGGACCGCAGCACGCCCTCGGCCAGCGGCGCGGCCTCGTCGCCCGGTTCCTCCTCCAGAAGCTCCAGCTCGGCCGTCAGGAAGGGCCCGGACGCCTCGACCGACCGCAGCCGCACCCGGGTGGTGCCGGTCGCCAGCACCTCGAAGGAGCCGTCAGTGCGCTCCCGGATCGTCGCCGCGTCCGCGATGCAGCCCACCTTGTGGAAGGCCTTGACCGGGTCGGTGCCGAAACCGGCCGCCGGACCCCGCTCGGGCACGGCCGTCGGGTCGGGCATGCCGGGCGCGCTCGGGGCCACCTCGTGGCCGTCGCGGATCGCCACGACGGCGAACCGGCGCGGTTCGTCCTCCGGTGTCTTCAGCAGTTCGCGCATCATGGCGCGATACCGCTCCTCGAAGACGCTGAGCGGGAGCACGAGCCCCGGGAACAACACCGAGTTCAGGGGGAAGAGGGGGAGCCGGACGGTGGTCACGACGCAAAAGCCTAATGGTCGCCGGGACGGACTCGTCCGCCCCGTTCACTCCGTGGATGCCAGGACGCCTCCGGGGCCTGCGCGGCCCGGACGTCGTCGCGTACCCGCAGGAAGTGCCCGAGCGGGTCGTCCGACACCTGGTCCCAGGGGAAGGAGGTGGCGTACGGGCCGTTCAGGCGCAGCTGTTCGGTCGCGTCCCGCCAGCGCTCCAGGCGCACCAGGACGAAGATCAGCAGGTTCCGCATCCGGGCCGGCCAGGGGTCGGACGCCGGCAGCCGCGGGGACAGCGCGATCGCCCGGTCGGCTGCCGCGTCCAGCCGCTCGCGCGGCACCTCGGGCCCGCAGCCGTCGACGAGGTAGCCGAACGCCGCCCGCAGCGGGAGGGCCTGGACGAGCGCGTCGGCGGGAGCGTCCTGCGCGGCCCGGTCGGCGAAGTCGAAGCACTCGTGGTGCGAGCCGTGCCAGTAGGTCGCCAGGTAGCGCAGGGCCGCCACATGACAGCCGTAGTGGTGCGGGGCACGCCGTACGGCGGCCTCCCACAGCTCCTCGAAGTAGGTGTGCCCGGCCTGGGCGCCCCGGGCGTGGTCGAGCGCGAGCCGCCACGGGACCGGGTCCCGCTGGTCGCCGCGGGCCGCGGCGGTGATCAAAGGGCTGACCTCGCGCAGCAGCTCGGCCCGGGCCGGTGACCGCCAGGCGCGGTCCACCGCGAGCTGGGCCCCGACCAGCAGCGCGTCGGGGTCCTGCGGGGCGGTGGCGAGCCAGGCGTCCAGCCACTCGGGGCGTGAGCGCGCGAACGCGGCCAGCCGGGTCACGTACCGGTCGCGCCGTTCCCACTCCGAGGCCACACGGGTGGCCAGGAGCAGCGCGGCGGCCGGGCCGTGATCGTCCCGGGCGGCGGCGACCAGCGCCGGGCTCAGCCGGGCGTCGGGCGCGTCGAGCAGCACCTCGTCGTCGGCGCACGGCTCGCCGGCGGGGTGGGGGGACGTCCTTGCCATCCGGCTCGGGCGGATGAAGGGGAGCTGCATTGCCATGGTGCCGTCCATTGAAAGTCGGCTGGTCATCGCGGCGCCAGACTGTTCATCGAACCTGCGGAAAGTTGTACGTCCGATGGTCAAGAGAGCGTAAAGCTGTGACAGTTCAACAACTTCGGTCACAGCAGCATCATCAGTTGCGCCGCAGCAGCCGTGTCGCCCCCGCCGCCACCGTCGTCGCCAGGACCCAGCCCAGCAGGATCAGCCCCGTCGCCAGCCACTGCCAGGCCCCCCGCAGCTGCCAGGAACCCACCTGGCCGAGGTCGATGACCGGCAGCAGCAGATCGAGGGTGAACAGCGCGGGGCTCCACTCCGGACGCTCACCCCGCTTCATCGGCGGACTGCCGGCCTGTGCGAAGGCGAGCGAGCCCGCCGCCCACAGCACCGCCATCCAGACCGCCGCCCGGCCCGGCCGGTACCCGTAGGCCACCGTCCAGTCCTGCGCGTAGCCCCACAGCTTGGCCGCCATCGGCAGGCTCTCGCGATGTCGGCGCTGCTTGGCGAGCAGCACCTCCCGGGCGTCCTCGTCCTCCCCGCCGGCCCGCAGCACGGCCGCGAGCCGCTCGTACGGCTCCGGGTTGTACTCGGCGGTCGCCGCCGTCACCCAGGCCAGCCGCTCGGCCAGCGGGAACGGCCCGCGCACGAGGAACTCGTAGGCGAAGCCGCCCATGTGCAGCCGCCCCGGGCCCGGCCAGGCGTCCGCCCGGTCCATCAGGTTGACGATCTTCGCCCCCGAGAGCACCACCCGCCCGCGCAGCGGCTGCTCACCGAGGAAGCGCAGCTCCGGCGTCTGCACCCGGCGCAGCGACAGCTCCTGGTCGTCGGTGAGGGTGAACCGGGCCTGCTCGAAGTCGACGGCGTCGCCGAACCGGCCGTCGTCCAGCCGGATCCCGCCCTCGCACGCGAACCGCTGGATCAGTGTCCCCTCCGCCGGGGTCATCCCGCTCATGGCCTGGGCGCCGATTCCCGCCGGGGTGAGGTAGAGGCTGCGCTCCACGGTCAGCTGCGGGGCGTTCAGCGCGAGCCGCGCGTACGGGTTGGCCAGGCGGGCGCCGCGCAGGCTCAGGGAGACGCCGACGGTGGCCGCGCGCAGGCTCAGCTCGCCGTGCGACTCCAGCAGCTCGGCCTGTAAGTCCTGGCCGACGGTGAGGCCGTCCGCGGCGATCGACCGGCCGCTGCGGTCGCGGTGCACGATCGCCTGGTTGAGCATCAGGTCCGTGCCGATCTGCGCGTCCGTGAGCCGGATGCCGTGGTGGAAGCGGCAGCGCGGCAGATGCAGATCGCCCTCGGTGTGCACCCGGGCCGCCTCCAGCCGGGGCACCGAGCAGTCCACCATCCGCAGGGTCGTGAAGCGGGCCTCCGGCAGCAGCACGTCCTGCTCGAACCGGCAGCGGCGCATCTCGACGTACGGCACCACCGTGCCGCCCGCGAGGTCCAGCGAGCCGCTGACCTGCACACCGATCAGCTTCAGCGCGGACACGCGGCCGGCCAGCGCGGGCGGGCCGTCCAGGAGCAGCCAGCACACGATCCGGGCGCGTACGGTCCGCTCCGCGCCCCAGGGCCCGCCGCCGTGCGGATCGTCCGCCACGGCGTCGCCGCAGCTCAGGTCGTACACGGTGCCATTGCGGAACGCCTGCCACATGCCGGCCTCGGCCGCGGTCAGGTCGTCGGGCAGCTCCCCGGCACGGACGCCGGCCCCCTCGGTCACAGTCGTTCCCTCCGCCCCGGGTACTCGCCGGTTGGTTCCTTCGTACAACTGTTCATGCCCGTTGAGTGACGCCCCGAAAGCAGTGGGTGAAGGGGATCTTCCGGGTCGCCGCGACACTCTGTATCAGCCATTGATACGCGCGGACGGCGCCTCACCCGGGTCTGAGAGAATTGAGCACGTGATCTCCCGAATCGATCTGCGCGGCGACGCCCTTGTCGAGGGCCCCGCCCTGCGTGACCTGCTGCCCCGAGCCGACTTCGACGTAGCGGCCGCCCTGGAGAAGGTGCGTCCGATCTGCGAGGACGTGCATCATCGGGGCGACGCGGCGCTGATCGACGCCGCCGAGCGGTTCGACGGGGTCAGGCTGGACCAGGTGCGCGTCCCGGCCGCCGCGCTGAAGCGCGCCCTGGAGGAGCTCGACCCGGCCGTGCGCGCGGCCCTGGAGGAGTCGATCCGCCGCGCCCGCGCCGTCCACCGCGAGCAGCGCCGCTCCTCGCACACCACGCAGGTCGTGCCCGGCGGCAGCGTGACCGAGAAGTGGGTTCCGGTCGACCGCGTCGGCCTCTACGCGCCCGGCGGCCGGTCGGTGTACCCGTCCTCCGTGATCATGAACGTGGTACCCGCGCAGGAGGCCGGCGTCGAGTCGATCGCGCTCGCCTCGCCCGCCCAGGCCGACTTCGGCGGCCTGCCGCACCCGACCATCCTCGCCGCCTGCGCCCTGCTCGGCGTCGACGAGGTCTACGCGGCCGGCGGTGCCACCGCCGTCGCGATGTTCGCCCACGGCACCGAGTCCTGCCCGCCCGCGAACATGGTCACCGGCCCCGGCAACATCTGGGTCGCGGCCGCCAAGCGCTACTTCACCGGCAGGATCGGCATCGACGCCGAGGCCGGCCCGACCGAGATCGCGGTCCTCGCCGACGACACGGCCGACCCCGTGCACATCGCCTCCGACCTGATCAGCCAGGCCGAGCACGACCCGCTCGCCGCCGCCGTCCTGGTCACCGACTCCGTCGAGCTCGCCGACGCCGTCGAGAAGGAGCTGGAGCCGCAGGTCGCCGCCACCCGGCACGTCGAGGACCGGATCGTCCCGGCCCTGTCCGGCAGGCAGTCCGCGATCGTGCTGGTCGACGGCCTCGACGAGGGCCTGAAGGTGGTCGACGCCTACGGCGCCGAGCACCTGGAGATCCAGACGGCCGACGCCGCCGCCGTGGCCGACCGCGTCAGGAACGCCGGCGCGATCTTCGTCGGCCCCTGGGCCCCGGTCTCCCTGGGCGACTACGCGGCCGGCTCCAACCACGTGCTGCCCACCGGTGGCTGCGCCTGCCACTCCTCCGGCCTGTCCGTCCAGTCCTTCCTGCGCGGCATCCACATCGTCGACTACACGAAGGACGCCCTGGCCGACGTCGCCCACCACGTGGTGACCCTGGCCGAGGCGGAGGACCTGCCGGCCCACGGCGCGGCGATCAAGGCGAGGTTCGACTGGAAGGTTCCCCAGGGCAAGTGAGCGACGTACGCATCGACGATCTCCCCGTACGGGACGAGCTGCGCGGCAAGTCCCCCTACGGCGCGCCCCAGCTGGACGTCCCCGTACGGCTCAACACCAACGAGAACCCCTACCCGCTGCCCGAGGAACTGGTCGAACGCATCGCCGAGCGGGTCCGCGAGGCGGCCAAGCACCTCAACCGCTACCCCGACCGGGACGCCGTCGAGCTGCGCACCCGGCTGGCCGAGTACCTGACCGACACCGGCGGGCACGAGGTCGGCGTGGCCAACGTCTGGGCGGCCAACGGCTCCAACGAGGTCATCCAGCAGCTGCTCCAGACCTTCGGCGGGCCGGGCCGCACCGCGCTCGGCTTCGAGCCGTCCTACTCGATGCACGCGCTGATCGCGCGGGGCACGGGCACGGGCTGGATCTCCGGGCCGCGTGGCGAGGACTTCACGATCGACCTGCCGGCCGCCCAGAAGGCGATCGCCGCGCACCGGCCGGACGTCGTCTTCGTCACCACGCCCAACAACCCCACCGGCAACGCGGTCCCGCGCGAGACGGTCCTCGCGCTGTACGAGGCCGCCCAGGCGGCGAAGCCGTCGATGGTGATCGTGGACGAGGCGTACATCGAGTTCAGCCACGGCGACTCGCTGCTGCCGCTGCTCGACGGCCGCCCGAACCTCGTCATCTCCCGCACCATGTCGAAGGCGTTCGGCGCGGCGGGCCTGCGCCTGGGCTACCTCGCCGCCCACCCGGCCGTCGTGGACGCCGTGCAGCTCGTGCGGCTGCCGTACCACCTGTCGGCCGTGACGCAGGCGACCGCCCTGGCCGCCCTGGAGCACACCGCCACGCTGCTCGGCTACGTCGAGCAGCTCAAGGCCGAGCGCGACCGCCTGGTCGCCGAGCTGCGCGCGACCGGCTACGAGGTCGTCGAGTCCGACGCCAACTTCGTGCAGTTCGGGCGATTCGACGGCGAGGGCGGCGCACACGCGGCCTGGCGGAGGATCCTCGACCGGGGCGTCCTCGTCCGGGACAACGGCATTCCGGGCTGGCTGCGGGTGTCCGCCGGAACCCCCGAAGAGAACGACGCGTTCCTCGACGCGGTCCGTGAACTGAAGAAGGAGCAGAGCACATGAGCCGCGTGGGACGCGTGGAGCGAGTCACCAAGGAGACCTCGGTGCTCGTCGAGATCGACCTCGACGGGTCCGGGAAGGTCGATGTGTCGACAGGCGTCGGCTTCTACGACCACATGCTCGACCAGCTCGGCCGGCACGGTCTGTTCGACCTGACCGTGAAGACCGAGGGCGATCTGCACATCGACTCGCACCACACCATCGAGGACACCGCCCTCGCCCTCGGCGCCGCCTTCAAGCAGGCCCTCGGCGACAAGGTCGGCATCTACCGCTTCGGCAACTGCACGGTCCCGCTGGACGAGTCCCTCGCCCAGGTCACCGTCGACCTGTCCGGCCGCCCCTACCTCGTGCACACCGAGCCCGAGAAGATGGCGCCGATGATCGGCGAGTACGACACCACCATGACCCGGCACATCCTGGAGTCCTTCGTGGCCCAGGCGCAGATCGCGCTGCACGTGCACGTGCCCTACGGGCGCAACGCGCACCACATCGTGGAGTGCCAGTTCAAGGCGCTCGCCCGGGCCCTGCGCTACGCCTGTGAGCGCGACCCGCGCGCGGCCGGCATCCTCCCCTCCACGAAGGGCGCCCTGTGAACGGCATCTCGACCCTGCTGATCGTCGTCGGCCTCTTCCTCGCCGGCGGTATCTACTCCTTCGTCAAGCAGAAGATGCCCAAGGGTCTGATCGTGCTGCTGTCCATCGGCGCCGCGATGTGCCTCGCGGCCGGTGTGGTGAGGCTGGAGGTGTGGAATTGAGCGGCCCCCTGAGGACACACAAGAAGGTCGTCGTCTTCGACTACGGCTTCGGCAACGTCCGTTCCGCCGAGCGTGCCCTGGCCCGCGCCGGGGCCGACGTCGAGATCACGCGGGACTACGACAAGGCGCTGAACGCCGACGGCCTGCTGGTGCCGGGCGTCGGTGCCTTCGCCTCCTGCATGACGGGTCTGCGCGAGGCGCGCGGCGACTGGATCATCGACCGCCGGCTCTCCGGCGGACGCCCGGTCATGGGCATCTGCGTCGGCATGCAGATCCTCTTCGCGCGCGGCATCGAGCACGGCGTGGAGAGCGACGGCCTCGACGAGTGGCCCGGCTCGGTCGAGCCGCTCCAGGCCGAGATCGTGCCCCACATGGGCTGGAACACCGTCGAGGCGGCGCCCGGCTCGCAGCTGTTCGCCGGCCTGGACGCGGACGCCCGCTTCTACTTCGTGCACTCCTACGCCGTCCACGACTGGTCGCTGGAAACGCACAACCCGGCCATGACGGCTCCCAAGGTCACCTGGTCCACCCACGGCAAGCCGTTCGTCGCGGCCGTCGAGAACGGCGCCCTGTGGGCCACGCAGTTCCACCCCGAGAAGTCCGGCGACGCCGGAGCCCAGCTCCTCACCAACTGGATCGGAACACTGTGAGCAAGCTCGAACTCCTCCCCGCCGTCGACGTCCGTGACGGCCAGGCCGTCCGCCTGGTGCACGGCGAGTCCGGCACGGAGACCTCCTACGGCTCCCCGCTGGAGGCCGCCCTGGCCTGGCAGCGCTCCGGCGCCGAGTGGCTGCACCTGGTCGACCTGGACGCCGCGTTCGGCACGGGGGACAACCGCGAGCTGATCGCCGAGGTCGCCCGCGCCATGGACATCAAGGTGGAGCTGTCCGGCGGCATCCGCGACGACGACACCCTCGCCGCCGCCCTCGCCACCGGCTGCAAGCGCGTCAACCTCGGCACGGCCGCCCTGGAGACCCCGGAATGGGTCGCCAAGGTCATCGCCGAGCACGGCGACAAGATCGCGGTCGGCCTCGACGTCCGCGGCACGACCCTGCGCGGCCGCGGCTGGACCCGTGACGGCGGCGACCTCTACGAGACGCTGGAGCGCCTCGACAAGGAGGGCTGCGCGCGCTACGTCGTCACCGACATCGCCAAGGACGGCACCCTCCAGGGCCCCAACCTGGAGCTGCTGCGCAACGTGTGCGCCGCCACCGACCGCCCGGTCGTGGCCTCCGGCGGGGTCTCCTCGCTCGACGACCTGCGGGCCATCGCCGATCTCGTCCCGCTCGGTGTCGAGGGGGCGATCGTCGGGAAGGCGCTGTACGCAAAGGCGTTCACCCTGGAAGAAGCCCTGGAGGCTGTGTCGTCATGACCGTGCGGCGTGTGCAGAGCGGAAGTCCCTGGGAAGAGTCCTTCGGTTTTGCACGCGCCGTCGAGGCGGGCGACCGTGTGCTGGTCGCGGGCACGACCGCGTTCAAGGGCGATGTGCTCTACGGCGAGGGCGACCCGTACGAGCAGGCCAAGGTGGCCTTCACCACCGCCCTGGAGGCCATCGGCGAGTTCGGGCTGGCACCCGAGTCCGTGATCCGCACCCGGGTGTACCTGGCACACGCCCGGGACGTCGACGCGGTGGGCCGGGCGCACAAGGAACTGTTCGACTCCGTGCGCCCGGTCACGACCCTGCTGGTCGTGCAGGGCTTCATCGACTCCCGGGTCCTGGTGTCGGTGGAAGTGGAAGCATTCAGAGGGACACCCTCACAGGAACACTAGAGGAGCGCGATTCATGACCCTGGCGGTCCGAGTCATCCCCTGCCTGGACGTGGACAACGGCCGGGTCGTCAAGGGCGTCAACTTCCAGAACCTGCGCGACGCGGGCGACCCCGTCGAGATGGCCAAGGTCTACGACGCCGAAGGCGCCGACGAACTGACGTTCCTGGACATCACCGCCTCGTCGGGCAACCGCGAGACCACGTACGACGTGGTGCGCCGCACGGCCGAGCAGGTGTTCATCCCGCTCACCGTCGGCGGTGGGGTGCGTACCGCCGAGGACGTGGACAAGCTGCTGCGGGCCGGCGCGGACAAGGTCGGCGTCAACACCGCCGCCATCGCCCGCCCGGAGCTCATCCGCGAGATCGCCGAGCGCTTCGGCCGCCAGGTCCTGGTCTTGTCCGTGGACGCCCGCCGCACCGAGTCGGGCTCCTTCGAGGTGACCACCCACGGCGGCCGCAAGGGCACCGGCATCGACGCCGTCGAGTGGGCCCACCGGGCCGCCGAGCTGGGCGCCGGCGAGATCCTGCTCAACTCCATGGACGCCGACGGCACCAAGGACGGCTACGACCTGGAGATGATCCGGGCCGTACGGGGGCACGTCACGGTCCCGGTCATCGCCTCGGGCGGTGCCGGCAGGCTGACCGACTTCCCCCCGGCCGTCGAGGCGGGCGCGGACGCGGTCCTGGCGGCCTCGGTGTTCCACTTCGGGGACCTGCGCATCGGCGAGGTCAAGCAGACGCTGCGGGAGGCGGGACACCCGGTGCGGTGACCCCCCTTCCGCTGAGGGCCCCGGCCGCGCGTGCGGCCGGGGCTTTCTCAGATCCCGAGCTGCTTCGACTCGTGCAGCTTCGCGATCGCGTTCTCGTCGCCCTCCAGGCCGACCTTGGCCGCGCTCTGGCGGCCGTAGCAGAACAGGACCAGTTCGGACGGCTCACCGGTCACCGTGACCACCGGGGTGCCGCGGTGGGCCACCGCCGTCTGGCCGTCGGGGCGGCGCAGCACCAGACCCGTCGGGACGCCGCGGCCCATCAGACGGGCGGTGCGCTCCAGGCGCGTCCACAGGGCGTCCTGGAAGACGGGGTCGAGGTCGCGCGGTGACCAGTCGCTCTGGGCGCGGCGCACGTCCTCGGTGTGGACGTAGAACTCGATGATGTTCGACGCCTCGTCGACCGGCTTGAGGGAGAAGGGCGAAAAGCGCGGCGGGCCCGTACGGATCAGCTGGATCAGCTCCTCGTACGGCTTGTCGGCGTACTCCGCCATCACCTTGTCCAGGCGGGGCGCGAGTTGCTTGATCAGTATCCCGCCGGCGGCGTCCGGGCGGCGCTCGCGCACCACGACGTGCGCGGCGAGGTCCCGGGTGGTCCAGCCCTCGCACAGGGTCGGCGCGTCCGGGCCCGCCGTCTCCAACAGGTCGGCGAGAAGGAGTCGTTCACGCTTGGCATGGGTCGACATGGAGGCCAGCCTACGACCGCCCACCGGGTCCGCCCAATGGACACTCCACCTGGCACGTCAGTGGCGCGCGGCACAATGGACGGCATGACCAGCACCCCCAGTCGTCTCGACCCGGAGATCGCCGCGCGCCTCAAGCGCACCGCCGACGGTCTCCTGCCCGCCATCGCCCAGCAGTACGACACCGGAGAAGTGCTGATGCTGGGCTGGATGGACGACGAGGCGCTGCACCGCACCCTGACCACCGGCCGCTGCACCTACTGGTCGCGCAGCCGCCGGGAGTACTGGGTCAAGGGCGACACCTCCGGACACGTCCAGTGGGTGAAGTCCGTCGCCCTGGACTGCGACGCCGACACCGTGCTCGTCAAGGTCGACCAGGTCGGCGCCGCCTGCCACACCGGCGCGCGCACCTGTTTCGACGAGGACGTGCTCCTGAAGGACGGCGGTCCCGACGCCTGCGCCCCGGATCAGTAAGGTCAGCGGCCATGGACCTCGAGACCTTCCGCAAGCTCGCCACCGACCGGCGGGTCATCCCCGTCACCCGCAAGCTCCTCGCCGACGGCGACACCCCGGTCGCGCTCTACCGCAAGCTCGCCGCCGAGCGCCCCGGCACCTTCCTGCTGGAGTCCGCGGAGAACGGCCGCTCCTGGTCCCGGTACTCCTTCGTGGGAGTGCGGTCGGCGGCCACGCTGACCGCGCGCGACGGGCAGGCCCACTGGCTCGGCGCCCCGCCCGTCGGCGTCCCCACCGACGGCGACCCCCTCGCCGCCCTGCGCGCCACCATCGAGGCCCTGCACACCCCGCACCAGGAGGGCATGCCGCCCTTCACCGGCGGCATGGTCGGCTACCTCGGCTACGACATCGTCCGCCGCCTGGAGAAGATCGGCCCCGGCGAGCGCGACGACCTGAAGCTGCCCGAGCTGACCATGCTCCTCACCAGCGACCTGGCCGTCATGGACCACTGGGAAGGCTCGGTCCTGCTGATCGCCAACGCGATCAACCACAACGACCTGGAGACCGGCGTCGACGAGGCCCATGCCGACGCCGTGGCCCGGCTGGACGCCATGCAGGCCGACCTGACCCGCCCGGTCGCCCAGCCCCCGGCCGTCCTCCCGCCCTCCGAGCTGCCCGATTACACCGCCCTGTGGGGCGGCCCCGACTTCCAGGTGGCCGTCGAGGACATCAAGGAGCGCATCCGGGCCGGCGAGGCCTTCCAGGTGGTCCCCTCCCAGCGCTTCGAGACGCCGTGCACCGCGAGCGCGCTGGACGTCTACCGGGTCCTGCGGGCCACCAACCCCTCGCCGTACATGTACCTGTTCCGCTTCGACGGGTTCGACGTCGTCGGCTCCTCGCCGGAGGCGCTGGTCAAGGTCGAGGACGGCCGGGCCCTGGTCCACCCCATCGCCGGCACCCGTTGGCGCGGCGCCACCCCGCAGGAGGACCAGGCCCTGGCCGACGAACTCCTCGCCGACCCCAAGGAGCGGGCCGAGCACCTCATGCTCGTCGACCTCGGCCGCAACGACCTGGGGCGGGTCTGCGAGCCCGGCTCGGTCGAGGTCGTCGACTTCATGTCCATCGAGCGGTACTCGCACGTGATGCACATCGTCTCCACGGTCACCGGCCGGGTGGCCTCCGGGCGCACCGCCTTCGACGTCCTCACCGCCTGCTTCCCCGCCGGCACCCTCTCCGGCGCCCCCAAGCCCCGCGCCATGCAGATCATCGACGAACTCGAACCGTCCCGGCGCGGCCTGTACGGCGGCTGCGTCGGCTACCTCGACTTCGCCGGGAACTCCGACACCGCCATCGCCATCCGCACGGCCCTCCTGCGCGACGGCACCGCGTACGTGCAGGCCGGGGCGGGTGTCGTCGCCGACTCCGACCCGGTCGCCGAGGACACCGAGTGCCGCAACAAGGCGGCGGCGGTCCTGCGGGCCGTCCACACGGCCAACCGGCTCGGAAAGGCCTGAGACGCACCCCGGGTGCCGGTTCGCCCGGGCTTCAGGCGATAGTGGCTACGTGACTGCTGTACCTCACCCCCGTTCCGAAGCCCCCGGATCCGCCCGGGCCGGCCGCCTGAGCCTCGCCGTGGCGCTGCTGAGCGGCGCCCTCGGCGCGGCCGTGGCGCTGCTCGCCACCCGGCAGGAGTGGTCGCAGGGCACCGCGACGGTGGCCGGCGGCGCCTTCCCCCTGACCGCCAAGGGCAGCGACGTCACGGGCGTTCCCGCGGCGCTGGCCATAGTGGGCCTCGCCGCGCTCGTCGCCGTCTTCGCCGTCCGCCGCGCCGGCCGCTTCGTCGTCGCCGTGCTGCTGGCGCTCTCCGGCGCCGGCATCGTCGCCGCGGCCCTGATCGGCGCCTCCGACAGTTCCGCGCTCGACGAGCAGGCGGCCCAGGCCTCCGGGGACGCCTCGGCCTCCGTCGACGCCCTCAGCCACACCGCCTGGCCCTACGTCGCGGTCGTCGGCGGCGTGCTGATCCTCCTGGCCGGACTGCTCGCCCTGCGCTACGGCCGGCTGTGGCCCGCCATGTCCGGCCGCTACGAGCGCGGCGGCACGCCCCAGCCGCGCCGCAAGGCCCCCGCCGTCGACCCCGACCGCCCCGAGGACCTGTGGAAGGCACTCGACCGCGGCGAGGACCCGACCGGGGCCTGAGCCCACACGGGGGACCGAGAGGCACCCCCGCTCACCTCGCGGGCGCGCGTGCGGGACAATGGCCCCGAGCGTCCTGCTCAGACACGCACACAGCAACGAGGAGCAAGCAATGGCGGGCAGCAGCCACGGTCACACCCCGGCCGCCTGGACCGGTGTCATCATCGCCTTCATCGGTTTCTGCGTCGCGGGCGCGTTCATGGTGATGGACCAGCCGGTGGGCTTCTGGGCGGGCATGGTGGTCGTGCTGCTCGGCGGTGTCGTCGGCGGCATCATGCGCATGATGGGCCTGGGCCAGCCCAAGGAGGCCCAGCAGCCGCACCGCACCACGGGCGACCGCGAGCCGGCCGGCGCCGGGAGCTGACCACCCCCGCGGCCCGACCCGCGGAGCAGTCCTCACCCGAGGGGCGGCAGGCACAGGAGTGCCGGGACCGCCCCTCACGCGCACCCGGGGCACAATGCGTACCGTGAACGCCGACAGCCGAAGGGTGACGCCGCGCGTCCCGAGCGTCCCGAGCCGCCTGGCCGTCCCCGCCGGGGTGCTGGCGGCCGTCGCCGCCGCCTTCGCCTACGTGGGCGCCGTGGACCCCAACGAACCCGGCCACTACCCCGTCTGCCCGCTGCTGCGCTACACCGGCCTCTACTGCCCCGGCTGCGGCGGCTTGCGCAGCGCGCACGCCTTCGTCCACGGGGACGTCCTGGCGGCGCTGCACGCCAACGCCCTGGCGACCCTCGGCTATCTGGGCTTCGCCGCACTGTGGACCGTATGGGTGGTGCACGCCGTGCGCGGGCGCCCCCTGCGGTTCGACCCCCGCCCGGGACTGGTGTGGAGCCTCGGAGCGTTGCTGCTGGTCTTCACCGTCGTCCGCAATCTGCCGTTCGGCGGCTGGCTCCATCCTTGATCGCAGCGGATGTCCAGTCGGTGGGACCGGCGTCAACCGGATGCGAGGCCTACGCCCCGCTGCGGATACCATCGCAGTGACCATCGGGTTCGATCGGTCGCCACAACGTCAAGATTCTGGAAGGGGGCCGCTCGCGTGAGTGTGCTCGACGAGATCATCGACGGAGTCCGTGCCGACCTCGCGGAGCGGCAGGCGCGTGTGAGCCTCGACGAGCTCAAGGAGCGCGCGGCGAAGGCTCCCGCCGCCAAGGACGGCGCGGCCGCCCTGCGCGGCGACGGCGTCAAGGTCATCTGCGAGGTCAAGCGTTCCAGCCCGTCCAAGGGCGCCCTGGCCGCGATCGCCGACCCGGCCGGTCTCGCCGCCGACTACGAGGCGGGCGGCGCGGCCGTCATCTCCGTCCTCACCGAACAGCGCCGCTTCGGCGGCTCGCTCGCCGACCTCGAGGCAGTCCGCGCCCGGGTGGACATCCCCGTGCTGCGCAAGGACTTCATCGTCACCTCGTACCAGCTGTGGGAGGCCCGCGCCTACGGCGCCGACGTCGCCCTGCTGATCGTCGCCGCCCTGGACCAGCCCGCCCTGGAGTCGCTCATCGAGCGCGCCGAGTCCATCGGGCTCACGCCGCTCGTGGAGGTGCACGACGAGGACGAGGTGGAGCGCGCGGTCGACGCCGGAGCCCGCGTGATCGGCGTCAACGCCCGCAACCTCAAGACCCTCGAGGTCGACCGCAACACCTTCGAGCGTGTGGCGCCCGAGATCCCGGACCACATCGTCAAGATCGCCGAGTCCGGTGTCCGCGGCCCGCACGACCTCATCGCCTACGCCAACGCCGGCGCCGACGCGGTCCTGGTCGGCGAGTCCCTCGTCACCGGCAAGAACCCCAAGACGGCCGTGGCCGACCTGGTGGCGGCGGGAGAACATCCCGCACTCCGCCACGGCCGGAGCTGATCACCCGCTAGTCTTGTCCCGATGACTCTCACCATGACGACCCTGGACCGGTACGCCCGCCTCGCGCGCGGCTGCCGCCCCCGGGGCTGCCGTGCGCCCGCGCGCCGCGTCCACGGCCGCCGCGTCCGGTACGTCATCGGTGACGAGCCGGGGCAGGTCAACGGCATGCGATGGCAGGGCTTCTAGGGGCGCGGGGCATCATCTGACGTGCGGCTACGGCCGCGCGGGCGCGATCAGCCGCATACGGCCCGCAGTCGACAGCAGACCCCGCCCCCCACGGCGATCAGTGCATCCCACACACTCACCGTGAGGTATTCGCATGCCCAGCCAGTTCTTCATCCCCGACCCCGAGGGTCAAACCCCCAGCCCTGACGGCTACTTCGGGGCCTTCGGCGGCAAGTTCATCCCCGAGGCCCTCGTCGCGGCCGTCGACGAGGTGGCCGTCGAGTACGACAAGGCCAAGCACGACCCGGAGTTCGCCAAGGAACTCGACGACCTCCTGGTCCACTACACCGGCCGCCCCTCCGCGCTCACGGAAGTACCCCGCTTCGCCGAGCACGCGGGAGGCGCCCGCGTCTTCCTCAAGCGCGAGGACCTCAACCACACCGGCTCCCACAAGATCAACAACGTGCTGGGCCAGGCCCTGCTCACCCGGCGCATGGGCAAGACCCGGGTCATCGCCGAGACCGGCGCCGGTCAGCACGGCGTGGCCACGGCCACCGCCTGTGCCCTCTTCGGCCTCGACTGCACCATCTACATGGGCGAGATCGACACGCAGCGCCAGGCCCTCAACGTGGCCCGCATGCGCATGCTCGGCGCCGAGGTCATCGCCGTGAAGTCCGGCAGCCGCACGCTGAAGGACGCCATCAACGAGGCCTTCCGCGACTGGGTCGCCAACGTCGACCACACCCACTACCTCTTCGGGACCGTCGCCGGACCGCACCCCTTCCCCGCGATGGTCCGCGACTTCCACCGGGTCATCGGCGTCGAGGCCCGCCGCCAGCTGCTGGAGCGCGCCGGGCGCCTGCCCGACGCCGCGATCGCCTGCGTCGGCGGCGGCTCCAACGCCATCGGCCTCTTCCACGCCTTCATCCCGGACACCGGCGTACGCCTCATCGGCTGCGAACCGGCCGGACACGGCGTCGAGACCGGCGAGCACGCGGCGACCCTCACCGCCGGCGAACCCGGCATCCTGCACGGCTCCCGCTCCTACGTCCTCCAGGACGAGGAGGGCCAGATCACCGAGCCGTACTCGATCTCGGCCGGTCTGGACTACCCGGGCATCGGCCCGGAGCACTCCTACCTCAAGGACTCCGGCCGCGGTGAGTACCGCGCGGTCACCGACGACGCGGCGATGCGGGCCCTGCGCCTGCTGTCGCGCACCGAGGGCATCATCCCGGCCATCGAGAGCGCCCACGCGCTCGCCGGCGCCCTGGAGGTCGGCAAGGAGCTGGGCAAGGACGGGCTGATCGTGGTCAACCTGTCCGGCCGCGGCGACAAGGACATGGACACCGCCGCCCGCTACTTCGGCCTGTACGACACCGACGCCGAGGTCGCCGAGGACGCCTCCGGCACCGCCGAGATCGAGGGGGACGCCAAGTGAGCGGGAACATCCAGCTGTTGAGCGACACCCTCGCCGCGGCCAGGTCCGAAGGGCGCGCCGCGCTCATCGCCTACCTCCCGGCCGGGTTCCCGACCGTGGACGGCGGCATCGACGCGATCAAGGCCGTCGTCGACGGCGGCGCCGACATCGTCGAGGTGGGCCTGCCGCACAGCGACCCCGTCCTCGACGGCCCCGTCATCCAGACCGCCGACGACATCGCCCTGCGCGGCGGCGTGAAGATCGCCGACGTGATGCGCACCGTCCGCGAGGCCCACGCGGCCACCGGCAAGCCCATCCTGGTCATGACGTACTGGAACCCCATCGACCGCTATGGCGTCGAGCGGTTCACCGCCGAGCTCGCCGAGGCGGGCGGCGCCGGGTGCATCCTGCCCGACCTGCCCGTCCAGGAGTCGGCGCTGTGGAGGGAGCACGCGGACAAGCACGGTCTCGCCACCGTCTTCGTCGTCGCGCCCAGCAGCAAGGACGAGCGGCTCGCGCGGATCACCGAGGCGGGCAGCGGCTTCGTCTACGCCGCCTCCCTCATGGGCGTCACCGGCACCCGCGCCAGCGTCAGCAACCAGGCCCAGGACCTGGTGGAACGCACCCGGGCGACCGGGACCGGCCTGCCGGTGTGCGTCGGGCTCGGCGTCTCCAACCCCGCCCAGGCCGCCGAGGTCGCGGGCTTCGCCGACGGTGTGATCGTCGGCTCGGCCTTCGTCAAGGCGATGCTGGACGCCCCGGACGCGGCGGCCGGGGTCGAGGCCGTGCGCGCGCTCGCCGGTGACCTCGCCAAGGGCGTGCGCCGACAGGCGTAAGAAGCCGGGAAGTCATACAGATCCCTCGTACGGGTGGACCTGGGGCCGGGGAGGCGCGCTGCGCCTCCCCGGTTCGTTTCCGGGGTGTGAGCGAGAAGAACCGTGAGGGAAAGCGCACCGCCCGGGAGAAGCTGGCGGTCGAGCGCGAGAAGCAGAAGTCCGCGGACAGGCGCCGGCGCGCGCTGATCGTGGGCGGGGCCGTCGTCGCCGTCCTGGGACTCGCGGCGGTGATCGGCGTCGTCGCGGCCAACGCCGGCAAGGACGACGACAGCGAGGCCTCTGGCCCGGTCGTGGCGCCCTCCGGGGCCCAGGGCAAGGACAGCCTCGCCATCCCGGTCGGCAAGGACAGCGCCAAGTCCACGCTCACGGTGTGGGAGGACTTCCGCTGCCCCGCGTGCAGGTCCTTCGAGACGGCGTACCGGCCGGTGATCCACGAGCTGACGAACGCCGGCGAGCTCAAGGTCGAGTACCACCTGGTCACCCTCATCGACGGCAACATGCGCGGCACCGGCTCCCGCAACGCGGCCAACGCCGCGGCCTGCGCCCAGGACGCCGGGAAGTTCCCCGCGTACCACGACGTGCTCTTCGACAACCAGCCCTCGGAGGTCGACGACGCCTACGCGGACAACGCCAAGCTGATCGAGCTGGCCGGCAAGGTCGACGGCCTGGACACGCCCGCCTTCCGCGCCTGCGTCGAGAAGGGCACGCACAACGGCTGGGTCGCCAAGTCCCACCAGGCCTTCGACAAGGGCGACTTCTCGGGCACGCCCACCGTGCTGTTCGACGGCAAGAACATCTACCAGGACCGGACGATGACCCCGGCCAAGCTGAAGCAGATGGTGCAGGAGGCGAACAAGGGGTAAGGGGCATTCTCACGCCCCCGTTATGGACCCGTAGCCGGGCTGCCCACCGCGGCCCCCGCGCGGCACGGTAGCGTCGACCTTGCCATGGAACTTGCCTTCATTCCCAGCCCGTCGCGCGGGGTGCTGTACCTCGGCCCCATTCCGCTGCGCGGTTACGCGTTCTGCATCATCATCGGCGTCTTCGTTGCCGTCTGGCTCGGCAACAAGCGCTGGATCGCCCGGGGCGGGCGAGCCGGCACGGTGGCCGACATCGCCGTCTGGGCCGTGCCCTTCGGCCTGGTCGGCGGCCGCCTCTACCACGTGATCACGGACTACGAGCTGTACTTCAGCGAGGGCCGTGACTGGGTGGACGCCTTCAAGATCTGGGAGGGCGGCCTCGGCATCTGGGGCGCGATCGCGCTGGGCGCGCTGGGCGCGTGGATCGGCTGCCGCCGCCGGGGCATCCCGCTGCCCGCCTACGCCGACGCCGTCGCGCCGGGCATCGCCTTCGCCCAGGCCATCGGCCGCTGGGGCAACTGGTTCAACCAGGAGCTGTACGGCAAGCCCACCGATCTGCCGTGGGCCCTGGAGATCACCTCCTCCTCCGACGGACGGGTGCCGGGCACCTACCACCCGACGTTCCTGTACGAGTCGCTGTGGTGCGTCGGCGTCGCGCTCCTGGTCATCTGGGCGGACCGCCGCTTCCGGCTCGGACACGGCCGGGCGTTCGCGCTGTACGTCGCCGCGTACTGCACGGGCCGGGCGTGGATCGAGTACATGCGGGTCGACGACGCCCACCACATCCTGGGCGTCCGGCTGAACGTGTGGACCGCGATCTTCGTCTTCCTGCTCGCCGTGACGTACCTGGTGGTGTCGTCGAAGAAGCGCCCCGGGCGGGAGGACGTCGTGGAGCCGGGCGCCGAGGCCCCCGCCGACAGTGGTGAGAAGTCCGGCGAGGCCGCAGACGACGACGCGGTCGCGGACGAGGCCGGGGCGGACCCGGCCGAGAACGAGGCGGACGCGGCCAAGAACGAGGCCGGGTCGGGAAAGAAGACCTGACGGCCTGCCCTGTGTGACGGTTCGAGAGCGCCCGCGGAGTTTCCCGGGCGCTCTCGGCGTGTCAGCGGCGGTGCGCCAGGGACAAGGTGCGCTGCGCCGCCGTCACCACCGCCGCGTCGATGAAACGGCCGTCCGGGAGGGCCTGGGCGCCCGCTTGCGCGGCGGCCGCCTTCAGGACCGTCTCCGCCTGCTCGACCTCCGCTTCGGTGGGCAGGTAGGCGCGTTCGATCACCGGGAGCTGACGGGGGTGGATCGCGGCACGGCCGAGGAAGCCCAGGGCACGGCCGCGGGCGCAGGAGGCCGCCAGCCCGTCCAGGTCGCGGGTGTCCGGGTGCACGGACTGGGACGGTGGGGGAAGCCCGGCCGCCCGGGCCGCCACGACCACCCGGGAGCGTGACCAGTCCAGGCCCGTGTCGTCGTGTACGCCGAGGTCGGCCCGCAGGTCCGCCTCGCCGAGCGCGATGCCGCGCAACCGCGGGTGGGCGCGGGCGACGGCGTACGCCTGCTCCACGGCGAGGGCCGTCTCCAGCAGGGCGTACAGGTCGGCCCGGGCGGCCCGGTGGGCGGCACGGGTGATCTCGGCCGGTGAGGTGATCTTGGGGAGGCGGAGGCCGCGGAGTCCGGCGGCCGGGGCCAGGGCCGCGATGTCCTGCTCGCCCCAGGGGCTGTCCAGGGCGTTGACCCGGACGTGGACCGGGACGGGTGGCGGGTCGGCGAGGAGGTCGGTGGTGGCCGCGCGGGCGTAGGCCTTGCGGTCGGCGGCGACCGCGTCCTCCAGGTCCACGACGACGACGTCGGCGCCACAGGTGAGCGCCTTCGCCACCACGTCGGGCCGGTCGCCTGGGGCGTAGAGCCAGGTGAGCGGGTACGCCGTCACAGGGCGCCCTCCGCGCGCAGTGCCGTGACATCGGCCGGGGTCAGGCCCAGCTCTGTCAGGACCTCCTCGGTGTCGGCGCCGTGCGGGCGGCCGGCCCAGCGGATCGCGCCGGGCGTGGCGGAGAGCCGGAACAGGACGTTCTGCATGCGCAGCGGGCCGAGTTCCGGGTCGTCGACGGTGGTGATGGTGTCCAGGGCCTGGTACTGCGGGTCCGCCATCACGTCCCGGACGTCCTGGACCGGGGCGACGGCCGCCTCCGCCTTCTCGAAGGCGGCCATGACGTCGGTGCGGGTGCGGGCGGCGATCCAGCCGCCCACCGCCTCGTCCAGGACGTCGGCGTGCAGGGCGCGGTCGGCGCCCGAGGCGAACCAGGGCTCGTCGATCAGTTCCGGGCGGCCCACCAGGCGCATCACGCGTTCCGCGACCGACTGGGCCGAGGTGGAGACGGCGACCCAGGTGCCGTCCGCGGTGCGGTAGACGCCGCGTGGGGCGTTGTTGGGGGAGCGGTTGCCGGTGCGGGGCTGGACGTGGCCGAGCTGGTCGTACCAGAGGGGCTGGGGGCCGAGAGCGGCCAGGATCGGTTCGATCAGGGCCATGTCGACGACCTGGCCCTCGCCGGTGCGCTCGCGGGCGGCGAGGGCCGTCATCACCGCGTACGCCGTCGTCAGGCCGGCGATGGAGTCGGCGAGCCCGAAGGGCGGGAGCGTCGGCGGCGCGTCCGGTTCGCCGGTGATCGCGGCGAAGCCGCTCATCGCCTCGGCGAGGGTGCCGAAGCCGGGGCGGTGCGCGTAGGGGCCGAACTGGCCGAAGCCGGTGACACGGGCCAGGACCAGCCCGGGGTTGACGGCGGACAGCTCCGGCCAGCCGAGGTCCCACTTCTCCAGGGTGCCGGGGCGGAAGTTCTCGATGACCACGTCGGCGGTCGTGGCCAGGCGCAGGAGGGTGGCGCGGCCGCCGGGCTTCGACAGGTCCAGGGTCATGGTGCGCTTGTTGCGGCCGAGCATCTTCCACCACAGGCCCACACCGTCCTTCGACGGGCCGTGGCCGCGGGAGGGGTCCGGCTTCTTCGGGTGCTCGATCTTGACGACCTCGGCGCCGAAGTCGCCGAGCAGGGTGGCGGCCATCGGGCCGGCGAAGAGGGTGGCGAGGTCGAGGACGCGGAGGCCGGTGAGCGGGGCGGGCGCGGTCATGGGCGGTGGATCTCCCGGTGCGTGAGGTGGGCGAGGGTGTCGAAGCCGATGCCGTCGAAGCCGCCGATGGACGTGGCCAGCCGGTTCTTCAGGGGCGCAGTCCAGCGGTCGGGGAGCGCCGCGGGGTGCCCGGCCAGCAGCCCGGCGATGCTTCCGGCCGTCGCGCCGTTGGAGTCGGTGTCCCAGCCGCCGCTGACGGCACGGCAGACGGAGCCGGCGAAGTCGCCGTCGGCGTGGGTGAGGGCGGCGGCGATCAGGGCGGTGTTGGGGACGGCGTGCACCCAGTGGGTGCCGGCGTGGACGGCGTGGAGTGCGTCGACGACCGTGTCGAAGTCGGCGTGCCGGTGGGCCAGTCGCACGGCCCCGCGGACGGCCTCGGCCAGGCGGGAGCGCGGGGGGACGACGGTGAGGCCGGTGCGCAGGCAGGCGTGGACGTCGTGCTCGCCGGTCGCCGCCGTGGCGATGGCGGCCGCCGTGAACATCGCCGCGTAGACGCCGTTGGCGGTGTGCGTGAGGGTGGCGTCCCGGTGGGCCTGTTCGGCGGCGGCGGCCGGGTCGCCCGGATGGGTCCAGCCGTGGACGTCGGCGCGGATCAGGGCGCCGATCCATTCGCGGAAGGGGTTGCGGTGGCGGGCGGTGTGCGGGGGCTCCAGGCCGCAGAGGAGGTTGCGGTAGGCGATGCGCTCGGCGGTGAACGTGCGGCCGGCGGGGAGTTCGTCGAGCCAGGTCCGGGCCACGTCCGTGGTGGTGAAGGCTGTGCCGTGGCGGCGCAGGAGGACGAGGTTGACCAGGGGGTAGTTGAGGTCGTCGTCCTCGGGCATGCCGTCGATGTTCTCGGCGAGGGAGGTGCCGGCAGAACGGCGGTTCCAGGGGTGCCGTGCGAGGAGTTCCGCCGGGACGCCCCGGGCGGTGAAGTAGGAGGTGAGGGGCCAGTTGCCGGTGGACCGGGCGAGTTCGCGGATGGCGTCGAGGGGGAGTTTCTCGACCGGTTTGCCGAGGAGGCAGCCGCAGGCGCGGCCGAGCCAGGCGGCTTCGAGGCGCTGCGGGGTGGTGACCGGGCTGCCCACCGGCCGCGGCCAGTCGGGGCAGGCCGCCCTGATCCGGCCCAGGTCCGTCGGTTCGTCGTCCGCCAGCGCGCTCGGCAGATCGGCCAGTTCGTCCAGAAGGTCTTCCGCCAGTCGGCGCAGCCAGCCGGATGCCGGGGTGGGGGACACGCCCGCGGCGGCCGGAGCCTGCGGGCCGCCGGCCGCTCGCCAGCGGGCCGCGATGTGCTTCGGCTGGCGCCCGTCCTGGGAGGCCTGGCGGAGTTCGTGGCCGATCAGGTCCTCCGGCTGCACCCAGGTCAGCCGGAGCATTCGTGGCCTCCGAGCAAGGTGAAGGCCTGCTCGTGGGCGCGGCGGCGGGCCACGTCCCGGGCGAAGACCTCGCGGGTCACTGCGGTGAGGGTGGTGGCGGGCTCCCAGAGGTCCAGACGGCTCGCCTCCGCGACGGTCTTGGCCCAGTCCTGCGGGACCTGCGCGCCGAGGGCTCCCGCCAGGGCGCCGGCCATCGTGGCGATGGAGTCGCAGTCACGCCCGTAGTTGACCGCGCCGAGGACCGCGTGCCGGTAGTCGCCCCGGGCCACGAGCAACAGGCCCAGCGCGATGGGGAGTTCCTCGATGGAGTGGAGGCGGGAGGGGCGGCGGGCGCCGAGCGAAGGGGCGCGGTAGTCGGGGCCCACCGTGTCGTAGGGAGCCACGGCCTCGCGCAGCGGGCGCAGGGCCGACTCGAAGTCCGTGTGCCGGGAGGCCTCTTCGCAGACCCGCTCGATCGCGGCCCGGGTGCCGTCCTTGGCGAGGGACAGACAGGCGGCGACGACCGAGTCCGGGGTGGCGCCGGGGATGCAGGCCGCCGACACCGCCGCGGCCAGGACGCCCGCGGCCTCACGGCCGTACGACGACTGGTGGGCACCGGCGATGTCGAGGGCCTCGGCGTACGCCGCCCTCGGGTGGGCCGCGTTGACCAGGCCGACCGGGGCCGTGTACATCGCCGCGCCGCAGTTGACGATGTTGCCTGTGCCGGCCTCGCGGGGGTCGGCGTGGCCGTAGTGGATCCGTGTCACCAGCCACTTCTCCGCCAGGAAGATCCGCTGGAGGGGGAGGGCCTCCGTCTCCAGTTCCGGGATCCAGCGCGGCTCGGTCATCAGGTCCGGGACCAGGTGGTCGGCGATCGCGTAGGCGTCGAGGTGGTCGCGGACCCGGGCGTAGACGCGGACCAGGGCGTGCGTCATCAAGGTGTCGTCGGTGACGTGGCCGTCGCCCTTGTGGTACGGCGCGAGGGGGCGGGCCGTGCGCCAGTCGTCGCCGTGCCAGGGGCCGACGATGCCGTGGACGCGGCCGCCGTGGCGTTCCAGGATCTGCTCGGGCGAGTAGCCCTCGACGGGGCCGCCGAGCGCGTCGCCGACGGCGGCTCCGACCAGGGCGCCGGTGATCCGCTCGTCCAGAGGGAGGTTTTGGGGGGATTTGGGCTGCATGGCCGCATCATCCACCCGGGCGGGCCGGTTGGACGGCTTCCAGGAGTCCGGCGAGTTCCACGAGGTCGGTGCCGGTGAGGCGGGGGAGGACGCAGCCGGAGAGGGTGCGGCAGGTCTCCCGCCAGGTGGCGGGGATCGACGCGCCGCCGCCCAGCGCTCCGGTGAGGGCGCCGGCCAGGGCCGGGGCGGAGTCCGCCACGCGGGACAGACAGGTCGCCGCCGGGACCGCCTCGGCGATCCGCCCGCGCGCGGCGGTGGCCAGGGCGAGGGCGACCGGGACCGTCTCTGCGGCGGCGATCCCATAGCTGTAGACGTGGTCGACGATCTGGTGCTCCAGAGGCGGGACCAGGGCGAAGGCGCTGTCCGCGGCGGCGGCGAGCTTCAGGGCGTGCCGGGCGTTGCGGCCGATCTCAGTCTGTTCGGGGAGTTCGGCCAGGGCCGCCGTGACGCAGGCGCCGACATCCGCGCCGGCCAGGGCGAGGGCGAGCGCGGCCGCCATGGCGCGGGCGCCGTGCACGCCGTCGCCGTCCTGGGTGTAGCGGGCGTCGAACTCGGCGAGGCCGGCGGCGCTCGAGGGGTCCCCGGGGTGGGCCACGGCCAGGACGCAGGCGCGTACGCAGGCGGCGTCGTCGAAGTAGTGCGGGTTGTCGTGGCCGGTGGCGGGCGGGCGCAGGCCGGCGGCGAGGTTGCCGAGGCCGGCGCGTACCGAGATGCGGGCGCGCAGGGGGAGGACGGCGGACTCGATCTCGGGGGCGCGGTCCGCCGCGGCCGCGACCTCGGCGGCGAGGGCGTTCCAGGTCAGGTCCAGGGCGGCGCGGGTGCGGCGCTCGCGGCTGAGGTCGTTCAGGACGGTGTCGTCGCCCGCGCGCAGGAGGGCCTCGGCGGCGAAGGCGGCCCACTCGGCGTCGTCGGAGGGGCCGAGGCGGAGGGGCTCGGGGGGCTGGTTCAGGGCGATGGGGACGGGCAGGGTCGTCGTCGCGTTGTGTTCGGCGAAGGTGTCGAGTTCGCGGGTGAGGCGGCGGGTCCAGTTGGGCATGCGGGCGGCTCTGTGGCGGGCGGCGGGCCACCCGGCGGCGTCGCCGGCGGCCAGGCCGAGCAGGAGTCCTTCGGCCCGTCTCGGCGCCTCGGCCTCGTCCTCGGCCCTTTTGTCTCCCGGCCGCGCGCCGCCCGCGACTGTCACCCGGAGGGCCACGGTCTCCCGTGGGGCGGCCTCGCCGTCGGCGGCTTCCGCTTCGTACGTCGTCATGTGAGAACCTCCGCCGGGGTCAGCAGGTCCGCCACGTCCAGGACGTGGTAGCCCGCCATCGCCGGGAGGCAGCTGCCGCGGACCGGGCCGATGGGGGCGGCCCAGGCCCGGGGGATCGCCGCCACGCCCCGGGTCGCACCCGCCAGCGCTCCCGCCACCGCTGCCGTCGTGTCGGCGTCGCGGCCCATGTTCACCGCGGTCAGGACCGACTGCTCGAAGTCGCCGTCGGCCGCCGCGTACGCCCCGAAGGCGAGGGCGACCGCCTCGGGGGCCAGGTCGGTCCAGGGATAGCCGCCGATGACGACCGCGGAGCGCACCGCGCGTTCGCCGCGATGGGCGACGGTCACCGCACGGCGCAGGCTCCGGGCCGTCCAGGAGTCGTCGGGGACGACCGCGAGGGCCGCCGCGACCACCGCGGTCGGCGGGGCGCCGGCCATCGCCGCCGCGACGCCCGCCGCGACCGCCTGACCGCCGTGGATGCCCTCGCCGTCATGGCTCACCGAGCCGTCGATTGCCACGAGCCGGGCCGCCTCCGCCGGGCGGCCCGCCGCGAACACCCCGAAGGGCGCCGCGCGCATGGCCAGGCCGTCGCTCCAGGCGTGCCGGTGCTGCGCGGAGATCGGGGCGGCCAGGCCCCGGCGGAGGTTCTCCAGGGTGCCGCGTTCACTGAAACCGGCACCCCGGAAGGGGCCCTCGTCGCGGTCGGCGATCCACTCGTGCCAGGCCGCTTCCACATGGGCCGGGGTGAGCGCGGAGCCGTGCCGGGCCAGGAGCAGACCGGAGAAGACGGCGTACTCGGTGTCGTCGGTGCCCGCGGGCTTGTCGGCGACGTACCCGGTGATCCGGCCCCACCGCGCACGGATCTCGGAGGGCTTCATGTTCTCGGCCGGGGCCCCCAGCGCGTCCCCGACGGCCAGGCCCAGCAGTGCGCCCCGTGCCCGTGCGCTCAGCCCGATCGATGCCATACGGCATGTGTCCCACTCTGGTGACCCCGCCGAGCCTCACGAGCCTCAGCATCACCCGGTCGACATCTGTGCGCACTCATGATCAAGTGAGCGACTGAGGGTAAAACCGCAGGTTAGCGCAGCCTTTCCTTGCTGGCGGGGATGGAATCCGGAGCGTAGTTTTGGTGTTGTAAAACTCTGGAACTTGTCCAAAAGAGCGGGGAGTGGGGTTCTTTCCATGGCCATCATCGAGACCGAGGCGACGCTGCACGAGGCGCACCGGGACAACCACACGCACCGGGACGTGAACGGCGGCTGGCTGCGCCCCGCGGTGTTCGGTGCGATGGACGGCCTCGTCTCCAACCTCGCCCTGATGACCGGTGTCGCCGGCGGGGCGGTCGGCCAGCACACCGTCGTCCTCAGCGGACTGGCGGGACTGGCCGCCGGTGCCTTCTCGATGGCCGCCGGGGAGTACACCTCCGTCGCCTCGCAGCGCGAGCTCGTCGAGGCCGAGCTGGAGGTGGAGCGGCGCCAGCTGCGCAGGCACCCGAAGGACGAGGAGGCCGAGCTCGCCGCGCTCTACGAGTCGAGGGGCGTCGAGCCGCACCTGGCCCGCGAGGTCGCCCGGCAGCTGTCGAAGGACCCCGAGCAGGCCCTGGAGATCCACGCCCGCGAGGAGCTGGGCGTCGACCCCGGCGATCTGCCCTCGCCCACCGTGGCGGCGGTGTCGAGTTTCGGCTCCTTCGCGCTCGGCGCGCTGATTCCCGTACTGCCGTATCTGCTGGGGGCGAGCAGTATGTGGCCGGCGGTGCTGCTGGCGCTGCTCGGGCTCTTCCTGTGCGGTGCCGTGGTGGCCAAGGTGACCGCGCGCAGCTGGTGGTACAGCGGCCTGCGGCAGCTGCTCCTGGGAGGCGCGGCGGCCGGTGTGACGTACGCCCTGGGCACCCTGTTCGGAACGGCCGTAGGATAGCGCGGCTCGGACTTATGCGAGGGGCCGCATAAGTAGCCGTTACTCACGGGTTTCGAAGGTGTGGCCACCGGGCATGAGCCGTAAGCGCTGCGGGCAATGACGCTCGCCGCGCACCCCTCGGCGGGGTGGGCGACGACGCCTGTCCCGTCCCCGGGCCGGCGGAGACCGATCCGACCGATCGTTCCGTGCGGTCCCTCCATGGCTTCCACTGCTGGTGCGGCACCCCCGCCGCGCACCTGCGGTGTCCACATGCTGGAACGGATTATCCCGCTTCCCGAGAACCGCTCCATCATGTAACCTGCACGAAATTTTGCGATCACGCGAGGGCCAACGTCGTCCCTCGGCACTTGCTCCCCCAGAGCCCCAAGGGCCTGGGAGGTGCCCCCAGCCACCTGACGACGACGGGAGAGCCGATGCGTACGCCGCGCCAGCCGTCCCAGCATTCCGCGAATGGCCAGAACTGGTCCTTCATGGATGCTCGCCCTGCTGCGCAGGGTATGTACGACCCCCGCAACGAGCACGACGCCTGCGGCGTCGGCTTCGTCGCCACTCTTACCGGCGAGGCGTCCCACACCCTGGTCGAGCAGGCTCTGACTGTCCTGCGCAATCTCGAACACCGCGGTGCCACCGGCTCCGAGCCCGACTCCGGTGACGGCGCCGGCATCCTCTCGCAGGTCCCGGACGCCTTCTTCCGTGACGTGGCCGGATTCGAACTGCCCGCCGCCGGTTCCTACGCCGTCGGCATCGCCTTCCTGCCGGAGCACTCCACCGCCGACGCCGTCTCACAGATCGAGACGATCGCCGCCGACGAGGGCCTCACGGTCCTCGGCTGGCGCGAGGTGCCGGTCGCGCCCCAGCTGCTGGGGGCCACCGCCCGGTCGACCATGCCGGTCTTCCGCCAGATCTTCGTCAGCGACGGCGCCGCGGCGCCTTCCACGGGTATCGCCCTCGACCGCAAGGCGTTCGTGCTGCGCAAGCGCGCCGAGCGCGAGGCCGGCGTCTACTTCCCGTCGCTGTCCGCGCGGACCATCGTCTACAAGGGCATGCTGACCACCGGCCAGCTCGAGCCCTTCTTCCCGGACCTGTCCGACCGCCGCTTCGCCTCCGCGATCGCGCTCGTGCACTCCCGGTTCTCGACGAACACGTTCCCGTCCTGGCCGCTCGCACACCCGTACCGCTTCGTCGCGCACAACGGTGAGATCAACACCGTCAAGGGCAACCGCAACTGGATGGTGGCCCGCGAGTCGCAGCTGGTCTCCGACCTGTTCGGCTCCGACGACAAGGTCATCGACCGGATCTTCCCGGTCTGCACGCCCGACGCGTCCGACTCCGCCTCCTTCGACGAGGTCCTGGAGCTCCTGCACCTGGGCGGCCGCTCCCTGCCGCACTCCGTGCTGATGATGATCCCGGAGGCGTGGGAGAACCACGACTCCATGGACCCGGCCCGCCGCGCCTTCTACCAGTTCCACTCCACGCTGATGGAGCCCTGGGACGGCCCGGCCTGTGTCACCTTCACCGACGGCACCCAGGTCGGCGCGGTCCTCGACCGCAACGGCCTGCGCCCCGGCCGCTACTGGGTCACCGACGACGGCCTGGTCGTCCTCGGCTCCGAGGTCGGCGTCCTGGACATCGACCCCGCCAAGGTCGTCCGCAAGGGCCGCCTCCAGCCCGGCCGCATGTTCCTCGTCGACACCGCCGAGCACCGCATCATCGAGGACGACGAGATCAAGGCCCAGCTCGCCGCGGAGAACCCGTACGCGGAGTGGCTGGAGGCCGGCGAGATCGAGCTCTCCGACCTGCCCGAGCGCGAGCACATCGTGCACACGCACGCCTCGGTCACCCGCCGCCAGCAGACCTTCGGCTACACCGAGGAAGAGCTGCGCGTCATCCTCGCGCCGATGGCCAAGGCCGGCGCCGAGCCGATCGGCTCGATGGGCACCGACTCGCCCATCGCCGCCCTGTCGGACCGCCCGCGCCTGCTCTTCGACTACTTCACGCAGCTGTTCGCGCAGGTCACCAACCCGCCGCTGGACGCCATCCGCGAGGAACTGGTCACCTCCCTGCGCTCGTCGCTTGGCCCGCAGGGCAACCTGCTCGACCCGAGCGCGGCCTCCTGCCGCAGCGTCGTGCTGCCCTTCCCGGTCATCGACAACGACGAGCTGGCCAAGCTCATCCACATCAACGCCGACGGCGACATGCCCGGCTTCAAGGCCGCGACCCTGTCCGGCCTGTACCGGGTGCACGGCGGCGGTGACGCGCTGGCCGCCCGCATCGACGAGATCTGCGCCGAGGCCGACGCCGCCATCGACAACGGCGCCCGCCTGATCGTCCTGTCGGACCGCCACTCGGACGCCGAGCACGCGCCGATCCCGTCGCTGCTGCTCACCGCGGCCGTCCACCACCACCTCATCCGCACCAAGCAGCGCACCCAGGTGGGCCTGCTGGTCGAGGCCGGTGACGTCCGCGAGGTCCACCACGTCGCCCTGCTCATCGGCTACGGCGCCGCCGCCGTCAACCCGTACCTGGCGATGGAGTCCGTCGAGGACCTGGTCCGCGCAGGGACGTTCCTGCCCGGCATCGAGCCCGAGAAGGCCATCCGCAACCTCATCTACGCCCTCGGCAAGGGCGTGCTGAAGGTCATGTCCAAGATGGGCATCTCCACCGTCGCCTCCTACCGCGGCGCCCAGGTCTTCGAAGCGGTCGGTCTCGACGAGGCCTTCGTCGCGAAGTACTTCAACGGCACGGCCACCAAGATCGGCGGTGTCGGCATCGACGTCGTCGCCAAGGAGGTCGCCGCCCGCCACGCCAAGGCCTACCCGGCCTCCGGCATCGCTCCGGCGCACCGCGCGCTGGAGATCGGCGGCGAGTACCAGTGGCGCCGCGAGGGCGAGCCGCACCTGTTCGACCCGGAGACGGTCTTCCGCCTCCAGCACTCCACGCGCTCCGGCCGCTACGACATCTTCAAGAAGTACACCGAGCGCGTGAACGAGCAGTCCGAGCGGCTGATGACGCTGCGCGGCCTGTTCGGCTTCAAGTCGGACCGCAAGCCGATCCCGATCGACGAGGTCGAGCCGGTCTCCGAGATCGTCAAGCGCTTCTCCACCGGCGCCATGTCGTACGGCTCCATCTCCCAGGAGGCGCACGAGACCCTCGCCATCGCCATGAACCAGCTGGGCGGCAAGTCCAACACCGGTGAGGGCGGCGAGGACCCGGAGCGCCTGTACGACCCGGCCCGCCGGTCGTCCATCAAGCAGGTCGCCTCCGGCCGCTTCGGTGTGACCTCCGAGTACCTGGTCAACTCCGACGACATCCAGATCAAGATGGCCCAGGGCGCCAAGCCCGGCGAGGGCGGCCAGCTGCCCGGCCACAAGGTCTACCCGTGGGTCGCCAAGACGCGGCACTCGACGCCGGGCGTCGGCCTCATCTCGCCGCCCCCGCACCACGACATCTACTCCATCGAGGACCTGGCCCAGCTGATCCACGACCTGAAGAACGCGAACCCGCAGGCGCGGATTCACGTGAAGCTGGTCTCCGAGGTCGGCGTCGGCACGGTCGCCGCGGGCGTGTCCAAGGCCCACGCGGACGTCGTCCTGATCTCCGGCCACGACGGCGGTACGGGCGCCTCCCCGCTCACCTCGCTGAAGCACGCCGGCGGTCCCTGGGAGCTCGGCCTGGCCGAGACCCAGCAGACCCTGCTGCTCAACGGCCTGCGCGACCGCATCGTCGTGCAGACCGACGGCCAGCTGAAGACCGGCCGCGACGTGGTCATCGCCGCGCTGCTCGGCGCCGAGGAGTTCGGTTTCGCGACCGCGCCGCTCGTCGTCTCCGGCTGCGTCATGATGCGCGTCTGCCACCTGGACACCTGCCCGGTCGGCATCGCCACCCAGAACCCGGTGCTGCGCGAGCGCTACTCCGGCAAGGCCGAGTACGTCGTGAACTTCTTCCAGTACATCGCCGAAGAGGTCCGCGAGATCCTCGCCGAGCTGGGCTTCCGCTCCATCGAGGAGGCCGTCGGCCACGCCGAGACCCTCGACGTCACGCGGGCCGTCGACCACTGGAAGGCACAGGGCCTGGACCTGGCGCCGCTGTTCCACGTGCCCGAGCTGCCCGAGGGCGCGGTGCGCCACCAGATCATCGCGCAGGACCACGGCCTGGAGAAGGCGCTCGACAACCAGCTCATCAAGCTGGCCGCCGACGCCCTGGCCGCGTCCGGCGCCACCGAGGCCCAGCCGGTGCGCGCCCAGGTGGAGATCCGCAACATCAACCGCACGGTCGGCACCATGCTCGGCCACGAGGTGACGAAGAAGTTCGGTGGCGCGGGCCTGCCCGACGACACCATCGACATCACCTTCACCGGCTCCGCGGGCCAGTCCTTCGGCGCGTTCGTGCCGCGCGGTGTCACGCTGCGCCTGGAGGGCGACGCCAACGACTACGTCGGCAAGGGCCTGTCCGGCGGCCGGATCGTGGTCCGCCCGGACCGCGCGGCCGACCACCTCGCCGAGTACAGCGTCATCGCCGGCAACACCATCGGCTACGGCGCCACCGGCGGCGAGATGTTTCTGCGCGGCAAGGTCGGCGAGCGGTTCTGCGTCCGCAACTCCGGCGCGACGGTCGTCTCCGAGGGCGTGGGCGACCACGGCTGCGAGTACATGACCGGCGGTCACGCGGTGGTGCTCGGCGAGACGGGCCGCAACTTCGCGGCCGGCATGTCCGGCGGCATCGCCTACGTGATCGACCTGGACCGCGACAACGTCAACGTCGGCAACCTGGACGCCGTCGGGCCGCTGGACGACACCGACAAGCAGTGGCTGCACGACGTGGTCCGCCGCCACCAGGAGGAGACGGGCTCCACCGTCGCCGAGAAGCTGCTGGCCGAGTGGGACACGAACGTCGAGCGCTTCAGCAAGATCATCCCCAGCACGTACAAGGCAGTGCTCGCCGCCAAGGACGCCGCCGAGCGAGCCGGTCTCTCCGAGACCGAGACCCACGAGAAGATGATGGAGGCGGCGATCAATGGCTGACCCGAAGGGCTTCCTGAACCACGGGCGCGAGCTCGCCAAGTCCCGCCCCGTCGAAGAGCGCGTCAAGGACTGGAACGAGGTCTACGTCCCCGGCTCGCTGCTTCCCATCATCAGCAAGCAGGCCAGCCGCTGCATGGACTGCGGCATCCCGTTCTGCCACAACGGCTGTCCGCTGGGGAACCTCATCCCCGAGTGGAACGACTACGCCTACCGCGAGGACTGGGCGGCCGCGCAGGAGCGTCTGCACGCCACCAACAACTTCCCGGAGTTCACGGGCCGTCTGTGCCCCGCTCCCTGCGAGTCGGCGTGTGTGCTCGGCATCAACCAGCCGCCGGTCACCATCAAGAACGTCGAGGTCTCGATCATCGACAAGGCGTGGGAGACCGGGGACGTCGCCCCGCAGATCCCCGAGCGCCTGTCCGGCAAGACCGTCGCGGTCGTCGGCTCCGGCCCGGCCGGTCTCGCCGCCGCCCAGCAGCTGACCCGCGCCGGGCACACCGTCGCCGTCTACGAGCGCGCGGACCGCATCGGAGGCCTCCTGCGCTACGGCATCCCCGAGTTCAAGATGGAGAAGCGGCACATCAACCGCCGCATCGAGCAGATGCGCGCGGAGGGCACCCGCTTCCGCACGGGCGTCGAGATCGGCCGCGACCTGAAGGCCACGGACCTGAAGAAGCGCTACGACGCGGTCGTCCTGGCCGTCGGCGCCACCACGGCCCGTGACCTGCCGGTGCCCGGGCGCGAACTCAAGGGCATCTACCAGGCCATGGAGTACCTGCCGCTGGCCAACAAGGTCCAGGAGGGCGACTTCGTGGCGCCCCCGATCTCGGCCGAGGGCAAGCACGTCGTGGTCATCGGCGGTGGCGACACCGGCGCCGACTGCGTGGGCACCGCCCACCGCCAGGGCGCGGCCTCGGTCACGCAGCTGGAGATCATGCCCCGCCCGAACGACGAGCGGCACCCGGTCAACCAGCCCTGGCCGACCTTCCCCATGCTGTACAAGGTCACCTCGGCCCACGAGGAGGGCGGCGAGCGGGTCTACTCGGTCTCGACGACCCACTTCGAGGGCGACGAGGACGGCAACGTCCAGTGGCTGCACCTGACCGAGGTGGAGTTCATCGACGGCAAGCTGACCCAGAAGCCGGGCACCGAACGCAAGATCCCCGCGCAGCTGGTCACCCTCGCCATGGGCTTCACCGGCACCGACCGGGACAACGGCCTGGTCGAGCAGTTCGGCCTGGAGCTCGACGAGCGCGGCAACATCGCCCGCGACGCCGACTTCCAGACCAACGTGCCGGGCGTGTTCGTCGCCGGTGACGCCGGCCGCGGCCAGTCGCTCATCGTGTGGGCGATCGCGGAGGGCCGCTCGGCGGCGCGTGGCGTGGACCGCGCGCTCACGGGTGCCAGCGAGCTGCCGGCGCCGATCCGGCCGACGGACCGCGCGCTGATGGTCTGACGGTTCAGCCCACAAGACGTCCCGTACAAAGGCGTACGGAACACTGACGGCGCCTGCCCCTTGTCCCCGACCGGACGAACGGGCAGGCGCCGTCGCCTTTCCGTTCGGGCCGCCTACTCGCCGCCGGGAGCGACCCAGGTGACGATAACGGCGGTGGCGACCGCGAGAATCCCGAGCATGGCGAGCCAGCGGGCGGCCTCGACCAAGCGCCAGATTTCCTTGGCGCGCCGTTGTTCGTAGCGCAGCAAGGTCTCTGGTTCCGAAAGTATCTCTACGCCAGGCCGACCGTGCACAGCCTGCACGCTGAGCCACGAAGCGGCGATCAGCGCGAGGAACCCGGTGATGAGCAGCGCGACAACCGTCCAGCGCGGGCCGGTCGCCAGCTTGCTCAGGTTCTCCTGTCCCTTGAGGACGAAGACAGCGGTCAACAGTCCGGTCAACGACGAGAGGAACGTGCGGTAGCCCTCCGCCTGTCGGAGAGCCGAGCGCAGCTGTTCCTGGGGGGCTCGGAGATCACTAGCCCTGCGCTGGGCTTCGCGCAGCTGCTCGGGGCTGAAGGGCACGGGGCGACTCAGCTCCTGTTATCCGTGATGTCCGGCGGCGGGGCGAGTCTCAGCCCTGCGCCGCAGCCAGCGCGCACGTGCGGGGGGCGCGGCATGTGCAGACTCTCGCAGAGGCACACGGTGTACCAGACCTGGGCCTCGGACTGCTTGCGTCGGCCAAGGAAGCCGCCCTTCGGCACAGGCGGCTGGATATAGCCGTACGTCACCGTCATCGAACAGCGACAGACGGGGCAGATTCCTGTGCCTGCCCACTCGGCGTCATCCCCTGTGCCACGGAGCTCCCACCGGAAGGTCTGGACGCTGTCGTGCTCATTCTCGTGGTACCGAACTGGTGCGCTCACGGATGGGCAACCTCTCTTTCGGGCGCTTCGGGCAACGCGGGCAGACGGAGGCCGAAGATGCGGGCGTAACGGCCGAGGCGTTCGCGCACGCTCGCTTCGTCTAGATCGGTCTCCTCCGCGCACAGCGCGATGTGCTCGGGCGCCACGTCGCCCGCCAATGCCGGGGCACGGCCGGTGAGGTGCTGGGTGAGGACGATGACGTCGCGCCAGTCGGGTGTCAGCCCCTCCTCCTCACCGACCGGAGGGGCGATCGTTACGTCAAGGCCCAGGCAGCGAAACGGGGCGTAGCGACGGTAGGTGTCACCTAGCGTCCAGCCGAACCGACCTGCGACCAAGACGAGTTCAAGTGGGCCGAGGGTGCCGGGGCCGAGCAGTCCCCTGTCGAAGGCGGCACGATCGAAGCGGGTGGGGGTGAAGCCGCAGAGGGCGGCGAATTCGGGCGACTGGGGATCGCAGGGGCCTGGAGGGGCGGGTGCCCCGAGGGGAGTGAACGTCGACAGGCGTACGACGGATTCGGAGAGGGTGCAGTGGTTCATGTCGGCGTGAGCCAGAAGGTCGGTGATGGTGAGGCGCTGCCGGAACCTTGTGCTTGAGCGTTCCTTCCTGTCCTCGTCCCGGGTCAGGGCGAAGATGTCGACGGCTGTGGCTTCGAGGTGACGGGTGCCTGGGGGAGGCTGCCTCACGGGGAGGGGCAGAGCGGTGTCCAGCTCGGTCAGCTCGTCCAGCACCGTGCCCAGGTCAGAACCCTCGGCGGCGGTGGCGGCCAGGGCGTAGGCGAGGGAAGCGCCGTCCTCGTCGAAGTCACCGCAGACGTTGACGTAGGTCATGCCGGTCAGCGAGAAGTAATCCGGGTACGGGGTGAGCAGACGGTGGCGCTCCCTCACCTGGCGCGTCAACGCCTCGACATCGGCGCCCCGCCAGTCGACAAGCCCACAGGCGTCCAGTGCCTTGACGGCCACGGCGAACTCTTCCATGTCGTGGCCGCCGTCGTAGAAGCGGCCCACGATCTCCCACGGGCGGAACATCGTCTGCCGCCCCCACGCCGCAAGGTGATCGGGGTCGTTGACGACCCAGTCGGGTACGAACCAGTCGATCACTTCCTTCGGCACATCCGGCGCCCTGACGCCGGTGATGGCGGTCGCCGCGTTGATGCGCCGGGCGACCTCGCCCACCGATTGCTGCAAATCGTTCGAAAGGGGCAGCAATTGGAACACGCTCAAGGAGTCCTCGTGCCACGGTGGTGTCCGGTCACGGTCCGCGGAGAGGAGCAGCCATTGGTCGGGCGGCAGCGTGCCCGCCTGCCACGCTTCCGGTGTGGGCTCTCGTTCCAACGAGAAGCCGAGCGGGGCGAATCTGGTTACCGCCTCGACAAGTTGCCGCAAGACGGATGGTGTTCCGGCGCGGCTGAGCAGATCGACGGGTCGCAGGGTCCCCGGCAGCCAGTCGATCTCCTTGGAGGGCCAGGGGCTGCTCGCGTAGCCGCGAGCGTCGACGAGACGTTGGAGGTCGTCGACCGTGGGGCGTTCCTCGGCGAGAGCAGGATCCAGCATCGGAGGGTGCGGCAGTGTGGGATCCACGAGTCGCAGTGGGGGGAGCAGTTCCGCCGCCTCACCGAGGGACAACTCGTGCAGGACCGAAATGGCGAGCAGCGGTGCGTGCCGGGCGGGCTTCCTGTCTCGGCTGAGCACGTCGCTACGCCGCCGGTACGGCCGGAAGGGGCCGAATGTCTCTTCGGTGAGGCAGCGGGTCGTTTCCGCTACGTCCACGTAAGCGGAGTAGAGGTCGGCGGCCGGCTGCGTCGGCCGGATGTTCGCCAGCGCTCGGATGTCGTCGGCCTCCGGCACCCTGACTCCGGCGATAGCGTGACGGCGCAGGGCACGAAGCGTGGTCCGTACCGAACGCTCGGACTGGGCGGCTGCCTGGACGACCGAGAACCAGTGCCAGGGCACGTCCTGCTGGAAGAGGACTGCGTCCAGTCCGTCGGGCTCCGGATAGCCCGCAGGTGCGAAGCTCTCATGGGTCCCCCGGATGCCGAGCCGGGTGAACTGCCAATTCTCGAAGAGACTGCTCTCATGGGGACGTTCGGTGTCCAGAGACCTGCTCGCCCAGGAACTGCCCATGACATCGGCGTCGTACGGAAAGCATCCGACGTCCCTCAGCTGTACGCGCTCCCTGCCGAGCCGCTGTTCCTCGCCGGAATTGAGTACCGCCACGGCGTTCCCGGGCAGCGAACCGAGCACTTCCACCGCGACTTGGGGTGCTTGACGCGCCATCTCCCAGAGCCACCGCAGCGACACCTCGCGGCACTCGGCGACCGCCTGCGGGACGTGGTCGAGCAACTCCCTCAGGACGAGTTTCTCGTCGTACTCCAGGATGTTGTTCCGGTCCACACTCGGCACCGGACTGTGCCTCTCCCGCAGGTTGATGACCCGCCCGTACACATCCCGGGCGTCCCGTACGACCACGCCGTCGAGCAGCACCTGTCCCTTTCCCTGCACCAACCACGCGTCACGGCCGGCCCGCAGCGGGGGGCCGTGCCAGCCGGGCCGGTGCTTCAAGACGTCCGGGGACCAGTGATACTCGCGCGGGACCTGTCCGTCCTCCCCCAGTTCGTATGCGTCGACCTCGTGTTCGGTCACCCAGAGCACGGAGCGCAGGGTCTCCACCAGTGAGGGCCGCTTCTCGTTCTCGCGCGGCTCCGCCAGGTACAGGCGAACGACGGTCCCGCCGTTCTCCGGCGCCTCCCGGTCCTCGGTCGTGTCGATCCGCAGCAGCCCGGAGCCGGACTGGATGTCCGCGCGCAGCCACTCCGCGCCCGCCCGACCGTTCTGGTCCACCGGGTTCGTCCATACGACGACTTCGTCGGCGAGCATGAAGTAGCTGAAGACGCCGATACCGAAACGGGAGTTCATGGGACGGTTCGGAAGGTTGGCACGCCTCCAGTTGCGGCGTTCCAGCACGAACTCGGGATCCTGCTCGTAGCGCCGACCCGCCCGGGCGAACATCGAGGTGAGTTTTGCCCGGGTCATGCCGGCACCGTCGTCTGCGCACTGAATGTACGGGCGCGGCCCGTCCATGCCCTGGGTGAAGGTGATCCGGCCGGGCCAAGGCGTGCCTGCGCCGTACTGGCGACGCATGTCCCGGATGCGGCAGGCGTCCAGCGCGTTCTGGTACAGCTCCCGTACGGCGAGCATCCGGTCGCCGTACAGCTGGGTGCCCATCAGCAGCGGGCGGATCTCATCCTCGGCCAGCCGGAATCGTTCCAATGGCTCGGCGTAGCGGCCGCCCAGGGCGCGCAGCTGACCGGTGGTCACCTGGTCGGGCAATCCACGCAGTAGTGGCTGGGAAACGGACTCGTGGCGGAACGCCCGGACTGCCGTGTCAACGGTGGCCGCCAGTTCCTCCAGGGCTGCGTGCAGCGCGGGGTGCGGGCAGTCAAAGCGTACGGTGAGCCCGCGGGAGTCGCGGGCGCGGCCCTCGTCCTCGTCGTAGTCCAGGCCGGTGCCCAGAGCCTCGACCACCTGGGCCGGCCGCAGCGGCTCCCGCGCGCCGAGGTGGTCGACGACCACGCTGGACAGGCGCCGTGGATCGGCGGCAAGCCGACCCGCCGTCCAGAGCAGCCGGGCGAGCTGGCGGCCCCGCCATCGGTTGCCGCGTACCGGGCGCCAGTCCCGGTCGTCGTCCCAGGTGTCGGCGTGACGACTGTCGTTGATGCGCGGGCTGGTGCCCGGCTTGACCGTGAGATGACCGACGACCTGGCGGACCCGGCGGTCGATCTCCTGGCGTGCTTCCTCGGTGCGCGGCCCGGCATCGGGCGTTTCCGCCGCCGCCACGATGGCCTCAACCGTCATGCCGATCAGGTCGTGGACCGTCGTGTAGACCGAGTCACGCTCCCACAGGGGATCCCAGTCGGCGATGAATCGGTGTCGCAGCCAGTGGTCAGCGGCGTTCGTGGCCTCCACGAACCCGCGTCTCTGAAGCGTCTCGGTGGTGCGCAGCACCAGTGAGTAGGCGCGGCAGACGTCGCGCGCGGCGTCTCGGACCAGGCTCCCGTGGTCATGGCCGGCCACGGCGGTGTCGCGTCCGCGCGGACCAGGGTCGAACGTTCCCGGCAGCCAGGCGCGCAGGTCCTCCAGCGCGGTGGCCACAGCACCCTCATGAACGACCGCGGCTGCCAACAGACAGGCCGTCTCGGCAGGGGAGAGCCGTTCCTCGTCCCGCAGCCCGGCCCGGTTCACCAGGTCCGCCAGCCGGTGCTCGACCCGGAGTGGCCACAACGGGTCGCTCCACGGGTCGGCACGGTGGGCGCCGGTGCCCAGGCAGCTGTCCACCACGAAGTGCACCAGCTTCTCCAGCTGGTCCTTGATCCGCTCGTGCACTTCCGCCGAGCCGGAGGTGTGCCGCCATAGACCGGAATCGCGTATCGCGCGCCCCCACTGCAGGCTTTGCCGGGAGCCCTCGCAGATCACCGGGTTGGGCTGCTCGGTGGCGCCCTGGGCGGGCAGGGGCCTGAGATCCCGGGCGCTCGGTGGTGCGATGTCCGGGTGTGGCTGGGAGAGCTCGCGCAGCAGGTCGTTCGTGTACTGAACGACCTCGTGGAAGGTGATCGGCGGGGTGCTGTGGGACAGCGCCCGGGCCAGAGCGCGGGCGAACCAGCTTCCTTCCACCTCGTCCGCGTACGCCCGCTGTCCGGGACCGCAGCTGTACAACAGGAACGCCTCGCGGTCCCCGGGGATCAGCAGGCGGTCGGGGTGGGTGTCACGCTCGGGCCCCGAGACGCGGCAGATGTCCAGACATACGATGGTGGTGACGCCGGCGGGCAGAGCGCTCAGCAGTTCGCCGGCGTCCGCCCTGAGCAGGCTGCCGCGCAGCAGTCCGGGGCTGCCGTCGGGCAAGGGCGGGCCGGGCTGGCTGTCCGAGAGGATCAGGTGGTCGTAGCCCTGGATGGTTTCGCCGTGACAGGAGATGTAGAGGAACGCCGTGTCACCGGGGGTGCAGCTCTGGAAGAAGCGGGCCACCCGGCCGAGTACGGGGTTGTAGCCGGTCCGTCGGCACTCGGTGTCGACCTCGTAGCCGGATTGTTCGAGAGCATCACGCAGAATCCCGACATCCGTCCCGGCGAAGCCGAGCCGCGGATACCGGGCTGCGAGGCCGGGATGTTCCGCAAGGTCCGGAGTGTCCTTCACGCCGATCAGCAGGGCCCGCCGTCTCCCGGCGGCCCTCTCGTGCCCTTCCCCCACGCGCACCGTCCTCCCCCGCCGTACCGCCGTCCCATCATTCCAGAACTGGTCGAGCGCCGGGGAGAGTTGGGGTCGAACAGGGCACCTTCCCGGCGGGGAAGGACCGCTGCTGTGCCGTAATCTCTGAGTCCGTCCGACGCGCGAGGGGACTTCACATGGCTGCGATCAGCCTCAGCAAGGTCCAGGAGACCGCTCCCGCGTTGGTGAATCTCTACAAGAGCGCCGGTGTGTCCCTCGCCAAGCACGGCCTCGACGGCCTGCGTGCCGCGGTCTACCTCGTGGTCGACTACTCCGGCTCGATGAAGCCGTACTACAAGGACGGCAGTGTGCAAGCGCTGGCCGACCGGGTGCTCGGGCTGTCGGCGCAGCTGGACGACGACGGCAGCGTGCCCGTGGTCTTCTTCTCCACCGACGTCGACGCCGTCACCGACATCGCTCTCGCCGACCACCGGGGGAAGGTCGAGCGGATCGTCGCCGGGCTCGGGCACATGGGCAAGACCAGTTATCACCTGGCGATGGACGCCGTCATCGACCACTACCTCGACAGCGGGGCGAGAGAGCCGGCCCTGGTCGTGTTCCAGACCGACGGCGGGCCGATCAACAAGCTCGCCGCGGAGCGGTACCTGTGCAAGGCGGCCAGGCTGCCGTTGTTCTGGCAGTTCATCGGGTTCGGCGACCCGCGCAGCAAGCAGTTCGACTTCCTGCGCAAGCTGGACGAGCTGGCCGTGCCCGGGAAGCGGGTCGTCGACAACGCCGGCTTCTTCCACGCCGGGGAGGACCCCCGGAAGGTTCCGGACACCGAGCTGTACGACCGGCTGGTGGGCGAGTTCCCGAAGTGGCTCGTGGCCGCGCGGGCACAGGGGATCGTGCGGGACACCGCCGCCCGTTGAACCGGCCGCTGGTCCCCTTGGCCCAACCCTCCCCACGCCCCGTTTGCACGGCCGTGACGCCGTGCCACGCTGGGAAGGATCCGACGGGGAGGCGACGACGTATGGGCGACGACGGCGCACGACGGGTGTACGGGACGGACTCCGCTCGCCGGAGGCCTCCGGCCGGCACGGGCGAGAAGCTCGCCGACTGGGCGGACGGGCGGCTCGGGCTCTACGCCCTGGCCAAGGCCAACATGCGCAAGGTCTTCCCGGACCACTGGTCCTTCATGCTGGGCGAGGTCACCCTCTACAGCTTCGTCGTGCTGATCCTCACCGGCGTCTACCTCACCCTGTTCTTCGAGCCCAGCATGCAGGAGGTCGTCTACAACGGCTCCTACACGGAGCTCAACGGCGTCCTGATGAGCAAGGCGTTCGAGTCCACGCTGGACATCAGCTTCGACGTGCGCGGCGGGCTGCTGATCCGGCAGATCCACCACTGGGCGGCGCTGGTCTTCATCACCGGCATGCTGGTGCACATGATGCGCGTGTTCTTCACGGGCGCCTTCCGCAAGCCGCGCGAGCTGAACTGGCTCTTCGGCTGGACCCTGCTGATGCTCGGCATCATCACCGGCCTGACCGGCTACTCCCTCCCCGACGACCTGCTGTCCGGCACCGGCATCCGCTTCGCGCAGGGGGCGATCCTGTCGATCCCGATCGTCGGGACGTACCTGTCGTTCTTCCTGTTCGGCGGGGAGTTCCCGGGCGAGGACATCATCTCGCGGCTGTACCCCGTCCACATCCTGCTGCTGCCCGGGATCATGCTGGGCCTGGTGACCGCCCATCTGATCCTGGTCTTCTACCACAAGCACACCCAGTTCCCCGGCCCCGGCCGCCAGGAGCGGTCGGTCGTCGGGATGCCCTTCCTGCCGGTCTACATGGCCAAGGCCGGCGGCTTCTTCTTCCTCGTCTTCGGCGTCCTGACGGTGATGGGCGCGATCGCCCAGATCAACCCCGTGTGGGCCTTCGGCCCCTACCGCCCCGACCTGGTCACCACCGGCGCACAGCCCGACTGGTACCTCGGCTTCTCCGAGGGCCTGATCCGGGTGATGCCGGGATGGGAGATCAACCTCTGGGGGCACACCCTCGTCCTCGGCGTGTTCATCCCCTTCTCGCTGTTCCCGCTGATCCTGCTCGCGCTCGGCGTCTACCCCTTCATCGAGGCGTGGATCACCGGCGACAAACGCGAGCACCACATCCTGGACCGGCCGCGCAACGCTCCCGTGCGCACCGGGCTCGGCGTGGCCTGGCTGACCCTGTACGCGGTGCTGCTGATCGGCGGCGGCAACGACATCGTCGCCACCCATCTGCATCTGTCCATCAACGCGATCACCTGGTTCGTGCGGATCGGCGCGTTCGTGCTGCCGGTCGCCGCCTTCGTGGTCACGAAGAAGATCTGCATGGGCCTGCAACGCCGGGACCGCGCGAAGGTGCTGCACGGCAGGGAGACCGGCACGATCAAGCGGCTGCCGACCGGCGAGTACGTCGAGGTGCACGAGCCCCTCACCCAGGCCGATCTGTTCACGCTCACCCAGCACGAGCAGAACCCGCCGTACGAGGCCGGGCGCGAGGTCGACGCGGGGGGTGTGCGCCGCAGGATCAAGCGCTCCGAGCGGCTGCGTGCCCGGCTGGCGAAGGCCATGTTCGGTCCCGACGCGCGGATCGAGAAGCCGACGGTGCAGGAGTACCGGGAGATCACCAGCGGCGATCACCCGCACTGACGACCAGGGCCCGGCACGCCTGGGGATCGCCCCACGCGGTGCGCAGGGCCCGGGCCTTGGTCAGCCACAGGGACAGGCCGGACTCCGCGGTGTAGCCGATCGCCCCGTGCAGCTGGAGCGCGGTACGGGCGGTGGTGTACGCCGCCTCGCACGCGGCGACCTTGGCGGCGGCGACGTCGGCGGGCTCCATGGTCAGCGCGGCGCCGAACACCAGCGGCCGCGCGAACTCCAAGGCGGTGCTCGCGTCGGCCAGCCGGTGCTTGACCGCCTGGAACGAGCCGACGGGCACACCGAACTGGGTACGCCGCCTGACGTGCCGGACGGTGGTGTCGAGGAGTGCCAGGCCCACCCCGAGGGCTTGGGCGGCGGTGGCGAGCCGGGCCCAGGTGAGGGCCTGCTGCGTGGGCAGGCCGAGGGTTTCGCCGCCGGGGGCGAGGAGGGTGAGGCGGCGGGCCGGGTCGAGGGAGGGGCGGACGGGGCCGTGGCCGGGGGACAGGCGGACGCGGCCGCGCTCCCAGGCGAGGCGCAGGGCGGCCGCGTCACCGTCCAGGGCGTACGCCCCCTCGGGGGCCACCGTCGCCATGGTCTCCCCGGACGCCAGCGCGGGCAGCAGCCGCTCGGCCGTCCCCGGACCGGCCCCGGTCAGCAGCACCGCCGCCGCGACCGTCTCGACCAGCGGCCCGGGCACCGCGTGCCGCCCCAGCTCGACGAACGCCACGGCCAGTTCGACGGGGCGGGGCCCCAGCCCCTCGTACGCCTCCGGCACCGCCAGCGCGAACACGCCCGCCCGCGCCACCCGCGACCACAGCGCCCGCCCGCTCGCGTGCTCGCCCCGGCTCCAGTCCCGGATCACCACCGGGGTGTCCGCCGCCGTCAGCAGGGCGTCCAGCGACGCCGCGAAGTCCCGCTGCACGGAGTCGAGGAGAAGGCGCATCAGCGGCGCCCCTTCGGCAGGCCGAGCAGGCGTTCGGCGATGATGTCGCGCTGGATCTCGTTCGTGCCCGCGTAGAGGGGACCGGCGAGGGCGAAGACATAGCGTTCAGCCCAGTCGGTGTCCGCCATCTCGCCCTCGGGGCCGAGCAGGTCGAGGGCCGTCTCGTGCAGCGCGATGTCCAGTTCGGACCAGAAGACCTTGTTGAGGCTCGACTCCGGGCCGACGCTCTCGCCCTCCAGGGACCGGGAGGCGGCCGCGTAGGTGAAGAGCTGGTAGGCGCGGGCACCGATCAGGGCGTCGGCCACGCGGTCGCGCAGCGGCACGGGAGCGCCCCGCTCCCGCCACAGCTCCTCCAGCCGCCGCGCGGCGGCCAGATAGCGGCCCGGGGAGCGGAGCATCAGCCCTCGTTCGTTGCCCGCCGTCGACATCGCCAGGCGCCAGCCCTGCCCCGGGGCGCCGATCACGTCCTCGTCGGGCACGAAGACCTCGTCGAGGAACAGCTCGGCGAAGGCCGGTTTGCCGTCCAGGCGGGCGATCGGGCGGACGGTGACACCCGGGGCGCGCAGGCCGAACATCAGGTACGTCAGGCCCTGGTGGGGCTTCGCGGTGTCCGGGTCGCTGCGGAACAGGCCGAAGGCGCGGTCGGCGAACGCGGCCCGCGAGGACCAGGTCTTCTGGCCGCTCAGCAGCCAGCCGCCGTCGGTGCGCACGGCCTTGGCCCGCAGGGACGCCAGATCGGAACCGGCCTCGGGCTCCGACCAGGCCTGTGCCCAGACGACCTCGCCCGTGGCCATCGGGGGCAGGACCCGGGCCCGCTGCTCCTCGGTGCCGTGGCCGAGGAGGGTCGGGGCGAGCAGCTGGATGCCGTTCTGGCCGACGCGGCCGGGTGCGCCCGCCGCCCAGTACTCCTCCTCGAAGAGCAGCCACCGCAGGAGCCCCGCGTCCCGTCCGCCGTACCGGGAGGGCCAGTCGACGACCGACCAGCGGTCCGCGGCCAGCTTCGCCTCCCAGGCGCGGTGCGCGGCGAAGCCCTCCTCGGTCTCCAGGGAGGGCAGGGCATCACGCGGGACGTGCGCGCGCAGCCACGCCCGCGCCTGGGCGCGGAACTCCTCGTCCGCGGGGGAGAACGCCAGCTCCACGACCGCTCCCTCCTTCCCTAACAAGTGTTTGGTAGGTTAGCGTGAGCCCATGACAGACGTCGAGAGTCCGTCGTACGTCCCGGGTCACGGTCTGCTGGAAGGGCGGACCGCCGTCGTCACCGCGGCGGCCGGCGCGGGCATCGGCGGGGCCACGGCGCGACGCCTCCTCGAGGAGGGCGCGCGGGTGCTGATCAGCGACGCGCACGCGCGGCGGCTCGCAGAGCACCAGGCGCGGCTGAGCGCGGAGTTCGGCGGGAAGTCGGTCACCGCCGTCCCCTGCGACGTCACCGACGAGACGCAGGTGCGCACGCTCTTCGACACCGCCGTGGCCGAGCACGGGCGCCTCGACGTCGTGGTCAACAACGCCGGCCTCGGCGGCACGGCGGAGCTCGTCGACATGACCGACGACCAGTGGTCCCGCGTCCTGGACGTCACGCTGAACGGCACGTTCCGCTGTGTGCGGGCCGCCCTGCGGCACATGAGGGGCACCGGCGGCGGAGTCATCGTCAACAACGCCTCCGTCGTCGGCTGGCGTGCCCAGGCCGGCCAGGCCCACTACGCCGCCGCCAAAGCGGGCGTGATGGCGCTGACCCGGTGCGCGGCCGTCGAGGCGGCCGCGTACGGGGTGCGGGTCAACGCCGTGGCGCCCAGCCTCGCCCTGCACCCCCACCTGGTGAAGGTGACCACGCCCGAGCTGCTCGCCGAGCTGACCGCCCGCGAGGCCTACGGGCGGCACGCCGAACCCTGGGAGGTGGCCAACGTGATCGTCTTCCTGGCCTCCGGCTACTCCTCGTACATGACCGGAGAAGTGGTGTCCGTCAGCAGCCGGCATCCCTAGGACGACAATGGACCCGTGCCTCCTACGAAGAAGAATCCCCAGGTGACCGCCACCGACCCCACCGCGGGCGCCGCCACCCGCGACCGTCGCGCCGAACTCCTCGGCACCGCCGCCGAGGTCTTCGCCGAGCAGGGCTACAACGCCACCACCGTCCGCAAGATCGCGGACCACGCGGGGATGCTCGCCGGCAGCCTCTACTACCACTTCGACTCCAAGGAGTCGATGCTGGAGGAGATCCTGCGGACCTTCCTCGACGAGCTGTGGGACGGCTACGACACCGTCCTGGCCGCCGGGCTCGGCCCGCGCGAGACGCTCCAGGCCCTGGTCACCGAGTCGTTCCGGGAGATCGACCGGCATCGTGCCGCCGTCGCGATCTACCAGAAGGAGAGCAGGCAGCTCGTGGCGCAGGAGCGGTTCGCGTTCCTCGCCGAGTCGCAGCGCAGGTTCGAGAAGGCCTGGCTGTCCACGCTGGAACGCGGCGTCGCGGAGCGGGCCTTCCGGGCCGACCTCGACGTCCGGCTCACCTACCGGTTCGTGCGCGACACGGTGTGGGTCGCCGCGTCCTGGTACCGGCCGGGCGGACAGCACAGCCCGGACGAGATCGCCCGGCAGTACCTGTCGATGGTGCTGGACGGGATCGCCGTACGCCCATAGCCCCGATGCGCGGAGGACTTGTCATGGCCGAGGCCTACATCGTCGAAGCGGTGCGGACGCCCGTCGGGCGGCGCGGGGGAGGGCTCGGCGCGGTCCACCCCGCCGACCTCGGTGCGCACGTCCTCCGGGAGCTGGTGGAGCGCTCGGCCATCGACCCGGCCGCCGTGGAGGACGTCGTCCTCGGCTGTCTGGACGCGGTGGGGCCGCAGGCCGGGGACATCGCGCGGACCTGCTGGCTGGCGGCCGGACTGCCCGAGGAGGTACCGGGCGTGACCGTCGACCGGCAGTGCGGCTCCTCGCAGCAGGCCGTGCACTTCGCCGCACAGGCCGTCCTGTCCGGCACCCAGGACCTCGTGGTCGCCGGCGGGGTGCAGAACATGTCGATGATCCCCATCGCCTTCGCCACCCGGCAGGCCGCCGAGCCGCTCGGGCTGACCCAGGGGCCCTTCGCGGGCAGCGCGGGCTGGCGCGCACGGTACGGGGACAAGCCCGTCAACCAGTTCGTCGGCGCCGAGATGATCGCCGCGAAGTGGGGGATCAGCCGCCGGGACCAGGAGGAGTTCGCGCTGCGCTCCCACCGGCGGGCGGTACGGGCGGCCGACGAGGGCCGCTTCGCCCGCGAGACCGTCCCGTACGGGCAGGTCACCGCCGACGAGGGGCCGCGCCGCGACACCTCCCTGGAGAAGATGGCCGGACTGCGGCCCGTCCTCGACGGCGGCACGGTCACCGCCGCCTGCTCCTCGCAGGTCTCCGACGGGGCGGCGGCGATGCTGCTGGCCTCCGAGCGGGCCGTGCGCGACCACGGCCTCACCCCCCGCGCGCGCGTGCACCACCTCTCCGTGCGCGGCGAGGACCCGATCCGGATGCTCACCGCCCCCGTCCCGGCCACCGCACACGCCCTGAAGAAGACCGGCCTGACCATCGACGACATCGACCTCGTCGAGATCAACGAGGCCTTCGCGCCGGTCGTCCTGGCCTGGCTGAAGGAGACCGGCGCCGACCCGGAGCGGGTCAACGTCAACGGCGGCGCGATCGCCCTCGGGCACCCCCTGGGCGCGACCGGCGTCCGGCTCATGACGACCCTGCTGCACGAACTGGAGCGCACCGGCGGCCGCTTCGGCCTCCAGACCATGTGCGAGGGCGGCGGCCAGGCCAATGTGACGATCATCGAACGGCTGTGAGCCGCGCCAGCGTCTCGTCGGCCTCCTCCATGATCCGTTCCACCAGCTCCGCGCACGACGGCAGGTCGTCGATCACCCCGGCGACCTGCCCGGACGCCATCACCCCCAGATCCGTACGGCCGTCCACCATCGCCGATTTCAGCAGCATCGGCGTGTTCGCGGCGAGCAGCACCTGACTCCAGGACAGGTCCCCGGCGCGCTTGAGGGCCAGCCCGTCACGGACCAGCCGCCGCCGGGTCAGCCCGGACAGTTTCCGGAACCCGGCCGCCGCGCGCACGGCCCGCACCAGCGCCCGGGTCCGGCCGGCGTCCTCCAGGGCGGCCACCAGTTCCGTACGCAGCATGCGGTGCGGGAGGCCGTCCACCGCCCGGGTCACCGTCACGTCCCTCACGGTCGCCGCGAGGTACCGCGCCTTCACCGCGTCCGGCACGGTCGAGTCCGAGGTCAGCAGGAACCGCGTGCCCATCGCCACGCCCGCCGCCCCATAGGCGAGGGCGGCGGCCAGCCCGCGCCCGTCGAAGAAGCCGCCCGCCGCGACGACCGGGATCCGCACCGCGTCCACCACCTGCGGCAGCAGCACGGTCGTGGCCACCCCGCCGGTGTGCCCGCCGCCCTCCGCGCCCTGCACCAGCACCGCGTCCGCGCCCCACGCCTGCACCTTCTCGGCATGCCGCCGCGCTCCCACGGTCGGCATGACCACCACCCCGGCCTGTTTGAGCTCGCCGATCAGCTCCCGGGAGGGGGCGAGGGCGAAGGAGGCGACCCGGACGCCCTCCTCGATCAGGATCCGCACGCGGTCGCCCGCGTCGGCCGCGTCGGCGCGCAGGTTCACCCCGAACGGCGCGTCGGTCCGGGCCTTCACCTCCCGGACAGCCGCGCGCAGGCGGGCCGGCGTCATCGTGGCGGAGGCCAGGATGCCGAGGGCCCCCGCGTTCGCCGTGGCAGAGACCAGCCGGGGTCCGGCCACCCAGCCCATTCCGGTCTGCACGAGCGGATGACGGACGCCGGTGAGCCGGGTGAGCGCCGTCCCCTTCACTCGACGACCTCCCGGGCCCGCGCCCCACCCGGGTCGAGGACCTCGCGGATCAGCCGGAGTTCCTCACCGGTCGGCTCCCTGGTCGGCGGCACCTCGGCCGGCACGGTCAGCTCGAACCCCGTGGCTTCCCGCACCCGCGCGAGCGTGACGCCCGGGTGCAGCGAGGCCAGCCGCATCGAGCGGTCCGGGGTGGCGAAGTCGAAGACGCCCAGGTCCGAGACGACCCGAGGGATCCGGTGGTACCGCGCCCCGGCCGCACGGTCGTAGCCGACGCCGCAGACCATGTCGACCCGCTCGACGAAGACCCGCCGGGAGTGCCGCGGGATCCAGTAACTGGTCGGATTGTTCAGCGTGTTGACCGGCGCGCCGCGCACCCCGAGCAGCTGCTTCCTCGGTCGCTCCCAGTCGCCGACGCACGAGATGTTCTGGTTGCCGAACCGGTCGATCTGGCTCGCGCCCATCATCACGTGCCGCCGCCCGCCGGTGACCCAGGCCAGATGCTCCCGGTACGGCAGCCAGCCCTCGGGTGTCCCGTCCGGGCGGACGAGCATCGCCCCGCCGTCGGTCAGCAGCAGGTCCGGCGCGAAGGTGAGCCGGGCCAGCCGCGCGCCGATCGAGGGAATCGGCCCCATGGGACTCGCCAGCACCTCTCCGGCACCCCGCCAGGCCTCGGCGCAGGCGATCACGCAGTACTCGGCGCGGCTGGGACCGGTCATGTCCCCTCCCTGACGGCCGACTGGTACGCCCGCTCGTCCCCGCTGAGGAACCCCGCCTCGAAGTCGGGCCAGGGCGTGGTCGCGTACCGACGCTGGAAGGCCTCGTCCCGGCCGTAGTCGGGCGCGCAGGACGTGAAGTGCGCCCCGTGCGGGGACTCGACGACCCCGGTGACGGTGTGCCGCCTGATCAGCAGGGTCTGCGGCGGGCCCTCCTTCGTCAGCTCGGCCGTGTCGACGATCCGCTCGCAGCTGACGTACGCCGTGTCGGCCGCCGCGCAGAACAGGTCGTCGAAGTACGGGTCGGGGCCCAGGTACTGCCCGTTGCCCGAGCGGTCCGCGCGGTTGATGTGCACCAGGGCCGCGTCCAGCCGAAGGGCGGGCACGGCGACGAAGGTCTCCCCGTCCTCATAGGGCGAAGTGACCGTGCGCAGATCGGGGTTGACCCGCATCACGTCAGAGCCGAACCCGGCCCGCACCGGCAGGAACGGGAGCCGGTTCGCCGCCGCGCGCAGACCCCACAGGAACATCGCCTCGTCGATCTCCGTCAGCGTGAAGGCACCCCGCTCACGGGCCGCCCGGTAGTGCGGCTCCAGGGGGATCGAGTCGAGGGTGACGAAGGCCGTCACCAGATGCCGGATCCGCCCGGCCGCGGCCAGCATGCCCACATCCGGCCCGCCGTACGTCACGACCGTCAGGTCGGTGATCTGCGACCTGAGCAGCGCCCTCACCAGGGCCATCGGCTTGCGGCGCGAGCCCCAGCCGCCGATGCCGAGGGTCATGCCGCTGGCCAGCCGGGACACGGCCTCGTCCGCCGACATCGTCTTGTCCCTCATCGCGCTCCCTCCTGCCCCGCGTGACCGAAAGTGCCGCGCACCCGCGCGCCCACCCCGCTGAGACCCGCCTCGAAGGTGAAGCCCTGCTCGAAGCGGTAGCTGCGGCGCACGTCCACGGGGTCGATGCCGTTGAGCGCCGCCTTGGCCAGGCGCAGCAGCCGGCCGTCCTTGGCGGCGATCTCCCGGGCCAGCTCCAGGGCCGCGGCCCGCAGCGCGTCGCGCGGCACCACCCGCCACACCGACCCATGCGCGTGCAGCTCGGCCGCGCTCGCCGTACGCGCCGTGTAGTACAGCGTCCGCATCAGATGCTGGGGGACGAGCCGGGCCAGGTGGGTGGCCGCGCCGAGGGCGCCGCGGTCCAGCTCGGGCAGCCCGAACACCGCGTCCTCGCTCGCCACGACCGCGTCCGCGTTCCCCACCAGGCCGATGCCGCCGCCCAGGCAGAAGCCCTGCACCGCCGCGACGACCGGCACCTCGCACTCGTAGACCGCCGCGAACGCCTCGGCGCAGCCGCTGTTCACGCCGCGCAGCGCACTGTGCTCGGGGTCGTCCGCCCGCAACTCCTTGATGTCCACGCCCGCGTTGAAACCACGCCCCTCGGCGGCCAGCACCACGCACCGGACCTCCGCGTCACGCCCGGCCACCCGGACCGCGTCGGCCAGGGCGAACCAGCCCGCCACCGGCAGGGCGTTCACCGGCGGGAAGTCGACCGTGACGACGGCGACGCCCTTTTCCCCGCGCGAGGTGGAGACACCCATGGCCGCATCAGCTACCTTTCCACCAAACGTTTGTTAGGTGGAAAGGTAGCAGCGCATGGAGCTGGACGGGAAGGTCGCCGTCGTCACGGGCGGAACCCGGGGCGTCGGCGCCGGCATCGCGCGTGCCTTCGCGCAGGCGGGCGCCCAGGTGGTGGTCTGCGCCCGCCGGCCGCCCCGAGTCCCGCTCCCCGGCACCGAGTTCGTGCCGCTGGACGTCCGGGACGCAGACGCCGTGGGACGCCTGTTCGCCGGTCTGCCCCGGCTGGACGTGCTCGTCAACAACGCGGGCGGCGCACCCCACCGACTGCTCACCGAGGCCGGGCCGGACCGGCACGCGCGCGTGGTCGAGCTCAACCTGCTCGCGCCGCTGGCCGTCTCCCTCGCCGCGTACGACCTGCTGCGGCGCGCCAGGGGCTCGATCGTCATGATCGGCAGCGTCAGCGGGACCCGCCCCTCGCCCGGGACCGCCGCCTACGGCGCCGCCAAGGCCGGCCTGGAGAGCCTCGCCCGCTCGATGGCCGTGGAATGGGCGCCCGCCGTCCGGGTCAACACCCTCGTCGTGGGCATGGTCCGCACCGAACGGTCCCCCCTGCACTACGGCGACCGGGACGGCGTCGCCGCCGTCGCCCGCACGGTCCCGCTCGGCCGTCTCGCCGAGCCGTCCGACGTGGGCGGCGCGGCGGTGTTCCTGGCGTCCGGCGCCGCCGCGTACATCAGCGGGGCGAGCCTGCTGGTGCACGGCGGCGGGGAGCGCCCGGCGTTCCTGGACGCGGCCACCGCCCACCGCCCGCCCGTCGCGAACGAGGAGAACTGACATGAGCGGACTCTGCGCGGGCCGGGTCGTCGTCGTCACGGGTGCGGGGCGGGGCCTCGGCCGGGCCCACGCGCTCGCGTTCGCGGCCGAGGGGGCACGGCTCGTCGTCAACGACCTCGGGGTGGGCCTCGACGGCACGCCCGAGCCCGACGGCCCCGCCGCCCGGGTCGTGCGGGAGATCCGCGCGGCGGGCGGCGAGGCGGTGGCCCACGCCGGTGACATCGCCACGGCCGAGGGCGCCGCCTCGCTGATCCGCGCGGCCCTGGAGACGTACGGCCGGCTCGACACCCTCGTCAACAACGCGGGCTTCCTGCGCGACCGGATGCTGGTCAACCTCGACGAGGACGACTTCGACGCCGTCGTACGCGTCCACCTCAAGGGCCACTTCCTGCCCCTGCGGCACGCGGCCGCCCACTGGCGTTCCGAGGCCAAGTCCGGCCGCCGGCCCGAGGCCCGCATCGTCAACACCAGCAGCGGAGCCGGTCTGCTGGGCTCTCTCGGACAGGGCAACTACAGCGCCGCCAAGGCCGGCATCCTCGCCCTGACCCTGGTCGCGGCCGCCGAACTGCGCCGCTACGGCGTCCAGGTCAACGCCATCGCTCCCGCCGCCCGCACCCGGATGACGGAGCGCGCCTTCGCGGACACCATGACGGCCCCCGGCTCCGGCTTCGACGCGATGGCCCCGGAGAACGTCTCGCCGCTGGTCGTCTGGCTGGGCTCGGCCGCGAGCGCCGGGGTGACGGGCCGGGTCTTCGAGGCGGAGGGCGGCCGGATCACCGTCATGGAGGGCTGGAGGCCCGGACCGAGCGCCGACAGGGGCGGTCGGTGGAGCCCGGCCGAGGCGGGGGAGCGGGCACGGAAACTGCTGGCCGAGGCGGCCGAGCCCGGACCGGTGTACGGCACCTAGTGCGGCGATTCGTCCGCCGGCTCCCGTGGCCCCGGCTCGTAGATCACGACGTCGTCCCGCCCGGCCTCGCGGACACCACCGTCGTGGACGAAGCCGCCACCCTCAGGGGCAGCCGCTACGGACCGCCGTCCGACGCACCCCGGCGCACCGCCCGTGAGACCACGATCGGCAGGACCCTCCGAGCGGTCCGACGGGACCGGCCGGTCCTCTGCGGTACGAGGGCCGGCACCGTGAGCGGCTACGCCACGCCGCGTCGACGCCCCGACGGCCCATGCGGAGCTCCGCTCACGTGTCGCACTCCAGAACGCTCCGGCACAGCGCGCACCGCGCCCGGACCCGCCCCCGCACCGGCACCCTGATCCGCTGATGGCACGTGGGACAGGGAAACGACACCCGCAACCGCCCGCCCCCGTCGGGCGAGAACGCGTACCGCACCCCCGGCGCGGGCGGGTCCGCCGGCGCGTGCCGCCGGTCCCGGGCGTACCGGCGCCGCCCCGCCCACCCCGCCGCCGTCAACGGCGGCTCCTGCCCGTCCCGGCGGGCCAGCTCCCTGCCCTTCACATACGCCGTGTACGCCTGCGCGCTGGTGAACCACACCGACGGGTCCTCCCCGAAGACCAGCGCCCGCTTGGCCAGCACGTACCCGAACTCCTCCGGCGTGAGATACCCCAGCTTCTGCGACGACGCCCCGTCCTCCCGGAACGCGTCCAGCAGCAGCCACCCCGCGCCCAGGTACGTCGTCACCGTGTCCGTGAGGACCTCGTTGTCCCGCACACCCGGGAAGGACAGGTCCAGCCGGTGCAGGTACACATGCGTCACCTCGTGCGCCAAGGCCGCCCCGATGTCCCGCCGATGCGCGCGGAACCGGTCGTTCAGCTCCACGAAGTACTCCGGCCCGGCCGCGAGCTCCACGTTCGCCGCGTGCCGCATCTCCCGGAAGCTCACGATCAGCCGGGCGTCCGGCAGCCGGAAGTGCCGCACCAGCTCCCGCGCCACGCGCTGCGCCCCCAGATACAGGTCGTCGGTGTCGCAGAACGCCACGTCGGCGGGGACCACGCTGGTCGCGAACGTCTGGACGGTGTCGTACGACAGCCGCCTGTACAACGCCGTGATCGCGGCCCGCACCGTCTCCAGGTGCGGGTAGCCGTGCTCGACCGGCCCGTCGTTCGCCACGCCTCACCCCCAAGACGCCCCGGAACCCCCGTGGCTTCCACTGTACGAGGACGCGCACCGCCCCGGACGGGCGCCGGCCCGGCGAAAACCGGTCGTCACCGACCGGCACCCGACGGCAGAATCCGGGCCGTGACCAGCGAACAGCACCCCGTCGCCGCATCGCTCCGGGTGGGCGGCGAGGACGACGACCTCGACAAACGGCTCGACGAGGAACTGACCGCCTTCAACACCGCCGCCGCCGACGGGGCCGTCACCGAGCCCCTCTCCGTCCGCGTCACCGACGAGGCCGGCGACCTGGTCGGCGGGCTCACCGCCTGGACCTGGGGCACCCTGTGCTCCGTGGACATGCTCTGGGTCCGCGAGGACCAGCGGCACTCCGGCTGGGGCGGCCGGCTCATGCGCGCGGCGGAGGCGGAGGCCGCCCGGCGCGGCTGCACCGACATGATCGTCTCCACGTACAGCTTCCAGGCACCCGGCTTCTACCCGAAGCTCGGCTTCCGCGAACGGGCCCGCGTCCAGGGCGTCCCCGGCGGCCACGAGGACATCCACTTCCACAAGCGGCTCTCACCGCCGAAGGATGAGACGGCCGGCGGCCACCCGGCGTGATCCCCGTAGGCTGACGCCCCATGACCACCAGCAACACCGGCTCCCACGACGTCGACCCCGCCGTCCGCGCCGAGCTCGCCCGCCTGCGCGACAGCATCGACAACATCGACGCGGCCGTCGTCCACATGCTCGCCGAGCGCTTCAAGTGCACGCAGCAGGTCGGCCACCTCAAAGCCGAGCACCAGCTGCCGCCCGCCGACCCGGCCCGGGAAGCCCGCCAGATCGCCCGGCTGCGCGCCCTCGCCGAGAACGCCAAACTCGACCCGGCCTTCGCCGAGAAGTTCCTCAACTTCATCGTGGGCGAGGTCATCCGCCACCACGAGCGAATCGCCGACGAGGCGCTCAACGGCTCCACCTGACCCCTCACGCCCCGGGGGAGTGACACGGCCACCCGCCGGAGGCATGCTGCACCGAGCACAGCATGTCAGCTGACGAGCACTGCGCGTCAGCGTCCCGGACTACTCTGGTCCTCCACGAGGGAGGGGCGTCGGGTCATGCCGTCGGATACCAGGATCCTCATCGTCGACGACCATGAGGACACGCTGTACGCGCTGGAAAGCGCCCTGGCCCCGCTGGGCTACCAGCTGGGGCGGGCCACCAGCGGCGACGAGGCACTCAAACAGGTGCTGCGCGGCCACGTCGGCCTGCTCCTGCTCGACGTGCGCATGCCGGGCGTCGGCGGACTGGAGGTCGTGCGCTACATGCGGCGCGTCGAACAGACCCAGCACATCCCCGTGATCCTGCTCACCGGCTTCGGCGCCGACCACGAACTGACCACCACCGCCTTCGAACTCGGCGTCGCCGACCTCGTGCTGAAGCCCGTCGACCCCTGGGCCCTGCGCACCAAGGTCCGCTACCTCTACGACACCCACCGGCGCCACCTCGCCCTGGAGCGCGAGGCGCACCGCCTGCGCGCCCTCGTGCGGGAGCACACCGAGGCCACCGCACACCCCCCGCGCCCCGCACTGCCCCATCCCGACGCGCGCGTCCCCACCCAGCGGCCCATGGGGGCGCACGCCGGGGAGCTCGAAAAGGACCGCACCTAGAACGGACATTGGGCACGTACCGATCCGCCTCTGTGCCTTGCCGACACCATCAGGCAGCATGTCTCGCATGTCCGTACTGACGCGCGACGAAGCGCAGACCCGAGCAGAGCTCCTCGACGTCCACCGCTACACCATCGAACTCGATCTGACCGGCGGAGACGAGACCTTCGACTCCCGCACCCTGATCAGGTTCGCCGCCCGCGTGGACGGGGACACCTTCGTCGAGCTCAAGCCCGCCGAGCTGCGCTCCGTCACCCTCGACGGGCACCCCCTGGACCCCGAGGCCCTGGACGGCAACCGGCTCGCCCTGCCCCGCCTCACCGCCGGCGAGCACGAACTGCGCGTGGACGCCCGCATGCGCTACTCCCGCACCGGTGAGGGCATGCACCGCTTCACCGACCCCACCGACGGCGAGACCTACGTCTACACCCAGCTGTTCATGGAGGACGTCCAGCGGGTCTTCGCCGCCTTCGACCAGCCCGACCTGAAGGCCGTCTTCGAACTGTCCGTCCGCGCCCCAGAGGGCTGGACCGTCCTCGCCAACGGCATCACCGAACAGACCGACGGCGTATGGAAGGCGGCCCCCACACCGCGCATCTCCACCTACCTGGTCGCCCTCGCCGCCGGCCCCTGGCACTCCGTGCGCACCGAGCACCGCGGCCTGCCCTTCGGCCTGCACTGCCGCCGCTCCCTCGCCCCCTACCTGGACGCCGACTGCGACGAACTCCTCGACATCACGCGCGCCTGCTTCGACCGCTACCACGAGAAGTTCGACGAGCCCTACCCGTTCGACTCCTACGACCAGGCCTTCGTCCCCGAGTTCAACGCCGGCGCCATGGAGAACCCCGGCCTGGTCACCTTCCGCGACGAGTTCGTCTACCGCTCCGCCGTCACCGACACCGAACGCCAGACCCGCGCCATGGTCATCGCCCACGAGATGGCCCACATGTGGTTCGGCGACCTCGTCACCCTCAAATGGTGGGACGACATCTGGCTGAACGAGTCCTTCGCCGAATACATGGGCTACCAGACCCTCACCGAAGCCACCCGCTTCACCGACACCTGGACCGACTTCGGCGTCACCCGCAAGTCCTGGGGCTACGACGCCGACCAGCGCCCCTCCACCCACCCCGTCGCCCCCGAGGCCGTCGACGACACCGCCTCCGCACTGCTCAACTTCGACGGCATCTCCTACGCCAAGGGCGCCAGCGCGCTGCGCCAACTGGTCGCCTGGCTCGGCGAGAAGGACTTCCTCGCCGGCATCAACGCCCACTTCGCCCGGCACAAGTTCGCCAACGCCACCCTCGCCGACTTCATCGACAACCTCGCCGGCGCCACCGACCGCGACGTCCACGCCTGGGCCGACGCCTGGCTGCGCACCACCGGCGTCGACACCCTCACCCCGCGCATCGCCCCCGGCGAGCACGGCACCTGCGCCCTCACCGTCGACCGCGCCGGCAGCCGCCCGCACCGCATCGCCGCCGGCCTCTACGACCGGGACCTCGGCGACGACGGCGGGCAGCTCGTCCTGCGCGAACGCCTCCACCTCGACCTCCCGCAGACCGACGCCCACCCCATCGGCAAGCGGCCGGCCCTGCTCCTCCTCAACGACGGCGACCTCAGCTACGCCAAGGTCCGCTTCGACCCCGAGTCCTTCGAAACCGTCCGCAAGGAGCTGTCCGGCCTGCCCGAACCGCTCACCCGCGCCGTCGTCTGGAACGCCCTGCGCGACGCCGTCCGCGACGGCGAACTCGCCCCCACCGCCTACCTGGAGACCGCCAGGACCCACCTGCCGCTGGAGACTGACCTCGCCATCGTCCACGGCGTGCTCGCCTTCGCCTCCACCCACATCAGCGACCGCTACCTCACGCCCGAGCAGCGGCCCGCCGCCCTCGCCACCCTCTCCGAACTGTGCCGCGACCTCATCCGCCGCACCGAGGACGGCGACAACCCCGGCCTGCGCCTGATCGCCGTGCGCCACCGCATCGACGTGGCCGCCCACCCCGACACCATCGCCGCCTGGCTCGCCGACGGCACCGTCCCCGGCGGCCCGGAGCTCGACCCCGAGCTGCGCTGGCGCGTGCTCGCCCGGCTCGCCGCCCTCGACGCGACCGACGAGGCCGCCATCACCGCCGAACTGGAACGCGACCCGAGCGCCACCGGCCAGGAGGGCGCCGCCCGCTGCCGGGCCGCCCTGCCCGACCCGCAGGCCAAGGCCCGCGCCTGGGACGCCATGTTCGGCTCCGACGACCTGTCCAACTACCTCTTCACCGCCACCGCCCGCGGGTTCTGGCAGCCCGAACAGGCCGACCTGGTACGCCCGTACGTCGAGCGCTACTACACCGACGCGGTCGCCGTCGCCGAACGCCGCGGCCCCGCCATCGCCGTGGCCGTCGGCCGCGACGCCTTCCCCGCGCACGCCGTCGACACCGACACCCTCCGCCTCGGCGAGGCATGCCTGCGCGACGCCGACCCCACGCCCGCGCTGCGCCGCAAACTGGTCGACCAACTGGACGACCTGGCACGGGCGTTGCGGGTCCAGGGGAACGGGGAGAACTGAGACCGCCGCCGTAGGAGCCGCGAGGGCGGCCGGTCCTTCCGCCGATGCGGCGGACCGCCCGCCCGCGCGGGCACCGACCCCGCGCCCCGCAACGGTCCTCCTGCCCGCCCGAGCCGAGACGGTACGGCTCCGGTACGGCGACCGGCCCTCTTCCAGGGCGGCGCCACTCCACTGGTCCTGTACGTCCAGGCGGGTGGCGAGCGCACCCCGGCCTGTCGACGGCGGCCCGTGCCCGTCGCCCGGCAGCTCCGCCGCAGTGATCTCGGTGAGCCTTCCCACGGCCGACAGCGCCGGGCGCTCAACCCTTCGGGCAGGGCGGCCGTCCCGAGGTCGGCATCGCGGCGGTCGTCGACACTGGGCCCGTTACGGGGACGGCCATGCCCGGGCCCCCGTGGACGGCTTCGCCCCCGTCGACGAACGAGCCCGTCCACGACGGCGGTCACGAAGGCGCCGCCGCCCACCGCCTCACCGGCACCGGAACTGTCAGCGACGCCGCGCAAGGACACCGCGATCCACGCCGCCCCGGCCGCTGTCCGGGCTGCACCGGACCGGCCCGGCCGGACGGCCCCCAAGGCCCGGCGGCACGCGCAGGAACGCCCTCGCCGCCACCGCCCGCACCGCACCACCCCGTATCACCGGCCCGGTCCGGGAGGCCGACGACAGCCCGGCCGCCCCCCCGCAGCCTGGCCCGAGAACCACACGGGCGCCTCCGCGGCAGCCCCGGGGCCGCGGCACCGGCCGGTTTCGCCGCACGGAGGTACCTCCACCCGGGTTCAATCGTTGGGCTCTTCGGGCGCGCCGCCCCGCGCCCCGGAGGACAGCCCCATGAGCAACCCGCCCCTCGCCTCAGGACCCGAAGGCCCCCACGCCCTGCGGCCGCTGCTCGACACCGTCCTCGACGCGCTGGACAGCGGTGCCCGGGCGCGAAGCGGACCGCTCCCTGCCGGCGGCCCGGAGGCGGTCGCCGCCCGCACCCGTCAGGCGGTGGGCGAGATCCTCCCCGAACAGGGCGACCCGCACGCCGTCCACACCCTCGTCCACGCCTTCGCCGAGACCGCCTCCGACCCGGCCCACCCCCTGTGCGCCGCCCACCTCCACTGCCCCCCGCTCGCCGTCGCCGCGGCGGCCGACCTCGCGGCCTCGGCCCTCAACCCCTCCCTCGACTCCTGGGACCAGGCCCCCGGGGCGTCGGAACTGGAGCGGCTGACCACCGCGGCACTGGCCCGGGAGATCTACGGACCCACCACACCCGGCACCGCCGACTCCCTCATCACCACCGGCGGCACCGAATCCAACCAGCTCGCCCTGCTCCTCGCCCGCGAGGCCCACGGCCGATCCGTCCGGCTCGTCTGCGGGGCCAACGCCCACCACTCACTGCCCCGCGCCGCCTGGCTGCTCGGGCTGCCCGACCCCGTCGTCCTGCCCGCCCCGCGCGGGACACTCGACCCCCACGCCCTCGACGACGCCCTCGCCGCCCTGCCCGGCCCGCTGCTCGTCGCCGCCACCGCCGGCACCACCGACGCCGGACTCATCGACCCACTGCCCGACATCGCCGCCCGCTGCGCGGCCCACGGCACCCGGCTGCACATCGACGCCGCCTACGGCGGAGGCCTCCTCTTCAGCGACCGGCACCGCACCCGGCTCACCGGCCTCGACGCCGCCCACACCGTCACCCTCGACCTGCACAAACTCGGCTGGCAGCCGGTCGCCGCAGGCCTCCTCGCCGTCCGGGACGCCGACGACCTCACAGCCCTGGACCAACGCGCCGACTACCTCAACGCCACCGACGACACCGAAGCCGGACTGCCCGACCTCCTCGGCCGCTCCCTGCGCACCACCCGCCGCCCCGACGTCCTCAAAGTCGCCGTCACCCTCAAAACCCTCGGCCGCCACGGGCTCGGCGCACTCGTCGACCAGGTCTGCGCCCACGCCCGGGCGTTCGCCACCCTCGTCGACCAGGACCCCCGCTTCGAACTGCACACCCCGCCCGCCATCAGCACCGTGCTGTTCCGGCCCGCGGGCGCCGACGACACCACCGTCGCCGCCGTACGCCGCGCCCTGCTCACCACAGGCCGCGCCGTCCTCGGCCGGGCCCGCCTCGACGGCCGGCTCTGGCTCAAGGCCACCCTCCTCAACCCCGCCACCGGGCCCGACGACCTGGCCGCCCTGCTGCACCTCGCGGCAGCGAGCCGAGCCACCCTCGTGGAAGGACACACCCCCCGATGAACCCCGCCCCCACCCCCGGCCCCGACGCCCCCCACGACCTCGTCGGCATCGGAATCGGCCCCGCCAACCTCTCCCTCGCCGCGCTCGCCCACCCCCTCGACGACCTCGACACCGTCTTCTACGAACAGCGCCCCGCCTTCAGCTGGCACTCCGGCCTGCTCATCGACGGCGCCACCATCCAGGTCCCCTTCCTCGCCGACCTGGTGACCCTCGCCGACCCCACCAGCCCCTGGACCTTCCTCAACTACCTCAGGTCCCGCGAGCGGCTCTTCCCCTTCTACTTCACCGAGCACTTCCACATCCAGCGCGCCGAGTACGACGCCTACTGCCGCTGGGTCAGCGAGAACCTCCCCGGCCTCCACTTCGGCCACCAGGTCGACGCCGTCCGCTGGAACCCCGAACGCGACCTCTTCGAGGTCGACTTCACCCACCTCGACGCCGACGGAGAAGCCGAAGCCCTCGGCCGGACCTACACACGCAACGTCGTCCTCGGCATCGGCACCGAGCCCTACGTCCCCGACCCGCTCAAACCCCTCGTCGAAGCCCCCGGCGTGCCCGTCGTGCACGCCGCCGACTACCTCGACCACCGCGCCGCCCTGCTCGCCGCCGAGCACGTCACCGTCGTGGGCATCGGACAGTCCGGCGCCGAGATCTTCCTCGACCTGCTCCGCCACCGGCCGGCCGGACACGAGAAACTGCACTGGCTGGGCCGCACCGAGGCCTTCGCCCCCATGGAGTACTCCAAGCTCGGCCTGGAGCACTTCACCCCCGACCACACCCGCTACTTCCACGCCCTGCCGGAATCCACCCGCGACCGGCTCGTCGAAAGCCAGTGGCAACTGCACAAGGGCATCGACGCCGCCACCGTCGCCGCCATCCACGACGAGCTCTACCGCCGCACCCTGCACGGCGGCTGGCCCGACGCCGTCCTCACCCCCGGCGTCCGCGTCCGCACCGCCGGCCGCGTCGCCACGACCAAGGTGGAACTGCACCTGGAACACGGCCGGCAGGACAGCCGCTCCCGCCTCACCACCGACGCCGTCGTCCTCGCCACCGGCTACCGGGAACGCCCCCTCGACCGGATCCTCGCCGGCCTCGACCCCTACATGCGCCGCGACAACCGGGAGCGGCCACGCGTCGACGAGGAGTACCGGCTCGTCCTCGACCCGTCCGTCACCGGCACCGTCCACGTCCAGAACGCCGAGACCCACACCCACGGCGTCGGCGCCCCCGACCTCGGACTGGCCGCCTGGCGCAGCGCGATCGTCCTCAACTCACTGACCGGCCGGGAGGCCTACGCACTCCCCGCCCGCACCGCCTTCACCACCTTCGGCCTCGCCCAGCGGGCCCACGTCCCACCGCCCCGCGAGGCACCGGTGCTGACCCCGCTGGCCGACGACCGAAGGTGACGAAGGACGCGGCTCAGAAGACGGGCGTGCCCTCACGCGTGAGCTTCCAGTCCACCGCGGCGAACTCGGCCGGATCGATCGACCCCTTCGCCTTCACCCAGGCGATCATGGTGTTGCGGATCTCCTCCGAGTTCGACCACAGCACCTGAGCCGCGGCGACATGCGGGAAGTTCCCGCCGCCGTTGGCCCGGTAGTTGTTCACCGCGAACACGAACTTCGCGTCGTCCGCCAGCGGCTGCCCCCCGAACCGCACGTTCGTCACCCGCGACCCGGCCGGCTTCGCGATGTCGATCTCGTACGTCAGACCGCTCACCACGTCGTAGTTGTAGTCCGGCGTGCCGTTCGCGTTCGTCAGCTTCGCCGGGTCCACCGGCGCCCCGGCCGGCGTCTGCACGTAGTAGTTCGCCGAGAACTCCAGGTACGCCTTCATCTGCGCGCCCGTCATCAGACGCGCCTCCAGCGTGTTCTCGAAGACGTACAGACCGGCCACGTCCCGGATCGTCACCTCACCGGCCGGGATCCGAGCACTGCGCGAGAAACACGCCGCCTGCGACAGCACCGGCAGCGCGGCGTACTCCGTGCCCGCCAGCGCCCGCTTCACCGTGTCCGCCTGGATGTGGTTGATCAGATCGATGATCGGCACGTCCTTGTACGGCGCCTGCGCCGACGTCATCTCCGCCGCGTTGGTGCCGATGACCTGGTTGACGTACGCCACGACCTTCTCGTGCTCGTCGACGAGCAGCTTCGTGATCTCCGGGTCCTCCTCCACCGTGTTGGAGTTGAGGACCTTCGCGCCCACCTTCTCGACCTTCCAGCAGCCCTTCTCCCAGACCAGCTCGAAGTCGAACAGCGTCAGCCGCTGGCCCCACTTCAGCGGCTCCGACAGGACCACCCGCTTGCCGGTCTTCTTGTTCGTGACGAAGTACTCGGGGATCTCCGTGTGCGCGTGCCCCACCAGGATCGCGTCGATGCCCGGCACCTGCTCGGCCACCAGACCGGCCGCGTTCTCGATGTAGGGCAGCTGGTCACCGTAGGACGACGTGCCCGACGAACCGCTGTGCGCCGACACGATGACGACGTCCGCACCCATCGAGCGCAGCTTCGGCACCCACTTCGCCGCCTGCTCCTCCAGACCCGGGAACGTCATCTTGCCCTGCACGTTCGCCTTGTCCCAGATCGCGATGCCCGGGTTGGTCAGCCCCAGCACCGCCACCTTCACATCCCGCCCGTGCGGAGTGCGCAGCCGGTGCATGCTGTACGGCGCGAACGCCGGCCGCAGCGTCTTGGCGTCCAGCGCGTTCGCGCCCAGCAGCGGGAAACGGCACTGCTGCTCGAACTTCCGCAGCACGGGGATGCCGTAGTTGAACTCGTGGTTGCCGAGCGCCGCCGCGTCGTAGTCCATGGCGTTCATCGCCTGCGCCATCGGGTGCACCGGGCCGCCCTCGGCGGTGATCGGGTCCACCTTGGCGTAGTAGTACGACAGCTGGGTGCCCTGGATGGTGTCGCCCGCGTCGATCAGCAGCGTGTTGCGGCGGCCCTTCTCCGCACGGACCCGGTTGACGAGCGTGGAGACCTTCGCCAGGCCCACGTCGTTGTGGTCCTTGTCGTCGAACTCCTTGTCCGTGAAGTAGTCCCAGTTGAAGACGTTGCCGTGCAGGTCCGTCGTGCCCATCACGGTGAACGCGTACCGCTTGGCCCCGCGCTTCGCCTCGGCCGCCTGCGCACCCGGCGCTGCGACCGCCGAGGCCAGCGCCACCCCCGCCCCGGTCACGGCGGACTTCTCCAGGAACTTCCGGCGGTTCAACGGCATGTCTGGCTCCTCGCGGAATCTGTGAACGACGCGCGTAGATAACGCGCGTAGATTCTGACCCGTCCATGACGGCCCGCAACAGACCCGCCAGGTTGCGATCTGGTGACTCGGCCTTCCGGATCCACGGCAGCCAACCAGCCCAGACATGACAGAGTGGGGCGTATGACCGCGGCCACCCCAGACGCCTCCCCGCCCGCCGTCCCCTACGGCACGCCCGAAGCCCCCCGCATCGCCGTCCGGGGCGAGGCCCGCCTCGAAGTCGACCCCGAGATCGCCCGCATCGGCATCACCGTCGCCGCCCGCGGACGCGACCGCCGCTCCGCCCTCGACGACCTCACCCGCCGCAACGCCGGCGTCCTCGACCTCGTCAAGTCCTACGGCGACGCCGTCGAACGCCTGGAGACCGGCGCCTTCTCCATCACCCCCGAACTCACCAAACACGGCCGCGGCGAACGCGTCCGCACCTACCACGGCAGCGTCCGCGTCACCGCCGAACTCACCGACTTCACCGCCCTCGGCGAACTCACCACCCGCCTCGCCGACCTCGACCTCACCCGCGTCGACGGCCCCTGGTGGGCCCTGCGCCCCGACTCACCCGCCCACCGCGAAGCCCGCAAGAAGGCCGTGCGGGAAGCCGTCCAGCGGGCCCGCGAATACGCCGAGGCCCTCGGCACCAGCCTCTCCGCCCTCGTCGAACTCGCCGACATCGGCGCCGAGAGCGCCCCGCCGGCCTACCCCCAGGCCCCCGGCCGCATGCGCTCCGCGGCCTTCGCCGGCGCCCCCGAGGACACCCCGGCCCCCCTCGACCTCGAACCCCAGCGCCAACGCGTCCACGCCCAGATCAACGCCCGCTTCACCATGGTGCCGCCGCAGCTGTAAAACGCTTGCACGAACCGGCTTCGAATATCGGACCGAATTCCCGGGATGCTCATCGGAGCGCCCCGGTGCACCATTCAACACTTGTCAATAACACTTCATGCGAAGTCCGTTGTGTGGTCATGCCCGGCCAAATTCTCTACCAGCCGGTAACTCATAGGCTCGTCCCATGCGCCGAGCCAAAATCGTCTGCACCCTTGGACCCGCCACCGACTCGTACGACCAGATCAAACACCTGGTCGACGCCGGAATGGACGTAGCCCGCCTCAACCTCAGCCACGGCGCCCACGCCGAACACGAGGAGCGCTACCACCGGGTCCGCAAGGCCGCCGACGAGACCGGCCGCAGCGTCGGCCTCCTCGCCGACCTCCAAGGCCCGAAGATCAGGCTCGGCCACTTCACCGAAGGACCCGTACTCCTCGAACGCGGCGACACCTTCACCATCACCGTCGAAGACGGCGCCGAAGGCGACGGCCACATGTGCGGCACCACCTACGCCGGCCTCGCCGACGACGTCACCACCGGCGAACGCATTCTCGTCGACGACGGCAAGGTCTGCCTCGAAGTCACCCGGATCGACGGCCCCCGCGTCCACACCACCGTCCTCGAAGGCGGCGTGATCTCCGACCACAAAGGCCTCAACCTCCCCGGCGTCGCCGTCTCCGTCCCCGCCCTGTCCAAAAAAGACGAGGACGACCTCCGCTGGGCCCTGCGCACCGGCTTCGACGTCATCGCCCTCTCCTTCGTCCGCACCGGCCGCGACATCCAGGACGTCCAGCGCATCATGGACGAAGAAGGCCGCCGCCTCCCCGTCATCGCCAAAGTCGAAAAACCCCAGGCCGTCGAGAACATCGACGACATCGTCGCCGCCTTCGACGGCATCATGGTCGCCCGCGGAGACCTCGGCGTCGAAATGCCCCTCGAACACGTCCCCATCGTCCAGAAACGCGCCATCAAACTCGCCAAACGCAACGCCAAACCGGTCATCGTCGCCACCCAGATGCTCGACTCGATGATCGACAACGCCCGGCCCACCCGCGCCGAAGCCTCCGACGTCGCCAACGCCGTCATCGACGGCACCGACGCGGTCATGCTCTCCGGCGAGACCAGCGTCGGCAAACACCCGGTCGAGACGGTCCGCACGATGGCCCGCATCGTCGAAGCGGCGGAAGAAGACATCCTCGCCAAGGGCCTCCCGCCCCTCACCGAACGCAACAAGCCCCGCACCCAGGGCGGAGCCGTAGCCCGCGCGGCGGCGGAGATCGGCGACTTCCTCGGCGCGAAGTTCCTCGTCGCCTTCACCCAGTCCGGCGACACCGCCCGCCGCCTCTCCCGCTACCGCTCCCCGATCCCCCTCCTCGCCTTCACCCCCGACCAGGCCACCCGCTCCCAGCTCAGCCTCACCTGGGGCGTCGAGACGTTCCTCGGCCCGTGCGTCGACTCCACGGACGCGATGGTCGACCAGGTCGACGAACTGCTGCTGCGCTACGGCCGCTGCCGCCCGGGCGACACGGTCGTCATCACGGCCGGCTCCCCACCCGGGGTCTCGGGCTCGACGAACATGGTCCGGGTCCATCACATCGCGGAGTAGCCACGTCAGTACTTGGGCCCGACATGGGCGTCCATGAGGGCGACGGAGGCTTTGCGGGCGACGGAGATGTTGAACGGGTCGCCGTCGCGGGTGCAGTGCGTCCACTCGACGCCGAGCTTGTCCAAGGTGTCGGTGTAGAGCCGCCGGATGTCGTCGGAGACGTTGGTGAAGAAGTACCGCGGATACTCGTAGCGCTTCCGCTCACCGGCGACCATTCGGGTGGTCCAATTGGTGATCCGGCAGCCGTCGGAGTGAATGAGCCCGCGGATGAACTCCCAGGGGTGGGCATCGACGATGGCTTGCTGCCAGGGTTCCAGAGCGATGCGGCGTTCGTGTTTCTTGCCGGAGCCGTGCTGTGGGAAAAGGCAGTGCAGGTGCTTCGAGTAAACCTTCACATTGCGGCACCCGGTCTTGCGGACGCGGCAGACGGAGTTGTCGGGGAAGACCGTGCGCATGGCCGCTTCGCAGGCGTCCATGAGACCCGGCCATGACTCCGTGCAGGTGATCATGAGGTTGGGTACGCGGTGCTCGGAGTAGTGGCTGATGTGACCATCCCCGAGGTACAGGCCGAGGAGATAGGCATAGGCGGGCTCGTCCAGATCCCGCCCGTCGCAGCGTGGGCACTTCGGATCGTGGCGACCGGGGCACTCGCCGCGTTTCGCCCGGTCCACATGCTTCCAATAGCCGATCGTTCCCAGCGGCACGTTGAGGCTACGGGCCACCTCCGCGTTCCTCGCGCCCCCGCGCAGCAGGGTGATGGCCTTTTGTCGTACGTCCGTACCATGGAAGTTCATGCGACCACTGTGTGTCGCTGACAGTGACCAAGAGCAGCAAAAAGCGGAGAACCACGCGAACGTGATCCTCCGCTTCTGATCTTGCGGTGCCCGGTGTGGGATTCGAACCCACATGCCCAAAGGGCACGGCATTTTGAGTGCCGCGAGTCTGACCAGTTCCTCCAACCGGGCAAGTCAGGGGACCGATGAGCAGTGTACCGGTTCACTGTGCGGCCTTGCTGCTAGGTACGCTCTTGGGAGCAGTACCGGCCTGCCCCTACCAAGGAGCCCACGTGAGTGCCCCCGAGTCGCCCCAGCCTGTTGACGTGCCTGAAGAGGACAAGTCGCACGTGCCTCCGTTGACGACGCGGGTCGTCATCGCCGAGGACGAGGCGCTGATCCGGCTCGATCTCAAAGAGATGCTGGAGGAGGAGGGGTACACCGTCGTCGGTGAGGCCGGGGACGGGGAGCAGGCTGTCGAGCTGGCTCGTGAGCGCCGGCCCGATCTTGTCATTCTCGATGTGAAGATGCCGAAGCTGGACGGTATCTCCGCGGCGGAGAAGATCGCGGAGGAGAGCATCGCGCCGGTGCTGATGCTGACCGCGTTCTCGCAGCGCGATCTGGTGGAGCGGGCCCGGGACGCCGGTGCGATGGCGTATCTGGTGAAGCCGTTCAGCAAGAGTGATGTCGTGCCGGCGATCGAGATGGCCGTTTCGCGGTTCACCGAGCTGAAGGAGCTGGAGAAGGAGGTCGCCGACCTCACGCTCCGGCTGGAGACGCGCAAGCTGGTGGACCGGGCGAAGTCGATTCTGCAGACGGAGTACGGGCTGTCGGAGCCGGCGGCTTTCCGGTGGATCCAGAAGACGTCGATGGACCGTCGGATGTCGATGCAGCAGGTCGCGGAGGCGGTCATTCAGGACGCCGAGGAGAAGAAGGCGAACAAGGGCTGAGGCCCCGACGCGTGAGGCCCGTTGCCCTTCCAACCGGAAGGGCAACGGGCCTCTTGGCGTACGGGCGTGACCTCAGTCCTCGCCCAGGTATGCCTTGCGTACCGACTCGTCGTGCAGCAGGTCCTGCCCGGTCCCGGAGAGGACGACGTTGCCGACCTCCATGACGTGGCCCTGGTCGGCGAGGGAGAGCGCGGCTTGGGCGTTCTGCTCGACGAGGAGGATCGTCGTGCCCTGGGACTTCAGCTCGGAGATCGTGGCCATGATCTTCTGCATCATGATCGGGGAGAGGCCCATGGAGGGTTCGTCGAGCATGAGGAGCTTGGGCTGGGACATCAGGGCGCGGCCCATGGCGAGCATCTGCTGTTCACCGCCCGAGAGGGTTCCGGCGGCTTGGTTGCGGCGTTCGCCGAGGATGGGGAAGAGGTCGTACGCCTTCTGGATGTCCTTTTCGATGCCTTCCTTGTCCTTGCGGAGGAAGGCGCCGAGCTGGAGGTTCTCGAAGATCGTCAGGCGCGGGAAGATGTGCCGGCCTTCGGGGGAGTGGGCGAGGCCCAGGGAGACGATCTTGTGAGCGGGGATCCCGTTGAGGGGCTTGCCGTCGAAGAGGATCTTTCCGGAGGTCGGCTTGAGCAGGCCCGACAGCGTGCGCAGGGTGGTGGTCTTGCCTGCGCCGTTGGTGCCGATCAGGGTGACGACCTGGCCGGCTTCGACGCTGAAGGAGATGCCTTTGACGGCTTCGATCTTGCCGTAGGAGACCCGGAGGTCTTCGACCTCGAGGAGTGCGGTCACTTGGCTTCTCCCTTGGTGCTGCTGGTGGTGCTGGTCGCGTCGGCGGCGGCTTCGGCGGCTTCGACCTCGGCGGCTTCGGCCTCGCCGGGGTCGCCCTCGAAGGGCTCGCCGAGGTAGGCGGCGACGACGCGTTCGTCGGCCTGGACGACCTCGGCGGTGCCTTCGACGAGCTTTTCGCCCTGGACGAGGACGGCGACGCGGTCGGAGAGGTTGAAGACGAAGCGCATGTCGTGCTCGATGAGGAGGACGGCGATGCCCTTGTCGCGGATGGCGAAGACGAGTTCCTCGGTGGCCCTGGTCTCCTGGGGGTTCATGCCGGCGGTGGGCTCGTCGAGGAGCAGCAGGCCGGGCTCGGAGGCCATGGCGCGGGCGATCTCGAGCTTGCGCTGTTCGCCGTAGGGGAGGTTGCGGGCGAGGTGGTCGCGCTTGTGGGCGAGGCCGATGAACTCCAGGAGTTCCATGGCGCGTTCTTCGCTGTCGCGTTCGGCCTTCTTGAAGCCGGGGCCGCGCAGGAGGGCCGACCAGAGGCCTTCCTTGGTGCGGGTGTGGCGTCCGACGAGGACGTTTTCCAGGACCGTCATGTTGGCGAACAGGCGGATGTTCTGGAAGGTGCGGGCGATGCCGGCCTGGGTGACCAGGTGGGGCTTGGGCGGGAGGACGGTGCCTTTGTAGGAGACGGTGCCCTCGGTGGGGACGTACAGGCCGGTGAGGCAGTTGAAGAAGGTGGTCTTGCCGGCGCCGTTGGGGCCGATGAGGCCGACGATCTCGCCGGCGTTGACGGTGAAGTCGACGGAGCGGACGGCGGTGAGGCCGCCGAAGCGCATCGTGACGTCGCGGGCTTCGAGTACTGGTGTCGTCATGATGGTTACGCCCCCGCCTTGGTGACGGCCGGTTCGTCGGTCAGCGTGGTCTGTTTGGGTACGTCGAGTTGGCCGGTCTCGTGGAATTCGAGCTGGCGGCGGCGGTTGGCGATGATGCCTTCGGGGCGGAAGCGCATCAGGAGGATGAGCGCGATGCCGAAGGCGAGGAGCGACTTCTCCTGGAGGAAGACGAGCTTCTCGGGGAGCAGGTAGAGCAGGGCGGCGCCGAGGAGGGGGCCTGCGACGGTGCCCATGCCGCCGAGGACGACCGCGGCCAGGAGGAACGCGGAGTTGGGCGGGGTGGAGCCGGCGAACTGGTACGGCGTGGGGACGACGCTGTACGTGACGTGGGCGCTGACGGTGCCGGCGAGGCCGGCGAGGGAGGCGCCGAGGGCGAAGGCGACGAGCTTGACGCGGAAGCCGTTGATGCCCATGGCGGTGGCGGCGGTCTCGTCCTCGCGGATGGCGATCCAGGAGCGGCCGATGCGGGAGTCCGCGGCACGCGTGTAGACCAGTACCACGATGGCCATGATGAGGACCATCAGCAGGTAGTAGTTGGCGAAGCGGCCGAGGGTGAATCCGCCGATGTCGTGGGCCTGGCCGAAGTTGAAGCCGAAGAAGTTCAGGTCGGGGATGTTGGCGATGCCGTTCGGGCCGTTGGTGACGTCGGGGCCCGAGTCGCCGTCCATGTTGTTGACGGCGATGCGGAAGATCTCTCCGAAGCCCAGGGTGACGATGGCGAGGTAGTCGCCGCGCAGTCGCAGGGTCGGGGCGCCGATGAGGACGCCGAAGACGAGGGAGGCGGCGGCGCCGGCCAGGGCGGAGGCCCAGAAGGGCAGGTGGACGCCGGAGATGGTGGAGAACTCGGAGCCGGAGACGAGGGCGGCGGTGTAGGCGCCGACGCCGAGGAAGGCGACGTATCCGAGGTCGAGGAGTCCGGCGAGGCCGACGACGATGTTGAGGCCGAGGGCGACGGTCCCGAAGATCAGGATGTTGACGCCGATGTTGGCGTAGTGGTCGTCGGTCTGGGTGAAGGGGAAGGCGATGGCCGCGGCGAAGCCCATGGCGAGGGTGAAGCTGCGGTTGCCGGCGACCAGGGCGGAGAAGCGGTCGAGGAGGCCGGCGGTGTGCAGGGCCCAGATGGCGAAGGTGACGACGAAGAGGTAGCCGATGAAGAGTTCGCCGTACTCGGTGTCGATGCCGTAGGTGAAGACGCCGAGGCCGATGATGGTGACCACGGTGATCACGGCCCGCTGGATCCAGGGCGCGGTGGCCTGGGAGGCGGGGATGCGGTCGGGCTTGGCGATGTAGGCCTTGAGGGCCTGCTTGGTGCCGTCGGCGTGGGTGCGCTCCTGGGGGAGGGCGAAGGCGCCGAGGACGGGCAGCAGGGAGGCCACGGCCGCGATCCAGCCGCCGGGTTCGAGGTTGACGACGCCGCCGAGCTCGACGCTGATGGCGATGACGGTGAACCAGGTGACGGCGAGGCCGCCGAGGGCGGTGAGGACGAGCGGCGCGTTGTTGCGGGCGGGCAGCAGCCAGCCGAGGCCGCGGATGCCGTAGCCGGCGAGGGTGAACAGGGTGGTGAGGATGCCGGCGGTGAAGGTCAGCCATTGCAGGCCACCGGGGTAGCCGTTGATGGTGAGGTCGCCGGGGAATTCGGCGGTCCAGGTCCAGGCGAGGAACGCGGAGGCGGCGGTGGCGATGCCGCCGGCGAGGAGCAGGGCGCGAGCGGCCGTGGCGGGCAGCGGTATGAGACCGCGCGGAGCGGGCGTCGGGGTGGGGACGGCGTCCGGTGCCGGGGTCTTGGTCGTGTCGGTCATGTGATCACGCCCTGTCCGCGACGCGCTCGCCGAGCAGGCCCTGTGGCCTGAAGAGGAGCACGAGGATGAGGAGGCAGAAGGCCCAGACGTTCGCCCAGCTCTGGCCGCCGAGCTGCTGCATGCCGGGGATTTCGTCGATGTAGGCGGAGGCGAGGGTTTCGGCGATGCCGAGGACGACACCGCCGAGCATGGCGCCGTAGATGTTGCCGATGCCGCCGAGGACGGCCGCGGTGAAGGCCTTGAGGCCCATGAGGAAGCCCATGCGGTAGTCGACGTTGCCGTACTTCAGTCCGTAGGCGACGGCGGCTACGGCGGCGAAGAAGCCGCCGATGGCGAAGGCGATGACGATGATGCGGTTGGTGTCGATGCCCATGAGCTGTGCGGTGTCGGGGTCCTGCGCGGTGGCCTGCATGGCGCGGCCGGTGCGGCTGCGGCGCACGAAGATCGCGAGGGCGGCCATGCAGCCGATGGCGGCGAGGATGAGGAAGATGTCGGCGTCCTTGATGGTGACGGAGCCGATGTCGTGGGTGGCGTCGAGGCCGGGGAAGGCGCGGGCGCGGTCGGCGCCGGGGTAGAAGTTGCGCACGACCTCCTGGAGGGCCAGGGAGAGGCCGATGGCCGTGATGAGCGGCGCCAGGCGTGGTGCTCCGCGCAGTGGCCGGTAGGCGAATCGTTCCGCTCCGACGGCGATGAGGATGGCCACGAGGGCTCCGCCGAGGAGCATGAGGGGTACGGCGATGGCCATCGAGGTGCCGTCGGGGAGGACGTAGAAGTAGACCGTGAGGGCGCCGAACGCCCCGGTCATGAAGATCTCGCCGTGCGCGAAGTTGATGAGCTGGACGATGCCGTACACCATCGTGTAGCCGATGGCGATCAGCCCGTACATCGAGCCTAGGAGCAGCCCGTTGGCCAGCTGCTGCGGCAGGGTGTTCACCGCATGGCCTCCATGTCGCTGGTGGTCGTGTGCACTGGATGTGTGCGTGGTCGCGTGCTGTGGGGGGGTGTGGAAACGGGCCGCGCGGTCGGGGTCCCCTTCCGCGCGGCCCGTGATGCGGCGTTGTGGCGGGCCCGACTACTGAAGGTCGGCGGTGCCGGTCTCCACGTCCTTCCAGGCACCCTTCTCGACCTGGTAGACCGTCAGCTGCTTGTTGGTGGTGTCGCCGTACTGGTCGAAGGAGATCTTGCCGGTGAGGCCTTCGAAGTCGGACTTCTGGACACCGTCGACGACCTTGGAGCGCAGGTCGTTGATGTCGGTCGGGACCTTGCCGCCGTTGGCGTCGGCCGCGGCCTTGACGGCCTTGATGATGGCGGTGGTGGCGTCGTAGGCGTAGGCGCCGTACGCGCCGTAGTCGCCCTTGTAACCCTTGTCCTTGTACGTCTGGATGAACGTCTTGGCCGCGGGCAGGGTGTCGGCGGGGACGCCGATGGCGGTGGCGAGGTCGCCCTCGGAGGACTTGCCGGCCGCCTCGATGTAGGTGGTGGCGAACATGCCGTCGCCGCCGAACAGCGGGATCTTGACGCCGGCGTCCTTGAGCTGCTTGGTGATCAGCGCGGACTCGTCGTACTGGCCGCCGTAGTAGAGCAGGTCGGCGCCGGAGTTCTTGATCTTGGTGACGAGGGAGCCGAAGTCCTTGTCGCCGGTGTTGACGTGGTCGCTGCCGACGACCTTGCCACCGAGCTTCTTGTACTGCTCGTTGAAGATCTTCGCGAGGCCGGCGCCGTAGGTCTGCTTGTCGTCGACGACGAAGGCCTTCTTCTTCTTGAGGCCGTTGTACGCGTAGCCGGCCGCGAAGCTGCCCTGCAGTTCGTCGGTGGTGGCGGTGCGGAAGTACGTCTTGAACGGACGCTTCTTGTCCGTCTGCCAGTTCTTGCCCTGGGTCAGCTCGGGGGCGGTGTTCGCGGGGGAGATCTGCACCATGTTGGCCGAGGCGAACACCTGCTGCATCGTCTGGGCGACGCCGGAGTTCAGCGGGCCGACGGCGCCGACGGCGGTCTTGTCGCCGACGATGCTGGTGGCGTTGGACTGGCCGGTGGCCGGCTGCGCCTTGTCGTCGAGGGCCTTGAGCTTGAACTTCACGCCCGGGACCCAGTTGTTCTTGTTGGCGTCGTCGACGGCTATCTGGGCGCCGTACTGGATGCCGAGGCCGGTGGTGGAGTTCTCACCGGAGAGGGGGGCGTCGACACCGATGGTCAGCGTGGTGCCGCTCCCGTTGTCTCCGCCCTTGTCACCGCTGTCGTCTCGGGAGCCGCAGGCGGTGAGAGTCAGAGCTCCGGTCGTGAGAACGGAGGTAAGAATCACCAAAGAACGCTGTCGCACAATCAGTCCTTTCACAGGCAGGCCCCGCCCTGGTCGGGGGGTGAGTGCCGCGCTGGTACCGAACTCCCGATGGAGGCGGTGACTGGCCGTGACTCTAAGCCCGGGGTAAGGGCACGGTCAGCGGCGTGGGCTCGCTTGTGACTTTCTTGTTATGACGTCGTGGATGACCGGTCTCGGCGGCGGGCCCTCTCGGCGGGTTTGGTGGTTTTTCGCCGAAGTCCGCATTCTGAGAACGCGCACTTCCGGTTGGCCATGGCTGAGATCATGCTGTTGGCGGGGCGTGCGCGCCGCGAACAAGATCGGAAAGGTTTCGGGGGCGGGCCCGGCCGAAGGCGAAACCGTGGCGGTGTATTGCGCGCGCGTTACGGAGCGTCACAGCAGGAATTGCGTGGCTTATACACGGGAAACTCCGCGCTATCGGAATCGGCGTTTTTCCATGGGACGCGGCGGGTCGCTCGCCGGGCCGGGAGCGTGCGCGGGTCTCGCGGCGTGGGCGGTGCGGTGCCGGTGAGGGGCGTACCGCAGTCGAACTCGCCCGTGCCCGCGGCGGGTTGCGTGGCGCTTGGCGGCAACGGCGGTGCCCGGCCGAGGAGGTGCCGGACGGTCGCCGCTGTCCGGTCGCCCCTTCGGGGGCCGGAAGTGCCGGACGGGTCGTACGGGCAGTACGGGCCGCCCCGCCGGCCCGCGGCGTGCGCGGAGCGGCGGGGCGGTGGAGCGGAGCGTGCCGTGCGGCCTCCGGCGTCCGACGCCGCCGGTGGCCTCCGGCGCTGGCTACGGCAGCTTCACGAACGGCGCGAGGAAGGCCCGGGCGCCGGGGGTGTCCAGGCGGTACGTCACGTTGGTCGCGTAGCAGGGGGTGTCGCCGGTGATCGTGGTGGCGGCGAGGATCCGCTTGCCGCCGATGAGCGCGAAGTTGGGGCCGCCGGAGTCGCCGTAGCAGGCGCCGCCGTTGCCCTGCGGCGCGGTCATGGCGAGCCGGGCCCAGGAGGCGTTGAGGGCGTCGAAGGTGACGGGTGCCTTCATCCGGACGCCGCCGCCGGGGTGGGTCTGTCCGCCGGGCCCGTTGACGGCCTCCTGGGTGCCGTACCCGGCGACGAGCCAGTCGGTGGAGTTCAGGCCCTGCGGGCCGAGCCTGCCGAGCTGGTCGGCGGTGGGCAGGGTCGCCGGGGTGAAGCTCCAGCGGGCCTTGACGTCGGCCGCGGGCAGCTGGATCACCGCGATGTCGTGGGTGTCGGAGGCGGGGCCCGGGTAGTCGGGGTGCGTGTGGGCGGTGCCCCGGACGGCGACGGAGGCGGCCTGCGCGGCCGGGGCGCCCGGGTACTTCTTCGCCGCCGCGTCGAGCCCGGACTGCACGTCCTGGTCGAGGGAGACGTAGAAGCGCACGTTGTCGGGCCAGTCCGAGGTGCAGTGCGCGGCGGTCAGGAAGGTGTCCGCGTCGATCATGGTGCCGGAGCAGACCCAGTCGACCCGGTCGGGGGTCGCGGGGTCGCCGTCGTCGTCCCAGGTGGCCACGAGCGCGCCGACCTCGGTGCGTTCGGGGGCGGGCGTGGCGTTGTAGGAGTTGATGGCGGAGGACGGCAGCGCGGTGGCGAGCACGGTGGCACAGGCCGCTGCGGTGACGGCGTAGGCGCGTACGGAGGTCAAGAGAAACCCTTCTACGGGTGGTCGGGTCTTCTCCTGTGGGGGGAGCGCCAGTGAACCGCCCGGGGGCGGTCGCGGCAAGAGTGCGCCCGCCCCTCCAGGGTTTTCCCTACGTCGGCCTGATCGCGGAGGTCAGTCCGCGGCGCGGACGAACTCCTCGTCGCCCGGCTTCACCCCGCGCAGGAGGCAGGTCAGCCGGGCCGTGCACACCCTCTTGCCGTTCTCGTCCGTGATGACGATTTCGTAGGTGGCCGTCGACCGCCCCCGGTGCACGGGCGTGGCCACACCGGTGACCAGCCCGGAGCGCACGCCGCGGTGGTGGGTGCAGTTCAGGTCGACCCCCACGGCGATCTTGGAACTGCCGCCGTGCAGCATCGACCCGATCGAGCCGAGCGTCTCGGCGAGCACCGCGGACGCCCCGCCGTGCAGCAGTCCGTAGGGCTGGGTGTTGCCCTCCACCGGCATCGTCCCGACGACCCGGTCCGCCGACGCCTCGGAGATCTGGACGCCCATCCGGTTGCCGAGGTGGCCCGCGGAGAACAGGGCCAGGAGGTCCACGCCGAGCGCGGCGTACTCGTCGATGACCTCTTGCGGGAACTTCACATGCTGCTGCTCACCCATCGGGCCCGGCTCCGTTCGTCCTCGTCACTCGGCTGCCTGTGTCACTGAGCGAACGCTCAGTCGGTCGCCGATTGTTCCAGACGCACCACCACGGACTTGCTGGCCGGGGTGTTACTGGTGTCCGCGGTGGCGTCCAGCGGCACCAGCACGTTGGTCTCCGGGTAGTACGCGGCGGCGCAGCCCCGGGCCGTCGGGTAGTGCACGACGCGGAAACCGGGCGCCCGCCGCTCCACCCCGTCCCTCCACTCGCCGACCAGGTCCACGTAGACACCGTCCGCCAGCTTCAGGGCCCGCGCGTCCTCGGGGTTGACCAGCACCACCCGGCGGCCGTTGCGAATGCCCCGGTAGCGGTCGTCCAGGCCGTAGATCGTGGTGTTGTACTGGTCGTGCGAACGCAGCGTCTGAAGCAGCAGCCGGCCCTCGGGCAGCTCCGGGTACTCCACGGGCGCGGCGGTGAAGTTGGCCTTGCCGGTGGCCGTCGGGAAACGGCGCTCGTCACGCGGGGCGTGGGGCAGCGCGAAGCCGCCGGGGCGGGCCACGCGCGCGTTGAAGTCCTCGAAGCCCGGGATCACCCGGGCGATGCGGTCCCGGATCGTCGCGTAGTCCTTCTCGAACTCCTCCCACGGCGTGCGGCTTTCCTCGCCCAGCACGCGGCGGGCCAGGCGGCTGACGATGGCCGGCTCCGACAGCAGGTGAGGGCTCGCGGGCTCCAGCCGGCCCCGGGAGGCGTGCACCATGCCCATCGAGTCCTCGACCGTCACGAACTGCTCGCCGCCGCCCTGCAGATCGCGCTCCGTGCGGCCCAGCGTCGGCAGGATCAGGGCCCGCGCGCCGGTGACCGCGTGCGAGCGGTTCAGCTTCGTCGACACGTGCACGGTCAGCCGGGCCCGGCGCATGGCCGCCTCGGTGACCTCCGTGTCCGGGGACGCCGAGACGAAGTTGCCGCCCATGGCGAAGAAGACCTTCGCCTCGCCGTCGCGCAGGGCGCGGATGGCGCGGACGACGTCATAGCCGTGCTCACGCGGGGGCGCGAAGCCGAACTCCTTCTCCAGGGCGTCCAGGAACGCCGGCGCCGGGCGCTCGAAGATGCCCATCGTGCGGTCGCCCTGCACGTTCGAATGCCCGCGCACCGGGCACACGCCCGCGCCCGGACGGCCGATGTTGCCGCGCAGCAGCAGGAAGTTGACCACTTCCCTGATCGTGGGCACGGAGTGCTTGTGCTGGGTGAGGCCCATCGCCCAGCACACGATGACGCGCCGGGATCCGAGGACCATGCGCAGGGCCTTCTCGATGTCCTCCCGGCTCAGGCCCGTCGCCGTGAGCGTCTCGTCCCAGTCGGCGGCGCGGGCGGCCTCGGCGAACTCCTCGTAGCCGTGCGTGTGTTCCCGCACGAAATCCTCGTCGACCGCGCCGTCCGTCTGAAGGATCAGCTTGTTCAGGAGGCGGAACAGCGCCTGGTCGCCGCCGAGGCGGATCTGAAGGAACAGGTCGGTCAGCGCGGCGCCCTTGACCATGCCCTGCGGGGTCTGCGGGTTCTTGAAGCGCTCCAGGCCCGCCTCGGGCAGCGGGTTGACGCTGATGATCTGCGCGCCGTTGTCCTTGGCCTTCTCCAGCGCGGACAGCATGCGCGGGTGGTTCGTCCCCGGGTTCTGCCCGGCGACGATGATCAAGTCGGCTTTGTGGAGGTCCTCCAGCAGGACGCTGCCCTTGCCGATGCCGATCGTCTCCGACAGGGCCGAACCGGACGACTCGTGGCACATGTTCGAACAGTCGGGCAGGTTGTTCGTGCCGAGCTCGCGGGCGAACAGCTGGTAGAGGAACGCGGCCTCGTTGCTGGTGCGGCCGGAGGTGTAGAAGACCGCCTCGTTCGGGGAGGCGAGCGCGGCGAACTCCTCGCCGATGATGTCGAAGGCGCGCTCCCAGGTGACCGGCTCGTAGTGCGTGCCGCCCTCGGGCAGGTACATGGGGTGGGTGAGACGCCCCTGCTGTCCCAGCCAGTAGCCGCTGCGGCCGGCCAGGTCGGCGACCGGGTGCGCGGCGAAGAACTCGGGCGTGACCCGGCGCAGGGTGGCCTCCTCGGCCACGGCCTTCGCGCCGTTCTCGCAGAACTCCGCCTTGTGCCGGTGCTCGGGCTCCGGCCAGGCGCAGCCGGGGCAGTCGAAGCCGTCCTTCTGGTTCACGCTCAGCAGCGTCAGCGCGGTGCGCTTCACGCCCATCTGCCGCTGGGCGACGCGCAGCGTGTGCCCGATCGCCGGCAGCCCCGCGGCCGCGTGCTTCGGCCCGGCGACCTGCGGCGCGTCCTGAACCGGATCACTCTTCGGCGGCTTCGACGCCATCACACGCTCCCCTTCGACTGCACTGTGAGCTATGTCTCCGATCCTCGCACGGGGTGGTGACAGGGGAGGGGGTGGGCTGGGGGAGGGGAGGGGGTGTGTGCGGGTTCCGTGGGGAGGCGGCCGACGCGGTCCGCCTCGGTCCGCCGGCCTGGTCCCGCCGGACCGCAAGGCTGGTCCCGTCGGGTCGCCGGGCTCTTCGCGTCGGGCCGCCGGGCTGTTCGCGTCGGGCCGCCGGGCTGTTCGCGTCGGGCCGCCGTCGTCGGGTCACCGTCGTGGGGGCACGGGCACGGGCACGGGGCACGGGGCACGGGGCATGGGGCATGGGCACGGCCACGGGGCATGGAGCAGGGGGCAGGGCAGGGACCGCCGGGCCACGGGCACGGGGCCGGGGTGGGCGCTGGCGGGGGCGACCGTCGTGGCGTGTGTGTGTGGGTTCGCCGCCGCCTTGGTGCAGTGGGGGGCGCCCGCCCGGCGCTCACGGGGTCTGCTCGTGCTGCCTCGGCGGGGTTCGCCGCCTTGGCGCCCACAGAGGTTCGACCGCCCCGGCGCCCGCAGGTTCGACTGCCCTGGCGCTCGCAGGTTCGCCCCGACCGGCTCCCGCAGGTTCGCCCGCACTGGCCCCGTGGGTCTGCCGCCCCGGCGTGGACGAGGCTGCCGTCCTGGCCGTGGACGGGGCTGCCGTCCTGGCCCCGGAGGAGGGAGTGCGCCACGGCCTCGGCCTGGTGCGGTCCTGGCGGCGTGCGGGGTCCGCCGCCTCGGCTCCAGCCGGGTCCGCCGCTCCGGCCCGGCGGGGTCCATCCGTGGGGGCGGGGCGGAGTGTCAGTGGGGCGTGGCAGGATCGGGGGCGTGGCAGAGACAGCATCGAAGACGACCGACCAGACCTCCGGCGGCAGCCGGCCGCGACTGATGCTCATGGACGGGCACTCGCTGGCCTACCGCGCGTTCTTCGCGCTGCCCGCGGAGAACTTCACCACCGCGACGGGCCAGCCGACGAACGCGATCTACGGCTTCGCGTCGATGCTCGCCAACACGCTGCGCGACGAGGCGCCCACGCACTTCGCGGTCGCCTTCGACGTCTCCCGCAAGACGTGGCGCTCCCAGGAGTTCACGGAGTACAAGGCGAACCGCTCCAAGACCCCGGACGAGTTCAAGGGCCAGGTCGAGCTGATCGTCGAGCTCCTCGACGCGATGGGCGCCCAGCGCTTCGCGGTCGACGGCTTCGAGGCGGACGACGTCATCGCCACCCTCGCCACCCAGGCCGAGGCCGAGGGCTTCGAGGTGCTGATCGTCACCGGCGACCGCGACTCGTTCCAGCTGGTCAGCGAGCACACCACGGTGCTGTACCCGACCAAGGGCGTCTCCGAGCTGACCCGCTTCACCCCGGAGAAGGTATTCGAGAAGTACGGGTTGACGCCCGCGCAGTACCCGGACTTCGCGGCCCTGCGCGGCGACCCGTCGGACAACCTCCCCGGCATTCCCGGCGTCGGCGAGAAGACCGCAGCGAAGTGGATCAACCAGTTCGGTTCCTTCGCCGAGCTCGTCGAGCGCGTCGAAGAGGTCAAGGGCAAGGCCGGCCAGAACCTCCGTGACCACCTGGAGTCCGTCAAGCTCAACCGCCGGCTCACCGAGCTGGAGCGCCAGGTGGAGCTCCCCAAGGGTGTCAACGACCTGGAGCGCGCGGCCTACGACCGCAAGGCCGTCGCGATGATCCTGGACACCCTGGAGATCCGTAACCCGTCGCTGCGCGAGCGGCTCTTCGCCGTCGACCCCGGCGCCGAGGCGGTCGAGACGACCCCCGTCGACACCGAGGGCGTGCAGATCGAAGGCACCGTGCTCGGCACCGGCGAGCTGCCCGCCTGGCTCACCGAGCACGGCACCCGGCCCCTTGCCGTCGCCACGGTCGACACCTGGGCACTCGGCACCGGCTCGGTCGCCGAGGTCGCCCTCGCCGCGCCCGGTGGCCCCGCCGCCTGGTTCGACCCCTCCCAGCTGGACGAGGCCGACGAGAAGGCCTTCGCCGCCTGGCTCGCCGACGCCGCCCGGCCCAAGGTCTTCCACAACGCCAAGGGCGCCATGCGCGTCTTCGCCGAGCACGGCTGGAGCGTCGAAGGCGTCACCATGGACACGGCCCTCGCCGCGTACCTGGTCAAGCCCGGTCGCCGCTCCTTCGACCTGGACGCGCTGTCCCTGGAGTACCTGCACCGAGAGCTGACCCCCGCCGCAGCGGCCGACGGCCAGCTCGCCTTCGGGGCGGACGACGCCGCCGAGGCCGAGGCCCTGATGCTCCAGGCCCGGACCGTCCTCGACCTGGGCCAGGCCTTCGAGACCCGCCTGGAGGACGTCGGCGCCGCCGACCTGCTGCGTGACATGGAGCTGCCCACCTCGGCGCTGCTCGCCCGCATGGAGCGGCACGGCATCGCGGCCGACCGGCCCCACCTGGAGGCCATGGAGCAGATGTTCGCCGGTGCGGTCCAGCAGGCCGTCAAGGAGGCCCACGCGGCGGCCGGGCACGAGTTCAACCTGGGCTCGCCCAAGCAGCTCCAGGAAGTCCTCTTCGGCGAGCTGGCCCTGCCCAAGACCAAGCGGACCAAGACCGGTTACACCACGGACGCCGACGCCCTCGCCTGGCTCGCCACGCAGACGGACAACGAGCTTCCGGTGATCATGCTGCGCCACCGCGAGCAGGCCAAGCTCCGCGTCACCGTCGAGGGCCTCATCAAGACGATCGCGGCGGACGGCCGCATCCACACCACGTTCAACCAGACCGTCGCCGCCACCGGCCGCCTGTCCTCCACCGACCCGAACCTGCAGAACATCCCGGTGCGTACGGACGAGGGCCGGGCGATCCGCCGCGGTTTCGTCGTGGGCGAGGGGTTCGAGTCCCTCATGACGGCCGACTACAGCCAGATCGAACTGCGCGTGATGGCCCATCTCTCCGAGGACGCCGGCCTGATCGAGGCGTTCACCTCCGGCGAGGACCTGCACACCACGGCCGCCTCCCAGGTCTTCGCGGTCGAGCCGACCGCGGTGGACGCCGAGATGCGCCGCAAGATCAAGGCCATGTCGTACGGCCTGGCCTACGGCCTGTCCGCCTTCGGCCTCTCCCAGCAGCTGAACATCGAGGCGGCGGAGGCCCGCGCCCTGATGGACGCGTACTTCGAGCGGTTCGGCGGCGTCCGGGACTATCTGCGCCGGGCGGTCGACGAGGCTCGCGCCACGGGTTACACGGCGACGCTCTTCGGGCGCCGCCGTTACCTCCCCGACCTCAACAGCGACAACCGCCAGCGCCGTGAGGCCGCCGAGCGGATGGCCCTCAACGCGCCGATCCAGGGCACGGCGGCCGACATCGTCAAGATCGCCATGCTGAAGGTCGACGCCGCGCTGAAGGAGGCCGGCCTCACCTCCCGCATGCTCCTCCAGGTCCACGACGAAGTCGTGCTGGAGATCGCTCCCGGTGAGCGGGCCGCCGCCGAGGAACTGGTCCGCCGCGAGATGGCCAACGCGGTCCAGCTCCGTGTCCCGCTGGGCGTCTCGGTGGGCGCGGGACCGGACTGGGAGTCGGCGGCGCACTAGCCCGCCGCGCGGCCCGACAGCCGTCCCGCAGGACGTGGCGGGGCCGGGCGGTCCTGGGGAACACCCGGGCGCCCGGCCCCTGCGCCGGTCTGTCGAACGTGGTCGGACCGGGCGGGTTGACTCACCAGCGCACCCGGCCCACCACCCCCCACCCCCACTGCGGGACCGTCACTCGCGTGGCCCCCGAGAAGGCGCCCCGGCCTCCGGTCGTGGTCAGGATGCGGGGCATGGGTATACGCACCTTCCTCAGCCGTACGGCACCCGGTGTGGCACTCACGCCGGTTCCGGTGTCCGAGGCCGCCGCGAGCACCGTTCGCGTCCCCGTCCCCTTCACCACGGCCCTGCGCCACACGACGGCGGACCTCCGGCAGCGCCTTCTCGCCCACGGGCGACGCACCACCGGCCCCTCCGGCACCGTCAACGCCGGAGCCACCTCACCTGTCATCGCCACAGGCGCGGTAGCGGGGACGGGCGCAGGCAGAGATACGGACACCGCGCCGACCACCTCCCGTTGCGGCGACCCCCGTACCCCCGACGCCCCCGGCAAGCTCTGCCGCCCCTGGGCGCGGCTGGCCCGCGCTTATCTGACGCTCGCCCTCACACGGCTCCCGCGCCCGCGCACACGCCCACGCCCCGCGCACACCACCATCACGGTGTACATCACGACGGCCGACAGCCTCCTCAGCGAGCGGCCGGGCGGCTCGGCTCCGTCTCGGCGGCCGGGGCAGGGCCGGCAGAGCCGGCCGGGACCGGAGCCGGACGCCGCAGCCTGACGCCCACGGCGTAGAGCAGCAGCGCCGGGACGAGTCCCGCGCCCGCGCCGAAGCACACCGTCGGAACGATCTCCCACGGCTTGGCCTGCGAACCCCAGTACGCCCACCACCGTGCCGCCCGCTGCACCGCCCCCACCAGCGCGAAACCGCCGATCACGGCAGCGGCCGCCCAACGGTCGGCTGCCGTCAGCACGGGGACCCCCACCGGCTCCTCAAGGGGCGCCCGCCGCAGCGCGTGCGCCACGAACACGGCGATCACGACCGCCGCCACGGCCGAACCGCCGTACTGCAGGTACCAGTACAGCGGCGAGCCCGCCACCTCGCGGCCCAGCACCGGGAACAGCCGCATTCCCCACCGGTCGAGATGGGTGAACGCGTCCCAGACCACATGGGTCGACGCGCCGAGCACCGCGGACACGTACCACCACGCCACCAGCGACGGCCGCACCCGCGCGCGGGGCGCGCCGCAGCGCAGCAGCGTCGCCACCCGCCCCTGCCGGGCTCGCGGCAGCAGCGCCACGAGCGGCTCGCGCACGAGCAGCCACAGCCCCACCAGCGCCCAGGCGATGAGCACATCCACGGTGAAGACACCCGCGAACGCGTGCGTGACGTCACCGAACTCCATCGCGGCGGGCAGCACACTCGCCGCGTAATAGGTCATGTCGGGTGCGAAGGAACCCGCCACGAGCACGGCGGGCACCAGGGGGCCCCGGCCGGTGCCGTCGGTGCGGACGGCGGGCAGTACGGCTGCCGCGTGGCTCAGCGTGAACGGCAACTCGGCTCCTCGCGGCGGTCGTTGCACCGGGCCGGGCGGGTCCGGTGATCAGTCGCCCAGTATGCGGGATGCCACCGGGTGGACGGCGTGACGACCGCACATGACCAACTGGTGAAAAACGGTCACGAACGGGTGCCCGAGCAAAGGAAGTTGTCGTAGGGTCGCCAGAGCCGCCGCGCGGGGAGCGCGTCGTGTGCGTGACGGCGGTGATGAGCGGAACACGCAAGAGAACAGAGTTCTGACCGTCGGAGGGCAACCCCTCGGGCGGTTGGATCGTCACAACAGGGCGAACACTGAAGGCGAAGACCGGACGCTCGGGCGTCCACGGGAGGGGTTCACTCTATGGCGGCGCAATTCGGCAGTCGGCTGCGCAAGGGGGCGGCGACGACCGCCGTGGCCGCGGTGGCGGTCGCGGCACTGTCCGCCTCCCAGGCTCCGGGCGTGAACGACCACGGCAGACAGACCGCCGCCGACGCCACACCCGCACCCGGCACGAGCGCCTCCGACGGCAGCGCCACCGGCAACTCGCCGTACTACACGGACCTGCCGCCGCTCAAGAGCCCCAACCCGTCACCGTCCACGGGCCCCGCCCCGGGCGTCACGGGCACGACGGAAGCCGGCATCCCCGCGACGGTCCTGGACGCCTACAAGAAGGCCGAGAGCGCGCTGCGCGAGGCCAAGCCCGGCTGCAACCTGCCCTGGCAACTCCTCGCCGCCATCGGCCGGGTGGAGTCGGGACAGGCCCGCGGCGGCAAGGTCAGGGCCGACGGCACCACCATCAAGCCGATCCTGGGCCCGCAGCTCGACGGCAACGGCTTCGCCCTCATCAAGGACACCGACGACGGCGCGTACGACGGCAACAGCTCGTACGACCAGGCCATCGGCCCCATGCAGTTCATCCCCTCCACCTGGGCCTGGGCCGGCCGCGACGGCAACGGCGACGGCAAGAAGGACCCCAACAACGTCTACGACGCCGCGCTCGCCGCCGGCCACTACCTGTGCCGCAACGACTGGGACTTGTCCCAGCAGGGCGACCTCGACCGGGCGATCCTCAGCTACAACAACTCGCGGGAGTACCTGAACCTCGTCATGAGGTGGCTGGAGTACTACCGCAAGGGCACGCACGAGGTTCCGGACGGCACCGGCACGCTGCCCGACAACCGCAGCGACGACGGCGCGGGCGCGAGCCCCGCCCCCACCACGCCGGGCACGACGGGTACGACCCCTCCGGGCCGTTCGACGCCGGAGCCCGGCCCGAAGCCGGAGAAGCCGGGGAAGCCGGACAAGCCCGCCGGTGGCGGTACGGCCACCCCGAAGCCGCCCACCACTTCGCCCGGCACGCCCACCCCGCCGCCCACGACGACCCCCACGCCCACCGACACCGTGAACCACCTGGAGGACGCCGGAACCGGCAAGCTGACCGCCATGGCCGGTGACGTGTTCGGGCGGCGGATCAGCACCCGCGCCGAGACGCAGGCCGGCAAGTCCGTCGCCAAGGTCAGGGTCCGCTTCACGATCGTCGGCGACACGGACACGACCTTCACCGGCGGCGAGAGCGTGGCCACGGTCCTCACCAACAGCTCGGGCGTCGCCGTGGCACCCGCGCTGCGGGCGGGGGAGAAGACCGGGACCGTCACCGTCCGCGCCACCGTGGTCGGCCGTGCCGTCCCCGGCCTCGACTACAAGGCCACCGTCACCGAGCGGGCCGCCGACGCGCTCGCCCGCAACGGTGACGCGGCGCTGACCTGCGCCCCGGGCGGCACGTTCGCGAACCAGGTCGAGGTGAAGGCCACGTACAAGGGCGCCGTGGCCGACGGCGTCGCGGCCACCGCCACGCTGGTCAAGTCCGCGGACGACCCGGCCGCGAGCGACAAGGGCCCCTACTTCAAGGGCGCCGACGGCAAGGCCGTGCGCACCCTGACGGGCCTGAAGACGGACGCGAAGGGCCTGCTGACGCTGCCCCTGCTGTACGCGGACGACACGACCGGCACGTTCCTGCTGCGCGTCACCACGGCGGGCGGCGCGACCCTCACCGTCGAACTGACCGTCGCCGCAGCGGCCGAGACGTCCTCGCCGAGCCCGACGGCCGGCCCGAGCGCGTAGCTCTCCGGTACGACAGACGACGCCCCTTCTTCTGAGGAGGGGCGTCGTTGTGTGTGCAACGTGTTCTCATCTCCGCCACCCGTTGCTACGGTGCCGAGAAAGCTGACGGTGCATCAGTTGCGTCCGTCACGACCCGCGGGAGGCCCCGTATGCGCGCCCTCGTCGCCGCCGCCGGCGGCCTCGCCCTCGCGTTCGCCGTGGTCCTGACGCTGACCGCCCTGGGGACCCCCTCGGGCGGGACGTCCCCGAAGCCGCTGCTGACGACGGTGCCCGCACACCCCTGACCGCCCCCCGGGAGGGAGGCCGAGATGCGCCGCAAGGCAAGCCTGGTCCTGCTCGCCCTCGCCGTGTTCTTCACGGCCCTGTCCCCGCTGCTGCGCTGGTACGCCTTCCCGCGCCTGGCCAAGGTCCCCGCGAACCACTACCAGGACATGGTCCTGGAGGCGAAGGACGCCACCCTCCTCGACTACGGCACGATGCGGGCGAAGAAGGTCTCCAAGGTCACCATCGTGCAGACCCTCAAGGGCGATGTGGAGGCGTCCGAGCGGATCGAGGAGTCGGCCGGCCGGGACGTCGTCGTCTGGGACGGCCTGTCCTACGTCGTCGGCCCCGACGGCACCATGGTGTCCAAGATCCCCGAGCGCTACATCTTCGACGCCCACACCCAGGACCCCGTCCACGCCACCGGCGAGTCGGTCGACGGCGACCCGGTACGCCGCCGGGGCATCGAGTTCAAGTGGCCCTTCCTCACGGAGAAACGGGACTACGAGTACTTCGACGCCCAGGCCCGCGTCACCGCGCCCATCGCGTACAAGGGCACCCGGGACTTCCGCGGCCTGGAGGTCTACCTTTTCGAGCAGACCATCCCCTGGACCGAGGTGAAGATCCCCAAGACCCTGCCCGTCGAGGGCCTCACCCCCGAGGCGGTCGCCGAGACGGGCACCACCCGCTGGTACACCACGGTCCGCAGGTTCTGGGTCGAGCCCCTCACCGGCGCCCCCGTGTACGGCGAGGAGATCCACCGGGAGGAACTGCGCGGCGGCGCCCTCCTCGGCGACCGCGACAAGGTGACCGCCTTCGCCGGCCACGTGAAGATGCGCGAGGACTACATCGCGCACACGGTCGGCCTGGTGAAGTCCCAGCGCCTGCTCGTCCTGCTGATGACGTCGTACCTGCCGTGGGGTTTCCCGGCCCTCGGCGTCCTGCTCCTGGCCCTCGCGCTGTACCTGGAGGCCCGCGGCCGCCGCTCCGTCGGTCCGGCCTCCACGGCGGCCGAGGAGCCGTCGTCCGTCAGCGCCTGAGCCGCGCGTTGGTGTGCCGGGTCGGCTCGGCGGCCGCCGGGTCCTCGGGCCACGGATGCTTCGGATACCGTCCCCGCAGCTCCGCCCGCACGCCCTTGTAGCCGTCCCGCCAGAACGAGGCGAGATCGGCGGTGACGGCTGCCGGGCGCCCGGCCGGGGACAGCAGATGCACCAGCAGCGGCACCCCGGCGACCCGGGGCGACTCCTGGAGCCCGAACATCTCCTGCAACTTCACCGCGAGCACGGGCTGCTCGGGCCGGGAGTAGTCGATGCGGACCTTCGACCCGCTCGGCACGGTCATCCGCTCCGGTGCCAGCTCGTCGAGCCGCCCGGCCTCGCCGGAGGCCCAGGGCAGCAACCGGGCGAGTCCCTGCCCGGCGTCGATGCGCGCCAGATCGGCCCGCCGCCGCGCCCGGCCGAGCTCCGGCTCCAGCCACTCCTCGACGCGCGCGTGGAGCGCCTCGTCGGACACGTCCGGCCACGGCTCCCCGAGATGCAGGCGCAGGAACGCGAGCCGCTGCCGCAGGACACCGGCCTCCGCCGACCAGCGCAGCAGCCCGAAACCCTCCCGCCGCAATCCGTCGAGCAGCGCGTCGCGCACCAGCCCGGGGCCGGGGTCCTTCCACGCCCGTACGGCGAGCTCCACGGCCCCGAGCCGCTCCACCCTGCGGGCCACGACGTCCCCGCCGTCCCACCCGACCTCCTGCCGTTCCTGAAGCAACGCGCCCGCCGCGAACCGGGCCGTCTCCTCGTCGACCGCGGCGCCCAGCTGCACGCGCGCGTGCCCCTTGCCGACGGGCCGGTCGGCCAGGGCGACAGCGATCCAGGGGGAACCGCGCAGCGCGCTCCCGTCAGCGGCCTCCGCCCGGGTCCCGGACACCATGAGATACGACCCGCCTTCGGCTTTGGCGACCCGTTCGGGAAAGGCGAGAGCGGCGACGAGCCCGACCCGCTGCTCCTCGGTCCGGCTCTCCGGCCCCCCGGCTCCCGCCTCCGCCGTGCCGGCGACACCGGAGACGGCGGCCCGCAGCCGCCGCACCTCACTCCGCCACCGCGCGCCATAGGCGTCACCGCCGCGCCGGGCCCGGCGCAAGGCACCGGCCAGATCGTCGCCGTACTCCCGCGGAGCCTCCTCACTGAGCAGCGCCACGACCTCCGCGGCCCCCTCGGCCCCCAGGTACGGGACGGAGTCGAGCAGCGCCCGCCCCAGCCGGGGGTGCACCCCCACCCGGCTCAGCCGGACGCCCCGCTCGGTGGCCCGCCCGGCGGAGTCCACCGCCCCAACCGCCGTCAGGACATCCCGGGCCGCCGCCATGGCCCCGGCGGGCGGCCCGTCCAGCAGCGCCAGCCCGGACGCGTCCGGATCCCCCCAGCACGCCACCTGGAGCGCGAACGCCGTCAGGTCGGCCACCTTGATCTCCGGCGACGGATACCGCGGCAGCCGCGCGTCCTCGGCCTCCGCCCAGCAGCGGTACACGGCCCCGGGCGCCTCACGCCCGGCCCGCCCCGCCCGCTGCCGCCCGGCCGCCTGCGAGGCCCGTACGGTCGTCAGCGCGCTGAGCCCGCGCGCGTGGTCCACCCGCGGCTCGCGCGCCAGGCCCGAGTCCACGACGACCCGCACCCCCGGCACCGTCAGGGACGACTCCGCGACCGACGTGGCCAGCACGACCCGGCGCCGCCGCCCGGGCGCCAGCACCGCGTCCTGCACGGCCGCCGGAGCCCGCCCGTGCACCTGGAGCACCTCGACGTCACCGAGCCCCCCGAGCTGCCCGGCGACCCGGGCGATCTCGCCCACGCCCGGCAGGAAACACAGCACGTCCCCGTCCCGCTCGGCCAGCGCCCGCCGGACCACGGACGCCACGTGCGCCAGCAGCGCCGGGTCGACCCGCATCCCGTGCGGCGGCCGTACCGGACGCGCCGGCGGTACCCACACCGTCTCGACCGGATATGCCGCTCCCCGCGCCTCGACCACCGGCGCCCCGCCCAGGAGCCGCGCCCACCCCTGCGCGTCGGTCGTCGCCGAGGCCGCCACCAGCCGCAGCTCGGGCCTGAGCGCCTGCCGCACGTCCCACAGGAACGCCGCCGCCGTGTCCGCGTCCAGGTGCCGCTCATGGCACTCGTCGAGCACCACCACGTCGGCACCGGCCAGCTCCTGGTCCCGCTGGAGCCGCTGCACCAGCACCCCGGTCGTGACGACCTCCACGCGCGTGTGCCGCCCGACGACCCGCTCACCGCGCACGGTGTAGCCGACGCTCCCGCCGGGCTCCTCGCCCAGCAGCCAGGCCATCCGGCGCGCCGCCGCCCGGGCCGCGATCCGCCGCGGCTCGGCCACGATCACCCGCCGCTCGGGCCGCTCCCCGAGCAGACCCGCCAGCGCCAGCGGCACCAGGGTGGTCTTGCCGGTGCCCGGCGGCGCCACGAGGACGGCGGTCCCGTGCCCCTCCAGGGCGTCCTCCAGGGCGGGCAGGGCGCCGCGTACGGGCAGGGAGTCCAGGGCGTCGTAACGGATCACGCCATCAGTGTCGTACGCCCGGCGGGAGGCACTACGCGCGCGTGCCTCAGTCCCGCTCGCAGACGAAGATCGCGGTCCCCGGGATCAGGTTCCCGCGCAGCGGAGACCAGCCGCCCCACTCGGACGTGTTCCAGGCGGGCCACTCCGGCTCCACCAGATCGACCAGACGGAAGCCCGACGCCACGACGTCCCGGACGCGGTCGCCCAGTGTGCGGTGGTGCTCGACGTAGACCGCACGGCCCTCGTCGTCCTGCTCGACATAGGGAGTGCGGTCGAAGTAGGAGGCCGCCACCGACAGGCCCTCCGGCCCCGGCTCGTCCGGGAAGGCCCAGCGGATCGGATGCGTCACCGAGAAGACCAGGCGGCCCCCGGGGCGCAGCACCCGGCGCACCTCCCGCAGGACCTGGCGCGGATCGGCGACGAACGGCAGCGCCCCGTACGCCGAGCAGGCCAGGTCGAACGAGCCGTCCGCGAAGGGGAGCGCGCCGGCGTCGGCGCACACCAGGGGGAAGGAACCGCCGATGCGCAGCGCGTGCTGGAGCTGACGGTGCGAGATGTCCAGGGCGACCGGACGCGCGCCCTGGGCGATCAGCCAGCGCGAGCACTGGGCGGCGCCGGCGCCGATCTCCAGCACGTCCCGGCCCTTCAGGCCCTCCGCCGGCCCGAGCAGTTCGGCCTCCACCTCGTCCAGGCCCTCGGGGCCCCACACGAAGCGGTCGTCACCGAGGAACGTGCCGTGCTCGATCTGGTACTCGTCCGCGTTGCGGTCCCACCAGCCACGATTGGCCCGGGAGCTCTCCGTGCCATCGGCATCGCGCCGGGTGGCCTCGGGTTCGGACGCTTCGGACTCTTGGATGATCGGCTCCCTCGTCGTACTCTTCCGTCCAGCCGGTCCCGGCGGTGGCACAAAGAGGGCGTCCAGCGGCCTGCGTGGCCTCGGACGACGGGATTTGTGCCGGGTATGCGGCGATCCGCCCCGCGTGGGCGGCTTCGCGCATTGACCCTGCCCGGCTGCCCCCGTATGCTACAAGTTGCGCTGCGGGCCTGCGCACCTCAGACGTAGCAGGTCGCGCTCGCATCTGTTGTATGTCCCCTCGGTTGTCGAGGCGCCACCAGTGGTTTTGTGTGGCGCTTCCTTGGCTGTCCGGCTTCTTCAGAGCGAAACGGGCTCCCGGCGTAAGCAGTACCTACGACTCACTGTCCGTACCGGAGCCCTTTCCCACATGACGAGCAGCACCGAGACCACCTCTACCACTCCGCAGGTAGCGGTCAACGACATCGGTAACGAGGAAGCTTTCCTCGCCGCGATCGACGAGACGATCAAGTACTTCAACGACGGCGACATCGTCGACGGCGTCATCGTGAAGGTCGACCGGGACGAGGTCCTGCTCGACATCGGTTACAAGACCGAAGGTGTCATCCCGAGCCGCGAGCTCTCGATCAAGCACGACGTCGACCCCAACGAGGTCGTCGCCGTCGGTGACGAGATCGAAGCCCTTGTTCTCCAGAAGGAGGACAAGGAAGGCCGCCTGATCCTCTCGAAGAAGCGCGCCCAGTACGAGCGCGCCTGGGGCACCATCGAGAAGATCAAGGAAGAGGACGGCATCGTCACCGGTACCGTCATCGAGGTCGTCAAGGGTGGTCTCATCCTCGACATCGGCCTCCGTGGCTTCCTGCCGGCTTCCCTCGTCGAGATGCGCCGTGTCCGCGACCTCCAGCCCTACGTGGGCAAGGAGCTCGAGGCCAAGATCATCGAGCTGGACAAGAACCGCAACAACGTGGTCCTGTCCCGCCGTGCCTGGCTGGAGCAGACCCAGTCCGAGGTCCGCCAGACGTTCCTCACGACCCTCCAGAAGGGTCAGGTCCGTTCCGGCGTCGTCTCCTCGATCGTCAACTTCGGTGCCTTCGTGGACCTGGGTGGCGTCGACGGCCTGGTGCACGTCTCGGAGCTCTCCTGGAAGCACATCGACCACCCCTCCGAGGTTGTCGAGGTCGGCCAGGAAGTCACCGTCGAGGTCCTCGACGTCGACATGGACCGCGAGCGTGTCTCCCTGTCGCTGAAGGCGACCCAGGAAGACCCGTGGCAGCAGTTCGCCCGCACCCACCAGATCGGCCAGGTCGTGCCCGGCAAGGTCACGAAGCTGGTTCCGTTCGGTGCGTTCGTCCGCGTGGACGAGGGCATCGAGGGTCTGGTCCACATCTCCGAGCTGGCCGAGCGCCACGTGGAGATCCCGGAGCAGGTCGTCCAGGTCAACGACGAGATCTTCGTCAAGGTCATCGACATCGACCTCGAGCGCCGTCGCATCAGCCTCTCGCTGAAGCAGGCCAACGAGTCCTTCGGCTCGGACCCGGCCTCGGTCGAGTTCGACCCGACGCTCTACGGCATGGCCGCGTCGTACGACGACCAGGGCAACTACATCTACCCCGAGGGCTTCGACCCCGAGACCAACGACTGGCTCGAGGGCTACGAGACCCAGCGCGAGGCGTGGGAGACCCAGTACGCCGAGGCGCAGCAGCGCTTCGAGCAGCACCAGGCGCAGGTCATCAAGTCCCGCGAGGCGGACGAGAAGGCCGCTGCCGAGGGTGGCGAGGCCGCCGCTCCGGCCGCGTCCGGTGGTGGCGGTTCGTACTCCTCCGAGGGCCCGGACAACTCCGGTGCGCTGGCCTCGGACGAGGCGCTCGCCGCGCTGCGCGAGAAGCTGGCCGGTGGCCAGAGCTGACGTCGGCTTCTAGCTGAGGGCAGTTGAAGGCTTGAGGGGCCGTACCTTTCGGGGTGCGGCCCCTCGGTCATGCCTGTCAAGATCATGAATCTCCTCCCGGGGGAATGCCCAGCCCCGCAACGGCGTTGTCCGATGTGAACACGAGGAGGAGCGGTCACTGTGCTTGATCCGCAGGGTTTGTACGCATGGGAGCCGAAGGGCCTGGCCGTCGTCGACATGGCGCTCGCCCAGGAGTCGGCCGGACTTGTCATGCTCTACCACTTCGACGGATACATCGACGCGGGCGAGACGGGCGACCAGATCGTCGACCGGGTGCTCGGCTCCCTGCCCCACCAGGTTGTCGCCCGCTTCGACCACGACCGGCTCGTGGACTATCGCGCGCGCCGCCCGCTGCTGACGTTCAAGCGCGACCGCTGGACCGACTACGAGGACCCCGCCCTCGAGGTGCGGCTCGTGCAGGACGCGACCGGCGCGCCCTTCCTGCTGCTGTCCGGCCCCGAGCCGGATGTGGAGTGGGAGCGCTTCGCCGCCGCCGTGAGGCAGATCGTGGAGCGGCTCGGCGTCCGCCTCTCCGTGAACTTCCACGGCATCCCGATGGGCGTCCCGCACACCCGCCCGGTCGGTCTCACCCCGCACGGCAACCGCACCGACCTCGTCCCGGGCCACCCGAGCCCGTTCGAGGAGGCGCAGGTGCCCGGCAGCGCGGAGTCCCTCATCGAGTACCGCCTGCTCCAGGCCGGGCACGATGTCCTGGGCGTCGCCGCCCACGTCCCGCACTACATCGCCCGCTCCCCGTACCCGGACGCGGCCCTGACGGTGCTGGAGGCCATCACGGCGGCGACCGGACTGGTCCTGCCCGGCATCGCCCACGCGCTGCGCTCGGAGGCCCACCGCACCCAGACGGAGATCGACCGGCAGATCCGCGAGGGCGACGAGGACCTCACCGCGCTCATCGACGGTCTCGAGCACCAGTACGACGCCGTCGCGGGTGCCGAGACCCGGGGCAACATGCTCGCCGAGCCGGTGGACATCCCGTCGGCGGACGAGATCGGCCAGGAGTTCGAGAAGTTCCTGGCGGAACGCGAAGGCGACAACTGATCCCCGGGGGCCGGCCGAGGGCCCTGTCAGCGGCAGGGCCTAAGCTGCCGACATGCTGAAGGTGGGTCTGACCGGTGGCATCGGCGCCGGCAAGAGCGAGGTGTCACGGCTGCTCGTCGCACACGGGGCCGTGCTGATCGACGCGGACCGCATCGCGCGGGAGGCCGTCGCACCGGGGACGCCGGGGCTCGCCTCCGTCGTCGAGGCCTTCGGCGAGGAGATCCTCGCCGCCGACGGCAGCCTGGACCGGCCCCGCCTCGGAGCGGTCGTCTTCTCCGACGCGGAGAAGCTCGCGACCCTCAACGCGATCGTCCACCCCCTGGTCGGCGCCCGCTCCCGAGAGCTGGAGGAGGCCGCCGCCGAGGACGCCGTCGTGATCCACGACGTCCCGCTCCTCACGGAGAACGGCCTGGCGTCGCTCTACGACCTGGTGATCGTCGTCGACGTGGCGCCCGAGACGCAGCTCGACCGGCTCGTACGGCTGCGCGGCATGCGCGAGGAGGACGCCCGCGCGCGGATGGCCGCCCAGGCGACACGCGAGCAGCGCCGGGAGATCGCCGACATCGTGATCGACAACGACGTCCCGCTGGCCGAGCTGGAGCAGCGCGTGAAGGACGTGTGGGACGAGCTCGTCCGCAGGTCGCGGGCGCCCAGGCCGTCTGCCGCGGAATAGCGGCGGCCCCCGCGGGCGTTGAACCCGTGCAGTGAGGGAAGGACTCTGCCGTGCCCGAGACCAGCGGTTCGACCGGACGCACTCCGGAGACGCACGTCATCGACTTCCGTGCCGCCGAGCAACTGCTCGCCGCGCGGGACCCGCGGGGCGCGGTGAAGCTGCTCGACCGCGTCATCGCCACCCACCCCGAGAACACCGCCGCCCGGCTGCTGCGGGCCCGGGCCTTCTTCGCGGCGGCGCAGCTCAGGCCGGCGGAGCTCGAGTTCCAGATCGTCCTGGAGCGGGAGCCGGACAACGCGTTCGCGCACTTCGCGCTCGCCCGTACGTATGAGCGGCAGGGCCACCCCGACCAGGCGAAGCGCCACTTCCGCCTGGCGGCGGCGCTGGATCCGAACCCGGAATTCCTGAAGGCCGCGCGCTTCGACTCGTGACCGGCCGCCCGCTCTCGCGTCAGGGGCGATCGTCCGGCGGCCGGTAGGGCGGGATGTCGGGGCCCGGCTGGTAGTGCGGGCCCTGCCGGATGTGCCGCAGGACGACGACCAGGTCGATCGTGACGATCAGCAGCAGCACACCGCAGGCGATGGCCCACCCGGTCCGGCCTACGACGACGAACGCCACCGTCCCGAAGAGCGCCCAGACCAGCCCCCACACGCTCAGCCAGAAACGCGCCCGCAGGGCACTGCGCGCGGTCCGCGGTTCACTCCCTGTACGCATCGTCGATCACCACTCCTGTTTGCAACGTACTCCTCGAGACCGGGGTCCACCAAGGTCGACGGAGCGGGGGAGGGAGGGGGAAGAACGGGAAGGGGGCGGGGCAAGCCGGAAGCCCGCCTGCGAGCCACGCCGCCGGCGCCCCGTTCACCCCGTTCACTCGATCGGGTGAAGACTGGTGGCACGGGAACGGGTGTGCGGAGGTGGCCCGTTGGACGGACATGGAGATGAGAATGCGTGAGGGGTACGAGGGGACGGGACCCGGCGCCATCACCCCGGACGGCTGCGCGGTGGAGCTGTACGCGCGGTTACCCGTCCGGGACGAGCCGGATGTGATCGCCGCCGCCGTGCCCCCCGGTGCGCACATCCTGGAACTCGGCTGTGGCGTCGGACGCCTCACCCACGCCCTGCTGGACCGCGGATTCACGGCCACGGCGGTGGACGAATCCGCCCCGATGCTGGAGCGCGTGCGTGGTGCCCGGACGATACTCGGCCCGATCGAGGAGCTGGACCTCGGCGAGCGGTTCGACGTGGTGCTGCTCGCGTCCTTCCTCGTCCACGCGGGAGACGTCGAGGTACGGCGCGGCATCCTGCGCGCGTGTGTGCGTCATGTCGCTGAGGGCGGCTGCGTGCTGATCCAGCGCGAAGGCGAGGACCACCACGTCGACGTGCCGCGCGAGCGCAAGGACCCCGGCGGCTTCACCGTACGGATCGTGTCCTCGGAGCCGCTCGGGGACGGAGTCCACTCGGTGCGCGCGGAGTACGAGTTCCCCGACGCGGTCTGGACCCAGACCTTCCGCTCGCGACCGCTGACGAAGCACCAGTTCGAGGAGGCGCTGGGGGAGGTGGGGCTGGCGGTGGACCGGTATCTGACACCGGATCGTATGTGGGTGAGGGCGGTGCCGAGGGGCTAGCCGGCGTGAGGGGGTGGAGATGACCGGAGGAGACCGTCCGACCGTCTACGACTCGGTGTCGACGCACCTCGCCTCGTGCGGGGACGCCGAACTGCGAGCCCTGCTCGACGCAGCCGTGCCGCTGGGCACGGGCATCGGAGGGAGATCGGCCCGTCTGGACGTGTCCGGCACACCGGTCTTCGCGAAGCAGGTGCCGTTGACCGGAAGAGTCCGGCGGCTCAGCCCCTGAGGGACGGTGTCGGTGAATCGAGGCGAGTGAACTGCGACGGACACCGATGAGTTCGGCGCCTCGGCGCGGTCCATCACAGCGACAGCATCACGGACCACTTGCCGCAGGAGACCTCCATGTCCGAGACCACCGCTCCCACCACCGTCCCCACCGCGTCCACCCCGACCGGCGTCGTCGCGGAGCCCCCGGCCGCTCGCGGGCGGCGTGCCCGGATCGCGCTGCGCGGTCTCCAGGTCGTGCTGGCCCTCTTCTACGTGATCGCGAGCGCCCTGCCGAAGCTCATCGCGCACGCCTCGGCCGTCGAGTCCTTCGAGGAGCTCGGCTGGGGAAGTGCCGGGATGTACACGATCGGCCTGCTCGAGCTGGCCGGGGGAGTCGCCCTGCTGATCCCCGTGCTCCAGTCGGTGGCGGCGATGGCGCTGAGCGCGTTGATGGTGGGCGCGTTCGTCGTCCAGGTGACCGTCTTCGACGGGCAGTACGCGGCGACGCCGCTCATCCTCATCGTGCCGCTCGCCCTCATCGCCTGGGCGAGGCGGAGCCACAACGCCGATCTGCTGCGCCTGCTGCGGCGGGCCTGACGGGCGCGTGCGACCGCGGCGGCGTCCGGGAGGGCCATGTGCTCGTCCCGGACGCCGGCGTGTGGCTCCGCGTCAGGGCCTGGGCTTGCCGAAGCCGGGCCCCGCGCCAGGACGGGGGAACGGGCCGGGACCGGGGAACGGGCCCGGGCCGCCCGCACCGCGGAGCCGTTCCAGCTCGCGGCGGTCGCGTTTCGTCGGACGGCCCGCGCCGCGGTCGCGGATGCCGGCGGGGGCGACGGCCTCGCGGGGCGGGGGCGGCGGGGAGTTGTCGACGTAGCACTGGGTGGCGACAGGGGCTCCGACCCGCTTGCGGATCAGCCGCGTCACCACGACGACCCGTTCGCGGCCCTCGTGCCGCAGCCGCACCTCGTCACCGACGCGGACCGCGTGCGCGGGCTTCACCCGCTCGCCGTTGACGCGCACGTGCCCGCCCCGGCAGGCGGTGGCTCCCATCGAGCGGGTCTTGACGAGCCGGACGGACCAGATCCAGCTGTCCACGCGGACGGTCCCCCCGCCCGGCGGGCCGGCGGCCTCGGCGGCGGCGATCGCCGCGGCGACCTTCGGATCCGGGGACTTCGGGTCGCCGTTCCGGGAGCCGCTTGCGGGCTCGGGGGACTCGGGCGCCAGGGGCTCGGTCCGGTCCGCCGCATCCGGGGTCCCGTCCACCCCTTCGTACTCCGCACCATGAGAAGCCATGTCCCCGACCTTAGTCCTCCGAGCCGCCCTGCCGAACGGGATATCTCCGTCCCTCCTCACTCTGCCCAAAGGGGCCGCCGAGCGGACGGGCGAGGCGGGCCGCTCAGCGGGCGCGCCGGAGTGTCCGCCCCGATGCTCGGCGATCTTGCCCCCGGTGACGACCGCGGTCCGCGTCTGCGCCTACCGTGGAGTGATGGACGCGAGCGGCCTTCCTCTCCTCGACCGGCGTATAGCGGACTGTCGGGCCTGCCCGCGGCTGGTCTCCTGGCGTGAGGAGACGGCCCGTGCCAAGCGAGCGGCCTTCGCGGACTGGACGTACTGGGGCCGGCCGGTCCCCGGTTTCGGGCCGGCGGACGCCCGGCTGCTGATCGTCGGACTCGCCCCCGCCGCCCATGGGGGAAACCGCACCGGCCGGATGTTCACCGGCGACCGCTCCGGGGACGTCCTCTACGAGGCGCTGTACGACGTGGGCCTCGCCTCCCAGCCGACCGCGGTGCACGCCCACGACGGTCTGGAGCTGTACGGCGTGCGCGTCACCTCGCCCGTGCACTGCGCCCCACCCGCGAACAAGCCCACCCCGCAGGAGCGGGACACCTGCCGCCCCTGGCTCGTGCAGGAACTGCGGCTGCTGCGCCCCACGCTGCGGGCCGCGGTCGTGCTCGGCGGCTTCGGCTGGCAGGCCGCGCTGCCCGCGTTCGCCGAGGCCGGCTGGCCCGTGCCCCGGCCGCGTCCGGCCTTCTCGCACGGCGCCCGGTACCACCTCGATGGTCTGGAGCTGTTCGGCTGCTTCCACGTCAGTCAGCGCAACACCTTCACCGGCCGGCTCACCCCCGCCATGCTGCGTGACGTCCTGCGGACGGCGGGGCGGGCCGCGGGGCTGCCGACCGCGAGCGGCTAGGAGGCCTCCTCGCCGAACAGGTGGCGGACTGTGGAACGGTAGTTGGTGCGGACGTGGGTCAGCGCGTGCGCGCGGGCCCGGTCCGGGTCGCCCGAGGCGATGGCCTCGTACAACTCGCGGTGCTCCACGAGGAGCTGGGGCCATTCCTCGTTGCGCCGGGTCATCCAGCGCAGCCGGCCGGCGACCGGTTCCAGGGCCTCGGTCAGCAGGCTGTTGCCGGCCATCGCCACGATGCGGTCGTGCAAGCGGCTGTTGACGTCGGTGATCGCCTCGGCGTCCCCGGCCTCGGTGGCGGCGGCCGCGCGGTCGATCAAGTCCCGGACCTCGGCCAGGTCCTCCCGTGTCGCGCGGGACGCGGCGAGTCCGGCGGCGTAGACCTCCAGGGCTTCCCTCAGTTCGAACAGTTCCTTGACGTCGGTCGGGGTGAGGCGGCGCACCACCGTGCGGCGGGGGGTCTCGAAGTGGACGAAGCCCTCGGCCACCAGGGCCCGGATCGCCTCCCGGACCGGCACGCGCGAGACACCGAAACGCTCCGCCAGTTCCCGTTCGACCAGGCGGTCTCCGGGACGGAGGCTGCCCGCGATGATCTCCTGGCGCAGCTCGGCCGTGACGCGTTCGCGGACCGCTCCAAGGGGTTCGATCTTCGTCATGCAGCCATCTTCGTCGACGCGAAGGGTCTTTTACGCAGCGTTAACGACTGCGACATCGGTCAGAACGGTTGACGGCGAGACCATGAGGGCAGTTTGGTATACCAAACACCTCGCAGGGCGGCCGTCCGTCGTCCCGCAGAGCAGTCCTCCGCCGTCCCCTTGCTCTGGAGGCCCCCGTGTCCCTGGCCGACCGTGCCGCAACCACCGGAACCCAGGCGTTCGTTCCGGATCCCCGACTCACCAACGAAGACCTCGCGCCCGCCAAGAAGCGCAACTGGAAGGTCTTCGACCTCTTCGCCATGTGGATGTCCGACGTCCACAACCTCGGCAACTACACCTTCGCGGCCGGCCTGCTCTTCCTGGGCATGAACGTCTGGCAGATCTTCACGTCCCTGCTCGTCGGGTTCGTGATCATCTACATCGGCATGAACTGGATGGGGAAGATCGGCCAGCGCCACGGCGTGCCCTTCCCGGTGGTCAGCCGGATCGCGTTCGGCATCTGGGGCGCCAACATCCCCGCGCTGATCAGAGCCGTGATCGCCATCATGTGGTACGGCATCCAGACCTACCTCGCCTCCGTCGCCGTCAATGTGATGCTGCTGGCGGCCTGGCCCGGTCTGGAGTCCTGGACGCACAACTCCTTCCTGGGCCTGGACGCGCTCGGCTGGGTCTCCTTCGTCGCCCTGTGGCTGGTCCAGGCGGCCATCATCAGCCGGGGCATGGAATCGGTCCGCAAGTTCCAGGACTTCTGCGGGCCGGCGATCTGGCTGGTCATGATCGCGCTGGCCGTGTGGATCCTCGCCAAGGCCGGCTGGACGATCTCGCTCACCTCCACCCCGCACCCGGTCTCCGTCGGCGAGCAGTGGCGCCAGTGGTTCGGTGCGATCGGCCTGGTCCTCGCCACGTACGGCACGCTCATGCTCAACTTCTGCGACTTCTCCCGCTTCGCCCCCGACTACACGTCGGTCCGGCGCGGCAACTTCTGGGGCCTGCCCGTCAACTCCACGGCCTTCGTGATCGTGTCGGTCATCGTCACCGCCGGCGCCTTCGAGGTCTTCGGCAAGGAGATCACCGACCCGGCCTACCTCGTCGCCGAGATCGGCAACACCTGGGTGCTGGTGGTGGGCGCGCTGACCTTCGCCATCGCCACCATGGGCGTCAACATCGTCGCCAACTTCGTCTCGCCGGCGTACGACCTGGCCAACGTCTGGCCGCAGAAGATCACCTTCAAGGTGGGCGGCATGATCAGCACCGTCGCGGCGCTGCTCGTCACGCCCTGGAACCTCTTCTCCAACCCGACCGTCGTCAACTACTTCCTCGGCGGCCTCGGCGCCTTCCTCGGCCCGCTGTTCGGCGTGATCATGGTCGACTACTACTGGGTCAAGCGCGGCCGCGTGAACGTCGACGAGCTCTTCGACGCCTCTCCGGGCGCCCGCTACCACTACCGCAAGGGCTTCAACCCCAAGGCGCTGTGGGCGTTCCTGCCGGCGGCCGGTGTCGCCGCGGTGCTCGCACTGGTGAAGACCTTCAGCGACGTGGCCCCCTACTCCTGGTTCATCGGCACGGCGCTCGCCGCCGGCATCTACGCCGCCCTGGGCCGTTCCGAGCGTGCCACCGCGGAGGTCTGAGCAGCGTGCGGATCGTCGTCACCAACTGCAACACCACGCAGGAGATGACCGAGGAGATCGTGCGAGGTGCCCGGGCCGCCGCAGGCCCGGGCACCACCGTGACGGGCCTGACCCCCGCCTGGGGGCCGGCCTCGGCGGAGGGCTGGCTCGACAGCTACCTGTCCGCCGCGGCCGTCCTGGACACGCTGCGGACCTACGACGGGCCGCCGTACGACGCCGTGGTCATGGCGGGGTTCGGGGAGCACGGGCGGGAAGGCGTACGGGAACTGGTGGACGTGCCCGTCGTCGACATCACCGAGGCCGCGGCCCATCTCGCCTGCCTGCTGGGCCGCCGCTACGGCGTCGTCACCACGCTGGAGCGCTCGCGCGGCCAGATCGAGGACAGCCTGGAGACGGCGGGCGTGGCCCGCAACTGCGCCGCGATCGTCGGCACGGGCCTGAACGTGCTCGACCTCGGCGACGGGGAACGGACCGAGACGGCGTTCCTGGCCGCCGCCGAACGGACCCGCGCGGCCGGGGCGGAAGTCCTGGTGCTGGGGTGCGCCGGCATGACCGGGCTGCAACGGGCGGTCGGGGAGAAGCTGGGCCTGCCGGTCGTGGACGGGGTCGGCGCTGCGGTCAAGCTGGCGGAGTCGCTGGTCGCGCTGGGCCTGACCACGAGCCGGGCCGGAAGCTACGCCGGGCCGCTGCCGAAACGGAGGGTGTGGGGCAGACCCCCGGGGCAGTAGCGGGTGGGCGACTTCCCTCAGACGGACGGCTCGTCGGGCACGACGGCCGTCGCCGTGATCTCCACCAGCTGCCCCGCGTACCCCAGACACGCCACACCGATCAGCGTCGAGGAGTGCGGGCCCGCGCTGAGGCCGGACGCCTCGACCACACTCCAGACGGCGGACAGCACCGCCGGGTCGGCGCTCACCACGTACACGTCGGTCGCCACGACGTGCGCCAGATCGCTGCCCACGGCGGCCAGTTGCTCCCGCAGGTTGCCGATGACCTGCTCCGCCTGCCGCACGGGATCCCCGGGCCCGACGAGTGAGCCGTCCGGGCCCAGCGGTACCGACCCGGCGAGGAACGCCAGCCGGGTGCCCGCCTCCACGACGGACACATGGGAGTAGGCGGGCGGCGGGAAGAGACTCGGGACGGTGACGCGGCGGATCACGTGAGGTCTCCGATCAGCGGGCGACGACAGGACAACCCACCGATCATGAGACGTCCGGCACGCACCCGCACCCGTATTTCGTTTCCGGTCGACAAGGCCGTCCCCTACGCTTCCCGGGACCCCGCTGCCCAGGAGCCCACCGTGCCCACCGTCTCGGACCACACCTTCCTCGACACCACCGCCGACCGCCTCGCCGCCCTGCCCGCCGTGGAAGCCGTCACCCTGGGCGGCTCACGGGCCCAGGGCACCCAACGGCCCGACAGCGACTGGGACATGGCGGTCTACTACCGCGGCGCCTTCGACCCGGCCGACCTCCGCGCGGTCGGCTGGGAGGGCGAGGTCGGCGAGATCGGCGCGTGGGGCGGCGGCGTCTTCAACGGAGGGGCCTGGCTGACGATCGAGGGCCGCCGCGTGGACGTCCACTATCGCGACCTGGACGTGGTGGAGCACGAGGTGGCCGAGGCGGAGCGGGGCCGCTTCCGCGTCGAGCCGCTGATGTTCCACCTGGCGGGCATCCCGACGTACCTGCTCGTCGCCGAACTGGCGATCAACAAGGTGCTGCGCGGTCAACTGCCGCGTCCGGACGCCTACCCGGCGGCACTGCGCGTGAGCGCCCCGGCGCACTGGCACGGCATGGCCACCGCCACCCTCGCCTACGCCGAGGCCGGACACGCCCCCAAGGGGGCCGTCACCCAGGTCGCCGGCGCGATCGCCCTGGCAGCCACCCAGACGGCGCACGCGGTGCTCGCGGCGCGCGGGCAGTGGGTCACCAACGACAAGGGCCTGGTGGCACGGGCGGGGCTGCGGGAGGTGGACACGGTCGTACGCAACCTCACGGACGACCCGGACGCCCTCACCCGGGCCGTCACCGGCGCCGGGACGCTCCTCACCCGGGCCGTGGAGGCCGTCACCGCCGGGTGAACCGGACGCGGGTCGGCTGGACGACGTCGGGACGGACCGCGATCCGTCTTCATGGCCGCGACCAGCAGATCGGGGCTCGGGCCGTACAGGCAGGCGCCGTCACCGTCCTTGGCGTCGTAGTGGGTGGCGACGCCGTCGTAGGTGACACCGGGCCTGATCCGGCCGGCCAGGCCCGCCGTGCCGGACGCCGGACGCGCTGCGGACGGCCGGGTGGCGGTGGGGGAGGGCCGCGCCGGGGCCGCCGTCGCGGTGGCCGTGGAGGGCTTCGGAGTCGGGGAGGCCCCGGGGCGCTTCACTGCCGGTGCCGGTGTGGGCCTGTGGGGCGACGGCGAGGCGACGGCTGCCGGGGCACGCTCACTCCTCACCAGTGGCCGCCGGCCGCGCGAAGGTTGCCGCGGCTCGTTTTTTGATTGCGTACATAAATTTTGATTGCGTACATAAAGAACGCCGCTTCCGAGCCGCCCGGCGCGTTCCGGCCACCTATCCTCCAGGAACCCGCCCAGCGTGGACAGCCACACCCCGCCCCGGCCACCGTCGCCCGAAGGCCCATCCCCGCCCTCGTCGAGACGACAGGAGCCCCGTGTCCCGCCGCAACACCCCGCACCTGCCGCCCTGGCTCGCGCACGCCCTGCGCACGCAGCGCGGGCCCGTGCCCTGGAGCGCCGTGACGCGGGGGGCCCTGTCCGCCGGGCCCCTGCTGCTCGTGGCCGTGCGGACCGGTCTCACCTCCCTCGGCGTCGTCGCCGCCGTCGCCGCCATGCTCGCCGGGATCAACGACCGGCCCGGGAGCCGGCGCGTCTCCGTCCAGCGGATCGGAGTGCCCGCCCTGGGCGGCGCCGTGGGGCTCGTGATCGGGACGTACACCGGGCAGGGGACCGGGGCAGTCGTGCTCACCGTGGTGCTCACGGCCGTCGGGCTCGTCGCCGGGGGGATGAGCGCCGTCGGGCCCGTCGCGTCCGCCGTCGGGACCCAGCTGCTCGTCGGCGCGGCCATCGGCGCCGGAATGCCCCTGCCCGAGCCGGGCTGGGAACGGGCGCTCGCCTATCTCGCCGGGGCGGGATGGCTGCTCGTGCTGCGGCTCGTGCTGCCCACGCCCGGCTCCCTCGCCGGCGACTTCCGCTTCGACGGGGAGCGGGCTGCCGTCGCCCGTGTGTACGAAGCCGTCGCCGAGCTGCTCGACGCCGCCGGCGGGCCGGACGCCATCCGCCGCCGGACCGCGCTGACCGCCGCCCTCGACCACGCCCAGGACGCCCTCGCCGGGCCGCGGCTGCGGCGGTACGCCTCCTCGTCCACCGAGCGGCGGCTTCACGCGCAGTACGCCGCGGCCCTGCCCCTCGCCGAGGCCGCGACCGCCCTCGCCTGGGCCGGGGAGGCCGTCACCGAGCGGGCCTGTGAGGGTCCCCGGCGACTCGCCGCCGCGGTACGCGGCAATACCCCCACCGGGCCGCTGCCCGCGCCGTCCCGATCGGCACCCGCGCTGCGCGCCCTCGACGACGCCCTCCTGCACGCGGCCGAGGTGTTCGACCGGGGCCGGGGCGGCGATCTGCACACCAGGCCCCGCGGCGCCCGGGACCGGCTGCGCGCCGCCCTCGGCAGCGCCGGGCGCGAGTACGGACTGCGCGTCGCCCTCTGCTTCGGGGCCAGCGCGGCGGTCGCCCAGGCCCTGCACCGGAGCCAGTGGTACGGGCAGCACGAGCACTGGTACTGGCTGCCCGCCACCGCCGTATTCCTCGTCAAACCCGACCTCGGACCGCTGGCCTCACGGGTCCTGAACCGGGCCGCCGGCACCGTCCTCGGGGCCCTGCTCTTCGCCGGGTTCGCCGCCGTCCTGCCCCGCCCGGACGGGCTCGTCGCGCTCGTCGCCCTCAGCGGGGCACTCATCCCCGTCGCCACCCGCCACTTCGCCGCCCAGACCGCCGTCGCCACCGTCCTCGTCCTCGCGCTGGTCATGGTCGGCGGCGAAGCCCAGGCCTCCGCCGGCCGGATCGGCGAGACACTGCTGGCCTGCGTGATCGTGCTGATCGTCGGCCACCTGCCGATGCCCGGCCAGCGCGGCGGCGGCGTACGCGCCCGGCTCGCGACGGCGAATCAGGCCGCTCATGCCTACCTCACGCACGTCCTCGAGGAGGCCGACGCCCCGCGCATCGGGACCTCCGGCACCCCCTCCGACCACCGCGCCACCCGCTGGACCCTGCGCCGCGAGGCCTATCGCACCCTGGCCGAGGCCCGTTCGGCCATCTCCCTCGCCGCGCACGAACTGCCCGCCCTCGCCCGGCACACCGAGGGCGCGGACGAGGTGGCCGACCTCCTTGAACGCCTCGTCGACACCACGACCGCCTGTGCCGTGCACCTCGACGACACGGGCCGCATCGGGCCCGGCCACGAGGAACGCCTCACGGCTGTGCTCGCCGAACTCGCGGGCCGGGGCGAACGGGTGGGACTGCGCCCGCCCCGGACACCCCTGGCCGGCTAGCGACACCGCCGCACGAGGCCTCCCGCGTGCGCCCCTGCGGGCGCCCTGCCACCGGCGGTTCAGACGCCGACCCGCACCCACACCGGAGCGTGGTCCGACCCGGGCGCGCCCCGGCGCTGCGCCGGGTCCGGGCCGACCGACGGCAGCGGGGACGGGCCCTCGCCGGGCAGACCCGTGCCCGCCGCCGACGCCCGGCGCACCAGGCGGTGGCTCAGCAGCACGTGGTCGATCAGCTCCCGGCGCCCGGAGTTCACCCGGGACCAGCGCTGCCCGGGCGGGATGAGCGGGGCCACGTCCCACAACCGCGTCGCGTCGCCCCGGTCGGGCCGGTCGTGGCCCGGCGTGCCGATCTCGGAGCCGGGCGGGCCGAGCAGGATCTGTGTGGTCGCCGCCTGCACCTCGTCGTTCAGATCGCCCAGTATCGCCACGTCCCGGCCCTGCCCGTCACCGTCGAGCAGTTCGTCCGCGACGGCGCGCACGGCGCTCGCCTCGGCCGCCCGCCGGTACAGGGCGTAGGCCGCGTAACGGGCCCGTTCGCCCTCGTCGCGTGGGTGGAACCGGCCGTTCGGATACGACAGCAGCTTCGACTTCAGGTGGCACACCGCCACCCGCAACGGCCCGTTCCCGCCGTCGGCCTCGACCGCCAGGACACCCCGCCCCGCCTGCCCCGCCGTCACCCCCGAATCGTCCGCCTGCACGGGACGCAGCTCCGCGGGGAACGCCCGTGTGTCGGCCACCACCGTCACCGCCGTACGGCTCAGGAACCCGACGCGTATGCCCCGGTTGTCGGCATGCTCGGACAGGGTGACGTGCCAGTCGTCGTCGAGCATGCCGGCCAGGTCCTTCAGGGCCTCGGGGTCCCCGACCTCCTGCACCCCGAGAAGGGCCGGATCGAGTTCGGTGACGACGGCGGCGAGCGCGGCGAGTTTCGCCTCGTAGCCGGCCTCGTCCCTCGGGCCGTACGGGCCGCCGGGCCGGTAGAGGTTCTCCAGGTTCCAGGTGCCGAGGAGCATGCCGGGCTCCTTTCAGAAGCCGACAGACGGGGTGATGAGGCCAGGGTGCGCGCCCGGGCCGCCCCGCGACAGAGCCGTGACGGGATGCGCGGTTCGGCCCGTGCCGCCCTACGACACCGTCGTACGTCGGCGCGGTGACGTCTTCTGCCGCGGACAGTCCCGCCGAGCTCATCATCAGCGCATGTACCGTCCTCACGCACGACGATCAAGAGCGGGTCGGGTTCACACGGGACGCCGCGATCGTCGTACGGGACGGTGCCGTCGAGGCGGTCACGACCACCTGCGAGGCCGCGGAGCCGCCCGCCGCCGAGCGGATCGACGCCTCCGGGCAGGTCGCCCTGCCCGGCCTGGTCGACACACGCACGCGTCGATGGTCGCGCTGCGCGGCCTGGCCGAGGACCTCCCCACCGAGGAGTGGTTCAACGACGTGGTCTGGCCGGTCGAGGCCAACCTCACCGACGGGGCATGGAGTTGGGGCACTACGACAGCTGAGGGCCCGCGCCCACGCGCCGGAAATCCTCCCGCGCGGCGATGAGTTCCGCCCCTCCCGCCGGTCACCACTGGCGACGGACCGTTGTCACAGGAGGGCCCATGTCGCTTCCGGAGATCGTCTCGCGCGGCCAGTGGCGCGCGGCGCGTGCCGAACTGCTGCTCAAGGAGAAGGCCGTCACCCGCGCCCGGGACGCGCTCAACGCCGAGCGGCGCAGTCTGCCCATGGTGGAGGTCGACAAGGAGTACGTGTTCGAGGGCGGTGGGGGCACGTCCCCGCTCGGGGGAGACAAGGCCACCCTGCTCGACCTGTTCGAGGGCCGGCGCCAGCTCGTCGTCTACCACTTCATGTTCGCGCCCGAGTGGGACGCGGGCTGCCGCAGCTGCTCCGGATTCCTGGACCAAATAGGGCATCTCGCCCACCTCGCGGCGCGGGACACCTCGTTCGCTGCCGTGTCCCGGGCCCCCTACCGGAGGCTGCTGCCGTTCAAGGCGCGCATGGGCTGGACGCTGCCCTGGTACTCGTCGTACGGCAGCGACTTCAACCGTGACTTCGAGGTGACCCTGGAGCGCGAGGGCGAGCTCGTGGAGCGGCCCGGCCTCAGCTGCTTCCTGCGGGACCGCGACCGGGTCTTCCACACCTACTCGACCTACGAGCGTGGCCTGGACGGCCTGGGCTCCACCACCAGCCTGCTCGACCTCACCGCACTGGGTCGGCAGAAGGAGTGGGAGGAACCCAAGGGGCGTGCGTCGGCCTTTGGTGCGCCTGCGGGAAGTGAGCGCGTCCGGTATCACGACGAGTACGACGACTGATACGGAAAGTGAACACATCCGCCAAGAAGCTGAGAGGTTGGTCACACTTAGCGGTGAACGCGTGTCAACTACGTCTCAGAACCGTCACTTCGCGAGCCGTTGACCCCATGGTTGGCGTTTAACTCTACGAGTACAGCGCTACATGGAGGTGCAGGGTGAACGGGCGAACAGTGCTCGAGCGCTTTCCCGCCGGTGGGCCGCGCGGCTCCTGGCCTGCGGAGGAGTTCGCGCAGGCGCGGCGACGGGAAGGTCTGCCCGCAGAGGTCGTCATGGACCTCGCCTCGGACATGTTCCTGGTGATCGTGCGCAGCGGGGACGTGGCCGACGCCACGGCCTGAGGCATGCTCCCGCCCGCCTCCGGAACGGCCCCGGTGGGCGGGCGTACGGGGTGGAACGCTCCGCCTGAGCGCGTACGGCTCGGCGTAGAGCTCCCCCGGAGGCCGGTGGCCGGCGGCTCCTCGGTGAGGCGTGTCTACGCGCTGACCGGGCGGGACCAGGACGGTGCCGTTCCCGTGGCCCGGCACAGGGCCAGGTAGAGGGGGATCGGCGGCGTGTAGGGAAGCGTGCCGTCGGGGCGGTGGATCAGGTCGGGGACCTCGAGCAGGTCCGGGACGACCGCGCCGGTGACGTAGCGCGCCGGGGCGGGCCACTCCAAGGCGTGGTCGGAGTCCGACGGAACCAGCCACCACCAGTGCGTCGCATCGGCGTAGACGCAGCCCACACGGGGCAGCCGGGGCATCACCAGCGGGCCGACGCGGGCGGGGACCGCGACCGCGTCGCAGCCGAGCGGGGCGGTCATGCCGTCGGGCACGGGCAGGCGCAAGGCCTGGCCGGGTGCCCGCAGTCCGCGCCCGGCGCGGACCAGTGTGTCCAGGGTCAGCACACGGCCCGAGTGCACAGGGCTCATGCGCGCCCCCGGTCGTGGCGGCGCTCCTGCGGGGGAACCTCCGGGGCGCCCGGGCGGTGGCGCGCCCGGGAGGTGTCGTCCCCGTGGTCGTCCCCGTCGTCGGAAGGGCCACGCTTCGGTCGGGCGCCCCAGCCCAGGTCGGCTCGGGGCCCGGCGGGCTCACCCGGGGCGTCGGCCGTGCGGAGCGGCTCGGCCACCGTGTCGGGCGGCTCGGCCGCCGTGCGGGGCAGCTCGGCCCAGACCAGCAGTCCGGGGCCGTCCTCATGGGCGCCCCAGGCGTGACAGAGGGCGTCGACGAGGAGCAGTCCCCTCCCGTGCTCCTCCTCGGGCCGCGTCCGGCTGGCCGCGTGGGGCTGGCCCGGGGCGCAGCCCTCGTCGCGCACGGCTATCCGCACCAGGTCGTCGCCGTCGTGCAGCTCGCACACTATGTGGGTGCTCGCCGTGTGCACGATGGCGTTGGTGACCAGCTCGGAGACCACCAGGGCCGCGCTGTCGCACGTGTCCTCGCACACCGACCAGCCGGTCAGCCGGGCCTGTGTCAGGCGTCTGGCCCGGGCGGGGGAGCCGGGATGTGCGGCCAGCTCGAAACGGAACCGGCGCTCGGCGGCGACCCCGAGGGGAGCCTCTCCGGCGGCGGCGCCAAGGCCGGAAGGGCCTGCGGCGGCATCTGTTCCTAAGGGCGCGGACGGAATCACGCTTGCCACTATCGCCCCGCCGTGAACACTTGGCAAGTGTCACTCTGAAAATTGCAGAGTGCTGTGTGACGGTCTGGAAGGCCGTGGCACACTGCTCGCAACAGCACCCCGCGCGGCGCCAGTTGAGATCCTCGAAGATTCGTTCGAAACGCATGTTCGGATTCATCTTCTCGAAAAGGTCTTCGAATGGCGCCGCCGGGCTGTCAGCGTCTTTTTCGGTCGGCACGTCAGAACTCTTCATGGAGGTGGAGCGTGAGTGAACCGCGGTCCGCACCGACGGTCGGCCAGGTCGTACTCGGCCGACGATTGTGGGATCTGAGGGAACGCGCCGGGATGAAGCGCGAGGAGGCCGCGCGCATCCTCCGCGTCGCCCCCGCCACGGTCCGCCGGATGGAAATGGCCGAGGTCGCGCTCAAAATCCCGTACCTGCAACTGCTCCTCAAGGCGTACGGAATCTCCGACGAGGAGGCCGAAGCCTTCGTCCGGCTGGCCGAGGAGGCCAACCGGCCCGGCTGGTGGCAGCGCTTCCACGACATCCTGCCCGGCTGGTTCTCGATGTACGTGAGCCTGGAGGGCGCGGCCGGCGTCATCCGCAGCTACGAGCCGCATTTCGTCCCCGGGCTGCTCCAGACCGAGGACTACGCGCGCGGGGTGCTCCGGTCGGGCGCCATCGGCCAGACCCGGCCCGAGGACATCGAGCGTCACGTCGCGCTGCGGATGCGGCGCCAGGACCTGCTCACGCGCGAGGACGCGCCCCGGCTGTGGGTCGTGATGGAGGAGACCGCGCTGCGGCGCCCGGTCGGAGGTCCGGAGGTGATGCGGGCCCAGATCGACAAACTGCTCGACGCCACCGGGATGCCCAACGTGACGCTGCAGATCGCTCCGTTCGCCAACGGGCCGCACCCGGGCACGTACGGGCCGTTCGTGCTGTTCCGATTCGCCATGCCCGAACTGCCGGACATGGTCTACAGCGAGTACCTGACCGGCGCGGTCTATCTCGACGCGCGCACCGAGGTGGCCACCCACCTGGAGGTCATGGACCGCATGGCGGCGCAGGCCGCTACGGCACATCGCACGAAGGAGATCCTCCGGGATCTCCGCAAGGAGCTGTGAATGGATCGCATCAAGCCGCGCAAACACGTCTACAACGGCATGCCCGCGCGTGACTTGGGCAGCGAAGGCTGGCACAAGCCGTGGAGCGGCGGAAACGGAGGCAACTGCCTGGAGGCGATGAAACTCGCCGACGGCCGGATCGCGCTGCGCCAGTCCACCGACCCGGACGGCCCCGCGCTGATCTACACCACGGCCGAGATGACGGCCTTCATCGAGGGGGCGAAGGCGGGGGAGGCGGACTTCCTGCTGTCCTGACGCGATCGCCGTCGCCGTCGCCCGACTTCCTCACGTTGCTTGCGTTCCTCGCGTTCCCTGCGTCGTCACTGAATCGCCGGTGCTGAAATGACCACCCTCTGCGCCTTACGGAGTGCCACATGACCGGGCAGGACCCCACCTCGGCCGTCCAGATCGACACCACCCGACCCCATCCCGCGCGGATGTACGACTGGTACCTCGGGGGCAAGGACAACTATCCGGTCGACGAGGAGATGGGCCGGCAGATGCTCGCCCTGGACCCCAGGGTGCCGGTGATGGCGCGCGTCAACCGTGCCTTCATGCACCGGACCACGCGCTGGCTGGCCGGCAACGGCGTACGGCAGTTCCTGGACATCGGCACCGGCATCCCGACCGAGCCCAACCTCCACCAGATCGCCCAGGAGACCGCCCCCGACGCCCGGGTCGTCTACTGCGACAACGACCCCATCGTGCTCGCCCACGCGGCGGCCCTGCTGCGCGGCACGGACGAGGGCGCGACCGAGTACCTCCAGGCCGACGTGCGCGACCCGGACGCCATCTGGGAGGGCGCGAAAAAGGTCCTGGACCTCACCCGGCCCGTCGCGCTGTCGCTCGTCGCCCTCCTGCACTTCGTCTCCGACGAGGACGGCGCCCACGACCTGGTCCGCCGGCTGGTCGCCGAACTGCCCTCCGGCAGCTACCTGGTGATGACCCACGCGACCGCCGACTTCACCCCCGAGGAGTCTAAGGCGGCCACGGAGAAGCTGCGCGCCGCCGGAGTCACCCTCGCCCTGCGCTCCCGCGAGGAGTTCACCCGCTTCTTCGACGGCCTCGACCTCGTCGAACCCGGCGTCGAGGTGCCGCACCGCTGGCACCCGGAGCTGGGTGAGCCGGTACCGGGGCAGGACGACGGGGTGATCCCGGGCTACGGGGCGGTCGGACGCAAGGCGTAGTCCTTCCGGGGGCTTCCATTTTCGCTTGGGGCGCCGGGTTCCGCTTCGGGGCGGTCACGGCGGCGGCAGCGCACCGCACAGCGCCTCCAGGGCCGGTCCGTAGGCGTGCTCGGAGGGCGTGGCGTAGCCCACGACGAGGCCGTCGTCCGCGGGCATGTCCGTCTTCGGGTGCCGGAACGCGGCGAGGCCGTCGAGGGCGATGCCCTGCCACGCGGCGGCCTTGACCGCGGACGCCTCCGTGCCGGGCGGCAGCCGCAGCACCGCGTGCAGCCCGGCCGCGACGCCGGTGGCCTCGACGTGCGGCGCGTGCTCGGCGAGCGCGGCGACCAGCCGGTCCCGGCGGCCGCGGTAGCGCTGCCGCATCCTCCGGACCTGCCGGTCGTACGACCCGGAGGCGATGAAGTCCGCAAGGCTCAGCTGGTCCAGGACGCTCGCCCACGCCTCGCGTTCGCCCTTGGTGGCCAGGACGGCCCCCGCGTAGCGCTCCGGGAGCACCATCCAGCCCAGCCGCACCGCGGGCGACAGACTCTTGCTGACCGAGCCGATGTGGATCACCCGCTCGGGGTCGAGCCCCTGGAGGGCACCGACCGGCTTGCGGTCGTAGCGGAACTCCCCGTCGTAGTCGTCCTCCAGGACCAGCCCGTCACGCGCGCGTGCCCAGTCGATCACGGCGGCCCGGCGCTCGGGATGCAGCGGGCCGCCGGTCGGGAACTGGTGCGCCGGCGTGAGCAGCACCGCCCGCTCGCGCCCCAGCCGGTCCACCCGCGCGCCGTGTTCGTCGAGGGGGAGCGGCACCGTGCGCACCCCGGCCGCGGCCAGGATCTCCCGGTGGAACCCGAGCCCGTACGCCTCCACCGCGAGCGGCCCGCGCAGGACACCACCCGCGAACAGCAGCCGCAGCGCGTGCGCGAAACCGGAGCAGATCACGATCCGGCCCGGCTCGGTCCGCACGCCCCGCGCGCGAGCCAGGTACTCCGTGAGTGCCTCGCGCAGCTCCGGCCGCCCGGCGGGATCGCCCGGACCGAACACCTCGTTGGGGGCCTGCTGGAGAGCCCTCCGGTAGGAGGCCAGCCACGCGGTGCGCGGGAACGCCGAGACGTCCGGCGTGCCTTGTCTCAGATCGTGCCGGGGGCCACGCGCGCGGGGCGGCGCCTTCTTGGGCACGCGAGCGGCGGGCCGCAGCGGCTCGGCGCGCTCGGCGACCCGGGTGCCCGAGCCCTGCCGTGCGGTGAGCCAGCCCTCCGCGACGAGCTCCGCGTACGCGTCCGCCACCGTGTTGCGGGCGACGCCGAGGTCCGCGGCGAGCGAGCGGTACGGCGGCAGCCGCGTGCCCGGAGCGAGCCGTCCGCTGCGCACGGCCTCCCGCAGGGCCCGGATCAGCGCCGCCCGCCTGCCGCCCGGCCCGGTCAGCTCCAGATGCAGATCGGACCCGATGCCCTCCGCGGAATTGACCCACGATGTCGCCATGGAAATGCACCCTACAGCGGGTCTATCCGCCTCGTAGATTCGAGGGCATGACGACGCACACGAGCATGTACGACACCCAGGCGGCCCCGGTCCGGCTGGAGTTCGCCAAGTCCGCGCCCAAGGCCTTCCGGAGCCTGATCGCCTTCGACGCCGCCGCCCGCGAGGGCCTCGACCCGGCGCTCGTCGAGCTGATCCAGATCCGCTCCTCGCACCTCAACCACTGCGCGTACTGCCTGCACATGCACACCAACGACGCCCGCAAGGCCGGCGAGAGCGAGGACCGGCTGCACATGGTCGCCGTGTGGCGCGAGGCCCGCCACTTCTTCTCCGAGCGGGAACAGGCGGCCCTCGCCCTCACGGACGCACTGACCCTTGTCGCCGACGCCGGGGTCCCGGACGACGTCTGGGCACGGGCCGCCGCACAGTTCGAAGACGGCGAACTGGCCCAGGTGATCGCCCTGATCTGCACGATCAACACGTGGAACCGGGTGGCGCTGGCGACGCGGAAGGTGGCGGGAACGGACGAACGGTGACGCCCTGGGATGTCGTGGGGGCTGGACGAGCGGGGACGCCCCCGGGTCGGGACGATCGGTGGCATCCCTCGGCCGGCAGGGCGGCCGGGGCGGGCGCTACACCGCCATCGGCCGGTCGTACGGTCCGATCGGCGCCGGCAGTCTCGAACTGCCCGTCAGGTGACGGTCGACGGCCGCCGCCACCGCACGCCCCTCGGCGATCGCCCAGACGATGAGCGACTGCCCCCGGGCCGCGTCCCCCGCGGCGAACACCCCGGGCACGTTCGTGGCGAAACCGGCGTCCCGCGCGATCGTCCCGCGGGGATCCAGCTCCAGCCCCAGCTGGTCGACGAGGCCGTCCTCCCGGTCGGGCCCCGAGAAGCCCAGGGCGAGCAGCACGAGGTCGGCGGGAAGCCGCCGCCCGGTGCCTTCCACCGGGCGGCGGCGCGCGTCCACCTCGACCAGGTGCAGTGAGCGCACATGTCCCCGCGCGTCACCGTCGAAGCGCAGCGTGGACGCCGCGAACAGCCGCGCGTCCGCGTCCGCGACCGGGGCGGTGCGCAGGTCACGGGCTTCTTCATGGGCGGCGGACAGCCGGTAGATCCGCATCGGGTACGTCGGCCACGGCTCGGTGTCCTCGTCGCGCTCCGCGTCCGGCAGCGCGTAGATGTCCAGCTGGGTCACGGACGCGGCGCCCTCCCGGACGGCCGTGCCCAGGCAGTCCGCCCCGGTGTCACCGCCCCCGACGATGACCACGTGCTTCCCGGCGGCCGACAGCGGGGACGCCTCCAGATCTCCCTCACACACCCGGTTCGCCAGCGGCAGGTACTCCATCGCCTGGTGAATGCCCGTCAGTTCACGCCCGGGCACCTGGAGTTCACGCCAGGCTGTCGCACCGGTGGCCAGCACCACCGCGTCGTAGCGGGTCCGCAGCTCGTCGGCCCCGATGTCCCGCCCGACCGCCGTCGACGTCCGGAATTTCGTCCCCTCGGCCCCCATCTGCTCCAGCCGCCGCTCCAGATGGTGCTTCTCCATCTTGAACGCCGGGATGCCGTACCGCATCAGCCCGCCGGGCCGGTCGTCCCGCTCGTACACGGCGACCGTGTGCCCGGCCCGGGTCAGCTGCTGGGCCGCGGCCAGCCCCGTCGGTCCCGAACCGATCACCGCGACCGTCCGGCCGGACAACCGCTCCGGCGGCCTCGGCGGCGCGAAGCCCTCCTCCCAGACCCGGTCGGCGATCGCGCACTCGACGTTCTTGATGGTGACGGCCGGCTGGTTGATCGCCAGCACACAGCCCGCCTCACACGGTGCCGGACACAACCGGCCGGTGAACTCCGGGAAGTTGTTGGTCGCGTGCAGCCGCTCGGCGGCCGCCCGCCAGTCGTCCCTGGACACCAGGTCGTTCCACTCGGGGATCAGATTGCCCAGCGGACAGGCGTCGTGACAGAAGGGGATGCCGCAGTCCATGCACCGGTCCGCCTGCTCGCTGATGATCGGCAGCAGGGCCCCGGGGACGTACACCTCGTCCCAGTCGCGCGCCCGTTCCTCGACCGGCCTGCGCGGCCACTCCTGGCGGGGCGTGGTCATGAAACCCTTGGGATCGGCCATGGCCGTCTTCCTTGCGTGCGCGTGTGACGGGCCGTGCTTCGTGCTCTTTCGCCACGATACGTCCCCCTGAGGGGCGGTGCCTGTCGCCGCGGGCGGCGGTGGCGGATGGGCCCGGGCGGGGGTCAGGTGAGGGCCAGCACATACGCGAGTGCCGCTCCCGCCGAGGCGGCCGTGCGCACGTGGTTCCACAGCGTCCACTCCCGCACATACGACGGCCAGTACGCCGCCGCCTCCCGTGAGCCCGGCTCCAGCTCCGCCAGCGCGTCGTTGCGCGGCACGTTGGCGACCATGGTCAGCCCGAACGATCCGAACAGGTACAGCGCGCTGCCCACCAGCAGCTCCACCGCCCCCTCCTGCGGCCACAGAACGAACGTCACCACCGCGATCACGGCACACAGCACGGCCGTGCCCAGGAACACGACCATGAAGGGCGGCGTCACCGCCGCGACGTTGATCGCCTTCATCGCGGCCACCCCCTGCGCGGGCGGCAGCATGCCGAGGCCCCGCATCACGAAGGTCGAGAACCCGCAGAACACCCCGGCCACCAGACCGGTCCCGAGCACCCCCAGCACCGTCAGAGTGAAGTACGGTCCGCCGATCATGTCTTCTCCCGTCCGTCGAGCCGGCATCCCGCCCGGCACCCTTTCTCGATCCCAGTGAATTCCCCCCACGGGCACCCTGACCATGGCCGAACGGCGCGGCGCCATAAGCGAACGTCCACGGCCCGTCGAAGGGCCTGGCGTCGAGGGACGGCACGAGGCCGGGCGTCGCGGGGCCTCCCGCCTCACCCGGCGGAACCGACCCCCGCCTCGGTCCACCCCCTCAGCACCGTCGCCACCATCGGCGTGATCCGCCGCCGCGCCTCGTGTCGCGGCACGCCGCTCATCAGCAGCCGGTCGTACGGCGTGTCCAGATGCCGCACGGACGCGACGACCGCCGAGGTCACCGCCCCCTCGGTCAGCGCACGCCCCGCCGCGCTGCGGCCCACCCGCCCGCTGCCCCGCTCCGAGGCGTGCAGGGCGATGGCCCGCGCGCGATCGGGTGGGCACCCCGGAAACAGCCGCAGGATCTCGGCCGCGAACGCCTGGGCGAACAAGGCGTCCTGAGCCGCCCGCCGCCGCGCGTCCCGCACCCGGCGCCGCCGTCTCGCCTCGCCGTCCGCGAGACACCGCTGCTCCGCCCTCGCCAGCGCCGCCTCCTCGACCATCACCCCCTGCCGCTCGTACCGGCCCTTGCGCCGGTTGAACCGCACGACCACCGCCGACAGCGTGCTCTCCTCCCGCGACCTGCGGGTCAGCGCGGTGTCACCGCTCGGCAGGAACACCAGATGAGCGAGGTCGGCACAGTCGAGACAGCGCGGGGCACCGTCCTCGAGGACGAGCGCAGGCAGCGGCCCCCGCCGGCACTCGGCGCAGTGACGCCGCCTGAGGGGCTGGAAGACGAGGAGTCCGGTCAGGGGCGGGAGCATCGTGCGGGGGGCCATGAGAGGTTCATTCCCCCTGACGGCGGAGCGAACTACGCATGTCCCTACAGACCCAGGCGATCCGGTCCCCGCCCCTGCGCGGCAGCGCTGGACGCGACGTCTCCCGTCCCGGTCTGACGCATCATGGGCCCTGTGCGACTCGAAGCGATCACCTGGGAACGGCTCGGCGACCTGCTCGCCGAGCGGCTGCTCGGCCTCAAGCCCGCCGACGGCTCTCCCTGGCTTCGTGTCGCCCTCGACGGCGCCCCGGCGGCCCGCCCGGGCGACCTCGCCGGCCGGATCTCCGAGGCGCTGCGCGTACGCGGCCGCTCGTCGCTCGTCGTGGGGACGGAGGGTTTTTTGCGCCCCGCCTCCGTACGGCTGGAGTACGGTCACCAGGACGTCGAGGCCTACTACAGCGGCTGGTACGACACGGGCGCCCTGTGGCGTGAGGTGTTCGGCCCGCTGGAAGCCGGCGGTGACGGCCGCGTCCTGCCCGACCTGTGGGACCCGGACGCCGACCGCGCGACCCGCAGTCCCTACGTCCAACTCCCGCCAGGTGGAGTGCTGTTGCTGCACGGACCCTTCCTCCTTCGGCACTGGTTCCCCTTCGATCTGAGCGTCCACGTCCTCCTCTCCCCGGGCGCCCTGCGCCGTCGCACACCCGAGGCCGGGCACTGGACCCTTCCGGCGTTCGAGCGCTACGAGCAGGAGACGGATCCGGTGAGCACGGCCGACGTCCTGGTGCGCGCCGACGACCCTCGCCATCCCGCGTGGAGCGGCTGAGCGGCTGAGGTGCTGAGGAGCTGCGCCGACAGGTCGCTGGGCGGCTCGGAGGCCGAGCCGGGGCCCGGCCGGTGGCGGCGGGTTCCGTGTGCGGGCATCCGGTGGCGCGGCGAGAATGAAGGGCGCCGGGACTCGCGGTGCGTCCGGCGCCGCGCCGGCCGTCCGGCACCGGGAGGCACTCCATGACCACCGCCGGAGACATCATGCACCGCGGCGTCCAGTGGATCCCCGCCCACGAGACCCTCGACCGGGCCGCCCAGCTCATGCGTGAACTGAACGTCGGCGCCCTGCCCATCAGCGACGAGAACGAGCGGCTCTGCGGCATCCTCACCGACCGCGACATCGTCGTCGGCTGCGTCGCCATGGGCCACGACCCCGGCCGGGTCACCGCGGGCGAGATGGCCAAGGGAACGCCACGCTGGATCGACGCGGACGCCGATGTCGGCGAGGTGCTCCGCGAGATGCGGGAGCACCGGATCCGCAGGCTGCCGGTGATCCAGGACAAGCGCCTGGTCGGCATGATCAGCGAGGCCGACCTCGTCCGGCACCTCGCGAAGGACCAGATCGCCTCCTGGGCGCAGAGCGTCTACGCCACGACCGCGACGCACTGACCCCTCGACCGCGACGCGCTGACCCCGCCGGCCTCCGCCGGACAGGACTCCACCGCACCGGACCCAGGTCATCGCCGCACGCGCTGACGGCGCGAGTCACGGCCTCACGCGCTGACGGCGCGGGTCACGCCCTCATGCGCCGACGGCGCACGTCACGGCCCGCGTCACAGCCAGCCGCTGCGCCGGAAGCCCCGGTACAGCGCGAGACAGGCGACGGATATCACGCCGATCACCATGCCGTAGCCGTACCGCCAGTGCAGCTCCGGCATGTGATCGAAGTTCATGCCGTACACCCCGCAGACCATCGTCGGCACGGCGACGATCGCGGCCCATGCCGTGATCTTCCGCATGTCCTCGTTCTGCGCGACCGTGACCTGCGCGAGGTGTGCCTGGAGGATGGAGTTGAGCAGTTCGTCGAAGGCCGCGATCTGCTCCTTGGCCCGCAGCAGATGGTCCGAGACGTCGCGGAAGTACGCCTGTATCTCCGGGTCGACCGCGCGGATCGGCCGGGTGGCGAGATCCTCCAGCGGCCGGCTGAGCGGCACCACCGCCCGCTTCAGTTCCAGCAGTTCACGCTTGAGCTGGTAGATGCGCCCCGGGTCGGTCCGCGCACCGGCCTCCGAGAACACGTCCGTCTCGACCTGGTCGATGTCCGCCTGCACCGAGTCCGTGACCGTCAGATAGTCGTCCACCACGTGGTCCGCGAGCGCGTGCAGCACCGCCGACGGGCCCTTGGCGAGCTGGCCGGGATCGGACTCCAGCTCCTCGCGCAGGGGACCCAGGGAGCCGTGCCTGCCGTGCCGCACCGTGATCACGAAGTCCGCGCCGACGAACACCATGATCTCGCCGGTGTTCACCACCTCGCTGGTGGCGGTGAGTTCCTCGTGCTCGACGTAGCAGACCGTCTTGAACACCGCGAAGAGCGTCTCGCCGTACCGCTCCAGCTTGGGGCGCTGATGGGCTTCGATCGCGTCCTCGACGGCCAGCGGGTGCAGATCGAAGAGCTCGGCGATGCCCGCGAACTCCTGGTCCGTCGGCTCGTGCAGACCGAGCCACACGAAGCCTTCCCGGCTCTTGCGCACCCGCTCCACGGCGTCCACCAGATCGCCGCGCGCGGGGGCGCGCACTCCGTCCCGGTACGTCACGCAGTTGACCACCGAGGAGCCCAGCGGGGACCGGGCCGGGTGGCTCAGATCGACGCGGGGGCGTCGCCGGGCCAGCCGAGCCACCTTGCGAAGACCACCGACCCCGCCGAGGCTCGTGACCTTCCGCAGATTCCCTGCCATGGACATTCCGGATCTCCTTGCGTGGAACTCCTCGCGCCGTTCCTGCGCCTTGGCGCGTCAGTCTGCCAGGCCCGCGTGAGCTGCGGGTAAGCCTGTGGATACGGCCCATTCCGCTTGGTTCCCGGCTGTGGACGAACCGCGCGCCGACGCCATGCCCCCCACATGTCGACGCCTGCCCGCGCCCGGCGGTTCTGGCGTACGGCGGCCTGCGACGCGCCTCTCGGTGCCGGAGCGTCGACGAGTACGGATAAGTCGGACAACTGGGATGATCGTGGCATGACGCGAACCGACGGGTACCTCCTCGACCACCGGCGAACCGAGGCGGCCGAACACTTCAGCGCCTTCGCCACCCTCTTCGACCCCACGACGTTCCGGCATCTCGAAGCGCTCGGGATCGGATCCGGCTGGCGGTGCTGGGAGGTCGGCGCCGGCACCACCGTGGTGTCCTGGCTGGCCAAGAAGGTCGGACCGACCGGGCGCGTCCTGGCGACCGACACCGACACCTCACGGCTCGCTTCCGCCGCCCGGCCGCCCGTCGAGGTGCGCAGGCACGAACTCGGCACGCACGAGCCGCCAGGGGATGGCTTCGACCTGGTGCACGCCCGCCTCGCCCTCGTCCACGTGACCGACCGGGAACGGGCGTTGCGGTCCATGGTCGCGTCCCTGCGCCCGGGCGGACGCCTCCTCGTCGAGGACGCCGACCCCTCCCTCCAACCCCTGCTCTGCCCCGACGAGTACGGTCCCGAACAGCAGCTCGCGAACCGGCTGCGGCAGGGCTTCCGCACCCTCCTCGCCGACCGCGGGACCGATCTCCCCAGCGGCCGCACCCTGCCGCGGCTGCTCCGGGAGGCCGGACTGACCCGGGTCCACGCCGACGCCTACTTCCCCCTCTCCTCGCCGGCCTGCGCGGCCCTGGAGTCCGCCACGATCCGCCAGATCCGCGACCAGCTCGTCACCGCGGGCCTCGCCACGGACCAGGACATCGACCGGCACCTCGTGAACGTCACGTCGGGTGTCCTCGATCTGACGACGGCCCCGATGATCTCGGCGTGGGGGCGGAAGCAGTAGGCGGTGGTAGTGGCCTGCCGCCCACCGTCTCCACCGCTCGCGCACCCGCCCGGCAGCCCTCCGCCGAGGCCTCCTCCGGCCCCGCGCCCGCGAGCAGGGCGGCGAGGAACGCGCCGGTGAAGGCGTCACCGGCACCGGTCGTGTCCCGTGGCGTCGCCGGCACGGCCGGAATCCGGGCGCGCACCTTCCCCGAGCGGGCCACGACAGCGCCCTCGTGGCCCTGTTTGGCGACGACCAGCGGCACGCGCAGGCTCAGCTCCGCCGCCGCCTCGGCCGCGTCCGCGAGACCCGTCAGCAGCCGGGCCTCGTCCCGGCTGGGCAGCAGGACGTCCACCCCCTCCACGAGCGCCAGGAACCGCTCGGCGCCCAGCTCCGCGAGGAAGCCGGCCGATGCCGGATCCAGACTCACCGGCACCCCCCGCGCCTGTGCGGCCTCCACCGCGACCCTCACCAGGGCCCGGCTCGTCCCGGAGAACAAGAGATAGCCCGACAGGTGCAGCCGGGCCACACCGTCCAGCAGCGCGTCCGACCAGTCGGCGGGTTCGAGCCGCAGCGACGCTCCGCTGTCCGTGAGGAACGTCCGTTCCGCCGACGCGCCCCCGTCGACCATGCAGATCACCGTGCCGGTCGGCGCCAGCGGGTCGACCACCAGCCGCGGACGCACGCCCTGGGCGACCAGCTCCCGCTCGTGCCAGGCCGCCGCGTCCGCCCCCACGCGCCCGAGCAGCCGCACGTCCGACGCCCCCTGGCGGGCCGCCCAGCAGGCCACGTTCGCGCCCGCCCCGCCCGCCACCGTCCGGATGGAGGCGGACGTGTCCGTACCGGCCGCGAGCGGCCCGCGGTGCCGTGCGACGACATCGGTGATGACGTCCCCGACGACCAGCAGCCCACGCCCGGCCCCCGGCCCCGCACCGCCCTGCGCCGGCTCGGCGCGGCTCACCACGGCACCCCCACCGCCCCGGCCCCGCCTGGCGAAGCCCCCGCTCCGGCCCCCTTCGCCCCTGCCCGGCTCGCCGCGGGCCCCGCGCCGCCGGTCACCGTCACCCCCGGCTCCAGGCCGCCGCGATCCGGGCCGCCAGGCGTACGTTGCCGCGCACCGCCGCCAGGTTGGCGCTCAGGGAGGCACCGTCGGTGTGCCGCACCAGGTAGTCGAGCAGGAACGGTGTGACGGCCTGGCCGGAGACCCCTTCCTCCTCACACGCGTGCAGCGCGTCCGCGAGCACGCGTGCGTGCAGCTCCGGATCGAGCTGCTCCTCCTGCGGGACGGGGTTGGCGATGATCAGCGCGGACTCCGGCCCGCCGAGTGCGTCCTGGGCCCGCATGACGTCCGCCACCTGCTCCGGCGTCTTCAGCGTCCAGTCCACCGGATGCCCCGAGTCGGAGAGGTAGAAGCCGGGGAACCTGCCGGTGCCGTAACCGGCCACGGCGACCCCCAGGGTCTCCAGCCGTTGCAGGGTCGCCGGAACGTCCAGGATCGACTTCACCCCGGCGCACACCACGGTGACGCGGGTACGCGCCAGCAGTCCCAGGTCGGCCGACTCGTCCTGCGTCAGCGTCCACTCCCGGTGCACCCCGCCGAGCCCGCCCGTGGCGAAGACCCGTACCCCCGCCAGCGCCGCGAGCAGCGCGGTCGCCGACACCGTGGTGGCCCCGTTCGCCCCGGACGCCAGCGCGAGCGGCAGGTCGCGGTGGCCGAGCTTGCGGATCCCGTCCTCGTTCGCGACCCGTTCCAGCTGCTCCTTGTCCAGGCCGACGTGGGGCCGCCCGTCGAGTACGGCGATCGTTGCGGGCACCGCGCCCTCCTGCCGTACGGCCGTCTCCAGCTCCAGCGCCACCTGGAGGTTGCGCGGCCGCGGCAGCCCATGGGCGATGATCGTGGACTCCAGAGCCACGACGGGCCGACGCGCGTCGATCGCCTCCCGCACTTCTTCGGACACCACCAGCACCACGCGCCCGCCTCCTGCCAGTCGGTCAGTCGTCTTCCTCATCTCTGGCGGGCGGCGCGCCCGACCAAACCCTTGCGGGCCAGCGGAGTCGCCACGAGCCTGGGGTGCATGACGGATCACACGCCACGTCTCGACCATGTCGTCCTCTGGGTGCGCGACCCGCTCGCCGCCGCGGACTTCTACGAGAAGGCCGTCGGTATGGAAGCGGTCAGGCTGACGGAGTTCGCGGCGGGCGAGGCACCGTTCCCGTCCGTGCGCGTCAACGGCGAGACCATTGTCGACCTCATGCCGCTGACCTACGCGCGGCGCATGACGATGCTGCCCGGCTCCGCCGAGAGCGCGGGCCACCCGGTCAACCACGTCTGTCTGTCACTGTCCCGCGACGGCTTCGACGCCCTGCGCAGCCGCCTCGAAGAATGCTCCGTACCGATGTCGGACCTCTCCCACGACTCCTTCGGAGCCCAGGGCAAGGCCACCCGAAGCTTCTACTTCCGCGACCCGGACGGCAACGTCTTCGAGGCCCGGCACTACGACTGACGACCGGGCCCCGCTCTCAGAAGAGCGGCTCGGGCAGGACACCCTCCAGGGCGAGCAGCCTGCGCTTGGTCTCCAGGCCGCCCCCGAAACCGCCGATGCCGCCACCGCTCTCGACGACACGGTGACAGGGCACCACCACCGGCAGCGGATTGGCGCCCATCGCCATGCCCACGGCCTGGGCGGCGCCCGGCTGACCGACCCGCCCGGCCAGATCGCCGTATCCGACGACCTGGCCGTACGGGACGCCCGAGGCCAGTTCGCGCAGGACCTCCCGGTTGAAGCCGGAGATCAGCGACCAGTCCAGCGGCAGGTCGAAGTCGCGTCGCTCACCCGCGAAGTACGCCTCGACCTGGCGTATCGCCTCGGCCAGCAGCGGGGAGCCGGGTGCCTCGACGGGCTCGGTGCCCAGCCGTGACGCCAGCCGCTCGACCGCCCGGTCCCGCACCGCGTCCGTGGCGTGGAACACGACGTTGACCAGGCCGTCCCGGCTCGCGGCCAGCAGCAACGGCCCGATCCGGCTCTCCACGACCGCCCACACGACGCGCGGTTCGACCTGCCCCTGGCTGTCCATGCGCTCCACAGTAGGACCACCCACTGACAACGCCGCCCGGCCCGGGGCCGGATCAGTCGTCCAAGGCCTCGCGCACCACGTCAGGCCGGTTCGTGATGATCCCGTCGACCCCGAACCCGGCGACCCGCCGGGCCGTCCTCGCGTCGTCGACCGTCCAGGCGAAGACCCGCATCGGCCTGCCGTGCGGTCCGTCGAACGCCTGTACGGAAGACACGTAGGCCGGGCTGAGCGAACTGTACGAGGGGTTGATCAGGTCGACGAACTCCGCACAGTCGAGCAGGTCCGACACCGGCGGCGTCCCCAGCAGGGCGGTCTTCACACCGGGCTTCAGCTCGTGCACCGTCCGCACGCTGTCCGCGCTGAAGCTCTGCACGATCAGCCGGCCCGCCCGATGCGGCCGGTCGAGCCATCCCTCGTTGCTGAGGACCTTCACCGTCTGCCGCTCGATGCCCGGATACAGCTCCGGGTTCTTGATCTCCAGGAGGAGCTTCTGGTGATGACGCTCCAGGCGGTGCACGAACTGCTCCAGCGTCGGCACGCGCGCGCCCGCGTAGACGGGGTCGAACCAGCTGCCCGCGTCGAGGCGGGCGATCTCCGCGGCGGTGAAGTCCTTCACCTTCCAGGGGGCCCGGCCGGGGAAGACCTCCTCGGCGTCGGTGGTGCGGCGCAGGTTGTCGTCGTGGATGACGACCAGCTCCCCGTCCCTGGTCCGCTGCACGTCGTTCTCCACCCAGCGGATCCCCAGCTCCGCCGCCGCGTCCACGGCGGCCAGCGTGTTCTCCGGCGCGTACGCGGAGGCGCCCCGGTGCGCGATGACCAGCGGGGACGGGCCGCCGCCCGCTGCCTGCGCGGGGGAGGCGGGGAACAGCAGGGCGGCGGTCCCCAGGAGTGCGGTGGTCGAGGCGGCAACAGCGCGCGCGTGCATGCGTACTCCTCGCGACGAGCGATCGGCGACATCACAGACAGCACAACTGTGACAGCAGAGGGTCAACGCAAGGGGGGTGCGGGATGGCCACACGTTGAACGGACCCGGCCCAACTCCGCTCACTGGTACCGCACAACTGCGGCAAGGCCGTGTTTCTTTGCCGGAAAGTCGTTCGACCATTCCGGTGGGGGTCATACTCTCTGCGTCAACCCTGACCGCCCGTGCGGTCCTGGGAGGGGGCGCACATCCGGCATTCCGGGACGTTCGAAGGCGGGAAGGGCAGCCACGCATGCAGGGCACGGTCGACGGTTTCAGCTACGGCCTGGTCACACCCCTGGTGGCCTACTTCATGGCCTGCCTCGGCGGTGCCCTGGGCCTGCGCTGCACCACGAGATCCATGCTGGTCGCCCAGTCCTGGCGCCCCGGCTGGCTCGCCCTCGGCTCCGCCGCCATCGGCTCCGGCATATGGACCATGCACTTCGTCGCGATGATGGGGTTCACGGTCCGGGGGGTCCCGATCCACTACGACAAGGCGATGACCTACGCCAGCCTCGCCGTCGCGATCATCATGGTGGGCATCGGGATCTTCATCGTCGGCTACCGGGGCGCGCGTGGGACGGCCCTGTTCACCGGCGGCACCATCACCGGACTCGGCATCGCCTCGATGCACTACCTCGGCATGGCCAGCATGAGCCTGGACGGGAAGCTCCAGTACAACACCGTCACCGTCGGCATCTCCGTCGCGATCGCCATGGCCGCGGCCACCGCCGCCCTGTGGGCCGCCGGCCAGGTCAGGGGCTTCCTCTGGAGCGTGGGCGCCAGCCTCGTCATGGGGCTCGCCGTCAGCGGCATGCACTACACCGGCATGGCCGCCCTCAGCGTCCACGTGCACGGCGCGGCCGAACCCGCCACGGGGCAGTCGCCCGCGTCGCTTCTCGCCCCCATGCTGATCGGTCCGCTCGCCTTCCTGCTCCTCGCGGGCGTCGTCGTGATGTTCGACCCGCTGATGGTCATGGGGAAGCCCACCGTCGTCCCCGTCGAGCAGAAACCCGGCATACCGGCCCACACCCACCTCCGGCACCCCGCCCACCGCCTGCGCTTGCGCCCGCACCGCACCCCGGAGCACCAGGAGTCCCGCACCCCGCAGAACCGCTGATCAGAGCCCGTTGTCAGTGCGGGGTCGTACGGTGGATGCCATGCGGCCCGTTTCAAAGATCGAACGCACGGTGGCGCCCTTCGAGGTCGTCAGCCCCTACCAGCCGAGCGGCGACCAGCCGACGGCCATCGCCGAGCTCGCCCGGCGCATCGAGGCCGGTGAGAAGGACGTCGTGCTGCTCGGCGCGACCGGCACCGGCAAGTCCGCCACCACCGCGTGGATGATCGAGAAGCTCCAGCGCCCCACGCTCGTGATGGCGCCGAACAAGACGCTCGCCGCCCAGCTGGCGAACGAGTTCCGCGAGCTCCTCCCGAACAACGCCGTCGAGTACTTCGTCTCGTACTACGACTACTACCAGCCCGAGGCCTACGTCCCGCAGTCGGACACCTACATCGAGAAGGACTCCTCGATCAACGAGGAGGTCGAGCGCCTGCGCCACTCCGCGACCAACTCGCTGCTCACCCGCCGCGACGTCGTCGTGGTCGCCTCGGTCTCCTGCATCTACGGCCTCGGCACCCCGCAGGAGTACGTGGACCGCATGGTCCCCCTGCGCGTCGGCGAGGAGATCGACCGCGACGAACTGCTGCGCCGCTTCGTGGACATCCAGTACACGCGCAACGACATGGCCTTCACCCGCGGCACCTTCCGCGTCCGCGGCGACACCATCGAGATCTTCCCGGTCTACGAGGAGCTGGCCGTCCGCATCGAGATGTTCGGCGACGAGATCGAGGCGCTGTCCACCCTGCACCCGCTCACCGGCGAGATCATCAGCGACGACGAGCACCTCTACGTCTTCCCGGCCTCCCACTACGTCGCGGGGCCCGAGCGCCTGGAGCGGGCCGTCAACGACATCGAGAAGGAGCTGGCCGATCGCCTGACGGAGCTGGAGAAGCAGGGCAAGCTGCTGGAGGCCCAGCGCCTGCGGATGCGCACCACCTACGACATCGAGATGCTGCGCCAGATCGGCAGCTGCTCCGGCGTGGAGAACTACTCGATGCACTTCGACGGACGCTCGCCCGGCTCCCCGCCCAACACCCTGCTGGACTACTTCCCGGACGACTTCCTGCTCGTCATCGACGAGTCGCACGTCACCGTCCCGCAGATCGGCGCCATGTACGAGGGCGACGCCTCACGCAAGCGCACCCTCGTCGACCACGGCTTCCGGCTGCCCTCCGCCCTGGACAACCGCCCCCTGAAGTGGGAGGAGTTCCAGGAGCGCATCGGCCAGACGGTCTATCTGTCGGCCACCCCCGGCACCTACGAGATGTCCCGCTCGGACGGCTTCGTCGAGCAGATCATCCGCCCCACCGGCCTCATCGACCCGGAGGTCGTCGTCAAGCCCACCGAGGGCCAGATCGACGACCTGGTGCACGAGATCCGGCAGCGCACCGAGAAGGACGAGCGCGTCCTGGTCACCACGCTCACCAAGAAGATGGCCGAGGACCTCACCGACTACTTCCTGGAGCTGGGCATCCAGGTGCGCTACCTGCACAGCGACGTCGACACCCTGCGCCGGGTCGAACTGCTGCGTGAGCTGCGCGCCGGTGAGTACGACGTGCTGGTCGGCATCAACCTCCTGCGCGAGGGCCTCGACCTCCCCGAGGTCTCCCTGGTGGCGATCCTGGACGCCGACAAGGAGGGCTTCCTGCGCTCCGGGACGTCCCTGATCCAGACCATCGGCCGCGCCGCGCGCAACGTCTCCGGTCAGGTCCACATGTACGCCGACAAGATCACTCCGGCGATGGAGAAGGCCATCGAGGAGACCAACCGGCGCCGCGAGAAGCAGGTCGCGTACAACACCGAGCGCGGCATCGACCCCCAGCCGCTCCGCAAGAAGATCAACGACATCGTCGCCCAGATCGCCCGCGAGGACATCGACACCGAACAACTGCTCGGCTCGGGCTACCGCAAGGCCAAGAAGGACGGCGGCGGCACCAAGGCGCCCGTGCCCTCCCTCGGCAAGGCCGGCGGGACGGCCAAGGCCGCCAAGGGCAAGGCGAAGGAGACGGTGCCGACCGACCGCCCCGCGGCCGAACTGGCCGGGCAGATCGAGGAACTGACCGCGCGGATGCGGGCCGCCGCCGCGGAGCTCCAGTTCGAGATCGCGGCCCGGCTTCGCGACGAGGTCTCCGAGATGAAGAAGGAACTGCGCCAGATGAAGGAGGCGGGCCTGTCCTGACAGCGTGCCGCGTACGCGCAGTGTTGCAAGACCGACACAAAGTGCGGACGAGGGTACGTCGCTGTCAGTGCCCCTGCGTAGGGTTCTGGTCAACCGCGAGCACGCGGCAACAGGGGACGTTCGAGAGGGGAATCAGCGCGTGACCGTCAACATGACCAAGGGTCAGGCCATCAGTCTGCAGAAGAACGACGGTGGCAGCCTGACCGCGGTTCGCATGGGTCTCGGCTGGCAGGCGGCTCCCCGGCGGGGCCTGTTCGGCTCGCGCACGCGGGAGATCGACCTCGACGCCTCCGCCGTCCTGTTCGCGGACAAGCAGCCGGTCGACGTCGTCTTCTTCCGCCACCTGGTGAGCGACGACGGCTCGGTGCGCCACACCGGTGACAACCTCGTCGGCGGTGTCGGGCAGGGCGGCGACGACGAGGCGATCCTCGTCGACCTGGCGCGGGTCCCGGTCCACATCGACCAGATCGTCTTCACCGTGAACTCCTTCACGGGCCAGACCTTCCAGGAGGTGCAGAACGCCTTCTGCCGCCTCGTCGACGAGACCAACGGCCAGGAGCTCGCCCGCTACACGCTCGCCGGCGGCGGCCAGTACACGGCTCAGATCATGGCCAAGGTCCACCGCTCGGGCCCGGGCTGGACGATGACGGCCCTCGGCAACCCCGCCAACGGCCGCACCTTCCAGGACCTGATGCCGGCCATCCTGCCGGTGCTCTGACGCACCCCGTGCCCCGCACCGGCGGGCCCGGCGGGCGGCACACGACACCACACAACGACACAGGGGGACGAAGGCGATGACGGCCGAGCTGGTGCGGGGGCAGAACCACCCGCTCTCCCAGTCCCGTCTCGAGATCCGGATCTCGGCCGGTACGCCGATCGTGGCCGTGGCCGCGCTCGGCGACGAGAACGGCCGGATCCACGGCGTGGAGTGGGTGGCCCACCCGGGCGCACCCACCCAGCCGGGTCTCGAGGTCTCCCGGCAGGCCGCCGCCGACCACCGTCTCGCGGTGGACCTGGACGCCGTGCCGGAAGCCGTCCACCGTGTGAGTGTGCTGCTGGCTCTGCCCGCCGGGGGGACGGGACCGCTCCGTTTCGGCGCGGTGGCGGCGCCCTTCGTCGCCGTCACCGGTCTCGACGGCGACGAGGTCGCCAGCTACACCCTCACCGGCCTGGAGGCGGAGTCGGCCGTCGTCGCCCTGGAGCTCTACCGCCGGCAGGGCGCCTGGAAGGTACGTGCCGTCGGCCAGGGCTACGCGGGCGGTCTCGCCGAACTCCTCACCGATCAGGGGCTGCCACAGGCCCATGAGCTCGCCGGGAGCATCAACGAGGCGGTCGCACAGGGAGTGGCCCGTTCCGTGCAGGCGCCCCCGCCGCGCACGGCGGACGGCGACCGCTCCCGCCAGGCTGCGGCTCCCGCCCTCGGGCCCGACCAGGGCGGCGCGGCGCCCCAGCCCGGCCCCGTACCACCGACGTCGCCGTACGGCGGCGGGCAGACGCCCGGCGGCCCGGGGCAGCCCGCCCCGCAGCAGCCGTCGTACCCCGGCGGCGCGACCGACCCGCACGCCGTCCCCCAGCCGTCCGCGCCGACAGCCGGCGGCCCCATCGACTACAGCCACCCGCGCCGCCAGACCACCGCTCCACCCCCGCCCGCGCCTACCGCGCCCCCGGCCGCACCCGGACAGCCCGCACAGCCCGTCGCGGGTGACGCGACCGGCTGGTCCATGGAGGAGCGGCTCTACAACCAGGTGTGGGGCATGTTCGAGGACCTCGCCCGCACCACCGCCGCCTACCGCAGCGCCGTCGACTTCGCCGAGTCGCGCATGGACAAGGAGCTGGAGCAGGTCCTGGCCGACCCGCGCAGCCGGATCGGCGGGCAGGGCGACGCCGCCCGCGAGGAGGCCCGGGCGCGGCACGCCCGGCTCGTCGCGCAGGCCCGGGAGGCCCTCGACCGGGACCTCGCCCAGCTCGCCGCCGAGGCCGACGTCGTGGAACCGGCCCTCCCACCGGCCTACGCCCGCTGGGACAACCCCGTCTGGCACGCCTACCGGGTGCCGATGGAGATCCCGATGGCCCTGCGCCTGGGCGACCTCCATCTCCCCGAGGCCGACGGGATCCGCATCCCGATGCTGGTCCGGCTGCCGCTGGAGCGCGGCCTGTGGATCGACAGCGGACCAGCCGGAGCGTCCGACGGTTCGTTCACCGACTCCCACGCCATGAGCCGTCTCGCCATGGAGACGGCGGTCGCGCACGCGGCCCGGCTGCTGGCCGTCTACCCGGCGGGCGAGTTCACCGTCCACGTCATCGACCCGGCCGGCTCCGGAGCGCAGCCGCTGGCGCCGCTGGTGCGGGCCGGCGTGCTCGCGGCCCCTCCCGCGCTCGGCGCCGCCGGGGTGGCAGAGGTACTGGGCCGGCTCACCCAGCGGGTCGACCTGGTGCAGATGGCGCTCCGGGGCGGCGCCGCCGACTCCCTGCCGCCCGGCTTCGACACCTCCCAGCAGCTTCTGATCGTCAACGACTTTCCGCACGGTTTCGACGACCGGGCCGTCAATCAGCTGCGCTACCTCGCCGACGAGGGTCCCGACGTCGGCGTCCACCTGATGATGGTGGCCGACCGGGAGGAATCGTCCGCGTACGGGCCTCTGCTCGACCCGCTGTGGCGTTCGCTGCTGCGACTGACACCGGTGGCCGACGATCACCTCGCCGACCCGTGGGTCGGGCACGCGTGGACCTACGAGCCGTCGCTCCCGCCGCCCGGCAGCCAGGTCCTCCAGCAGGTGCTGGCGCAGGTCGCGGCCGCCCGCACCAAGTTCATGTAAAGCCCCCGACCAGCGGATTTGGTCTTTCTTTTGCCAAGCCCTTTACCTGTTCTTGGCAATTGGGGTACTGTTGACGGCACGGAGGGGAGTACTCCCTGTCTGCTGCGGCGTACCCGTCAATACGGATCAGGCCAGATCCCGGGGCGTCGGCCCATCTTGGGTGGAAGAGACCTCCGGCAGCGACGACGCTGACATTTGCCGTTACGACTGCCGGAGGCGCAGTGGATGTTTCCATGACCCTATGGGTCCTGACGATCGTGGGCCTTGCCGCCCTCATCGCGGTCGACTTCTTCATCGGCCGCAAGCCGCACGACGTGTCGATCAAGGAAGCCGGGATCTGGACGATCGTCTGGATCGTGCTGGCCGCCCTCTTCGGGTTCGGCCTGCTCCTGTTCGCCGGGGGGCAGCCCGCAGGTGAGTTCTTCGCCGGCTTCATCACCGAGAAATCGCTCAGCGTCGACAACCTCTTCGTCTTCGTCCTGATCATGGCGAAGTTCGCGGTGCCGACGCAGTACCAGCAGCGGGTGCTGCTGGTCGGTGTCCTCATCGCCCTGGTCCTGCGAGCGATCTTCATCGCCGCCGGCGCGGCGATCCTCGCCAGCTTCTCCTGGGTCTTCTACATCTTCGGTGCCTTCCTCATCTGGACCGCCTGGAAGCTCATCCAGGAGGCCCGGGCCGACGAGGAGGACGAGGACTGGGAAGAGAACAAGCTGCTCAAGGCCGCCGAGCGCCGCTTCGGCGTGGCGGACCGCTACCACGGCACCAAGCTGTGGATCCAGGAGAACGGCAAGCGGGTCATGACCCCGATGCTGGTCGTGATGCTCGCGATCGGCACCACCGACGTCCTGTTCGCCCTGGACTCCATCCCCGCGATCTTCGGCCTGACGCAGGACCCGTACATCGTCTTCACGGCCAACGCGTTCGCCCTGATGGGTCTGCGCCAGCTGTACTTCCTCATCGGCGGTCTGCTGAAGAAGCTGGTCCACCTCAGCTACGGCCTGTCGATCATCCTCGGCTTCATCGGCGTCAAGCTGGTGCTGCACGCGCTGCACGAGTCGGGCGTCCACGTCCCCGAGATCAGCATTCCGGTCTCTCTCGGCGTGATCTGTGCCGTTCTGATCGTCACCACGATCACCAGCCTGCGCGCGTCCAAGAAGCAGGCGGCGGCCGAGGCGGCGCAGGGCAAGAGCGGAGGCACCGCGAAGGACAGCATCGACGTCTGACCGCGTCGGGCGAAGGAACAACCCCGCACCGGGACCGGTGGCCGGCGAATTGCCGACCGCCGGTCCCGGTGCTTGCTTGTTTCCTGAGCGCGCTTCCCGGCCCGGGGGCGCCGAGGCCGGCTGGAGGTGCCATGAAGTTCGTGCAGATCATCGAGTTCGAGACCGAGCGCTTGGACGAGATGCGGCAGATCCTCGAAGAGGCGGGGCAGCGCAACGCCGACCGCGAGGGCGGCCCCACCCGCAGCACGCTGCTGCAGGACCGGGACAAGCCCAACCGCTATCTCGCGCTGATCGAGTTCGAGTCGTTCGAAGAGGCCATGCGCAACAGCGACAACCCCGAGACGACCAGGCTGGCGGAGCGGCTGAACGAGCTGAGCATCGGCGAGCGGGTGTACACCAACTGCGACGTCCTGGACGCACGTGATCTCAAGTAGCCCGACCGGCGGCACCGTGGGGCCCGGCACGACCGGAGTGCGGGGCCCCCTCACCTCTGCGACGATCGCTGCATGATCGCTCGGCACATGCGGCTCGCGGCACAGTGGACGACCCTGGTGCCCCTGCTGGCGGTCGTACTGCTGGCCCTGACCTGGGGACGGGATCTGCCCGTCTGGGTCGTCGCGCTGGTGACCCTGGTCCTCGCCGGGGCCGTGCTGGCCGCCGTGCACCACGCGGAAGTGGTGGCCCATCGCGTGGGGGAGCCGTTCGGCTCCCTCGTGCTCGCCGTCGCCGTCACGATCATCGAGGTCGCCCTCATCGTCACCCTGATGGCCGACGGCGGGGACAAAAGCTCGACCCTGGCCCGGGACACGGTCTTCGCGGCCGTGATGATCACGTGCAACGGCATCGTCGGCCTGTGTCTTCTGGTCGCCTCGCTGCGGCACCGCACAGCCGTCTTCAACCCGGAGGGCACCGGCGCCGCGCTCGCCACCGTCGCGACGCTGGCCACGCTCAGCCTGGTCCTGCCGACGTTCACCACGAGCAAGCCCGGACCGGAGTTCTCGACCGTCCAGTTGACCTTCGCGGCGCTGTCCTCGCTGATCCTGTACGGCCTGTTCGTCACCACACAGACCGTGCGGCACCGGGACTACTTCCTGCCGATCACACGGCACGGCGAGGTGATCACCACCGAGGAGCACGCCGAGGCGCCGACCGTCCTCACCGCCCGGGCCAGCCTGGCCCTGCTGGGCCTCGCCCTGATCGGCGTGGTCGGTCTGGCCAAAGGCGTCTCGCCGACCATCGAGTCCGGAGTGGAGGCCGCCGGGCTCCACCACGCGGTCGTCGGTGTGATCATCGCGCTGCTGGTGCTGCTGCCGGAGACCATCGCCGCGCTGCGCTCCGCCCGCCGCGACCGGGTGCAGACCAGCCTGAACCTCGCCCTCGGCTCCGCCATGGCCAGCATCGGCCTGACCATCCCCGCCGTCGCGCTCGCCTCCCTCTGGCTCTCCGGCCCGCTCGTCCTCGGTCTCGGCGCCACGCACATGGTGCTGCTCGCCCTGACCGTGGTGGTGGCCTCGCTGACCGTGGTGCCCGGCCGGGCCACACCGCTTCAGGGCGGCGTCCACCTGGTGCTGTTCGCGGCCTACCTGGAGCTGGCGATCAACCCGTAGGTGCCGCGCAAACGCTCACGCAAGCGTTTACGCACACCCGCCACGCACCACCGGCACCACCGACCGGCGACGAGACCGGCCTTCAACTCGTCACCGACCACGAGACCCGCGCCCGGCTCACCCCGCAGCCGCCTCCGCCGCCGTCCCCGCCCGTGCCGGACGCGTCTCCGGCAGCATCGCGAAGCAGCCGAGGCTGAACAGGGCGATCACGGTCAGATACGCGGCCACCCCCCACGGCACCCGCCCGCCCTGCTCGGCCAGGGCCGTCGCCACGATCGGGGTGAGCGCGCCTCCCACGACCCCGCCGAGGTTGTAGCCGACGGCGGCGCCGGTGCAGCGCACCCGCGGCTCGTACAGCTCCGGCAGATACGCGGCGATCACGGCGAACATCGTGATGAACGCCAGCATCGCCCCGAGGAAACCCAGGAACATCGGCAGCGGCGCCCCCGTGGCCAGGAGCGCGACCATCGGGAACATCCACAGGGCGGCGGCAGCGCACCCGATCAGGCACAGCGGCCGACGGCCGTACCGGTCCCCGAGCAGGGCCATCACAGGGGTGAGCGCGCCCTTCACCAGCACCGCGCCCATGATGCAGGTCAGCATGACGCCGCGGCTCACACCGAGCCGCTCCGTGCCGTAGGCGAGGGACCAGGTCGTCACGGCGTAGAAGAGCGCGTAGCCGATCGCGAGCCCTCCGCCGGTCAGCAGGAGGAGCCGCCAGTGGCGGCGGACGACCTCGGCGAGGGGCACGCGCGCGTGGTCGTCGATCTCCAGGAAGCTGGGGCTCTCGGCGAGCGACGACCGCAGCCACAACCCCGCGACGGCCAGGACCCCCGCCGCCCAGAACGGCACCCGCCACCCCCACGCGGCGAACTGCGCCTCCGTCAGCGCCGAGGACAGCCCCAGGACGACACCGTTGGCGAGCAGGAACCCCACCGCGGGCCCGACCTGCGGGAAGCTCGACCACAGGACGCGCCGTTCGGCGGGCGCGTGCTCCACGGCCAGCAGCACCGCCCCGCCCCATTCCCCGCCCAGCCCCAGCCCCTGGAGGAAGCGCAGCACCAGGAGCAGCAGGGGAGCGGCCACACCGATCGTCTCGTACGTCGGCACGCAGCCGACCGCGACCGTGGAGGCCCCGGTCAGCAGCAGGGAGGCGACGAGAACCGGCCGCCGCCCGCGCCGGTCCCCGATGTGCCCGAACAGCACCGATCCGAGCGGCCGGGCCACGAAGCCCACCCCGAAGGTGGCGAAGGCGGCCAGCGTCCCGGCCACCGGGGAGAAGGTCGGGAAGAACAGCGGCCCCAGGATCAGGGCTGCCGCGGTCCCGTAGACGAAGAAGTCGTAGAACTCGATGGCGGTGCCGGCGAGGGAGGCGGCCGCGAGGCGCGGCATGGAGGGTGCCCTTACGGTGCGTACGTCGTGCATGCCGCGTCAACTACCCACCGTGATCGCCGGTTACGGGGGCGCGTGGAGGGCTTCGGGGCCCTCAGTACGTGACCGTGATGCGCCGGGCCGGCCCGTCGACGCGCACGGTTCCCCGTGTCCAGCCGTTGCCGGGGCGGGTCACCGGCTCGGCGAGGAAGATCGCCGGGTCGGCCCAGCGAGCAAGTTGGTGTTGTCGCTCATCCCGAAGAACGACTGCGGGTTCGCCCGTATCAACTCCCGGTCCAGGTACGACGGGGACGGTGATCTGGTCGTCGCCGCCGATCGACGCGATGGGCAGGGCTCGTCATGCCGGGATGCCAGGCCCGGCGGGCCGCCGTCACACCGTGATAAACCGGCTGGGAGCGGCGGTCCGTCACGGGCCGTCCGACCCCGAACGGACCGGAGGAACCGTGCCCCGCACCCTGGCCAACGCCCCGATCATGATCCTCAACGGGCCCAACCTGAACCTGCTCGGCCAGCGCCAGCCGGAGATCTACGGCTCCGACACCCTCGCCGACGTGGAGGCCCTGTGCGCCAAGGCGGCGGCCGCGCACGGCGGCACGGTGGACTTCCGCCAGTCCAACCACGAGGGCGAGCTGGTCGACTGGATCCACGAGGCGCGGCTCCACCACTGCGGCATCGTGATCAATCCGGGGGCCTACTCGCACACCTCCGTCGCCATCCTGGACGCCCTCAACGCCTGTGACGGCCTGCCGGTGCTGGAGGTCCACATCTCCAACATCCATCAGCGCGAGTCCTTCCGGCACCACTCCTACGTCTCGCTGCGCGCCGACGGGGTCATCGCGGGCTGCGGCGTGCAGGGGTACGTCTTCGGCGTGGAGCGTGTGGTGGCGCTGACCGGGGCGGCACAGGCGGACGCCTAGGCGGTACCCGGCCGAGTCGGAGGAGTCCGGCCGAGTCCGGCGGAGTAAGTCCCGCCGACCAAGGTGAGCGCCCCTTACCGCCGCCGGGCTGCCTAGAGCCGCCCCGCCTCCACGATCCGCCGCAGGAACCGCCGCGTGCGCTCCTGCCGCGGATCCTCGAAGACCTGCGCGGCGGTGCCGCGCTCCAGCACCACGCCGCCCTCCAGGAAGCACACCTGGTCGGCGACCTCCCGCGCGAAGCTCATCTCGTGCGTGGCCAGCACCATGGTCATGCCCTCGTCCTTGAGGCCGCGGACGACGGTGAGCACCTCGCCCACCAGTTCGGGATCGAGGGCGGCGGTGATCTCGTCGAGCAGGAGCAGCCGGGGGCGCACGGCCAGGGCGCGGACGATCGCGACGCGCTGCTGCTGGCCGCCGCTCAGCCGGTCCGGGTACGCGTCCGCCTTCCCGCCGAGCCCCAGCCGCTCCAGCAGCTCACGCGCGCGTGCCTCGGCCTCGGCGCGGGGCACCCCGTGCACCCGGCGCGGAGCGAGCGTGATGTTCTCCAGGACGGTCATGTGCGGGAACAGGTTGTAGGCCTGGAAGACCACGCCGATCCGGCGGCGCACGGCGTCATGGTCGGCGCGCGGGTCGGTGATCTCCTCGTCGTCCAGCCAGATCGCCCCGTCGTCGATCTCCTCCAGCAGGTTCGCGCACCGCAGCAGCGTGGACTTGCCGGAGCCGGAGGCACCGATCAGCGCGGTGACGGTGTGCGGGGCGACCTCCAGGTCGACGTCCCGCAGGACGACCGCGTCACCGAACGTCTTGCGGACGGACTCCATGCGCAGCACGGGCGTCTGGCTCATATGGCTCCTCCCTGGGCCTGCCGGCGGTCCATCCGGGCCGTCACCCAGTCCGTGAAGCGGGTCATGGGGATGGTCAGCGCGACGAAGACCAGACCCGCGACGATGTACGGGGTGTAGTTGAGGCTGCGGCCCACGATGATGTCCGCGGCCCGCACGGCGTCCACCGCACCGCCGATCGAGACGAGCCCGGTGTCCTTCTGCAGGGACACCAGGTCGTTCAGCAGCGGCGGCACCTGGCGGCGCACCGCCTGGGGCAGCACCACGTACCGCAGTGCCTGCCGGTTGCTCAGTCCCAGCGAACGGGCCGCCGCGCGCTGCGAGGGATGCACGGACTCGATCCCGGCGCGGAACACCTCGGCGACATAGGCCGAGTACGTCAGGGTGAGCGCGGTGCCGCCGAGCAGCACCGGGTCGACGCTCACCCCCTGGAGCCGCAGCGCCGGGACGCCGAAGACCACGATCATCAGGTTGATGATGAGCGGCAGCCCCCGGAAGAAGTCCGTGTACGCGGCGGCCAGGAAGCGCAGCGGGAAGAACACCGGACCGCGCAGCGTACGCGCGACGGCGATCAGCATGCCGAGGACGAGCACCGCGGCCCCGCACACCAGCAGCAGCCGGACATTCAGCCACAGCCCTTCGAGGACCTTCGGCAACGCCTCGCGCGCGTACGCCCCGTCGAAGAAGGTCTCCTTGGTGCGCGGCCATCCCGGGGCGCTGACGACGACCACGTAGAGGACGACCGCGGTGACGAGGGTCGAGAGCGCGCCGAGCGCCGTCGCGCGCCGGGCCCGGGTGCGTTTGTGGCGCTCCCGCTCCAGGCGCCGCCGCGACGGGACATAGCCGTCCGTGGCCTGGTGCTCGCCGGAGCCGGTCTCCGTCTTGTCGACCGTCACTTGAGCACCGGCGCGTCGACGGCGTCCGACAGCCACCGCTGCTCGATCTTCGCGAGCGTGCCGTCCTCGCGCAGCGCGTCCACGGCCCGCGAGACGCAGGAGGTGAGCGCGCTGCCCTTGTCGAGCACGAGACCGAACTGCTCCGGCGTGCCGCCCTGGTTCTCGAACTGCCCGACGATCGTCGCGTCGGTGACCTCGGCCCCGGTGATGTAGAACGCGGTCGGCAGGTCCACGACGATGGCGTCGATCTGGCCGTTCTTCAGAGCGGACTTGGCCTGGTCGTTCTTGCCGTACGCGGCGGGGGCCCGCGTCGGCCGGACCACGTCGTCGATGTAGTCGAGGCTGGTGGTGCCGACCTGCGCGCCCAGTCGCACGCCCTTGAGATCCGCGATGCTCTTCGCCTTCGCCGCCTTGGAGCCCTTCAGCGCCACGACGGCCTGGCGCACGTCGTAGTAGCCGGAGGAGAAGTCCACGGCCTTCTTGCGTTCCTGGCTGACGGACACCTGGTTGATGTCGAAGTCGAAGGTCTTCTCACCGGGCGCGAAGGCCTTGTTGAAGGGGACGGTCTGCCAGGTGACCTTGTCCTTGCCATAGCCGAGCCGTTCGGCGACGGCGTAGGCGACCGCCGACTCGAAGCCCTTGCCGTTGGCGGGATCGTCGTCCTTGAACCAGGGCTCGTAGGCGGGCTGGTCCGTGGCGATGGTCAGCTTGCCGGAGGTCCGGGTCGCCAACGCGCCCTTGGCGCAGGCGCTTCCGGTCGACGCCGGGGATCCGCCCGACTCCTCCGGCTGCGGGGCGCAGCCCACGGCGGCGGCGAGGAGAACGACGGCGGCGGCAGCGTGGCGCAGGGCGCGCGGGGCAGGGTGCATGGCGGGAGATTGACAGCCGACGGTCTCGTTTGTCGAGGTCACGGCAACACTTGTCCGGATAGTGGGAACGGGTGTTGCGATCATGTGAACGGACCGCGACAGCCGCCGTCCTCGCCGTGTGCCGAGCCGCCGTCTTCGGCGGCGTGTGCCGGGGCCGCCGCCTTCGCCGTGGTGCCGGGGCCGCCGGCCGAGGGCGGGGATCGGCAGGCCGGCGGCCCATCCGCCCAGGAGCCGTCAACCTGCGCGGGGCTGAGACCAGTTGACTGCGCAACAAAGCAGGAGGGGAGCGCACGAGCGACACCGGTGTGTGTGAACGGTTCACACGGGGCGCGTGCGCGGCTCACCACTCCACGCGTGCACGCCCGCGCCCCCACGCTGCACGCCCGCGCGAGAACTCGCCCACCGCGGCGCGGATTTCACCACCCGCGCGCGTGCCACTCCGGAAGGTGCGGGCGCTCCGCGCCCAGGGACGTGTCGTCGCCGTGCCCCGGGTAGACCCAGGTCTCGTCCGGGAGGGCGTCGAAGATCTTGGTCTCGACGTCGTGGATGAGACTGGCGAACGCCTTCGGGTCCTTGTGGGTGTTGCCCACACCGCCCGGGAACAGGCAGTCCCCGGTGAACACATGGGGATGCCCGTGCGGGTCGTCGTAGACGAGGGCGATGGAGCCGGGCGTGTGCCCGACCAGGTGGCGCGCGGTGAGTTCCACGCGCCCCACCCGGATGGTGTCGCCGTCGTCGACCAGCACGTCGGTCCGTACGGGGATGCCGTCGGCGTCGTGCCGGCCGGCGTGGGTGCGGGCGCCGGTGGCCGCCACGACCTCGGCGAGCGCCTGCCAGTGGTCGCCGTGGCGGTGAGTCGTGACGACGGACGCGATGCCGTCACCGCCGATCATGCCGAGGAGCGTCTCCGCCTCGTTCGCGGCGTCGATGAGCGACTGCTCGTCGGTGGCCCGGCAGCGCAGCAGATAGGCGTTGTTGTTCATCGGACCCACCGCGATCTTGGTGATCATCAGGTCCTTGAGCTCGTGCACATCGGCCGGCCCGCCGACCTTCACCTCTCCGCTGTACGTCATGTCCGCCAGCCTATAGCGGGGCGGCGGCCCCGGTCCCGCGGCCGGGGGCGGCCCTACAGCGGGGGCAGGGCGGGGAGCGGGCCGCCGTCCGCTCTCAGCGCGGACCCGGTGCGGCGGCCGGCGAGCCAGCCCAGCAGGTCCGCGGGGGAGCCCGTGACCGTCACCTCCGGACCGTCCTGGGCGTCGCGTCCCGTGCTCCACGCGCGCGTGCCGTCCGTGAGGCGCGTGGGCGGCACGTCCGGGTGCCCGGCGAACCGGTCGGCGAGGAAGGCGATCTCCCGCTGCGTGAACTCCGCCGGAAGATCCTCCAGCTCGTACCCGATCCCCAGGTCCACGTGGTGCAGCTCCACCTCGACCCACCGCCGGAACGGCACCCGGGAAGCGGAGTCGGTGACCCCGTTGCGCAGCTCCACCGTGCGCGACCAGTCCGCCGGTGCGTCCCCCGTGGACTGGAAGCGGGCCGCACTCTCGCGCAGGTCGGCGAGCTGGACGTCGAGCCCGCGTGGGGCGTCCCGCTCGATGTCGGCGTCCCGGGCCTCCCCGGAGACGTACATGGCGCGGCCCTGGAGGACGTTCACGAGGGCGTCCGCGTTGCGGGCGAGATGGGCCAGGACATGGCCGCGGCTCCAGCCGGGCAGCCGTGACGGGTGGGTCACAGCGGCGTTGTCCAGTTTGCCGACTGCGGTCAGCAGCCGGTCCGTCGCGTCACGTACAGACGCCAGGTCATGAGCGTGATCAATCATGGTCCTGACCCTAGCTCCGCCACTCCTTCGGGTGAAGGTGGTGAAGCGGTGCCGTAAATCGAAAGCACGTGCTATATGGTCGGACGTGGCGTCGGGCATGCTGGAGAGCCGGGGTTTGTTGGCAACCCGTGAATCCGACCGGCGTTGTCAGTGGCTCCCCCTAGTCTGGGAAAGACGGGGGCCTCGCCCCTGTCACTTCTCTCAAGAAAGGTGCGGACCGGCGTGGCCGACCGTCTCATCGTCCGTGGAGCGCGCGAGCACAACCTCAAGAACGTCTCGCTCGACCTCCCGCGCGACTCGCTCATCGTCTTCACGGGCCTGTCGGGGTCGGGCAAGTCCTCGCTGGCCTTCGACACCATCTTCGCGGAGGGACAGCGGCGCTACGTCGAATCCCTCTCCTCCTACGCCCGGCAGTTCCTCGGCCAGATGGACAAGCCAGACGTCGACTTCATCGAGGGCCTGTCCCCGGCCGTCTCCATCGACCAGAAGTCGACCTCGCGCAACCCGCGCTCCACGGTCGGCACCATCACCGAGGTCTACGACTACCTGCGGCTGCTCTTCGCCCGCATCGGCAAGCCGCACTGCCCCCAGTGCCACCGCCCGATCTCGCGCCAGTCGCCGCAGGCCATCGTGGACCGGGTCCTGGAGCTGCCCGAGGGCAGCCGCTTCCAGGTGCTGTCGCCGCTGGTGCGCGAGCGCAAGGGCGAGTTCGTCGATCTCTTCGCCGACCTCCAGACCAAGGGCTACTCCCGCGCGCGGGTGGACGGCGAGACGGTGCAGCTGTCGAACCCGCCCACGCTGAAGAAGCAGGAGAAGCACACCATCGAGGTGGTCGTCGACCGCCTCACGGTCAAGGACGGCGCCAAGCGCCGCCTCACCGACTCCGTCGAGACCGCCCTCGGCCTGTCCGGCGGCATGGTCGTGCTCGACTTCGTCGACCTCCCCGAGGACGACCCCGAGCGCGAGCGCATGTTCTCGGAGCACCTGTACTGCCCGTACGACGACCTGTCCTTCGAGGAGCTGGAGCCCCGCTCCTTCTCCTTCAACTCGCCCTTCGGCGCCTGCCCGGACTGCACCGGCATCGGCACCCGCATGGAGGTCGACCCGGAGCTCATCGTCCCGGACCCCGACAAGAGCCTCGACGAAGGCGCCATCCACCCCTGGTCGCACGGTCACACCAAGGACTACTTCGCCCGTCTCATCGGCGCCCTCGCCGACGCGCTGGGCTTCCGCACGGACATCCCCTTCGCGGGTCTGCCGCAGCGCGCCAAGAAGGCCCTGCTGCACGGCCACAAGACCCAGGTCGAGGTGCGCTACCGCAACCGCTACGGCCGTGAGCGCCGCTACACCACGGCCTTCGAGGGTGCCGTCCCCTTCGTCAAGCGCCGGCACAGCGAGGCCGAGAGCGACTCCAGCCGCGAGCGCTTCGAGGGCTACATGCGCGAGGTGCCCTGCCCGACCTGTGAGGGCACGCGCCTGAAGCCGATCGTCCTCGCGGTCACGATCATGGGCAAGTCCATCGCCGAGGTCTCCGCGATGTCGATCAGCGACTGCGCGGACTTCCTGGGCGAGCTGAAGCTCACCGCCCGCGACAAGAAGATCGCCGAGCGGGTGCTGAAGGAGGTCAACGAGCGGCTGCGGTTCCTGGTCGACGTCGGCCTGGACTACCTCTCGCTCAACCGCGCGGCCGGCACCCTGTCCGGAGGCGAGGCCCAGCGCATCCGGCTGGCCACCCAGATCGGCTCCGGCCTCGTCGGCGTCCTGTACGTCCTCGACGAGCCGTCCATCGGCCTGCACCAGCGCGACAACCACCGGCTGATCGAGACCCTGGTCCGGCTGCGCGACATGGGCAACACGCTCATCGTGGTCGAGCACGACGAGGACACCATCAAGGTCGCCGACTGGGTCGTCGACATCGGCCCCGGCGCCGGCGAGCACGGCGGCAACGTCGTGCACAGCGGCTCCCTCAAGGAGCTGCTCGCCAACACCGAGTCGCAGACCGGCCAGTACCTGTCCGGCAGGAAGGCCATCCCGCTGCCCGACATCCGGCGCCCGCTGGACCCGTCCCGGCAGCTCACGGTGCACGGCGCCCGGGAGAACAACCTCCAGGACATCGACGTCTCGTTCCCCCTGGGCGTCTTCACCGCCGTCACCGGTGTGTCCGGCTCCGGCAAGTCGACCCTGGTCAACGACATCCTGTACACGCACCTGGCCCGCGAGCTGAACGGCGCGAGGAGCGTGCCCGGGCGGCACACGCGCGTGGAGGGCGACGACCTCGTCGACAAGGTCGTCCACGTCGACCAGTCACCCATCGGCCGCACCCCGCGCTCCAACCCGGCCACGTACACCGGCGTCTTCGACCACATCCGCAAGCTGTTCGCCGAGACCACCGAGGCGAAGGTCCGCGGCTACCTGCCCGGCCGCTTCTCCTTCAACGTCAAGGGCGGCCGCTGCGAGAACTGCGCGGGCGACGGCACCATCAAGATCGAGATGAACTTCCTCCCGGACGTCTACGTCCCGTGCGAGGTCTGCCACGGCGCCCGGTACAACCGGGAGACCCTGGAGGTCCACTACAAGGGCAAGTCCATCGCCGACGTCCTGAACATGCCGATCGAGGAGGCCACGGAGTTCTTCGAGGCGGTCCCCGCGATCTCCCGCCACATGAAGACCCTGAAGGACGTCGGCCTCGGCTACGTCCGGCTCGGTCAGGCCGCGACCACCCTGTCCGGCGGCGAAGCGCAGCGCGTCAAGCTCGCCAGCGAACTGCAGAAGCGCTCCACCGGCCGCACGGTCTACGTCCTCGACGAGCCGACCACCGGTCTGCACTTCGAGGACATCAGCAAGCTGCTGACGGTCCTGTCCGGACTGGTCGACAAGGGCAACACGGTCATCGTCATCGAGCACAACCTCGACGTGATCAAGACCGCCGACTGGATCGTCGACATGGGCCCCGAAGGCGGCGCCGGCGGCGGCCTGGTCGTGGCCGAGGGCACACCCGAGCAGGTGGCGGGGGTCCCGGCCAGCCACACCGGCAAGTTCCTGCGGGAGATCCTCGGCGCCGACCGCGTCAGCGACGCGTCCTCGGTGAAGGCGCCCCGCAAGACGGCGGCCCGCAAGACGGTCGCGGCCAAGACGGCCTCGGCCCGCAAGACCGCCACCAGGACGGTCGACGGCACGGCCGCCAAGAAGACGGCCGCCAAGACCACCAAGGCAGCCGCGAAGAAGACGACCCGGGCCACGAAGGGCTGAGGTCCCTCCCGCCGAACGCGCCGTGCCCCACAGGCATCGTCCTGTGGGGCACGGCGCGTTTTCCGTGTGCGGTCAGGAGCTCTTCGGCTCCACGAACTGCATGTCGAGCTGGATCTTGACCACCTCGCCGAGCAGACCAGGAGCGAAGTCCAGCCCGAACTCGCTGCGGCGGATCTCGCCCGTCGCCTCGAACCCGGCGTGCCGGCTGCCGTCCATCGGCACGTCGACCAGCCCGCCGAACTCCACGGCCAGCGTGAGCGGGCGGGTCACCCCACCGATCGTCAGCTCGCCCTCCATGCTCCAGTCCTCACCCGCGCCCGACACCCGCGTCGAGCGGTACGTCATCGTCGGCCGCTTCTCCACGTCGAGCAGGTCGGAGGCGCGCACGTGCGCGTCCCGGTCGGCGTTGCCGGTGTTGATCGAGGCCAGGTCGACCGTCGCGGAGACACGTACGTCCTCCACCCGCTCCCCGACGACCAGGTCGGCCTCCAACCGCTCGAAACGCCCCCGCACCTTGGCGATGCCCAGGTGCCGGACGGTGAAGTTCACGGAGGAGTGGAACGGATCGAGGGCCCACTGTCCGGGAGCCAGCGGCAGGGCGGTGGTGGCGGTGTCATTCGTCATGCCCTCCACCCTGGCGGCGGCGCGGCCCGGAAGGGAGACCGGCCGGAGCCTGGTAGTGACGGGGCCACCCTCCGCGCCCGCACGCCCTGTACGTTCGCCGGGTGAGCGACAACGAGTTGGGCACGTTCCTGCGCACCTGGCGTGAAGCCGTCACCCCGGCCGAGGCCGGTCTGCCCGCGGGCCCCCGGCGCCGCACCCCGGGCCTGCGGCGCGCCGAGCTGGCCACCCTGGCCGGCGTCAGCGTCGAGTACCTCACCCGGCTGGAACAGGGCCGCGACCGCAACCCGTCCGCCCAGGTGCTCGGCGCCCTGGCCGACGCCCTGAACCTCTCCCTGCGCGACCGGATGCTGCTGCGCCGCCTGACCAAGGAGGCGGACGGCGGCGATCCGCTGGTGTGCGCCGCGGCCCCGTCACTCAGCCGCACGGCGCGCCCCACCGTACGAGCCGTACTGGACCGCCTGGAGCCGGCTCCCGCGCTGGTCGTCAACTGGATCGGCGACGTCCTCGCGCACACCGCCGGCTACCGGCGGCTGGTCGGTCCCCTCGGCCTGCTCGACGACGAGCGGCCCAACCTGCTCCGGTACCTGTTCACCGACGAGCGGGCCCGCAGCGCCTACCGCGACTGGGACCGGGTGGCCGACGACCTCGTGGCCCGGCTCCGGCACGGTGTCCCCCTGCGGGACCCGTACCTCGCCGAGCTGGCCGACGAGCTGACGGTGACCGCGGGCGCGGAATTCGCCGACCGGTTCGCCGACCTGGCCATGACACCGCGGCGGACCGGCTCCCACGACATCGAGCACCCCGAGGCCGGTCCCCTGCGGTTGCTCCAGGAGACGCTCGCGCTGCCCGACGAGGGCCAGCAGGTCATCGTCCACCTGCCCGCGGACGAGGCCACGGCCGCCGCCCTTGACCGCCTCAACGGCCGCCGCCCCGGCGCGCTGCGGGCCGTGGCGATGGGGGAGACCGGCTGAGGCCCTTCGTCTCGCGAGGGCCTCCGGCCCGGCTCAGCCCTTCAGCTCGTGCGCGTACGGCGGTTCCGCCCCGGCCCGTGAGCAGGTGATGGCCGCCGCGCGGGCCGCGAAGCGCAGCAGTTCCGTCCAGCCGCCGGGGCCCAGGGCGGCCGGCGCGCGGGTGCCGAGGGCGTCGCGTTCGGCGAGCCCGTGCAGCAGGGCCGCGTTGACCGTGTCGCCGGCCCCGATCGTGTCCACGACCTCCACGCGTTCGCCCGGCACGGTGTACTCGCCGCCGTCGGCGGTGTAAGCGGTCAGTCCGTCACCGCCCCGGGTGATCACGACCGCCGCCGGGCCGGCGGCCAGCCACTCCCGGGGAGTTCCGCCCAGCCACTCGGCGTCCTCCTCGGACAGCTTCAGCAAGGACACCGACGGCAGCCAGCTCTTGAACCGCGCCCGGTAGGCGTCCGGGTCGGGGATGAGACCGGGCCGGATGTTCGGGTCCAGCGCGGTGAACACCCCCTGTTCGGCCGCCCGGCACATCAGCTCCTCGTAGGCGCTCGCCCCCGGCTCCAGCACCAGCGAGCAGGTGCCGAAGGAGACCGCCCGGGTGCCGGACGGCAGGGCGGAGGGCGCCGCGAACAGCCGGTCCGCCGTCCCGTCGACGTAGAAGGAGTACGCCGCCGAGCCGTCCGCGCCGACCGTGGCGACGGCCAGCGTCGTCGGTTCGGCACCCCGCTGCACCGCGGACACCTCGACCCCGGTCTCGCGCAGCCGGTCCACCAGGGCCTCCCCGAAGACGTCGGACGACACCCGGGAACAGAAGGCGACGGGGGAGCCGAGACGGCCCAGCGCCACGGCCGTGTTGAACGGGCCGCCGCCGAGCGCCGGCCGCAGCGGAGCCAGGGCACCCGTGCCCTGCGGTACCAGGTCGATCAGTGCCTCACCGGCGACGACGATCACGACGGGGTTCCTTCCTCGGACGAGCTGGGACAGCCGCACGACGTGCGGTGGACGAAGGTGCAGGGCAGGCGCAGGGCCCGCGCGGGACGCTCCGGCTCGGCGAGCCGCTCCAGGAGCACGCGCACGGCCCGGGCGCCGATGTCCTTGGCGGGCTGGGCGATCGCGGTGAGGCGGGGCGAGAACAGGTCCGCCCAGGCGAAGTCGTCGAAGCAGCACAGCGCGATGTCGTCCGGCACGGACAGGCCGTGTGCGCTCAGGGCGCGCAGCGCCCCGATGGTCATGGCGTTGTTGCCGGTGACCAGGGCCGTGGGCGGCACCCCCAGGGACAGCAGGGCCTCGGTGGCCTGCTCGGCACCGGCCGACTCGGAGTCTCCGTGCACCAGCAGCCGCTCGTCGTACGCCAGTCCCGCGAAGGCGAGCCCGCTGCGGTAGCCGGTGATGCGCTCGCTCGTGGTGCTGAGCCCCGGCCGCCCCGCCACCAGCCCGATCCGCCGGTGCCCCAGCCCGGCGAGATGCGTGACCAGCCGGGACATCGGTTCGGCGTTGTCGGCGCACACCTGGTCGAACCGCGGGACGCCATAGGCCCCCGGCGCGTCCACCAGCCGGTCCAGGAACACCGCCGGCACCGCATGCCGCGCCAGGTAGGCGAGCAGCCCGCGCGGATCCGCGGAGGGCGCGACGATCATGCCGTCCACGCGGCGCTCGTGCAGCAGCCGGACGACCTTGCGCTCATGCTCCGGGTCGTCGTGCGGATCGGCGATCAGCAGGCTGTAGCCGGCCTCCAGCGCGGCGGCCTCCACCCCTTGGAGGATCTCCGTGAAGTACGGGTTGCTGATCGCCGACACCGCCAGCCCGATGGACCGGGTGCGGGACGTCACCAGGGAGCGGGCGAGTGTGTTGGTCGTGTAGCCGAGCTCCTCCACGGCGTCCAGGACGGCCTGCCGGGTGTGCGGCAGCACCGGCCGGGTGCCGTTCAGCACGTGCGAGACGGTCGCCACGGAGACGCCGGCACTCCGCGCCACATCGGCCATGGTCGCCATGCCGCTCCCGCCTCCTTTGTCAGGTCAGACGGGGAACGTATCGCATCCTGAGGCGGACGTAAACGCTTGCGCAAGCGTTTACGTCCCGCCGCAGGAGTAGCCCCGGCCACGACGAGCCGTCCCGTCCGCCCCTACTCCCAGTCCCAGCCGATCCCCAGGAATCCCGCCCGCACCCGCGGCTCGACCACGTGCACCGACCGGTGCCGGCCGCTCAGCGCCAGCTCCTGGAACCCGCTGCGCGGCGCCGCCGCCGAGTGCTGGGTGAAGCGGTGGCAGCGCACCGGAAGGGCCGCCGCGTCGAAGGACACCTGGAGGGCGTACTGGCCGCCGGGGGAGTCGAAGCCGCGGACGTACTCGCGGGACACCTCCGCCGTGCCGTCCTCGACGCCGTAGCGGAACAGGAAGGTGTCCCCGGCGCGCAGCCGGGTGTCGAAGAGCAGCTCGGCGGCGAGCACTCCGGTGTCGCGGTGCCGGCGGACGCGCCCGGTGCGGCAGTTCTCCAGGGCGTGCACCCTCATGTGCTCCGGTGCGGCGCCCCGGTCGCCGTGGTGGACGGCCACGAAGCGGTCGACGCCGTCCCGGTGGGCGCGCACGATGTGGTGCGACTCGCGCTCGGCCAGTTCGCGCCGCGCCCCGATCCGGAGCCGTTCGTGGTGGCCGAGGGTGTGCAGGCCCCCGTCCGGCGGGCAGCCCAGCTCGGCCAGCAACCGGTCTAGGACACCGGAGGCCTCGACGAGGGAGCGGTAGGAGTGGGCGGCCGGCCGCAGCCGGGACGGACCCTGCCCGGACTCGGCGAGCAGCCGGATCAAGGACTCCTCGGGAAGCCCAAGGATCTCCTCCAGCGCGCGCACGGCCCGCAGCGACTCCGGGCGCTGCGGGCGCCGGGCCCCCTGCTGCCAGTAACTCAGGCTCGTGACGCCGACTTTCACACCGTGGCGGGACAGGTGGTGCTGCACGCGTTGCAGCGGCAGCCCGCGGGCGGCGATCGCGGCCCGCAGGGCGACGTGGAAGGGGCCGCCTCGCAGGGCCGAGTCCAGTTCCACGGTGGCGACGTCCGCGTGCTGTGTGGCGTGCGGCATGCAGGGGCCTCTCTGTGAGTCGGCGACGGCTGGTCAGACCATCGGCGCTGGCCGCCCGGGCCGCCCGCCGGCGCGGAGGAGGTCTTCACATCCGTACGCCGTCGTTCAGGTCCCGAGTTCCCCCGCATTGAAGCGTGTTGACCTGGTCCCGACAACACCTGATGCCGGACAGTGACGTGCCCGCTCCGGCCGGCTCCCTCCGCACACGCGAACGCCCGGGGCGTGCGCCCCGGGCGTTCGCGGTGGACGTGCGCTTCTAGGAGCGGTCGTTCCCGCCCTGTTCCCGCAGGGCCAGGCGCTTGGCCCGCGCGATGTCGGGATCGCGTGGGTCCAGGGCGTCGCGCAGTGCCAACGGTTCGTCCGTGTACGTGCGGGCACGGACCGCCCGCCGGGTCTTCTCGATCCGCATCCGCTTCATGTGCGCAGCCCTCCGACCCGTGGCCCGTCCGTCCCGCACCGGGAACGACGGTCCGCACCGACAACCTGTGCCTGTACCGGGACGGACTCCGTCCGCCGGACGTCGCCGTGTCCCGTGGGTGAGCCCCATTCCCGCTCCCGGGGGGCCGTAACCCCTGAGCGGGACATGCCGTTGAAAACCGCCCTGCCGCCGGGACCGTGATCGTGCCCGTGGCCGCGCCGGACTGTCGGTGCTCGCCAGTAGGGTGTGAGACATGGCCGACCCCTCCAGCTACCGCCCCAAACCGGGTGAGATCCCCGACACGCCGGGGGTCTACAGGTTCCGTGACGAGCACCGCCGGGTGATCTACGTCGGAAAGGCGAAAAGCCTGCGCCAGCGCCTGGCGAACTACTTCCAGGACCTGGCGGGCCTGCACCCGCGCACGCGCTCCATGGTCACCACGGCCGCGTCCGTGGAGTGGACGGTGGTGTCCACGGAGGTCGAGGCGCTCCAGCTGGAGTACTCGTGGATCAAGGAGTACGACCCCCGGTTCAACGTCAAGTACCGCGACGACAAGAGCTACCCCTACCTCGCGGTGACGATGAACGAGGAGTACCCGCGCGTGCAGGTGATGCGCGGTCACAAGAAGAAGGGCGTGCGCTACTTCGGGCCGTACGCGCACGCGTGGGCGATCCGTGACACGGTCGACCTGCTGCTGCGCGTCTTCCCCGTGCGCACGTGCTCGGCGGGCGTGTTCAAGAACGCCGCCCGCACCGGCCGCCCCTGCCTCCTCGGCTACATCGGCAAGTGCTCGGCCCCCTGCGTGGAGCGCGTCTCCGCCGAGGAACACCGCGAACTGGCCGACGAGTTCTGCGACTTCATGACCGGCCGCACGAACACCTACATCCGCCGCCTGGAGAAGCAGATGGGCGAGGCGGCCGAGGACATGGAGTACGAGCGGGCGGCCCGGCTGCGCGACGACATCGAGGCCTTGAGGAAGGCCATGGAGAAGAACGCGGTCGTGCTCGCCGACGCGACCGACGCCGACCTGATCGCGGTCGCCGAGGACGAGCTGGAGGCGGCCGTCCAGATCTTCCACGTGCGCGGCGGGCGGGTGCGCGGCCAGCGCGGCTGGGTCACCGACAAGGTGGAGGAGATCACCACCGGCGCCCTCGTCGAGCACGCCCTGCAGCAGCTGTACGGCGAGGAGACCGGCGACGCCGTCCCCAAGGAGGTCCTGGTCCCCGCCCTGCCCGACCCCGTCGAGCCGGTCCAGGAGTGGCTCACCACGCGGCGCGGCTCGGGCGTCTCCCTGCGCATCCCGCAGCGCGGCGACAAGAAGGCCCTCATGGAGACCGTGCAGCGCAACGCCCAGCAGGCGCTCGTGCTGCACAAGACCAAGCGCGCCTCGGACCTGACCACGCGCTCGCGCGCCCTGGAGGAGATCGCCGACGCCCTCGACCTGGACAGCGCCCCGCTCAGGATCGAGTGCTACGACATCTCCCACCTCCAGGGTGACGACGTCGTGGCGTCCATGGTCGTCTTCGAGGACGGGCTCGCCCGCAAGAGCGAGTACCGCCGCTTCCAGATCAAGGGCTTCGCCGGGCAGGACGACGTCCGCTCGATGCACGAGGTGATCACCCGCCGCTTCCGGCGCTATCTCGCCGAGAAGGAGAAGACGGGGGAGTGGACGGACACCGACGGCGGCCGAGTAGGCCAGGACGACCGGGGAGGCCAGGACCCGGACGGTGCCGAGGCGCCCCTCACCGGCACCGGCGTCCCGGCCGCCACGAACACCCTCACCGAGGACGACGGCCGCCCGAAGAAGTTCGCCTACCCGCCCCAGCTCGTGGTCGTGGACGGCGGCGCCCCCCAGGTCGCCGCCGCCCGGCGCGCCCTGGACGAGCTCGGCATCGACGACATCGCCGTGTGCGGCCTCGCCAAGCGCCTGGAAGAGGTCTGGCTGCCCGGTGACGACGACCCGGTGGTCCTGCCCCGCACCAGCGAGGGCCTGTACCTGCTCCAGCGCGTGCGTGACGAGGCCCACAGGTTCGCCATCAGCTACCAGCGCGTGAAGAGGTCCAAGCGCTTCCGCTCCAGCCCCCTGGACGACGTCCCCGGGCTCGGAGACACGCGCAGGCAGGCACTTCTGAGGCACTTCGGTTCGTTGAAGAAACTGCGATCCGCCACCATCGACCAGATCTGCGAGGTCCCCGGCATAGGCCGCAAGACGGCCGAGACGATCGCCGTGGCTCTTGCCCGGTCCGCCCCGGCCGCACCCGCCGTCAACACGGCGACGGGAGAGATCATGGAGGAGGAACCCGGCACCATGGGTTCCAGTGGGGAACCCGTGACGACGGGCGCCCCGGACGAACGACGGGGGCAGGAGACATGAATGTGAACGAGCACCACGCGCAACACGAGCAAGCCGGAGACGGAGCACAGGTGAGTACGGGCACGCCCAACGACAAGGCCCAGGTCCCGGACGCGGCCATCCCCGAGTTGGTGATCATCTCCGGTATGTCCGGAGCCGGGCGCTCCACGGCGGCGAAGTGCCTGGAGGACCTCGGCTGGTTCGTCGTCGACAACCTGCCGCCCGCGCTGATCCCCACCATGGTGGAGCTCGGCGCCCGCTCGCAGGGCAACGTGGCGCGGATCGCCGTCGTCGTCGACGTGCGCGGCCGCCGCTTCTTCGACAACCTCCGCGAGTCCCTCGCCGACCTGGAGGCGAAGAACGTCACCCGCAGGATCGTCTTCCTGGAGTCCTCCGACGAGGCCCTGGTCCGCCGCTTCGAGTCGGTGCGCCGCCCGCACCCCCTCCAGGGCGACGGCCGCATCGTCGACGGCATCGCCGCCGAGCGTGAGCTGCTGCGCGAGCTGCGCGGCGACGCCGACCTGGTGATCGACACCTCCAGCCTGAACGTGCACGAGCTGCGCGCCAAGATGGACGCCCAGTTCGCCGGCGAGGAGGAGCCGGAGCTGCGGGCCACGGTGATGTCGTTCGGCTACAAGTACGGCCTGCCCGTCGACGCCGACCTCGTCGTCGACTGCCGCTTCCTGCCGAACCCGCACTGGGTCCCGGAGCTGCGCCCCTACACCGGCCTGAACGAGGAGGTGTCGGGCTACGTCTTCAACCAGCCCGGCGCCAAGGAGTTCCTCGACCGCTACACGGAGCTCCTCCAGCTCATCGCCACCGGCTACCGCCGGGAGGGCAAGCGCTATGTGACCATCGCCGTGGGCTGCACGGGCGGAAAGCACCGCTCGGTCGCCATGTCGGAGAAGCTCGCCGCCCGGCTCGCCGCCGAGGGCGTGGAGACGGTGGTCGTACACCGGGACATGGGACGCGAATGACACGACGTACTCCGCGGCTGAGCCGGCTGCGCCGGGTGGTGCCCGAGGGCAACACGGGCGGCAAGGGCGGCCGGCCCGCCGAGGCCCGGGGCGGCAGACCGCGCCGCCGCGGCACCCAGCCCAAGGTCGTCGCCCTCGGCGGCGGCATGGGCCTGTCCGCCTCGCTCGCCGCGCTGCGCCGGATCACCGGCGACCTCACCGCCGTCGTCACCGTGGCCGACGACGGCGGCTCCAGCGGCCGGCTCCGCGACGAGCTGGGCGTGCTGCCGCCCGGCGACCTGCGCAAGGCGCTGGCCGCGCTGTGCGGTGACGACGACTGGGGCCAGACCTGGGCGCGGGTCATCCAGCACCGCTTCCAGTCCAAGGGCGACCTGCACGAACACGCGGTCGGCAACCTGCTGATCGTCGCCCTGTGGGAGCAGCTCGGCGACCACGTCCAGGCCCTCGACCTGGTCGGACGCCTGCTGGGCGCCCAGGGCCGCGTGCTGCCGATGTCGGCCGTGCCGCTGGAGCTCCAGGCCCTGGTCAAAGGCCATGACCCGGAGCGCCCGGAGGAGGTCGACACGGTCCGCGGCCAGGCGACGGTCGCCCTCACCCCGGGCGAGGTGCAGTCCGTGCACCTGGTGCCGTGCGACCCGCCGGCCGTCCCCGAGGCGGTCGAGGCCGTCCTGGACGCGGACTGGGTGGTGCTCGGTCCCGGCTCCTGGTTCTCCTCGGTCATCCCGCACCTGCTCGTGCCCCAGCTGCTGGACGCGCTCTCGCAGACGAAGGCCCGCCGGGTACTCTCGCTGAACCTCGCGCCGCAGCCCGGAGAAACCGAGGGCTTCTCCCCGCAGCGTCATTTGGAGGTTTTGGGACGACACGCCCCTAAACTCGCCCTGGACGTGGTGCTGGCCGACGAGGCCGCCGTGCCCGACCGCGACTTGCTGACCGATGCCGCCAAGCGGTTCGGCGCCGCGGTCGAGCTGGCGCCGGTGGCCCGGCCCGACGGCACCCCGAGGCACGACCCGGAGCTGTTGGCCGCCGCGTACGACCGTATTTTTCGGATGCATGGAAGGATCGGCCCATGGCGATGACGGCAGCGGTGAAGGACGAGATCTCCCGGCTCCCCGTCACCCGTACCTGCTGCAGAAAGGCGGAGGTCTCCGCCATTCTGCGGTTCGCCGGCGGCCTTCACCTGGTGAGCGGTCGGATCGTGATCGAGGCGGAGCTGGACACGGCGATGGCGGCCCGCCGGCTCAAACGGGACATCCTGGAGATCTTCGGGCACAGCTCCGAGCTGATCGTGATGGCCCCGGGTGGCCTGCGCCGCGGCTCGCGCTACGTGGTGCGGGTGGTGGCGGGCGGCGATCAGCTCGCTCGCCAGACCGGCCTGGTCGACGGGCGGGGCCGCCCGATCCGCGGCCTGCCCCCGCAGGTGGTCTCGGGGGCCACCTGCGACGCCGAGGCCGCCTGGCGCGGCGCCTTCCTGGCGCACGGCTCGCTCACCGAGCCCGGCCGCTCCTCCTCCCTGGAGGTCACCTGCCCCGGACCCGAGGCCGCGCTCGCCCTGGTCGGCGCCGCCCGTCGGCTGTCGATCGCCGCGAAGGCCCGTGAGGTGCGCGGCGTGGACCGGGTCGTCGTCCGGGACGGTGACGCGATCGGCGCCCTGCTGACCCGCCTCGGCGCCCACGAGTCGGTGCTGGCCTGGGAGGAGCGCCGGATGCGCCGCGAGGTGCGTGCCACGGCGAACCGGCTCGCCAACTTCGACGACGCCAACCTGCGCCGCTCGGCCCGCGCGGCGGTCGCCGCCGGAGCCCGGGTGCAGCGCGCCCTGGAGATCCTCGCCGACGACGTGCCCGAGCACCTCGCCGCCGCCGGCCGGCTGCGCATGGAGCACAAGCAGGCCTCCCTGGAGGAGCTGGGCGCGCTCGCCGACCCGCCGCTGACCAAGGACGCCGTCGCCGGCCGGATCCGGCGCCTGCTGGCCATGGCCGACAAGCGCGCCTCCGACCTCGGCATCCCGGGCACGGAGGCCAACCTCAGCGAGGAACTGGCCGACAACCTCGTGGGCTGATCCCACAGATCGTCAGAACACCGGTGCCGACGCCCACTTGGGTGGTCGGCACCGGTGTGTGCGTGTCGCTGAGGCACCCTTGACTCGATCATGGTCTGTCATGAGCCTGGCATCTGTTCGCTGCTGTGGCGAACCCACGCTAGGGGGGTTCATGAGACGAAGAGCGAGATCGATCCTCGCTGTCGGCGCGCTCCTGATCGGCGGAGCGAGCTTCGCGCCCATCGCCCAGGCGCAGCCCGGGAGTTCCACCCCGTCCGACCCGGACGAGGTCAAGGTCTTCCGCGCCGACGTCAACCGGAAGCAGGTACCCCTGCTGCTGGCGGCCGGCCAGGACGGCCACGAGCTGAGCGAGCGGGTGCCCGAGAAGGGCACCGCGACCGTCGAGGTCTACCTGACGGACCAGCAGGCGAAGAAGCTGGAGAAGCAGGGCGTCGGCCTCACCGAGCACAAGGTCTCCGCCCGGGCCGAGGCCCGCGTCGAGGACGCCGCGGAGGGCGTGTTCCGCCCGTACAGCGGCAAGGGCGGACTGCGCGAGGAACTCCTGCGCACCGCCCAGGAGCACCCGGACCTCACCAAGGTCGTCTCCATCGGCAAGACGATCAAGGGCCAGGACATCCTCGCGCTGAAGCTCACCAAGGGCGCGAAGAGGACCAAGGACGGCTCCAAGCCCTCCGTGCTCTACATGTCCAACCAGCACGCGCGTGAGTGGATCACGCCGGAGATGACCCGGCGTCTGATGCACCACTACCTGGACCAGTACAAGAAGGACCGGCGGATCAAGAAGATCGTCGACTCCACCGAACTGTGGTTCCTGCTCTCGGCCAACCCCGACGGATACGACTTCACCTTCGCGGACCCGGCGAACCGCCAGTGGCGCAAGAACCTGCGCGACGTCAACGGCGACGGCGCCATCACCACCGGCGACGGCGTCGACCTCAACCGCAACTTCGCCTACAAGTGGGGCTACGACGACGAGGGCTCGTCCCCGAACCCCACCAGCCAGACCTACCGGGGCGCCGGACCGAACTCCGAGCCGGAGACCAAGGCGCTGGACGCCTTCCAGAAGCGGGTCGGCTTCACGTACGGCATCAACTACCACTCCGCCGCGGAACTCCTCCTCTACGGCGTCGGCTGGCAGGTCGCCACGCACACCCCGGACGACGTGCTGTACGAGGCGCTCGCCGGCACGCCCGACAACTCCGCGATCCCCGGCTACCACCCGCAGCTCTCCTCCGAGCTGTACACCACCAACGGTGAGGCCGACGGCCACGCGGCGAACGTCAACGGGCTGGCCATGTTCACCCCCGAGATGTCGACCTGCCAGACCGCCTCGGATCTGGACCCGAACGACGAGTGGAAGGCGGCCGACTGCCAGTCGGTCTTCACCTTCCCGGACGACGAGAAGCTGATCCAGCAGGAGTTCGCCAAGAACGTCCCGTTCGCGCTCTCCGTCGCCGAGTCCGCCGCCCACCCCGACCGGCCGTCCTCGTCGGTCGGCCTGAACGCCGCCGACTTCACCCCGGCCGCGTTCGCCACCTCGTACTCCCGCGGCGCCGACCAGGAGGTCTCCGTCGTCGTCCGCAAGTCGGTGCGCGACAAGGAACTCAAGTACCGCGTCAACGGCGGCCGCACCCTGGACATGGCGCTCAAGCCCTGGAAGGGCGGCGAGACCTACGGCGGCGAGGACAACCTCTACTTCGACGAGTACCGGGCCAAGGTGAAGGACGGCGAGCCGGGCGACAAGGTCGAGGTCTGGTTCACCGGCGAGGCGAAGAACGGCAAGAGGCTCTCCAGCGAGCGCTTCACCTACACCGTCGCCGAGCGGCCCCGGGCGAACACCCTCGTCGTCGCCGAGGAGGGCGCGGCCGCCACGCAGGCGCAGACGTATGTGGACGCGCTCAAGGCGAGCGGCCGCAAGGCGATCGTCTGGGACGTCGCCAAGCAGGGCGCGCCGGACGCGCTCGGCGTGCTGAAGCACTTCGACACCGTCGTCCACCACACCGGCGCGAGCGCCCCGGGTGTCGCCACCCAGCTCCAGCTGCGGGCCTTCCTCAACGAGGGCGGCCGGCTCATCGAGGCCGGTGAGCAGGCCGGCGGCAACGTCGACCTCGGCGGCGCGCTGTCGAACGACTTCAGCCAGTACTACCTGGGCGCCTACACCCGCACCGCCACCCCCGGCGCCACCGGCTTCACCGGCTCCGGCGAGCTGGGCGGCGTCTCCGCCCCGCTGGGCGCGGCCCCGGGCAACGAGCTGGACAAGGCGGGCACCTACAGCGTGACCTCCGACGAACTGACGGCCGACCGGTTCCCGCAGTTCGCGAGCAAGGGCGCCGGGCAGTTCGCCGGCACGGTCAACCCGTACGGTCCGTTCGCGGGCTCCTCGATGGCCGCCGCCGTCCACACCGACGACGCTTACAAGCGCCTCACCCGCACCGTGGACCTCACGGGCATCACCGCCGCCGACCGGCCCACCCTGAGCACCCGGCTGCTGTGGGACACGGAGTCCGGTTACGACCACGCCCTCGTCGAGGCCCACACCACCGGCGCCGACGACTGGACGACCCTCCCCGAGGCGGGCGGCGCCACCAGGAACACCGTGCCGTCGGAGTGCCAGGGCGGGTTCTACGTCGACGAGCACCCCTGGCTGAAGCACTACCTGACCGTGGCGGCCGACGGCTGCGCCGCGACCGGCACCTCCGGCACGTGGAACAGCCTCACCGGCGCCTCCAACGGCTGGCGGCAGGTGAACTTCGACCTGAGCGCCTACGCCGGCAAGACGATCGAGCTCTCGATCAGCTACGTCACCGACCCGGGCAGCGGCGGGCGCGGCGTCCTCGCCGACGACGCCTCGCTCGTCGTCGGCGGCACGGCCAGGGAGACCGAGGGCTTCGAGACCTCGCTCGGCGCCTGGAAGGTGGCCGGACCGCCCCCGGGCAGCCCGGCCGTCCTCAAGGACTGGGCCCGTACCGGCGCCCTGTTCCAGACGTACGGCGCGGTCACCACGGACGACACCGTGCTGCTGGGCTTCGGCCTGGAACACGTCACCACCGCCGCCGACCGGGCGGCACTGATGAGGAAGGCACTCGCTTCCCTGGACGGGTGACATCCCTGGTCAACGGGGAACCCGACCGATGGCGAGAACGAGTGATCCTGCTTTCGGCGGTGGGCGGTCCGTACCCCTACTGGCGGGTACGGACCGCCCTGCCGTGTATGAGGCATCTGGATGTCACTACCAGGGCTTCAGGGAGGTAGGGTCGTAGGCGGTCGGGGACATCCCAAACAGAGCTCGCCGGCACTTCATGGCCGGCGTACCAACGAGGAGATCGGTTCGTGACGATCCGCGTAGGCATCAACGGCTTCGGCCGCATCGGTCGTAACTACTTCCGCGCGCTGCTGGAGCAGGGTGCAGACATCGAGATCGTGGCTGTCAACGACCTGGGCGACACCGCGACCACGGCGCACCTGCTGAAGTACGACACGATCCTGGGCCGCCTCAAGCAGGAGGTCACCCACACCGCCGACACGATCACGGTCGACGGCAAGACCATCAAGGTCCTGGCCGAGCGCAACCCCGCCGACATCCCGTGGGGCGAGCTGGGCGTCGACATCGTCATCGAGTCGACCGGCATCTTCACCAAGAAGGCCGACGCCGAGAAGCACCTCGCCGGTGGCGCGAAGAAGGTCCTCATCTCGGCTCCGGCCAAGGACGAGGACGTCACCATCGTGATGGGCGTCAACCAGGACACGTACGACCCGGCGAACCACCACGTCATCTCCAACGCCTCCTGCACCACCAACTGTGTGGCGCCGATGGCCAAGGTCCTCGACGAGAACTTCGGCATCGTCAAGGGCCTGATGACGACGGTGCACGCGTACACCAACGACCAGCGCATCCTGGACTTCCCGCACAAGGACCTGCGCCGGGCGCGTGCCGCCGCCGAGAACATCATTCCGACCACCACCGGTGCCGCCAAGGCCACCGCGCTGGTCCTGCCGCAGCTCAAGGGCAAGCTGGACGGCATGGCCATGCGCGTCCCGGTCCCGACCGGCTCGGTCACCGACCTGGTCCTCGAGCTGTCCCGCGAGGTCACCAAGGAAGAGGTCAACGCCGCCTTCCAGAAGGCCGCGGAGGGCGAGCTCAAGGGCATCCTCGAGTACACCGAGGACCCGATCGTCTCCTCCGACATCGTGAACGCCCCGGCGTCCTGCACCTTCGACTCCTCCCTGACCATGGTCCAGGAGGGCAAGAACGTGAAGGTCATCGGCTGGTACGACAACGAGTGGGGCTACTCCAACCGTCTCGTCGACCTCACGGTCTTCGTCGGTAACCAGCTCTGATCGAATAGACCAGGCACCACGGTGTGAGAGCAGGGCTCGGGCAGCGCGCGGTCGCGCTGTCCGAGCCCTGACTCACGTACAGATCAGAGCTGTTCGATCAAGAGCGCTTACGAGCGATCACGAGCTCTTTCAGGAGTCCCCTTCATGAAGACGATCGACGAACTCCTCTCCGAGGGAGTGGCGGGCAAGCGGGTCTTCGTCCGCGCCGACCTGAACGTGCCGCTGGACGGCACGACCATCACCGACGACGGCCGCATCCGCGCGGTGCTGCCCACGGTCAAGGCCCTCGCCGAGGCGGGCGCCCGCGTGGTCGTCGCCTCCCACCTGGGCCGTCCCAAGGGCGCCCCGGACCCGGCCTTCTCCCTGGCCCCGGCCGCCGCGCGGCTCGGTGAACTCCTCGGCGCCGACGTGGCCTTCGCGACCGACACGGTCGGCGAGTCCGCCCGGGACGTCGTCGCCGGTCTGGCCGACGGCCGGGTCGCCGTGGTGGAGAACCTGCGCTTCAACGCCGGCGAGACCAGCAAGGACGACGCCGAACGCGGCGCCTTCGCCGACCAGCTCGCCGCCCTCGCGGACGTCTACGTCGGCGACGGCTTCGGCGCGGTGCACCGCAAACACGCGTCGGTCTTCGACCTGCCCGCCCGGCTGCCGCACTACGCCGGCCACCTCATCGCCACCGAGGTCGGCGTCCTGCGCAAGCTCACCGACGACGTCAAGCGGCCCTACGCGGTCGTCCTGGGCGGCGCCAAGGTGTCCGACAAACTGGCCGTCATCGACCAGCTGCTCGGCAAGGCCGACCGCCTGCTCATCGGCGGCGGCATGGTCTTCACCTTCCTCAAGGCCAAGGGCCACGAGATCGGCACGTCCCTGGTCCAGGAGGACCAGCTCCCGGCCGTCCGGGAGTACATCGAGCGCGCCGAGAAGAACGGCGTGGAGCTGGTCCTGCCCCTGGACGTCGTGGTCGCCCCGCAGTTCCCGGACCTCAAGACCAAGGCACCGGCGCAGGCCGGCACCGTGGCCGCGGACGCCATGCCGGGTGACCAGATGGGGCTGGACATCGGCCCCGAGTCCCGCAAGCTGTACGCATCGAAGATCGCCGACGCCGCCACCGTCTTCTGGAACGGCCCCATGGGCGTCTTCGAGCACCCCGATTTCGCCGAGGGCACCAAGGCGGTCGCCCAGGCTCTCCTCGACTCCCAGGCCTTCACGGTGGTCGGCGGTGGCGACTCCGCCGCGGCCGTCCGCATCCTGGGCTTCGACGAGAACGCATTCGGCCACATCTCGACCGGTGGCGGCGCCTCCCTCGAATACCTCGAGGGCAAGACGCTCCCCGGACTCGCCGCACTGGAGGACTGACCTCAATGAGCACGCGCACGCCGCTGATGGCGGGCAACTGGAAGATGAACCTCAACCACCTCGAGGCCATCGCGCACGTCCAGAAGCTCGCCTTCGCCCTGGCCGACAAGGACTACGAGGCCGTCGAGGTCGCCGTCCTGCCCCCCTTCACCGACCTGCGCTCCGTGCAGACCCTGGTCGACGGGGACAAGCTCAAGATCAAGTACGGCGCCCAGGACATCTCGGCGCACGACGGCGGTGCCTTCACCGGCGAGATCTCCGGCCCCATGCTGGCCAAGCTGAAGTGCACGTACGTCGCCATCGGCCACAGCGAGCGGCGCCAGTACCACGCCGAGACCGACGAACTGGTGAACGCCAAGGTCAAGGCCGCCTACAAGCACGGTCTGACCCCGATCCTGTGCGTCGGCGAGGAGCTGGAGGTCCGCGAGGCGGGCCACCACGTCTCCCACACCCTCGCCCAGGTCGAGGGCGGTCTGAAGGACCTCCCGGCCGAGCACGCCGAGACCGTCGTGATCGCCTACGAGCCCGTCTGGGCCATCGGCACCGGCAAGGTGTGCGGCGCCGAGGACGCCCAGGAGGTCTGCGCGGCGATCCGCGGCAAGCTCGCCGAGCTGTACTCCCAGGAGCTGGCCGACAAGGTCCGCATCCAGTACGGCGGCTCGGTCAAGTCGGGCAACGTCGCCGAGATCATGGCCCAGGCCGACATCGACGGCGCCCTGGTCGGCGGTGCCTCGCTGGACGCCGACGAGTTCGTCAAGATCGTGCGCTTCCGCGACCAGTGAGTATGTCTTAGCGGCGATCCGTCGTACCCTTGCGGGGTCCAGCACTGTGCTGGGCCCCGCGTCGTCCGTCCGAATCCGAGGAAGTTGGTCCAGCCGTGGTTTTGGGGTTCTCGATCGCCCTGATCGTCTTCAGCCTGCTGCTGATGCTGCTGGTGCTGATGCACAAGGGGAAGGGCGGCGGCCTCTCCGACATGTTCGGTGGCGGCATGCAGTCCTCCGTCGGCGGCTCCTCCGTCGCCGAGCGCAACCTCGACCGGATCACCGTCGTGGTCGGTCTGCTGTGGTTCGCCTGCATCGTCGTGCTCGGCATCCTCATGAAGGTGAACAACTGACCGAGCCGCGATCCGCACGGAACTCGTACGTAAGGCCCCATGTTCGGTACGCGCAGCTGAGCGCGGCCTATCATGGGGCTTGCGTCTAGGTGTGAGGGTTGTAACTCCAATCACTGGACGCGCGTTGGGCCTTACGTAGACTGAGGCGCTCGCAGCGAAGCGGAACGCCGACTCGCTTCGCGGCACCATCACGCAGGGAGTTACGACCGTGGCAAGTGGCAACGCGATCCGGGGAAGCCGGGTCGGGGCGGGGCCGATGGGCGAGGCCGAGCGCGGCGAGTCCGCGCCGCGGCTGCGCATCTCCTTCTGGTGCTCCAACGGACACGAAACCCAGCCGAGCTTCGCCAGCGACGCGCAGGTGCCCGATACCTGGGACTGCCCCCGCTGCGGCTTCCCGGCAGGCCAGGACCGCGACAACCCACCGGCCCCGCCGCGCACCGAGCCCTACAAGACGCACCTGGCGTACGTGCGGGAGCGGCGCAGCGACGCGGACGGCGAGGCGATCCTCGCCGAGGCGCTCGCCAAACTGCGGGGCGAGATCTAGGGCCTGTCGTTTGGATCATGCCGGCGTCGCGGGGCGTGGCACGCGCATCTGCCGCGTTGTCGTCGGTTGTCAACTCCCCCACGCTCGGCTGCGCTCGCGCGGGAGGGACCCCCATCGCGTTGACGCCCTCCTCCGCCTTG
>NZ_JBFAIG010000012.1:0-256976 GCF_040654575.1 Streptomyces sp. NPDC050674
GGCCTCACCCTCCGGGGGCCCCCCTGGTGGCCGCTGGGGGGCCGCCGGTCCGGGTGGGCGATACTGGGTTCGAACCAGTGACCTCTTCGGTGTGAACGAAGCGCTCTCCCACTGAGCTAATCGCCCGGACGCAGGAAGAACATTACCCCATGTCAGGGGGTGCGTGTGACGCTCACTGGTCCTTGATCTTCCACGGCATGACGATGCCGAACTTCCACAGGTAGAAACCGACGATCACGCCCACGATCACCAGCCCGACCGACGTCAGGATGATGTTGCGGCGCCGCACCCTGGGGTCGAGGGCCCGATGGGCGGCCTCCGTGACCTTGCGCTTGGTCCAGCGCAGCACCAGCTGCGCCCAGACGAACTCCGTCGCCCAGATCGCCATGCCGCCGAAGATCACGACCCAGCCCGGCCCGGGCAGGGGCAGCATGATGATGCCGGCCACGACCACCGCGAGGCCGATGATGAAAACGCCGACCTGCCAGCTCAGATGCAGCGCGCGACGCGCCTTGATGAATTCCGGCGCCCGGGAGCCGAGGCCCCGGTCCTGCTCGCCGTGCACCTCGCCCGTCCCCGATTCGTCCGACGCCATGGCCACCTCGCCCGGCTCGTTACTCCCCGTATTCATACGGACGAACACTACCGGAGCGAAACCAGTCACCGGAATGGCCGCATGCCGCGAACGATCTCTCGGCCGGAAGAGTTACGTAAAGGCACGCAAAACACTCAGAGGGGTTTACAACGGCACCGTAGGTGGCATGTCGATTTCGCCGACGTGCGAATCCCCGAGCGCACACTGAGCGAAAGGCCCTGGCGCTTATGAACACCACGGTCAGCTGCGAGCTGCACCTGCGCCTCGTTGTGTCGAGCGAGTCATCCCTGCCTGTCCCCGCAGGCCTGCGGTACGACACGGCCGACCCCTACGCCGTGCACGCCACCTTCCACACCGGAGCCGAGGAAACCGTCGAGTGGGTGTTCGCCCGCGACCTCCTCGCCGAGGGACTTCACCGCCCTACGGGCACCGGCGACGTCCGTGTCTGGCCGTCGCGCAGTCATGGTCAGGGCGTCGTGTGCATCGCCCTGAGCTCGCCGGAGGGCGAGGCCCTGCTCGAGGCCCCGGCGCGGGCCCTGGAGTCCTTCCTGAAGCGGACCGACGCCGCCGTGCCCCCCGGCACGGAACACCGGCACTTCGACCTCGACCAGGAGCTCTCGCACATCCTGGCGGAAAGCTAGGGCGAGGCGCTCACCAAGCCGCCCGGCGCCGTCGACTCGGGGAGACGGCTCGGGCTCGGACAACCGCATACGGGATGACACCGGCGCCGGTACCGCGGCTCACGCGGCTCGGCGCCGGTTCGCGTGCCCGCCACTCCCCCGGTACCTCCCCTGCCCGTGCCCGCGGGAACCACGGCGGGCCCGGCGGCGTTCTATTCGAAGCCATGTGCGGGCATGAGGGCGGTCCGGCGGCGGTGGAGCCGTTACCATCGGCCAGCATCGGCGGGCGCCCGCCCGACCCTCAGGCCAGGGAGCGAATCGTGCTGATCACCCACGACACCCGGTGCGCCCTCGACACCGTGGTCGATCTGGTGAACACCGCACCGGAGGACGACACCGCCGCGGACGGGCTGCCGGACGTGGCGGCCCTCGCGGACTTCGTGCGCAACCACGAGATCAGCGACGTCGGGGTGCTCTCGGAGTTCGACCTCTCCGCGGTGCGCAGGATCCGCGAACGCTTCGCCGCCGTCTTCGCGGCCCCCGACGCCCGGAGCGCCGCCGGACAGATCAACGAGCTGGTCGCGGCCGCCGGCACCACCCCCCGGCTCACGGATCACGACGGCTACGACTGGCACGTGCACTACTTCGCGCCCGGTGCCTCGGTCGCCGATCACCTGGCCGCCGACTGCGGGATGGCGCTGGCCTTCTTCGTGGTGGCCGGGGAGCAGGAGCGGCTGCGGCGGTGCGAGGCGCCCGACTGCCGGCGCGCCTTCGTCGATCTCTCCCGCAATCGCTCGCGGCGGTACTGCGACAGCCGTACCTGCGGTAACCGTCTGCACGTGGCCGCGTACCGGGCGCGCCGCAAGGAGGCGGCGGGCTGACAGCCGCCGCAGGTCCGCGAGGCCGGGAAAGAGTGCCGGCGCGGACCCGGCGGGTGGCGCCGGGTCCGCGGGTTCAGGCTCACAGCAACAGCAGATCGTGCAACGAGGCCATGAGCAGCAGGCACCCGATCACCGCCAGGAAGATCATCAGCGGTGGCTGGGAGAGGGCGAAGAGGCAACCGCGCGGCTCGTCCTGCCCGGGACGTGGCTCGTCCCGCGGGGGGTGCGGCCGGTCCTGCGGCGGTGCGGGGTGGCTCTGTTTCGTCGTGTCCAGCATCTCGCGGCGATGATGACGCAGTCGCCCCGCCGGGCGCGATCGGCGACGTCGTCACGTGCGGGAGTGCGCCGATTCCGTGAGGTCCGGTTCGGGTTGTGATCACTTCCGCGCACCGGCGGACCCTCTGTGACGATTCAGCCCCGGGCGGGCCGCTCGGTCAGATGCCGTGCTTCTTGAGGATGGCCTCGATGTCGCTGAAGTCGTCGTCACCACGGGAGGCGGGGGCGGGACGGGGGGCCGCAGCCGGGCGGCTCCCCTGGGCGAGACCGGGTGTCGAGGCCGCCGGGGCCACCGCGCCGGGCCGCTCCGCCGCGCGGGCCGCGGCCCTGCGCTCCTTGCGGGTGCCGCCGCGACGGCGCTCCACGGCTCGTGTGGTGATGAAGAGCACCCACGCGAGACCGAGCACACCGAATCCGGCCCAGGCCGTCGGGCTGAACGCGGTGTCGGCCAGCCATTCGACGACCCCCGTCATGACGAGGCCGATCGGGACGAGCGCGTAGGCGGCGACGCGGACCGCCGCGAGGTAGCGCTTGCGGTACGCCGTGATCACCGCGATGCCCAGGCCTGCCGCGGACACGGCGGAGCAGACGGTCTCGGCAATCATCCGGTCCTCCAGGCGTGGCGCGGTCGGGTCGGGGCACTTCGTCCCTTCCATCCTGCACCCGCCCCACCCCGGCGGGCCATGGTCCGCTCCGACATCAGGGACATCTCCGGGTCGTCTCCTCCGCAGGTGCCGGTGCGCTGCGCCCCCCGCCGCCACTGCTGGGAGACTGTCGGCATGAGTGACTCCACCCCCGACCGTTCCACCGCTCCCGTCCTCGAGATCTGGTGCGACCTCCAGTGCCCGGACTGCCGTACCGCGCTGGACGATCTCCGTGCCCTGCGCGCCCGCTACGGCGACCGTCTGGAGCTGCGGCTGCGGCACTTCCCGCTGGAGAAGAACAAGCACGCCTTCGCCGCCGCCCAGGCCGCTGAGGAGGCCTGGGAGCAGGGCCGGGGATGGCCGTACGTGGAGGCGCTGCTGGGGCGGGTCGAGGAACTGGCCCGTGCGGGTGAGCCCTTCCTGGTCCAGCTGGCCCGCGAACTGGACCTGGACGCCGAGGAGTTCGACACCGCACTGGTCGACGGCCGGCACATCCTGATCGTGGACGCCGACCAGGCCGAGGGCAAGGCGCTCGGCGTGACCGGCACCCCGACGTACGTCATCGGTGGTGAGCGGCTGGACGGCGGCAAGAGCCAGGAGGGGCTGCGCGAGCGGATCGAGGAGATCGCCGACCGGCTGCTGGCCGGGCAGGAGCGCTGACCGCCCTCGCCCGGCTCCCGGGCCGTTACAACAGCGGCTTGTACAGGGCGTACTGCGTCGTCTCGTAGCCGAGCGACGCGTAGAGCCGTTCGGCCGGGGTGTTGCCGGCGAAGACGTTGAGGCCGAGGGTCCGCCTGCCCTCGGCGATCGTCTGTGCTTCCGCCAGGAGCATGAGCGTGCGGCCGTGGCCCTTCCCCCGGTGGGCGGCGTCGACCTCGACGTCGAAGACGAACGCGCTGTCCTCGCGTACCGCCAGCCACAGCGTGCCGACCGGTGTGCCCAGGTGTTCGACGACGCTGATGAGCATGCCGGGGGTGGCGAGCCCCTCGGGCAGGAGGGTGGCGTGGTCGCGCTGCGATTTGGCCCGGGCCTCGGCCTCCGGGACGCCCCGCTCCATCCAGCCGCGGGCGTAGTGCTCCTTGCCCTGCTCCAGCCAGGGGCCGAACTCCGCCTCGGTCATGGGTCGTGCGCGACTGCCCTCCGGCAGGTCGGGCGGGGTGTCACCGAGAGGCTTCTCCATGCCGCGGTTGCGGAGGACGTAGCCGAGCGCCGTGGCGAGCCGGAGTCCTGCCGTGGACTCGGCGGGGACCGTCGTCTCGATGCGGCGGCATCCCCAGCCGCGCACGACCTCCTCCGCGGCGAGCGCGGCCACGGTGCCGCGGCCGCGGCCGCGGTCCGGTTCGTCGATGCGCAGCTTCATGATCCGGGCCACCGCCGCGCCGAAGACGGGGTGGGTGCCAAGGTGTATCGCCCCCACGGGACGGCTGTTCACGCACACCTGGAAACGGCGTGAGCGCGTCCCGTCGTCGTTCTGCTGAAGCGGCTCGGTCGGCCGCAGGGTCGTGGTCATCAGGGGTGTTCTACCCGCAACCACGGCCCCGGTCAGCCGATTATCCGGGCGGTTCACGGGTCGAGGTCGTTCCCGGACCGCTCCTCGAAGATCCGCATGGCCTTGGCGGTCACCGGGCCCGGCGCGCCGGGCAGCTCACGGCCGTCGACGCGGTGCACGGCCTGCACGTCCCGCAGGGTGGAGGTCAGGAAGATCTCGTCGGCCCGCTCCAGGACGTCCAGCGGCAGGTCGGTCTCGATGGCGCCGGTCCATTCGGCCGTCAGCGCGCGTGTGATGCCTGCGAGGCAGCCGGAGGCGAGCGGCGGCGTGTGGATCTCACCGTCGAGGACGACGAAGACGTTCGACCCGGTGCCCTCGCACAGCCGCCCCACGGTGTTGCCGAACAGGGCCTCGGAGGCGCCCTGTTCGCGGGCGCGGGCGAGGGCGACGACGTTCTCGGCGTACGAGGTGGTCTTCAGGCCGGTGAGGGCGCCGCGCTCGTTGCGGGTCCAGGGGACCGTGATCACGGCGGTGGAGTCGGGGCGGCGGGTCGTCTCGCCGAGGGCGACGACGAGGGTGGGGCCGTGCTGGCCGCGGTCGGAGCCGAGGGGGCCGTGACCGCCGGTGTAGGTGATGCGCAGCCGGCCGAGCGGCGCGGGGTTGGTCTCCAGGACGGCGGCGCAGGCGCGGCGCACCTCGTCGTGGTCCGGGTCGGGCAGGCCCAGGCCGCGCGCGGAGAGGGTCAGCCGGTCGAGGTGCCGGGTGAGCGCGAAGGCCCGGCCGTCCACGGCCTTCACGGTCTCGAAGACGCCGTCGCCCACGGTCAGCCCGTGGTCGAAGACGGAGACACGGGCGGACTCGATGTCCCGCAGCCCGCCGTCGAGCCAGATCTTCACGTCAGGTCCTCTTCCCTCGCCTCGTAGGTTCCCGACGCTATCGCGAGCAGCCGGGCCGCTTTCAGTTCGGTCTCCCGCCACTCCCCCTCCGGGTCGGAGCCCCACGTGATGCCGGCGCCGGTGCCGAACCGCAGCGTGGCGTCGGACCGGTCGATCCAGAAGGTACGGATGCCGACGGCCAGCTCCCCGGTCCCCCGGTCGGCGTCCACCCAGCCGATCCCGCCGCAGTAGGGGCCCCGGGGCGCCGTCTCCAGGGCGTCGATGATCCGCAGGGCGCTGGACTTGGGCGCGCCGGTGACCGAGCCGGGCGGGAAGGCGGCGCCGAGCAGTTGGGCCCAGCCGGCCCCGTCCGCCAGCTCGCCGCGGACCGTCGAGACGAGATGGACCAGCCCGGGGTGCTTCTCCACGGCGCACAGGTCGGGCACCGTGACGCTGCCCGTGGCGCAGACCCGCCCGATGTCGTTGCGGACGAGGTCCACGATCATCACGTTCTCGGCGTAGTCCTTCTCCAGCAGGTCCGCCTCGGTCCTGCCGGTGCCCTTGATGGGCCCGGACTCGACGGTCCGGCCGTCGCGCCGCAGGAAGAGTTCGGGGGAGGCGGTGGCGATCTCCACGCCGTGCCCCGGCAGGCGAATCGTTCCGGCATAGGGGGCCGGGTTGCCCCGGGCCAGCAGCGCGGTGAGCGCGTCGACGTCGGCGCCGGGCGGGACGGGCGCGGACAGCACCCGGCACAGGTTCGCCTGGTAGACCTCCCCGGCCGCGATGTGGGCGCGGATCCGCCGCACGGCGGCCGTGTACGCGGCGCGGTCGAGCGAGGACGTCCAGTCGCCGGCGGCCGGTCCGTGCCACGCGCCGGGCACGGGAGCCGGCACGTGCGCCGTCCGGACCTCCGCGAAGCGGGCGCAGGCCAGACGGCCCTCGAAGTCGGCGCAGACGGCCCAGAAGCCGCTGGACTCCAGGGCTTCGGGATCGTCGGTGACATCGAGGAGCCCGGTGGCGACACGGTCACCGAAGCGGGCCAGAGGAGGGAGGTCGAGCACGCAGTCGAGTCTAGGCGGGTGTCCCGCGGGTGACCGGGGGATGTCTCCCCGGGCGGCCCTGTGACGTCGCTGAGCAGGGGAAGCGCAGCACGCTGCACAAACGCGTTTTTGTACTGGCCCCGGAATCCGCTAGAGTTCAACACGTCGCCGGGCCGCGAGAGCGGACCGAACCGACAGGCGGACGTAGCTCAGTTGGTAGAGCGCAACCTTGCCAAGGTTGAGGTCGCGAGTTCGAACCTCGTCGTCCGCTCGAAGGAAGAGGGGGATCCCGGTCCCCCGCACTCCTGGTGGAGTGGCCGAGAGGCGAGGCAACGGCCTGCAAAGCCGTCTACACGGGTTCAAATCCCGTCTCCACCTCCAAGGACGATTAGCTCAGCGGGAGAGCGCTTCCCTGACACGGAAGAGGTCACTGGTTCAATCCCAGTATCGTCCACTGGATCTTCGAGATCCGCCCCGCGCGATTAGCTCAGCGGGAGAGCGCTTCCCTGACACGGAAGAGGTCACTGGTTCAATCCCAGTATCGCGCACGCAGTGCCCATGACCCGTCGCTGATCGTGGTCATGGTCCCGAGGACGATTAGCTCAGCGGGAGAGCGCTTCCCTGACACGGAAGAGGTCACTGGTTCAATCCCAGTATCGTCCACATCACACCGGAGCCCCCGGCCGTTCTCGGCCGGGGGCTCCGGTGATGTCACGACCTCACGTCACGAAGAGAACAGCATGTGGCCGAAGCTCTTGTGTCGGTGGTGACCGTGGTGGCCGTGGCCGCCGTGCGGGGCGCCCCAGGCGGGAGCCGGTGGGGCCGGGTAGGCCTGCGGGGCGGGCGGGGGTGGCGGAGCCGGCTGGGACCACTGGGCCTCCAGACGGGTCAGCGATTCCAGCTCGCCGTAGTCGAGAAAGATCCCTCGGCAGCCGCTGCACTGCTCGATCTGGACACCGTTGCGGTTGTACGTGTGCATCGGCGCACGGCACTTCGGACACTGCATGGTCGTTCAACTCCTCGCCGGTCGGTCCTGCTTCACCTCTCGCCAGGACAGACTCTGTCCCGCTGTGATCGGTTGCACCCTACTTCGCGTGGTCCTGCGCCGACTGCGGCGGGACGGCGGCCATTCGGTCACAGGCGTCCACGACCGACTGTTCCACCTCGTCCAGTGCCCGGCCGGCCGCGGCCGCCTTGGCCACGGCCCGGGCCGCGGTCTGCGCGGTGAGGGCACGGGCCGCGACGTCCAGAGCGGGCCAGGGATCACCCTCGGCGGGGACGGCCGGGCCGCCCGCCTGCCGGTAGGCGGTGAGGAACCGGTCCCACGCATCGGGCGGGAGCAGGCCGCAGGCGTACCAGGCGGCGGGGCGGGCGAGGTCCCAGGCGGGTGTGCCGACGCCGAGGTCGTCCACGTCTATCAGCAGCCAGGGGCCCGCCGGGGCGGGGTGGCGTACCAGCTGGCCGAGGTGGAGGTCGCCGTGGCAGAGGGTGCCGGTGTGCGGCATCGGGGCCTCGCCCCTGGACCAGGGCGGGAGGGTGGCCCAGGCGCGCAGCACCGGGGCGGCAGCGGGATGCGGGCCGGCCTCGCGGAGCCGGGCGATGGCTCGGGCCGCCTTGACCGGGCCGCGCATGGCGGGCAGGTCCGCGGGGGCCGGGGTGCGGTGCAGGCGGGCGAGCAGAACGGCGGCGGCCTCCCAGGGGGCGGCGTCCGGATCGCCCGGATCCACGGGGGTGCCGTACGGCCAGAACGTCACCGGGCGGCCGTGCAGGGCGACCGGGGTGGGGTGCAGCGGGGGCAGGAGAATGCCGGGGTGCCGGGCGGCGAGGGTGAGGCGGGCGGCGAGTTCGGCCGGGTCGGTGCCCGGGGGGTGGGCCTTCGCGACGGTGTCCGCGTGCCGCACCACCAGACCGTCGGGGCGGTCGGCGAGCGTGGCCGCGCCGCAGGGGCAGGCCGATGAGCGCGTGTGGGCGGCGGCTCGGGCCTCGGCGGTGAGATCGGCCAGGAGCGGCCCGGGGGCGGAGTTCACCGGCTGAGGGTACGTGCAGACGCAGGCCCCGCCGTAGGAAACCGCACCGTTCCGGTGCTCGGCGCCCGCGGGGCAAAAGCAATGCCGGCGCAGCTCCCCAGCTGCGCCGGCATTTTTGCCGTCCGCCGCACCCCCGTCCCCACGGGGTTTCATGGGTGGGATGTCCCCGCCCGGACCGCTCTTCCGGGCCTGGGGTCGCCGCTCAGCGCCCCAGCATCTCTCCCACGGACGACGCCTGTGTGGCCACTGTCTCCCACCCGTCGAAGACGAGGAGGAGCAGGACCGCCAGGGGAAGGGCCATCAGCGTCGCCACCACCGGGTGGCGTCGGCCCGGGCGGCGGCGGAACGCGGCGGCGTACACCTTGCGTCCCTCTGCGCGGAGCAGCGTCCGCGGAGCCGTCTGGGCCATGGCCCCTCTCCTGACCGTGATCGGTTGTCGTTGACAGCGGCGGGCGTCTGACCTCGGGGGACGAGTGCTGCCACCCGCCGCTTGACCTCAAATCTAGGCGTCGGGGTCGCTTAGGGCGTCATGCCCTCGTACCGATTGCCGGGCCTCCCGGAGGATGAGTCGCCACCTGCGGCGTACTCCCCTGGGTGGAGACGGGGACACGGGTCTCAGGGTCTTCCCCGACGGGACGCCCGGATCGTTCCGGTTTGCCGGTGCTTTCCTCCCGTGGAACCGGCTGTTCCGCCAGGGTCGGCACCGGATTCGCCATGCGGCGGCGGTACGTGCGAGCGCCCCTCCCCCACTGCCCACACGGTGTGGGGGGGGGGAGCCCCGCCGGGTGACTTCGCTCACTTCCACGACACCTCGGCGCCCCGCCGTCTCCACCCTGCGGCCCGCCCCGCTCACCACCACCACTGACGTGTGCGTCGTGTTCCCGGCGTCCACGACCATCTCCACACGATCACCCTGCACAGGACCAATCCCCCGTCGGGGACGGGCGGTTGGGAGCACCCGCCGGATGAAGTCCGCCTCCTCGCGCCCTCCCTGACCACCTTTCAAGTCTCCCGCCCGCCACTGACAATCCATCACCCTGAGAGGGCGCGGCCTCTGCGCGCGGGCGGCCGTGGAAACGTAAGCTGTGGCTCGTCACAGGACCGGGCAGCGGGGATGAACATGGCGATGATGCGCCTGAGGCGCGAGGACCCGCGCGTCGTCGGCTCGTTCAAGCTTCACAGACGGCTCGGCGCGGGTGGGATGGGCGTGGTCTACCTGGGCTCCGACAAGAAGGGGCAGCGGGTCGCGCTCAAGGTCATCCGGCCCGACCTGGCGGAGGACCAGGAGTTCCGTTCACGGTTCGCCCGGGAGGTCTCGGCGGCCCGGCGGATCCGCGGCGGCTGCACGGCCCGGCTGGTGGCGGCCGACCTCGACGCGGACCGCCCCTGGTTCGCCACGCAGTACGTACCCGGCCCTTCCCTGCACGACAAGGTCGCGGCCGAGGGGCCGCTCGGCGCCGCCGATGTCGCGGCCGTCGGCGCCGCCCTCTCGGAGGGCCTGGTCGCGGTGCACGAGGCCGGGGTGGTGCACCGGGACCTGAAGCCGTCCAACATCCTGCTGTCCCCGAAGGGGCCGCGGATCATCGACTTCGGCATCGCCTGGGCCACCGGCGCCTCGACGCTCACCCACGTCGGCACGGCGGTCGGCTCGCCCGGCTTCCTCGCGCCGGAGCAGGTGCGCGGGGCCACCGTCACACCGGCCACGGACGTGTTCTCGCTCGGCGCCACGCTCGCGTACGCCTCGATGGGCGACTCGCCCTTCGGGCACGGCAGTTCCGAGGTGATGCTGTACCGCGTCGTGCACGAGGAGCCGCAACTGCACGGTGTGCCCGACGCGCTGGCACCGCTCGTCCGGGCGTGCCTGGCCAAGGACCCCGAGGAGCGGCCCAGCACGCTCCAACTGTCCCTCAGGCTCAAGGAGATCGCGGCCCGGGAGTCGCAGGACCTCGCCGGTGTCCGGCCGCCCGCACCGCGCGGTGCCGAGTCCGACCGCCCTGCCGACACCTACCCCGAGCGGACCCGGCGTCCGCAGGGGCCGCAGGGCGTGGGGGCGTCCGGGGCGCAGCGGGGCCGGAGCACTCCCCCGCCGCGGGGTGGGTCGCCGTCCCGGGACGGCCATGGGGCGCCGGAGGGTACGCCTCCCCCGAGCAGGGGCGGATCGCGGTCGGCCGGGGGCGGTCCCCGTTCGACGGGTGGCGCGGGGCGTGGCCGGGCTCCGGTGCGCGGATCCGGCGCCTCGCGCGGCGCCCCGTCGCGGTCGGGGTCGCGGCCGACGCCCACCGGGCGCAACGGTACCCGCCCGGGCAGCGGCAGTCGCCCCGCCCCGCACAGCGGCACCGGGCGCCCGGCGTCCCGGAACACGGGCACCAAACTGCGGCCCGCCAACCCGCGGCTGCTGCGGCAGCGGCTGTTCGTCTTCGTCGTGGTGACGCTGCTGGTGGCGGTCGGCATCGCCCTGGTGCAGGGCTGTCAGGGCCCGGCCCGGGGACTGGGCGGCGACGGGGGCGGCGTACGGCAGGAACAGGTCCGGCAAGAGCAAGTCCGGCAGGACGGCTCTGCGCGGGACTTCTAGCCGTGGGACGACGGCCCGCTGTTCCGCGGGCCGTCAGAGCTCCGGCAGGATCCGTTCGAAGAACTCCCGGTCACCGTCGAAGACCGGGTCCAGCGCCAGGAACTCCCGCGGGGTGACCCAGCGGGTCTCGGCGACCTCGCGCGGGTCGGGGACCACCTCGCCGGTGCCGGCGCGGGCGGTCCACCAGTGGAGGCGGAAGCGGTGGTCGTCGGTCTCCGACTCCCAGACCTTCGCCTCCGGCACGACGGTGAGGCCGACCTCCTCGTGCACCTCCCGGACGACCGCCTGCTCCTGGGTCTCCCCCGGTTCCACCTTGCCGCTGACGGGCTGCCAGTAGCCGGGGCGGACGACCGCCGGTCCGCGCCGCACGGCGAGGAGACGGTCGCCGCGCAGGAGGACGGCGACGACGGCCTCGCGCTGCGCCATGGACGCGTCCTAGACCTGAGGCCGGCCGGTGGCCACGGCGTAGAAGGCCACGGCCGCCGCCGCGCCCACGTTGAGGGAGTCGACGCCGTGGGACATGGGGATGCGGACCCACTCGTCGGCCGCGACCAGGGCCTGGGTGGACAGGCCGTCACCCTCGGCGCCGAGCATGAGCGCCACGCGGTCCATGGTGTGCGGCGCGGCCTCGTCGAGGGACCGGGCCTTCTCGTGGGGGGTGAGGGCGAGGAGCGTGAAGCCCGCCTCGCGGACCGACTCCAGGCCCTTGGGCCAGGTGTCCAGCCGGGCGTACGGGACGGAGAAGACCGCGCCCATGGAGACCTTCACGCTGCGGCGGTAGAGAGGGTCGGCGCAGTCCGGGGAGAGCAGGACGGCGTCCATGCCGAGGGCGGCGGCCGAGCGGAAGATGGCGCCGATGTTGGTGTGGTCGTTGACCGACTCCATGATGACGACGCGGCGGGCGGTGCGGAGGAGGTCGGCGGCCGTGGGCAGGGGCTTGCGCTGCATGGAGGCGAGCGCCCCGCGGTGCACGTGGTAGCCGGTGACCTGCTCGGCGAGCTCCGGGCTGACGGCGTAGACCGGGGCCGGGAGTTCGTCGATGACGTCGCGCATGACGTCGACCCACTTGGCCGACAGCAGCATGGACCGCATCTCGTAGCCGGCTTCCTTGGCCCTGCGGATGACCTTCTCGCCCTCGGCGATGAACAGGCCCTCGGCGGGTTCGCGCTTGCGGCGCAGCTCCACGTCGGTCAGGCCGGTGTAGTCGCGCAGACGCGGGTCGTCGGGGTCCTCGACGGTGATGAGATCGGCCACAGGGTGATACTGCCTTGTCCTGGGTGCGGTGCCAACGGCTCGGTACGGGTTGTGTTACCCGGGGTTACTTTCGGGATGCGGGGGTCTTGGGGCCGACCTTCACGACGTCGCCGATGACGATCACGGCCGGGGGCTTCACGTCCTCGGTCCGCACCGTCTCGGCCACCGTCGCGAGCGTGGCGTCGACACGGCGCTGGCCGGCCGTCGTGCCTTCCTGGACCAGGGCGACGGGGGCGTCCGGGGACTTGCCGTGGGCGATGAGCGTCTCGGCGACCTTGCCGATGGTGCTGACGCCCATGAGGATCACGAGCGTGCCGGTCAGCTTGGCCAGGGACGGCCAGTCGACCAGGGAGCGCTCGTCGTCGGGGGCGATGTGGCCGCTGACCACGGTGAACTCATGGGCGATGCCCCGGTGCGTGACCGGGATGCCGGCGGCGCCCGGGACCGAGATGGAGCTGGAGATGCCGGGCACGACCGTGCACGGGATGCCGGCCTCGGCCAGGGCCTGGACCTCCTCCATGCCGCGGCCGTAGACGAAGGGGTCGCCGCCCTTGAGCCGGACGACCGACTTGCCCTGGCGCGCGTGCTCGATCAGGGCGTCGTTGATGGCTTCCTGGGCCATGAACCTGCCGAAGGGCAGTTTCGCCGCGTCGATCACCTCGACGCCCGGGGAGAGTTCGGCGAGCAGGTCGCGCGGGCCGAGGTGGTCGGTGATGACCACGTCGGCCTCGGCGAGCAGACGGCGGCCGCGCACGGTGATCAGGTCCGGGTCGCCGGGTCCGCCGCCGACCAGGGCGACTCCGGGGGTGCGGGTGCGGTGGTGCGGGGCGACGAGCGTGCCGTCGCGCAGGCCCTCGACCACCGCGTCGCGGATGGCGGCGGTGTGGCGGGGGTCGCGCCCCTTGGCGTCGGTGGTGAGGACGGCGACCGTGACGCCCTCGCTGTGGCCAGTGGCCGGGGTCCAGGCCGTCGCCCGGTCGGCGTCGTCGGAGCGGACGCACCAGACGCGGTGCCGCTCGGCTTCGGCCGAGGCGGCGGTGTTGGCCTCGGGGTCGCTGGTGGCGATGAGGGCGTACCAGGCGTCGGCGAGGTCGCCCTCCTGGTAGGAGCGCCGCTGCCAGGTGATCTCGCCGGCGTCCGCCATGGCCTCGACGGACGGAGTGGCCTCGGGCGACACGAGGAGGACGTCCGCGCCGGCCGCGATCAGTGCCGGCAGGCGGCGCTGGGCGACCTGGCCGCCGCCGAGGACGACCACGCGGCGGCCGGTGAGGCGGAGGCCTACGGGGTAGGCGGGGTGTTCGGCCATGGGGTGCGGCTCCTGTTGCGGCGGTGTTCAGTGCCCTGACGTGCGGATTTTAATGGGCGGGCGGGAGAGCGGCTCGGGCGGTCCGGTGGCTGGGCACCCGGTCGCCCGTCGGCGGGTGGTCCGTGGGCGGGCGTCCCGGTCGGCGGAACGCCCGGTCACGGAGCCACGTCGGCGGCAGCGGGCCTACTTCTCCGTCACTCCTGCGGAGTCGAACGTCGCCACCTCGTGCATGGCCCGGGCGGTGCTCTGGACCAGCGGGAGGGCGAGCAGGGCGCCGGTGCCCTCGCCGAGGCGGAGGTCGAGGTCGACCAGGGGGCGCAGGCCCAGCTTGTTGAGGGCGGCGACATGGCCGGGCTCGGCGCTGCGGTGACCCGCGATGCACGCCGCCAGGACCTCCGGGGCGATCGCGCGGGCGACCAGGGCGGCGGCCCCGGCGCTGACGCCGTCCAGGATCACCGGCGTACGCAGGGAGGCGCCGCCGAGGAGCAGGCCGACGATCGCGGCGTGTTCGAAGCCGCCGATCGCGGCGAGCACGCCGACCGGGTCGGCCGGGTCCGGCTGGTGGAGTTCGAGGGCGCGGCGGACGACCTCCGTCTTGCGGGCGAGGGTCTCGTCGTTGATGCCGGTCCCCCGGCCCGTGACCTCGGCCGGGTCCGCACCCGTGAAGACGGAGATCAGCGCGGCAGACGCGGTCGTGTTGCCGATGCCCATCTCACCGGTGAGCAGGGCCTTGTTGCCGGCGGCGACCAGGTCGCGGGCGGTCTCGATGCCGACCTCGATGGCCTGCCTGGCCTCCTCGCGGGTCATCGCCGGGCCGGTCGTCATGTCGGACGTGCCGCCGCGGATCTTGCGGGGCAGCAGACCCGGGGTGGCCGGGAGGTCGGCGGCGACACCCACGTCCACGATGCAGACCTCGGCGCCCACCTGGGTCGCGAAGGCGTTGCAGACCGCGCCCCCGCCGAGGAAGTTGGCCACCATCTGGGCCGTCACCTCCTGCGGCCAAGGGGTGACGCCCTGCGCGTGCACACCGTGGTCGCCCGCGAAGACGGCGACCGCGGCGGGCTCCGGGATGGGCGGCGGGCACTGGCGGGACAGACCGGACAGCTGGGCGGAGATGATCTCCAGCATGCCCAGCGCACCGGCCGGCTTGGTCATACGCTTCTGGCGCTCCCACGCCTCGCCGAGCGCCTTGGCGTCCAGCGGGCGGATCTGCGCGACGGTCTCGGCGAGCAGGTCGTGGGGTTCCTCTCCGGGCAGGGCACGGCGGCCGTATGTCTCTTCGTGCACGACCCAGGACAGCGGGCGGCGCTTGGACCAGCCGGCCTGCAACAGCTCGGGCTCGTCCGGGAACTCGTCGACGTAGCCGACGCACAGGTAGGCGATGATCTCAAGGTGCTCGGGCAGGCCGAGGGCGCGGACCATCTCACGCTCGTCGAAGAAGCTGACCCAGCCCACGCCGAGGCCTTCGGCACGGGCGGCGAGCCAGAGGTTCTCCACGGCCAGGGCGGCCGAGTACGGGGCCATCTGGGGCTGGGTGTGGCGGCCCAGGGTGTGGCGGCCGCCCCGGGTCGGGTCGGCGGTGACGACGATGTTCACCGGCGTGTCGAGGATGGCCTCGATCTTCAGTTCCTTGAACTGCTTCGCCCGGCCCTTGGGGAGGGACTTCGCGTAGGCGTCGCGCTGGCGCATGGCCAGTTCGTGCATCGCGCGCCGGGTGTCGGCGGAGCGGATGACGACGAAGTCCCACGGCTGCGAGTGGCCGACGGAGGGCGCGTGGTGGGCGGCCTCCAGGACACGGAGCAGCACCTCGTGCGGGATCGGGTCGCTGCGGAAGCCGTTGCGGATGTCGCGGCGTTCGCGCATCACCTTCAGGACGGCCTCGCGTTCGGCGGGGTCGTAACCGGGGGCGGCGGGGCCGGTGGACCGTCGGGCTTCTGCCACTGCGACCGCGCTCTCTTCTCGGCGTTCCTGGTCGGCCAGGTCTTCCTGTTCGGCGGCCCGGGTGTCCAGGTCGTCGGCGTTCTGGGCGAGTTCGGCGTCGCCGTCGCGTGGTGCCGGGACGGTGGTCATGGGTGCGGACGGCTCCAGCGTCTCGGACGGTGCCGGCAGTGACTGCTGCGGGCCTTGCACGGGCTGCCCGGCCGACTCGTCCGCGACCGGGGCCGCGACGGGGGCCGGGAGTACGACGGTGACGTCCTCGGCGGGTGCCGGGGTCGCGGGCTCGGCGGCGGGAGTGACCGTGACGGCGTCGGGGGCGTCGGCCGGGACCGCGTCGGCGTCGGGGGCGGCCAGGGGGGCCGGGGCCTCTTCGGGTGCCGCTGCCGCGGAGGGCTGGGCCGGGGCGGGCGCGTCCTGGGCGGCGGCTGGGTGCGGGGCCTCGGCCGGTACGGCGGTTCCGGGGAGTGCGGTGGCGGCGGCCGGGGCGTCCGGGGCCGGGGCGGCGGTGGCGTCCTGGCCGGGCGTTTCAGGGGTGAGCGCGGCGGGCTGAGGGTCCGTCGCCTGGGGGTCCGTCGCCTCGGGCTGCGGCGCGGCAGGGGCGACCGGGGGCTCGGGGGCGGCCTCTTGGGCGGCGACGTGCTCCGGTGCGGGGATCTGGGGGGCAGTGGCCTCAGGGGCCGGTGCGGGGGGCTCGGGGGCGGCCACGTCCAGGGGCTGCGCAACGGCCTCGGGGGTGTTCACGGCAACGGCCGGTGCGGCGGCCTCGGGGGCGTTCGCGACAACGGCCGGTGCGGCGGCCTCGGGGGCGCTCGCGTCTTCGCCCGGTGCGGCGGCCTCGGGATCAACACCCGCTGCCGGTACGTGGGCAACGGCCTCGGGGGCGCTCGTGGGCACGACTGCGGCGGGAGCCTCGGGCTCGACACCCGGGGCGGGTACCTGCGGCGCCGCCTCGGGGGCGGGCGCCTCCGGAAGCGGTGCGGCAGCCTGCGGGGCTGCGGTCGCGTCCGCAGCCGGTGCCGCAGCCTCGGGTTCGGCACCCGGCGTCGGCGCCTGCGCCGCCGCCTCGGGGGTCACCATGTCAGGAAGCGGCGCGGCGGCCTGCGGGGCGGTCGCCTCGGCAGCCGGTGCCGCAGCCTCGGGACCAGCACTCGGAGTGGGCGCCTGCGCCGCCGCCTCGGGGGTCGCCAGGTCGGGAAGCGGCGCGGCGGCCTGCGGGGCTGCGGTCACGTCCGCAGCGGGTGCCGCAGCCGCGGGTTCGGCACTCGCCGTCGGCATCTGCGCCACTGCGTCAGGCACCACCGCGTCAGGCGCCACCATGTCAGGCAGCGGCGCGGCGGCCTGCGGAGCTGCGGCAGCGTCCGCAGCAGGTGCCGCGACCTCGGTCTCACCGTTCGCGATGGGCGCCTGCGCCACCGCCTCAGGCACCACCGCGTCAGGAAGCGGCGCGGCGGCCTCGGGGGCGACGTCGGCGGCCGGCGTCTGGGCGACCGCCTCAGGAGTCGCCGTCTCGGCATGCGGCGCGGCGGCCTCGGGCGCGGCGCCGGCGGCCGGTACCTGGGCGACCGCCTCCGGGGCCACCGCCTCGGCCGCCCCGTCCGGCGCCTGCGCCGCAGTCTCCGTGCCGACGGTCTCCGGTGAGGTGACGGCGGCGTGCTCCGGGCCTGACGCGGCCTTCGGGAAGGGAACCGCCGCGGGAGTCTGGCCGTTCTCGGGGGCAGGAGCCGAAGCCACGGTCTGCTCGGCTGCATCCGCAACCGCCGCCTGTTCGCCCGCGGAGTCCGGCCCCGGCACCCCGGCGTCATGGCCCGCGTCCGCCACGGCCGGCGGCAGTGCGGCTTCCGGGGCAGCGGCGGCCGCACCCTGCGCCGCCCCGCCACCGGCGTCAGCCGGGACGGCCTGCTCCGCTGTGGCGTCGGCCTGGTTCCGTGCCGGGTCCGCGTCCATCGCCCCGGCGTCGGCGGCGACCGCCGCGGGGGCGGCCTGACCGGCCTCGGCGGGCGTCTGGTGCTGGGCAGTGGCCGGGTCTTCACCGGCCGCTACGGGCGGGGCCGTGTGGGTCGTCGTGTGGGTCGGGACCGCCTGGGCCGTGCCCATCGGTTCCGTCGCCGGAACAACCGTTTCCGCAGGTGCCGCCCCGGCGCTCACCGGAGCCGGGTGGGTGACCTGCGCGCCCCAGGGCGCGGCGGGGGCCGAGGGCGTCTCGGGCGCGCGGGGGCCGTCGAGGTACTCGGGACCCGCCGGCGACGGTGCCGGCTGCCGTACGGGCGCGTCGGCGGGGCCGCGGTCGGCGAGGGAGCGGACCGGGCTGGTGGAGCTGTCGGGCAGCGGCGGGCCGAGGTGCAGGGGCCGGCGCGGGGTGATGGGCGGGATCGGCGGCGGGTCGGGCAGGCGGACGCCGCCGAGGTCGACCGAGCCGCTGTCGCGGCCGGAGATCTCGTGCGGGCCCGGCTGGTGCACGGTCTCCACGACCGGCTCCGGCGCGGGCGGGGGGACCTCGTTGCCCCAGGCGCCCTGGGCGCCCGGCAACAGCAGGTCTTCGTCCTCGGTCTCGGTGGTGGTCTCGGAGAGGTAGGTGTACGCACCGTGCGCGGGGGCGCCCGGCTGCTCCACCATGCCTGCGCTCTCCGGCAGTCCCTCGCCCGGGACCTGGCCGGTGTCGGTCATGCGTACCCCTCGCCCATCGGTTAGTGCTCCTACGACCAGCTCGCCCGGAACGGCGCACCGACCGCCCCGCAGTGAAGAACGAGCGTGCGTCCCCAGCGGCACGAACGGTCCGCCCGGAAAAGGCGACAAAGCCATTCACTGGCATTGTCGCGGTCGAACCACCCCCACGGCAGCTTGATCCACGCCGGTTCCGCTGTGGACTGCGCCACGTTGCGCGTCCTCCGGTTCTGCCGTACCACACACACCCCAAAACGGGCGGGTTTTCCGGACATTGCCCGACGAAGCGCCGGGCGTCCTTGTGCGGTGCAGCGATCGGCCAGCCTACCGCGCGCGGTACGAAAACCCGATCACGGGGACGGCGGCGGGGTCAGGCACCGCGTCGCGGCAGCACGCCGCTGAGCAGGAACGCGACGCTCCGCTCCTTCTCCGTCCAGGCCCTGGTGTCGAGTTCGACGGATTGCAGCAGGGCGCACTCGACGCCGTAGCCGTGCTCGGTCAGGTCGCGGCCGATGAGTTCGGCGGCGTCGCGGGTGGCGGCGTGCGTGACGATGCGCTGCGGGCGGCGGTCGGCGACCGCCGAGACGACGGCCGCTCCCCCGCCGCCGACGCGGACGACGTCGGGTTCGGGGAGGTTCTCCAGGACGTGCGGGGCGGTGCCGTGCACGATCTGGAGCTGGACGCCGAGGCGGCGCGCGGCGGCGTCGGTGCGGGCGCAGGCGTCCCGGTCGCTGTCGACGGCGAGGACGGCGGCGCCGGCACGGGCGGCCTCGACGGCGAAGGCGCCGCTGCCGCAGCCGATGTCCCACACGAGGTCGCCGACGCGGGGCCCGAGGCGGGCGAGTTGGGAGGCGCGCAGCAGCGGGGTCTCGCCCTCGCCGAAGTCCGTGCCGTAGGCGTCGGCGGGCAGGGTCCAGCCGCGCGGTCCGGCGGACGGGTCGCGGCCGGAGATCCAGCCGCCCGCCTCCCCCGCGGTGCCGGGCCCGGCCGGGCCGCCGAGGACGATGACGACGTTGGGATCGCGCCAGGTGTGGTCGGCGGCCTTGTCGGAGGTGACGACGGAGACGCGCTCGCGGGCGGTGCCGAGTTCCTCGCAGATGACGAAGGAGCGGTGGACTCCTTCGAGGAGCAGGCCGAGTTCGGCGGGTCCGGCACCGGGTGAGGTGAGCACCGCCACCTTGGGATGGGCGCGGCAGACGTTCACGGCACGGCGCAGGGTGCGGGGGTGGGCGACGACCACCTGTGCGTCGTCCCAGGGCATGCCCGCGCGGGCGAAGGCGGCGGCGACGGAGGAGACGGCGGGCACGACCTCGACCTCGAGGCCGAACTCGGGGGCACGCAGGGCGCGTACGACGCCGAAGAAACCGGGGTCGCCGTCGGCGAGCACGACGGCCGTGCCGCGGTGCGCGGCGATACGGCGGGCGGCTAGGGCGACACTGCCGAGGCGGATGCGTTCGGCACCGGCCGGCACTTCGGGGAGCGCCAGGTGGTGGGCGGCGCCCGCCACCAGTGTGGCGGCGCCCAGGGCGGCGCTCGCCGTGGCGGTCAGCGGCGAACCGTCCCAGCCGATCACCGTGACCCGGTCGGCCATCGTCGTCAGTCTCCAGGGTTTTCGCAGGTCGTGCGTGTCGTTGCGGGGATCCGCCCCGGGGCGGGCTCCGTGAGGGTACCCGGTGGAGATGTCGGAGGGGGCGCCGGTGTGGTCGTCGCCGTCGTCCTCCGGTCGGTTCCGGTCAGTTCCAGTCACCGAAGGACGTGAAGCCGTCGCGGAGCTGCTCGCCGACGCCTTCCAGGTCCTCGGGGAGCAGGCTCCAGACGATGAAGTCGGTGCGTACGTCGGTCCATGTGCCGTCCTCGGCACGGGCCCTGGCTATACAGGCGTTGCGCAGCACGCCCTCGCTGATACAGCCGATCTTCTGGGCGACCTGCTGGGAGGCGGTGTTGTCGGCCGCCGTGCGCAGCTCGATGCGCTCGAACTTCTGGTCACCGAAGAGCCACTGGGCGGTGGCCAGGGCGGCCTCGGAGGCGTAGCCCTCGCCGCGGGCCCAGGGGGCGATGATGTACGACAGCTCGGTGGAGCGTACGTGCCAGTTGGTCCTGCCGAGCTGGATGACGCCGACCAGGCGCTGGGTGAGGAACTCGGTGACGGCGAAGTCGATTCCGTGTCCTTCGGTGCGCTGCGCGGGGGCGTACTCGGTGATCCAGGTGCGCGCGCCGCGCTCCGTGAAGGGCTGCGGGACGGAGGTCCAGGCCGCGACCTGTTCGTCGTTCATCATCGCGGCCAGTGCGGCGACGTCGTCTTCGTCGAGGGGACGCAGCACCAACCGCTCCGTGCTGATGGAGATGTTGGGGAAGGTGCTCGTCATGCGCCGCTCCGTAACCTTCGGTGAACCTTCAGGGCATGCTGAACTGCCCAGCATGCAGCATGAAAGCACTAGTCCGCATCACGGGGCCCTTCCCCCGGCGGGCGGGGGAAGGGCCCTGTGCGCGGGTGCCGGACGGGGGCTCAGAAGGAGGCGAGCACCGAGCCGGCGTACTTGTCCTGGATGAACTTCTTGACCTCGGGCGAGGTGAGGAGCTTGGCGAGCTTCTTCACGCGCGGGTCGTCCTCGTTGCCCTTCTTCACGGCGAGGAAGTTGCCGTAGGGGTTGTTCTTCGGGGACTCCAGCACGAGGGCGTCCTCGGACGGCTTGAGGTCGGACTCGATCGCGTAGTTGCCGTTGACCACGGCGGCGTCCACGTCGTCGAGGGAGCGCGGGGTCTGGGCCGCCTCCAGCTCCTTGAACGTGAGCTTCTTGGGGTTCTCGGTGATGTCCGAGGGGGTCGCCTCGTTGCCGACGCCCGCCTTGAGGGTGATGAGCCCGTGGGCGGCGAGGAGCTTGAGGGAGCGGGCCTCGTTGACCGTGTCGTTGGGGATGGCGACGGTCGCACCGCTCTTCAGGTCGTCGGCCTTCTTGACCTTGTGGGAGTAGAGGCCGAGCGGCTCCAGGTGGACCGTGACGACGGGCACGATGTCGGTGCCGTTCTTCTTGTTGAAGTCGTCGAGGTACGGCTTGTTCTGGAAGTAGTTGGCGCCGACGGAGCCGTCCTGCGTCGCCGTGTTCGGCGTGACGTAGTCGGTGAACTCCTTGACCTGGAGGTCGAGGCCTTCCTTCTTGGCGAGGTTGTCCTTGACGTAGTTCAGGATCTCGGCGTGCGGGACGGGGCTGGCGGCGACGATCAGGGGCCCGTCGGTGTCCGAGCTGTCCGCGCCGCAGGCGGTGAGCCCGAGGGTGAGGGCTCCGGCGGCGATGACGGCGGTGGTGATCTTGGCGGTGTTACGCACGAAAAGTGCCTTTCCTTATGACCTGTGAGTGGTGCGACCCCGTGATGGGTGTACGGGGGGTTCAGGAGGCGGCTTTGAGGAGCCGCAGTTTGGGGGCGGGGCCCGAGTGGGCGCCGCGTCGGTGCAGGGAGCGGGCCGCGTAGTCGCCGGCGAACTGGATGACCGAGATGACGACGGCGAGGATCGCGACGGTGATCCACATCAGCTGGGTCTCGAAGCGCTGGTAGCCGTAGCGGATGGCGATGTCTCCGAGGCCGCCGGCGCCGACGGTGCCCGCCATGGCGGAGTAGCCGATGAGGGCGACGATCGTGGTGGTGGTGCTGGAGATCAGCGACGGCAGGGACTCGGGGACGAGGACCTTGCGGACGATGGTCCAGGTGTTGCCGCCCATGGACTGCACGGCCTCGACGAGCCCGTGGTCCACTTCGCGGACGGCCGTCTCGACCAGCCGCGCGAAGAACGGGATGGCACCGACGGCGAGCGGCACGATGGCGGCCTCGCGGCCGATGGTGGTGCCGGTGATCGAGCGGGTGAAGCCCATCAGCGCGACCATCAGGATGATGAACGGCAGGGAGCGGGCGATGTTCACGACCTGCCCGATGACCTTGCCGGCGGCGAGGTTCTGCAACAGGCCGCCGCGGTCGGTCAGGACCAGCAGGATGCCGAGCGGCAGTCCGCCGGCGACAGCGATGAGCGTGGACCAGCCGACCATGTAGAGCGTGTCCCAACACGCCTGCTCCAGCAGGGGCTGCATCTCGGACCAGGTCACTTGGCACTCTCCTTCACCAGTACGGACTCGTGGCCCAGGACGTCGATCTGGAGGCCCTGTTCGCGCAGGAAGCCGATCGGCACGACGTTGTCCTCGTAGCGGCCGGGCAGTTCGATGCGCATCCGGCCGACCTGGAGGCCGCCGACGGTGTCGATGGCGGCGCCGAGGATCGATATGTCGATGTTGTAGGTGCGGGCGAGCTGCGAGATGACGGGCTGGGTGGCGCTCTCGCCCTGGAAGGTGACGTCGACGACCGTGCGGTCCTCGCCGGAGGCCTCACCGCCGAGCGGGAACAGGGCGGCGGCCAGTTCGGAGCCGGGGGTCGCGAGGAGCTCGCCGACCGTGCCGGACTCGACGATGCGCCCGTTCTCCATCAGCGCGGCCGAGTCGCAGACCGACTTCACGACGTCCATCTCGTGGGTGATGAGCAGGACGGTCAGGCCGAGCTGGCGGTTGAGGTCGCGCAGCAGCGCCAGGATCGAGCGGGTGGTCTCCGGGTCGAGGGCGCTGGTGGCCTCGTCGGACAGCAGCACCTTGGGGTCGCCGGCGAGGGCGCGGGCGATGCCGACACGCTGCTTCTGGCCACCGGAGAGCTGCGCGGGGTAGGACTTCGCCTTGTCGGCGAGGCCGACCAGGTCGAGAAGCTCCAGCGCCTTGCGGGAGCGCTCCTGCCCGGAGGTGCCGAGGATCTCCAGGGGCAGTTCGACGTTGTCCTGGACGGTGCGCGAGGACAGCAGGTTGAAGTGCTGGAAGACCATGCCGATCCGGCTGCGCGCCCGGCGCAGCTCCCTTCCGGCGCGCGGGCCGCGGCCGGCCAGGGCGGTGAGGTCCTGCCCGTCGACGGTCACGGTGCCGGAGGTGGGGCGTTCCAGCAGGTTGACGCAGCGGATGAGCGAGGACTTGCCGGCGCCGGACTGGCCGATGACGCCGTACACCTCGCCTTCGCGGACGTGCAGGTCGACGCCGTCCAGGGCGGTGACCTCGCGGCCGCGTGCACGGTAGACCTTGGTCAGGCCCGAGGTGGTGATCACTGGGATTCCGTCACTGTCGAGTGCGCGGGCGTGGGTGTGCCCGGGCACAGGTGCATTCGGTCGAAGACGCGACACGGTTCTCGCTGGGGAGTGCGACCGGGGAGAACATGTGCGCGGGGCGGCGACGGTCGCGCAGCGCTCAGGGCGTGCGGACGGGCCGCGTCTCGCTTCGGGGCGCGAGCTCAGGGGGTGGTGCGGGGGCCCTCTAGAAGGCGCACATTCGACACATACAACGAGCACCGGGCGTCATGGTCGCCTCGGTCGCGGGGATGCGGTCGCTCGTCGTGGTCATGCCGTCAGTAAAACATGCGTACGGTCCTGACCCGCCCCGCCTTGTCCGGATGCTGGACAGTCGTGGACAGGGCCGGTGCGTTTCAGCCGCGCGGGGAGATCTCCACGCCCCGCTCGGTGACCAGTACGGACAGGGCCGACAGGTTCTCGACGACCAGGTCGGCGTGGAGTTCGTGGGCCTGGTGGGTTGTGGTCAACGCCACGGTGGTCATGCCGGCGGCGCGGCCGGCCGTGAGGCCCGCGGGGGCGTCCTCGAAGACCACGCAGTGCGCCGGGTCGACGCCGAGCGCGCGGGCGGCCAGCAGGTAGGGCTCGGGGTCGGGCTTGCCGCGGGTGATGTCGTCGGCGGCGACCAGCGTCTTGGGCAGGATGCCCACCGCGTCGAGCCGGGCCTCGGCAAGGCGCCGGGTCGCGGAGGTGACGACGGCCCAGCGGTCGGCGGGCAGGGCGTCGAGGAGGGCCCGGGTACCCGGCAGCAGGTGCACCCCGCCGTTGGGGACGTCGTCCACCTCCAGGTCCTCGATCCGCGCGACGGCCTGCGGCACGACCTCGGCGGGCAGCAGGTCGGCGGCTATCTCGGCGGCCGGCCGGCCGTGCAGCTCCACGCGCGCGAACTCCTCGGCCGTGATCCCGTACTCCCCGGCCCACCGCGTCCAGCAGCGGTCCACCGAGGCGAGGGAGGAGACGAGGGTTCCGTCGTTGTCGAAGAGCAGGGCCTGGGCGTGGATCGTCATGCCCTCGACCCTACGGTGCGGGCCGGGGCCGCGGGCATCGGGCCTTTTCGGCCGTAATAAGGTCGCAGCATGCTTGATGTCCTGACGCTGGTGACCGGCGTCGCCGCGCTGCTGCTGGCCGCCTGGTGCGGCTGGGCGGCCTACCGTGACCAGCCCACGAAGGACTGGCACTTCATCGGGATGGCCGTGGTCACGCTGCTGTCGCTGATCCAGCTGGTGGTGGGGATCGTGCTGCTGGCGCGGGGCGAGAAGCCGGAGCAGGGCACGACGATCTTCGTGGCGTATCTGCTGGGGGCGTTCGCGTGCGTCCCGGCGGCGGGGTTCATGTCGCTGGCCGAGCGGACCCGGTGGGGCTCGGTGACGGTCGCCGCGGGCGGCGTGGTGCTGGCGGTGCTGGAGGTGCGTCTCTATGACATCTGGGGAGGCTGAGGTGGGCCGGCGGCGGCTGATCAGCGGGCCGGGCACGCTGCTGGTGTGGCTGTACGGCGTGATGGTCGTGGGGGCGGTGTCCCGGTCCGCCTATCAGATCGCCACGGAGTTCGACCGGGCTCCGCTCGCCTACTCGCTGTCGGCGGTGGCCGGTGTCGTGTACGGGTTCATCACGTACTCGCTGGTGCGGGGCGGAGAGACGGCACGCAAGGCCGCACTGGCGTGCTGCGTCGCCGAGTTGGCGGGGGTGCTGACGGTGGGGACCTGGACCCTGGTCGAGCCGTCCGCCTTCCCGGACGCGACCGTGTGGTCGGACTTCGGGATGGGGTATCTCTTCATTCCGGTGATCTTGCCGGTGTCCGCCATCTACTGGCTGCGGGCTTCGCGTGCGCGCCATGGGGATGCCGCCTGAGGTTCGTCAGGCGGCCGCGGGCCGTCCGTGGCTCGTTGCGCAGTTCCCCGCGCCCCTAAAGAGGGCCGAACATCACGCCGTCGCCGCGTAGGTGCCGGCCGGCTTCTCCAGGATGATCATCGGTACGCCGTCGGAGCCCTGGGACGTGCCCACCGTCTCGTAGCCGACCTTGCGGTAGAGGCGGAGGTTGCCCTCGCTGCGGTGGCCGGTGTGGAGGCGGAAGCGGGTGGCGCCGTGCCGGTCGGTGAGGGCCGCTTCGGCCGCGCGCAGCAGGCGGGCTCCGATGCCGTGGCCCTGGAGGCGGGGGTGGACGCAGAGCTTGCCGATCGCGGCGGCGCCGTCCTCGGTGACCGACCCGCGGACCGAGCCGACGACCTCGTCTCCGAGCCGGGCCACGAAGACGCAGTCGCGGGCGACTTCCTCGCGGACCGAGTCGAGGGTTTGGACGAGCGGGTCGATGCGGTAGTTCCCGTACAGCGCGGCCTCCGTCTGGAAGCACAGGTACTGCAGCCTGAAGATCTGCTCCGCGTCCTGCTCGGTCGCCGTAGAGATGGTCACGCTCATGCCCATGTGCGCACGCCTCCCGCTCATCTGATCACCGGTGGTCCCTCACTCCTATCCCCGTCCTCAGCGGGCCGCAACCTCCGGTGTGAGCAATCTCCGCAGACATCCCAGGCATCTGGAACGTTCCGGTCCAAGACTCCCCTGTGACATACCCAACTCCCCTGCGATTTCCCGGTAGGTCAGGTCCTTCGGGGAGAGCAGGGCCTCGATGAGCCGGGGGCAGCGGCCGGGGAGGCGGCGCACCGCCTCGCGCAGGGCCCGGCCACGGGCGGCGTCGAGGGCGAGCTGTTCGGGGTCATGACCGCCGTCGTCGACCGGTTCAACGGCGTACGGCCGTTCGAGGCGGCTCGTACGGCGGGTGCGGCGCGCCTCGGAGCGGACGGCCCTGCGGAGCCACTCCTCGGGGTCGAGCGGCGGGCCCTCGGTGTCGAGGCGCTCCAGCAGGCGGAGCCAGACCGCCTGCTCCAGGTCGCCCGGCTCGGTTCCGGCGGAATATGCCTCCGCGGAAGCCTCGGCGGTGAGCAGCGGGCGCAGGGCGGTGACCAGGTCGTGCGTCATATGCGGAGCGACGCGGCCGCTCGGGCGATGGGTTGCCCGGGCGGCCGAAGCTCACTCGACCGGGGGGTGTGAGGTGCGGTGTTGACGACCTCAGCCGCGGAAGTCGGCGCGGGCCAGCAGACCCGTGTCGGGCTGGTCGGTGAAGACGCCGTCGATGCCGGTCGCGAAGTACGTCCGGTACGCGCCGAAGACGTCCCCGTAGGCGTCCGCCTCCGTGCCCTTGCGGAAGTCCGCGGGCAGGAAGGGGTTCTCGTTGCGCAGGGTGTACGGGTGCAGGAGCAGGCCCACCTTGTGCGCGTCGGAGACCAGCGTGGTGGGACGGGTCAGACGGCCCTGGGCGTCACGCGGGACGACCAGGTCCAGGGTGGGGCCGATGCCCTGCGCGTAGGAGGCGATCTCTCTGAGGCCGGCCGGCTTGATCAAGTCGGCGACCGTGCGCGGGTCGCCGGTCTCGACGAAGTCCCAGGGGCGCGAGTCCGCCGAGGACAGCAGGACGACCAGCGGGTTGTCGACGAGCCTGTGCAGGCGCTGGACGCTGGTCGGCTCGAAGGACTGGAGGATGACCGGGGAGGTGCGCCGGTCCTTGCGGTGCTTGTGCAGCAGCTTGGCCACGCGCTCCTCCAGCGGCAGGCCCTGCTTGCGGAAGTAGGTGGGGTGCTTGAGCTCGGGGTAGATCCACACCTGCTTGCCGCGCTTGCGGGTCTGCTCGTCCTGCCACCTGAGGACCTCCTCGAAGGTGGGGATCTCCCAGCGGCCGTTGTAGAGGGTGTTGTGCGGGCGGTTGGCCGGGATGCGCTCGACCGCGCGCAGCGTCTTCAGCTCGGCGAGCGTGAAGTCCTCGGTGAACCAGCCGGTGGTGGAGACACCGTCGAGCAGCTTGGTCTTCTTGCGACCGGCGAACTCGGGGTGGTCGGCGACGTCCGTGGTGCCGCCGATCTCCGGCTCGTGACGGCAGACCAGGTGGCCGTCCCTGGTCGGGACCAGGTCGCCCGCCTCGACGATGTCGGCCCCCATGTCGAGAGCCAGCTGGTAGGACCCGAAGGTGTGCTCCGGGCGGTAGCCGCTGGCACCGCGGTGGCCGATGATCGTCGGCCTGGGCAGGCTGCGCACTCCCCCGCCGCCGTGCCGGGCGCCGTCGGCCCGGGCCGTTCCGGCCATGCCGAGGACCGCGCCACCGGCGCCGAGCACCGCGGCGCCGAGCAGGGCCCGTCGTCCGGTACCGCTCGTTTCTTCGTTCGACTCCTGCGTTCCCATGAGCGCCCTCCCTGGCCGTTCGGCTTGCCGGTGCGGGGCGATCGTAGGGGCGCGTACATGACCGGCGGGAGACCCCGGGTGGAACACGCGGGTGATGTCGGATGTCGTAGTGGCTGGTGAGGAGGATGAGTTGACGGTTCGTCGTATCCGTTCGATTCGGCCCGCGCGTTCTGGGAACGCGCCCGGTGTGCTCCCGGGCGATGTGCGTCACATCGTGTCGACCGTGTGACATGTCGTCGGCGACACGCCACCGCAGGTAAACACGCGTCAACAGTGCGTAAGACCTCGGTGAAGTCGCCGTGCCCGATGTGCGCGATGCCCGGGGCCACGAGTATCGTCCTCACCTGCACAGACTCATACAGAACCCCTTGACACCGGAGGGTCCGTTGTCCCGCTTCGCGCTCATCAAGGCAGTGCTCGGTCCGATCATGCGCCTGATGTTCCGCCCACAGGTGGAGGGTGCGGAGCACATTCCCGGCAGTGGCCCGGTCATCCTCGCCGGCAACCACCTGACGTTCATCGACTCGATGATCCTGCCGCTGGTCTGCGACCGTCAGGTCGTCTTCATCGGCAAGGACGAGTACGTGACCGGCAAGGGCCTCAAGGGCCGGCTGATGGCCTGGTTCTTCACGGGCGTCGGCATGATCCCGGTGGACCGCGACGGGGGCCGGGGTGGTGTCGCCGCGCTGATGACCGGGCGGCGGGTGCTGGAGGAAGGCCGCATGTTCGGCATCTACCCGGAGGGGACGCGGTCGCCCGATGGACGCCTGTACCGGGGGCGTACGGGGATCGCGCGGCTGACCCTGATGACGGGTGCGCCGGTGGTGCCGTTCGCCATGATCGGCACGGACAAGCTTCAGCCGGGTGGGGCGGGGCTGCCCCGGCCGGGCAAGGTCACCGTGCGGTTCGGTGAGGCGATGGAGTTCTCCCGTTACGAGGGGATGGACCGGGACCGGTATGTGCTGCGTGCCGTGACGGACTCGGTGATGGCCGAGGTGATGCGGCTGTCCGGGCAGGAGTACGTGGACATGTACGCGAGCAAGGCGAAGGAAGCGGCGTAGTTTTCGGGCCCGGGGTCGCCGCCCCGGGCTTGAGCGGTTTCGGATCGTCGGTGCTTCGGATCGTGGGTGGCTGCGGGTGCGTGGGGGCTTGTGGCGCAGTTCCACGCGCCCCTGAGGGGGCGTTGCTCTCATGCCGGTTGTGGTTCGCTGTCTTCCAGTTTCTGGCCCCGTAGCAGGAACCATGCCGCCACCGCCGCCGCCAGGAGTACCGCCGCTCCGACGCCCGCCGCGAGGGCCAGGCCGTCGACGAAGGACGAGCGGGCGGCGTCCAGCATCACGTCGGCGCGGTGGGCGGGCATGTGTGCCGCCGCCTCGACCGCGCCGCCCAGGGACTCGTGGGCCGCGGCCGGTGTGCCCGCGGGGCCGGTGAAGTCGCGGTAGACGCCGGTCACGATCGAGCCGAGCGCGGCGATACCGAGCGCGGCGCCGAGTTCGTACGCCGTCTCCGACACGGCGGACGCGGAGCCCGCCTGCTCCTTGGGCACGCTGGAGAGAATCACGTCGGCCGTCACGGTGAACGAGAAACCGGCGCCGGCACCGACCACCAGCAGCGCGGTGCCGAGCAGCGGATAGCCGGTGGACTGCCCGAGCACCGTGAGCGCGGCCAGCGCGAGACCGATCGCCGCGAGGCCACCGGAGACGACGGCCCGTACCGAGAAGCGCCGGGCCGCACGGCCCGCGATCAGTCCGGCCACCACCGCGCCGACGGCCGCGGGCAGTTCCGCCAGGCCGGCCTCGAACGGGCGCCTGCCCTGGACGAGTTGCAGGTACTGGGAGAGGAAGAACACCAGCCCGGACAGGCCGAGGATGGTCAGCAGGTCGGCCAGCACCGCCCCGCTGAAGCCGCGGTGGCGGAACAGCCGCATGTCCAGCAGCGGGATCGGCAGCCGCAACTGTCGGCGGACGAACCCGTACAGGGCGGCCGCACCGAGCAGACCCGCGGCCAGGGCGCCCCAGGCGAAGCCGTGGGTGGCGGCCTCCTTGATCGCGTACACGACGCCGATCATGCCGACCAGCGACAGCATGACGCTGATCAGGTCCCAGGGCCCCGGGTTCGCGGTGCGCGACTCGGGCAGCAGCTTGATGCCGACGAGCACCAGCACGGCCATCACGGGCAGGTTGATCAGGAAGACCGAGCCCCACCAGAAGTGCTGTAGCAGGAACCCCCCGACGATCGGGCCGACGGCCGTACCGGCGGAGGCGGTGGCGCCCCAGATGCCGACGGCGAGACTGCGCTCACGCGGGTCGTGGAAGAGGTTGCGGATCAGGGCGAGGGTGGCGGGCATCAGGGTGGCGCCCGCGACTCCGAGCAGCGCCCGCGCGACGATCATCATCTCGGGGGTCGTGGCGTAGGCGTTGAAGACGGATATCGCGCCGAACGCCGTGGCGCCGACCAGCAGGATCCGCTTGCGGCCGATCCGGTCGCCGAGGCTGCCCATGGAGACGAGCAGGCCGGCGATGACGAACGAGTACACGTCGCCGATCCAGAGCAGCTGGGTGCCAGAGGGCTTGAGGTCCTCGCTGATGTAGGGGGTGGCGAGACCGAGGACGGTCGCGTCGACGGCCACCAGCAGCACGGCGAGCACGAGAACGCCGAGCGCGAGCCAGCGGCCCGGGCGCTCCGCCGTCTCGGTGCGGTTCGCCGGCCGCAGGGTGCTGGTCATGATTCCTCTCTTCTGAGTGCGCCGCCGAGCAGCAGCTCGACGATCATGTGCTGGAAGTCCTTGGGGGCGCCCTTGCCGCTCTGCACCATCCAGGCGCTGGAGGCCAGCAGGCCGTACAGCGCCTCGGTGAGCCAGGCGGGCGTGAGGTCGATGCGGAACTCACCGCTGAGCTGGCCGCGCCGGAACAGGGCGGAGATCCGGTCGTCCAGGAGGGTCCAGCCCGCGTTCTGCTCCTCGCCTTCGAAGAGCTGGTTCTCGGTGTAGAGGAACGCCAGCAGTCCGGCCGCCGGTTCGACGGCTCCGACGAGTCGGCGTACGGCCTCGCTCGCGGTGCCCTCCTCCAGCCGGGCCGCGTCCAGGGCCGCCTCGCACTCCGCGATGCCGAGTGCCTCCAGCGCCCGGACGAGGGCGTCACGCCCGGCGAAGTGCCGGTGCAGGGTGGCCCGGCTGATTCCGGCGGCCTTGGCGACCTCGTCCATCGTCGCGGTGGATTTGCGGGTCAGCAGGGCCGCGGCCGCGCGCAGCACATGCTCGGGATCGACAGCCATGAGACAACCATAACCCAGATGAGACATTGATGTCTCATGACGGGCATGCGTGATTCACCGATGCATGCACGCCAGGTGCGCGCCACCGGAGAGGGGCGGGTGGTCAGTGCCAGGGCAACTGCGCGCGCCGCTGCCAGTACGCGTGCGGTTCCTCGACCAGCGCGGCGAGGCGGGCCAGCTGGTCCTCGTCGAGGTCGACCACCGCGGCGTGCAGGTTGGAGGCGAGCTGGGCGGTGGTCGCGGCCCCGGAGAGGACGACACCGGCCCAGGACTGCCGGAGGATCAGGGCCAGGGCGACCGCGTCGCAGCCCAGTCCGGTCCGCTCGGCGACCTCCTTCAGCGCGTGGGGGGCGTGCGGCCCGGCGAGGCGGCCGTTGGCCATGCCCTCCTTGACGATCACGGTGAGTCCGGCGTCGTGCGCCTCGGCGAGGGCCGGGCCGGCGGAGGTCTCCAGCGCGTTGTACGTCGACTGCACGGTGCGGAAGAGGGGTTCGCCGTCGACCGTCACGGCGAGGGCCGCGCGGATCGCGTCCGCCTGGGCGGGGCCGCTGGTGGAGAAGCCGACGGTGAGGCCCTGCGTGGCGGCTTCCGCGAGTTTCGCGTGCAGTTCCTTGTCGGTGAGGGCCGGGCTGTCCGGGGTCACCGAGTGGATCTGGTAGAGGTCGAGCCGGTCGCCGAGCAGGGCGTCGCTCTCCGCGCGCTGCCGTTCGTAGGTGGCCAGGGTGTGGTCCTTGACCTCGTGCTTCTCGGCGTTCGTGGACCAGTCGGCGGTGTAGGTGTAGCCCCACTTGCTGCCCACGACGATGTCGTCGAGGCCGGGCCTGTCCCTCAGCCAGCCGGCGAGGAACTCCTCGGAGCGGCCGTAGGAGCGGGCGGCGTCGAAGTAGCGCACGCCCTGGGCGTAGGCGGCGTCGAGGAGTTCGTGGGTGCGGTCGCGGAGCGTCTCGACGCTGCGGTCCTCGCCGAGGTCTTCGTCCCGGCCGAGGTTGATGTAGCCGGGGCGCCCTACGGCGGCGAGGCCGAGGCCGATGTGGCAGGTGGGGGTCGTGGCGTTCGCGAGACGGGCGAAGGGCATCGCTGGCTCCGTTCGGTCGGCGGCTGACGACCAACGTAACCCGCGATGACCTTCGTCCCTGAGCTCGGCCGTTGCGGTGTTTCGGCGGGTGCGGGCCGCCTGCGCCGGTTCGCGCGGTTCCCCGCACCCCTGAGGGCGATCCCCTCAGGCCTGCTTCCCGGCCACCGCCCACTCGTGCTGGGCCGCCACATCGGCCTTCACCTCGGCCAGCTGGACGGCGACCGCGCCCGGGGCCGTGCCGCCCCTGCCGCTGCGGGAGGCCAGCGCGCCGGGGACGTTCAGGACCGTGCGGACCTCGGGGGTCAGGTGGGCGGAGATCTTGGCGAACTGCTCGTCCGTCAGCTCGTCAAGCTCCTTGCCCTCGGCCTCGGCGGCCTTCACGCACTCGCCGGCCACCTCGTGGGCCACGCGGAACGGGATGCCCTGCTTGACCAGCCACTCGGCGATGTCCGTGGCCAGGGAGAAGCCGGCCGGGGCCAGTTCCTCCATGCGCTCGCGGTGGACGGTGAGGGTGGCCATCATGCCGGTGAAGGCCGGGAGCAGGACCTCCAGCTGGTCGATGGAGTCGAAGACCGGCTCCTTGTCCTCCTGGAGGTCGCGGTTGTACGCGAGCGGGAGGGCCTTGAGGGTGGCCATCAGGCCGGTCAGGTTGCCGATGAGACGGCCGCTCTTGCCGCGGGCCAGCTCGGCGATGTCCGGGTTCTTCTTCTGCGGCATGATCGACGAGCCGGTCGAGAACGCGTCGTGCAGGGTCACGAAGGAGAACTCCTTCGTGTTCCAGATGATGACCTCCTCGGCGATGCGGGAGAGGTTGACCCCGATCATGGCGGTGATGAAGGCGAACTCGGCGACGAAGTCCCGGGAGGCAGTGCCGTCGATCGAGTTGCCCACGCTGCCGTGTTCAAAGCCGAGGTCCTTCGCCACGGCCTCCGGGTCCAGCCCGAGGGAGGAACCGGCCAGGGCGCCCGAGCCGTAGGGCGAGACCGCCGTCCGCGCGTCCCACTGACGCAGCCGCTCCGCGTCCCGGGAGAGGGACTGGACGTGGGCCAGGACGTGATGGGCGAAGAGGACGGGCTGGGCGTGCTGGAGGTGCGTGCGGCCGGGCATCGCCACGTCCGGGTGGGCCTCGGCGAGGCCGATCAGCGCGTCCTGGAGCTCGGCGATCAGACCGCCGACGATCCGGGCGTGGTCGCGCAGGTACATGCGGAAGAGGGTGGCGACCTGGTCGTTGCGGGACCGGCCGGCGCGCAGCTTGCCTCCGAGGTCGGGTCCGAGGCGCTCCAGGAGGCCGCGCTCCAGGGCGGTGTGGACGTCCTCGTCGGCGATCGTGCCCACGAAGGAGCCGTCGGCGACGTCGGTCTCCAGCTGGTCCAGTCCGGCGATCATGCGGGTCAGTTCGTCGTCCGTGAGCAGGCCCGCCTTGCGCAGCACACGCGCGTGGGCACGCGAACCGGCGATGTCGTACGGCGCCAGCCGCCAGTCGAAGTGGACGGACGCGGACAGCTTCGCCAGGGCCTCGGCGGGACCGTCGGCGAAACGACCGCCCCAGAGCCGGATGTCACCGCTGTTGCTGCTCACCTGCTGCACTCCTCTGTGGGTGTGGATGTGCCACCGCTTCCCCGCTGCCGGGGAGGGGGTCGTCACGCTACTGCGTGCGCGAGGTCCCGCCGGGCCGCGATCGCTATGCATGAGTATGCAGAGCTCTGCATGATTCGTCAATCGAACTCGGGGGGCGGGCCGGGTTCCGGACCTCCGCGAGAAGAATTTGAAGATCCGTTGAACACGGGAAACCGCTTACCCGTACCTCTCGCCGAACGCAGGCGCCGCGTTTCGACCGACGAACCCCCCGACCCCTAGTGAGGCATCCGCATGTCCAGGGCTCTTCCGAAGTACAACAAGCGTCGCGTCACGTTCATCGGCGGCGCCGCCGCGGTGGCGCTGTCCGGCACGGTGATCGCCGGGTTCGCCCTCGCCGGGGAGGGCTCCAAGAGCGACGGGACCAGCGTCCGGACACTCGCGGGCCCCGGCACGATCTCCTGCCCGGACGTCCGCTCGAAGCTCCCGGCCGTCCCCGCCTCCGCCAAGGCCGAGGTCGACCGCAACCTGGCCCTGCTCAACACGCAGATCCAGGAAGCCAACAAGCGCCTGGTCGACACCGTCGGCCAGGGCGGCCCCAACTTCGTCCAGAACGCCATCCTCGGCCCCCTCAAGGACAAGCGCGTCTCCACGGTCAACCGCATCGCCACCGCGATCGGCCGCACCGCCGCCAAGCCGCAGGGCCTGGACTCCCTGGCCGCCTGCACGCTGGGCGGGGCGGGCACCAACGCGGGCGGGGGCGCTGCCGGCAAGCCGCAGGCCGGCGGCAACGCGGGCAACGCCGGGAACCAGGGGAACGCCGGCAACGCGGGCAACGCCGGGAACGCGGGCAACGGCGGGAACGCGGGCAACGGCGGCCGCGCCGGCACGATCTCCTGCCCGGACGTCCGCTCGAAGCTCCCGGCCGTCCCCGCCTCCGCCAAGGCCGAGGTCGACCGCAACCTGGCCCTGCTCAACACGCAGATCCAGGAAGCCAACAAGCGCCTGGTCGACACCGTCGGCCAGGGCGGCCCCAACTTCGTCCAGAACGCCATCCTCGGCCCCCTCAAGGACAAGCGCGTCTCCACGGTCAACCGCATCGCCACCGCGATCGGCCGCACCGCCGCCAAGCCGCAGGGCCTGGACTCCCTGGCCGCCTGCACGCTCACCAAGTGAGGTGACAGGCGCTGTGGCCGCCCCGTGGGAGCGCCGGCCGGGGCGGCCACGGACGACGCCTGCACGCGGGATCCGGCAGAGGTGACCGGATCCCGCAATTCTTTAGACGCTCGAAAGATCTACGACCATAATTGTTCGACATGGGAAAGACCTATGAGCGCATAGACGGCCGGCTCCGCACCTTCATCGAGGCGCAGCCGGTCTTCTTCACCGCCACCGCCCCGCTGACCGCCGACGGCACCGTCAACCTCTCCCCCAAGGGCCTCACGGGTTCCTTCGCGGTGCTCGACGAGCACACGGTGGCCTACCTGGACTTCGCGGGCTCCAACGCCGAGACCATCGCCCACCTGCGGGAGAACGGGAGGATCACCCTGATGTGGTGCGCCTTCCAGGGCCCGCCGAACATCGTCCGCGTGCACGGCAAGGGGGAACCGGTCTTCCGCGACGACCCCCGGTTCCCCGAACTCCTCGCACACTTCCCGGACATCGACCCCGCACGGCACGGCCTGCGCGCGATCATCGTCGTCACCGCCGAACTCGTCCGCGACACCTGCGGCTACGGGGTGCCCTTCATGGCGTACGAGACGGACCGCGATCTGCACGCCAAGCGGTTCGCCCGGGAGGACGACGCCTCCCTGAGCGCCTACTTCACCAAGAAGGAGTACATCGCCACCAGCCTGGACGGACTGCCCGGGCTGCCGTTGCCGCTGCCCCCCTCTACGGTCTGAGGCATGCGCCCCGGTGCCGTCGCCCTCGCCGTCTGCTGTCTCGTCGTGCCCGGCACCGGGCCGTCCGCCCCCGCTCCGCCACTGCCGGCCCGGATGGCCGACACCGGTGGCGGCACTCAGCTGATCACCGCGGTGGCCCCGAAGCGGGCCTCGACGACGGGCACGGTCACCTGGTGGGACCGCGACCGGGGCGGACGCTGGGTGAAGCAGGGCTCTGCGCCCGCGCGCTTCGGGGCGAACGGACTCGTCGGGGGCACCTCCCGCACCCAGGGCACGAACACCACGCCCACCGGCCTGTACGGCCTGCCGTACGCCTTCGGCATCGAGGCGGCGCCGGACGGGACGGCGTACCGCTACCGCCGGGTGCGGCAGGACTCCTGGTGGTGCCAGGACAACGACTCCCGCGCCTACAACCGCTGGAGCGAGCCGCGCGCGGCCGACTGCCGGGCCGCCGAGTCGGAGCACCTGATCACCTATCGCCCGCAGTACGCGCACGCACTCGTCATCGGCTTCAACTACGAGCGTCCCGTGCGTGGGCGCGGCGCGGGCATCTTCCTCCACGTCGACGGGCGGGGGGCGACCGCCGGTTGTGTCTCCGTCCCCGGGAACGCGATGCGGCGGATCCTCCTCTGGGCCGACCCCGCGCGGCGGCCGCACATCGCCGTGGGGACGCAGAGCGGGAGCACGGCCGTCACGCGTCTGTGAAGGGCCGCCGGCCCGGCTGAGTGTTACCAGTGGTCACTGCTGTTCGCGCACGACTCGGCAGGTGGCTGAACACTCCCGTGCCGCGGCACGTATCTGTGGGCCAAGGGTCAAGTCCCCACGGAGGAACCGTGACCACCACGCTCGCAGGCGGACGTGCCGCCCGCCGCCAGACGATGCGCCGCATCCGCCCGCGCCGCTCCCCGGCCGTCCCGCTGCTGATCGCCCTGTGGGCCGGTGCGGCCGCCGTGCTGTGGCTGTGGTGGGACAACACCCCGTCCCTCGCGGACACCCCGAGCAAGATCCTGGCCGCGGGCCGGATCACCGGTCTCCTCGCCGGTTACCTCATGGCACTGGTGGTGCTCCAGATGGCCCGGGTGCCCGCGCTGGAGCGCCGGGTGGGAACGGACCGGGTCGCCCGCTGGCACGCCATGACCGGCCGCTACACGCTCTGCCTGGTCCTCGCCCATGTCTTCCTGACCATGTGGGGGTACGCCCTCCAGGCGGGCAAGGGGCTCGGCGACATCGTCCAGCAGACGACCGACTCCATCAACCAGCTGCCGGACATGGGCAAGGCGGCCATCGGCACCGGCCTGCTGTTCCTCATCGGGATCCTGTCGATCGGCGGCGTACGCCGGCTGATCGGCTACGACACCTGGTACCACGTGCACCTGCTCACGTACGCCGCGGTGTACCTGACGTTCTGGCACCAGATCACGACGGGCAACGAGTTCGCCGTCGAGCCCACGGCCAAGACCTTCTGGTACGGGCTGTACGGCGCGGTGACCGCGTTGGTCCTCTGGTACCGGATCCTGACCCCGATCCGGCTGAACCTGCGGCACCGCATGCGGGTCGAGGCGGTCATCGAGGAGACCCCGGGGATCGTGTCCGTGCTGATCGGCGGGCGCAAGCTGCACCGGATGGGCGCGGAGGCCGGGCACTTCTTCCGCTGGCGGTTCATGGCGCCGGGCATGCGCTTCAGCTCGCACCCCTACTCCCTGTCGGCGGCGCCCCGCCCCGACATGCTGCGGATCACCGTCAAGGCGATCGGCGACCACACCGAGCGGCTGCGGGAACTGACGCCCGGCACCCGGGTGTGGGCCGAGGGGCCGTACGGGGCGATGACCGCGCAGCGCCGCAGCCGGGGCAAGGTGCTGCTGGTGGCGGGCGGTGTGGGCATCACCCCGATGCGGGCCCTGTTCGAGACGCTGCCGGGCGCGTCCGGTGACATCACGCTCCTCTACCGGGCCAACAGCACCCAGGACCTGGCCCTGTGGGGCGAACTCGCCAAGATCGCCGACGAGCGCGGCGCACGGCTGATGTACGCGGTCAACAGCCCGGACGGGGAACGCCCGGACATCTCGGCGGAGTCCCTCCAGCGGAAGATCCCGGACATCGAGAACCACGACGTCTTCATGTGCGGGCCGCCCGGCTTCGCGCAGACGGTCTACGAGGCACTGCGCGGCGCGGGAGTACCCGCCCGCCGTATCCATCACGAGTCGTTCGAGATGTGAGCGACGGGACACCAACAGCCCTTCAGGAGTTTGGGAAACGATGAGGAAGTCTCACCCCGTCCGGCGCGCCGTGCTCGCCGGCGCAGCCACCGTCTCCGGGATCGTGCTGCTGCTGTCCCTGAAGCCGGCCTCCGACCCGGGGTCTGCCCAGGCGGCGGGGCAGGCTCCGCCCGCGGCGGCCGGGCAGGCACCGCAGGGCGGTGTGAACGGCGCGGTCACCGGTGACGCGGCGCAGACGCAGTACGGCGCCGTACAGGTCCGCCTGACGATGAACAACGGCAAGATCACCCAGGCCGAGGCGGTCCAGGCCCCCAAGGGCGGACGCAGCGACCAGATCACCGCGAGCTCGGTGCCGCGCCTGAACCAGGCGGCCGTGGCGGCGCAGAGCGCGGACATCGACGCGGTGTCCGGGGCGACGTACACCAGCGCCGGCTACAAGAAGTCCCTCCAGTCGGCCCTGGACAAGGCGAAGGCGTCGGCCGGACCGCAACAGGGGTCGGGCGGCGGCGCGCAGACGCTGACCGGCGATGTCGCGCAGACGCAGTACGGCCCGGTCCAGGTGCGGGTGACGGTCGCGGACGGGAAGATCACCAAGGCCGAGGCGGTCCAGGCGCCCAAGGGCGGACGCAGCGACCAGATCACCTCGAGCTCGGTGCCCCGCCTCAACCAGGCCGCCGTCGCCACCGGAACCGCCGACATCGACGCGGTCTCGGGCGCCACCTACACCAGCGCCGGCTACAAGAAGTCCCTCCAGTCGGCCCTGGACAAGGCGGCCCCCGCGGGGGGCGGTTCCTCGCAGGCCGCGGGCTCGGGGGGCGGCCAGGCCGCGACTCAGACCCTCACCGGCAGCGTGGCGCAGACCCAGTACGGCCCGGTCCAGGTGCGGGTGACCGTCTCGGGCGGGAAGATCACCAAGGCCGAAGCGGTCCAGGCGCCCAAGGGCGGACGCAGCGACCAGATCACCTCGAGCTCGGTGCCCCGCCTCAACCAGGCCGCCGTCGCCACCGGAACCGCCGACATCGACGCGGTCTCGGGCGCCACCTACACCAGCGCCGGCTACAAGAAGTCCCTCCAGTCCGCGCTGGACCAGGCCGGTGGCTGACACGGTGGCCGATCCCGCACAGGCACCCGCCGCGGTACGTCACGCCGAGGAGACGATGGGGACCGTCTTCTCCTTCGACGTCCGCGGCGGGGAACCGGCCGCGGTGCGCGCGGCCCTGGACGAGGCGGTCGCCGGACTGCACCGGGTCGACGCGGTGTTCAGCACCTACCGCGAGGACAGCCAGATCTCCCGTTTGCAGCGCGGCGAGGTGACGGTCGAGGAGTGCGATCCCGAGGTCGCCGAGATCCTCGAACTGGCCGCCGAGGCGGAGCGGCTGAGCGGCGGCTGGTTCAGCACCTCGTACGAGGGCCGTCTCGATCCGACCGGCATCGTCAAGGGCTGGGCCGTCGAGCGGGCGGCACGCCGGCTGGCCGAGGTGCCCGGGGTGTGCGGGGTGAACCTCAACGGCGGCGGGGACGTGCAGCTCCTCGGGACGCCGGGGGCGCGGCGGCCGTGGCGGGTGGGCGTGGCCGACCCGTTGCGGCCGGGAGGTCTGGCGGCGGTGATCTCGGCGGCCGGGGTGGACGAGCTGTCCGTGGCCACGTCCGGTACGGCGGAACGGGGCGCGCACATCGTCGACCCGCGCACGGGCCGTTCGGCGGTGACCGACCTGGTCGCCGTGACGGTGGTGGGTCCCCGGCTGACGTGGGCGGACTGCTGGGCGACGGCGGCGTTCGCGATGGGCTCACGGGAGGGTCTGGAGTGGCTGGAGTCGCTGCCGGGTGTGGAGGCGTTGTTGATCACGGCTGGTGATGAGGTCCGATGCACCGCGGGGTTGGCGGCGCGGCTGGGGTGAGCCGGTGCCGGCGCCGGGTGGGTCCGCAGCCCGGCGTGGCGGGGCGCCGCCGCGCCCACCCGTGCCGCCCTGGCGGCACGACTGCCCGCGGCTGAGCCGACCCAGGGGCGCGGGGAACTGCGCGAACGGCCACGACGCACCCGCACGCGGCCACCCACCCGCACCTCTACGACGCGTGCCCGTTCCGCGCCAGCCTCAGCACCAAGCCCTCAGCGGGGCCGCCCGCAGCAGGCCGACTCAGGGGCGCGGGGAACTGCGCGAACGGCCACGACGCACCCGCGCCCGGACGACAACCCTCAGTGCCCGTTCTGCGCCAACCTCAGCAAGTGGTCGGCCAGCGCCTGCCCACCCGTCGGCTCCCTGCTGATCAGCAGCAGCGTGTCGTCACCCGCGATCGTCCCCAGGATGTCGTGCAGCTCGGCCTGGTCGATGGCCGAGGCCAGGAACTGCGCCGCCCCCGGAGGGGTACGCAGGACCACGAGGTTCGCCGACGCCTCCGCGGAGATCAGCAGCTCCTGCGACAGCCGCCGCATCCGCTCCTCCTTCGCCGACCCGCCCAGCGGCGCCCGGGGCGTACGGAAACCGCCCTCACTGGGCACCGCGTAGATCAGGTCACCGTCGGTGTTGCGGATCTTCACCGCGTTCAGCTCGTCCAGGTCCCGGCTGAGCGTCGCCTGCGTGACGCTCAGCCCGTCGTCGGAGAGCAGTTTCGCCAGCTGGCTCTGGGAGCGGACCGGCTGCCGGTTGAGGATGTCCACGATCCGGCGGTGGCGTGCGGTGCGGGTCTGCGGCACGGCGGGCCCGTTCGCCCCCGGCTGCTCGTGGTCCTGCGCCTGGCTCATCGTCGTCTCATTCCCCGGATCGTCCGTCCCCGTTCACTGCATGGAGGATGCCGGGCAGCGCCCCGAGGAACGCGTCCACCTCGTCGTCGCCGAGGTTCAGCGGCGGCATCAGCCGGACGACGTCGGGGGCGGGCGCGTTCACCAGGAATCCGGCCTCCTGAGCCGCCTGGCGCACCTGGGGCGCGAGCGGCTCGGTGAGCACGATACCCAGGAGGAGTCCCGAGCCCCGGACGAAATCGATCAACTGGTGGCCGAGAGCCTCGATTCCGTCCCGCAACCTCTCGCTCTGCCGCTTGACGTTCTCCAGCAACCCCTCGTTCTCGATGGTGTCGAGGACGGCGAGCCCGGCCGCGCAGGCCACGGGATTGCCGCCGAAGGTCGTGCCGTGCTGGCCGGGCTGGAGCAGGTCCGCGGCCCGCCCGAAGGCGACGGTCGCACCGAGCGGCAAACCGCCGCCGAGCTGTTTGGCGAGGGTGACGACGTCGGGCAGGACGCCTTCGTGGGCCTGGTACTCGAACCAGTGCCCGGTGCGGCCGATGCCGGTCTGCACCTCGTCGAGGACCAGGAGCGCCCCGGTCGCGGCGGTGATGGCCCGGGCGGCCTTGAGGTAGCCGGCGGGCGGGACGACGACACCCAGCTCCCCCTGGATCGGCTCCAGGACGACGAGCGCGGTCTCCTCGGTGACGGCGGCGGCCAGGGCCTGCGCGTCGCCGAAGGGCACGTGGGTGACGTCGCCGGGCAGCGGCAGGAACGGCTCCCGCTTGCCCTGCTGGCCGGTCAGCGCCAGGGCGCCCATGGTCCGCCCGTGGAAGGCGCCCTCGGTGGCCACCACGTGGGTCCGCCCGGTCAGCCGGCCGATCTTGAAGGCGGCCTCGTTGGCCTCGGCGCCGGAGTTGCAGAAGAAGACCTTGCCGTCCCGGCCGAACAGGCGCAGCAGCCGTTCGGCGAGGGCGACGGTCGGCTCCGCCATGAAGAAGTTGGAGATGTGGCCGAGGGAGCCGATCTGCCGGGTGACGGCCTCGACGATCGCCGGGTGGGCGTGGCCGAGGGCGTTGGTGGCGATGCCGCCGACGAAGTCGAGGTAGGAGGTGCCGTCGGCGTCCCAGACGCGGGTGCCCTCGCCGCGTGCCAGGGGCAGCAGCGGGGTGCCGTAGTTGTTCATGAGCGCGCCCTGCCACCGCTCGGCGTACTCCTGCTGGGCGGTCATACGGCGTCCCCCTCTTGCTCGTCGGGCACGACCATCGTGCCGATGCCCTCGTCGGTGAAGATCTCCAGCAGGATCGAGTGCTGGACCCGGCCGTCGATGACCCGGGCGGTGGTCACGCCGTTGCGCACGGCGTGCAGGCAGCCCTCCATCTTCGGCACCATGCCGGACGACAGGTCCGGCAGCAGCCGCTCCAGCTCGGTGGCGGTGAGGCGGCTGATCACCTCGTCGCTGTGCGGCCAGTCCTCGTAGAGGCCCTCGACGTCCGTGAGGACCATGAGGGTTTCGGCGTCCAGTGCAGCAGCGAGTGCCGCAGCCGCCGTATCAGCATTGACGTTGTAGACATGTCCGTCGTCCTGGGAGCGGGCGATCGAGGAGACGACCGGGATGCGGCCGTCGGCGAGCAGGGCCTCGATGGCGCCGGTGTCGATCGCGGTGATCTCGCCGACGCGCCCGATGTCGACCAGCTCGCCGTCGATCTCGGGCTGGTGCTTGGTGGCGGTGATGGTGTGCGCGTCCTCGCCGGTGAGGCCGACGGCGAGCGGCCCGTGCTGGTTGAGCAGTCCGACCAGTTCACGCTGGACCTGACCGGCCAGCACCATCCGTACGACGTCCATGGCGTCCTCGGTGGTCACCCGCAGGCCGGCCTTGAACTCGCTGACGATGCCGTGCTGGTCGAGGGCGGCGCTGATCTGCGGGCCGCCTCCGTGCACGACGACGGGCTTGAGGCCGGCGTGGTGCAGGAAGACGACGTCCTGGGCGAAGGCGGCCTTCAGGTCCTCGTCGATCATGGCGTTGCCGCCGAACTTGATGACGACGGTCTTGCCGTTGTGCCGGACCAGCCAGGGCAGGGCCTCGATGAGGATCTGCGCCTTGGGCAGCGCGGTGTGCTTGCGTGTCGCTCCACTGCTCATGACGAGTACGCGCTGTTCTCGTGGACGTAGTCGGCGGTGAGGTCGTTGGTCCAGATGGTGGCGGTCTTGGACCCGGCGGCGAGGTCGGCGACGATGTGCACCTCGCGGTAGCGCATGTCGACCTTGTCGCGGTCCTCGCCGACGCCGCCGTTCTTGCAGACCCACACGCCGTTGATGGCGACGTTGAGCCGGTCGGGCTCGAAGGCGGCCGACGTCGTGCCGATCGCGGAGAGGACGCGGCCCCAGTTGGGGTCCTCACCGTGGATGGCGCACTTGAGGAGGTTGTTGCGGGCGATGGAGCGGCCCACCTCGACGGCGTCGTCCTCGCTCGCGGCGTTGATCACCTCGACCTTGATGTCCTTGCTGGCGCCCTCGGCGTCCCGGATGAGCTGCTGGCCGAGGTCGTCGCAGACCTGCCGTACGGCTTCGGCGAACTCCTCGTAGGCGGGAGTCACTTCGGCGGAGCCGGAGGCCAGGAGCAGCACGGTGTCGTTGGTGGACATGCAGCCGTCGGAGTCGACCCGGTCGAAGGTGGTGCGGGTGGCCGCCCGCAGGGCCTTGTCCAGGTCGGCGTCGTCGACGGCGGCGTCGGTGGTGAGGACGACGAGCATGGTGGCGAGGCCGGGGGCGAGCATGCCCGCGCCCTTGGCCATGCCGCCGACCGTCCAGCCGTCCTTGGTGACGACGGACGTCTTGTGGACGGTGTCGGTGGTCTTGATGGCGATGGCGGCCTTCTCGCCGCCGTGCTGGGACAGTTGGGCCGCGGCCGTCTCGACTCCCGGGAGCAGCTTGTCCATCGGGAGCAGGACGCCGATGAGGCCGGTCGAGCAGACGGCGACCTCGATGGCGCCCCGGCCGAGGACCTCGGCGACCTTCTCGGCGGTGGCGTGGGTGTCCTGGAAGCCCTTCGGACCCGTGCAGGCGTTTGCGCCACCGGAGTTGAGGACGACGGCGGAGACCTGGCCGCTCTTGAGCACCTGCTCGGACCACAGGACCGGGGCGGCCTTCACACGGTTGGAGGTGAAGACGCCCGCGGCGGCGCGGCGGGGCCCGTTGTTGACCACGAGGGCCAGGTCCGGGTTGCCGTTCTCCTTGATCCCGGCGGCGATGCCCGCCGCCGTGAACCCTTTGGCTGCCGTGACGCTCACGGTGCGACTCCGATCGTGGAAAGCCCGGTGGTCTCGTCGTGACCCAGAGCGATGTTCATACTCTGGACGGCACCGCCCGCGGTGCCCTTGGTGAGGTTGTCGATGGTGCTGATCACGATGATCCGTCCCGCGGCCTCGTCGTACGCGACCTGCACCTGAACGGCGTTCGAACCGTGGACGGACGCCGTGGCGGGCCACTGCCCCTCGGGCAGCAGGTGCACGAACGGTTCGTCAGCGAAGGCCTTCTCGTAGGCGGCGCGCAGGGACTCGGCCGTGATCCCGTCGGCGGCCTTGGCGCTGCACGTGGCGAGGATGCCGCGGGGCATCGGCGCGAGGGTCGGGGTGAAGGACACGGTGACCGGCTGCCCGGCGGCCGCGCTGAGGTTCTGGGTGATCTCGGGGGTGTGCCGGTGCACGCCGCCGACGCCGTACGGGGACATCGAGCCCATGACCTCGCTACCCAGCAGGTGCGGCTTGGGCGCCTTTCCGGCGCCGGACGTGCCGGAGGCGGCGACGATCACGGCCTCGGACCCGGCCAGCCCCGCGGCGTACGCCGGGAAGAGGGCCAGGGAGACGGCGGTCGGATAGCAACCGGGCACCGCGATGCGCTTGGACCCCGTAAGCCGAGCGCGGGCACCCGGCAGTTCGGGAAGACCGTAGGGCCAGGTCCCGGCGTGCGGCGAGCCGTAGAACTTCTCCCAGGCGGCGGCGTCCGTGAGCCGGAAGTCGGCGCCCATGTCGACGACCAGCACGTCCGGGCCGAGCTGCTCGGCGACGGCGGCGGACTGCCCGTGGGGCAGCGCGAGGAAGACGACGTCGTGTCCGGCGAGCACCTCCGGGGTGGTCTCCTGGAGCACCCGTCCGGCCAGGGGCAGCAGGTGCGGCTGGAGCGCACCGAGCTTCTGTCCCGCGTTGGAGTTGCCGGTCAGGGCGCCGATCTCGACCTCGGGGTGCGCCAGGAGCAGACGCAGCAGTTCCCCGCCCGCGTATCCACTCGCTCCGGCCACTGCCGCACGTACCGCCATGGAACCTCCTCCTCAGAGGGCATGACTATACGTTTCGCTGCACGTTTATGCAATCCCATGCATGGATGTGGCCGCGGCGCGGTGAGGGCTGGCACCTCAGCCGCAGTGAGCGGCAGGGCCTCATCAACCGCCAGACGCCACTCCCAGGCCCTGTCCCCGGTGCTCGACGACCGCAAGCGCCAGGAAGCATCTGGACCTCAGCCCGCGAGGCCCTCGCTCCTGATGGCGGATAGCGGCACCTGCGCACTTGGCGAAGCGGGTCGCAGGAAAAGCAGGTGCCGAATCACGGGCCGTGCGGGCAGCATGCGTGCATGTCTACCGAAGTCAGCGGGATGATCGAGTGCCGGCCAGGTGCCCGCCTCTGGGGCCCCGACGACGAGGACTCCGTGTGGCACGCCGCCATCGACCTCTTCCTGCTCAACAACGGCAACGCCTACGACGCCCTCGCCTGCCTCTTCGGCATCCGGAACCACTTCGGCTTCCGCCCTCTGGCCGAAAGCCGCGGCTTTCCGAGCGACGCATCCGAGGGGCTCCAGACCGAGTACGCCGCTTACGGCGGATCTCCTGACACCCACGGCACGACATGGATCACGTGGGCCGAGCTCGCATCGACCGACTGGCAGGAAACAGACAGCTCCGGCACGCGAAGCCGAGAATCGGTTGCCGGAAACCAAACCCACTGGGGGCCGGTCTGGAGCGTGATGCGGACACTCAGCGGACTCCATGGAGCAGAGCATGTGCGACTCGTCACCTGGTTCCACTGACCTCGACTCCACGACGAAGCGCCGCTTGCCCGATGGGAGACCGGCGTGACCGAACGTGACGCCAGACAACCAGGTTTGTCCTGGCCATGACCACAGGTTAGGGTCCCCGGGCACGATTCAGGGGATCACGGCGGGTGGGGGGACATGGCCGAGGAGAACGACACCATGACGAGCGCGAGCGCGTGGGGGCAGGCGCTCGCGGCGGTGGTGCTGGTGGGCGCGCTCGGCGCGGGGTTCTGGGGCCTCGCGAAGACGTCGGCCGCGGAGAGCGAGCCGAAGCCCGCCACCTGCTCCGACGAGGAGACCCCGGCCCCGAAGGGCGGGCACCTCTCCGGCGCGCAGCTCTGCGAGGCGCTGAACCGGTCCGACCTGGCCGCGCTGCTCGGCACGCCGGCGGAGATCGCGCAGACCGCCTACGGCAGCGACAGCTCCTTCAAGACCGGCAGCGGCAAGGAGATCCGCACACCGCAGGCACGGGTGGAGTTCGAGACGTACACCGTGACGCTGGCGGCGACCTACGACGGCCTGCCGGTGGCCGGGTCGGAGTCCCTGCTCGGCAGCGACGCCCGCCGGCGGAAGGTCCTGGGCCGTCCGGGGGTCCTCTACTCCGAGCGCACCCTCAGCATCAGCTTCCGGCTGGACGGCGGCGACGCCGACAGCGGTCCCGGCGTCCCGGCCCGGGCCCTGAGCGTGGCCCGGGACGCGAAGGACCGCGGCGGCTCCCTGGACGTCGTGCTGTGGCGCGCGGACGGAGGGGTGCCGGACGACGCGGTGCTGCTGGGCGTCGCCGAGAAGGTGCTGCCCACCGTTCCGGGCTGGACCGCGGGCGGCTGATCCGGCCCGCCACCTCGGCGCCCGCGCGGCTGGGGCCCGGTGGCCGGAACGAGGCGTACGGGGCCGTACCCGGCGTGGGTATGTTGTGAAGGCCCTCGCGACGCGCGGGACGGAAGCCGACCATGGGTGGACCGGCGCCGGGGGGCAACCACGGGGGATGCCCACGGTGTCCACGGGGATGGCTCGCATGGCCCTGCGCATTCACTTCACCGACGACGACCTCACCCGCATCCGATTCGCCCAGGCACCCGACCCGATGTGGGAGACCCTGCAGAGCATGCACATGCTCCAGAGCCGGGACGGCTGGGCGGTCTTCGGCCGCTGGCGCGCCGGGGTGCGCCCGGCCCTCGGCGCACCGGAGCGCCAACTGCTGCGTCTGGCACCGCCCGTGGGCTATTCGCCGGACTTCCTCACACCCGCCGCCGGCGAGGGCGGTCTGGAACCGGGCATCGACGCCCTGCTGTCCACGCCCCGCGCGCGGCTGCGCCACGACCTGCTCGAACTGGCGGCCTCGGGACGCAGGCTGCCGCCGTGGGGCCGGGCCCTGGCAGCCGGCGACGCGGAGGCGGTGCACCATCTGGGGCGCACCGTGCGGGACTACTTCACGACTCATCTGGCGCCCTGCTGGGATCATGTCCGCGCCCGTTTCGAGGCCGAGCGTGCCGTGCGCAGCCGGACACCGGCCGCCGGCGCCGGCAGTCTGCTCGGCACCCTGCACCCCGAACTGCACTGGCGGCCGCCCGTGCTGACGGTGGGCGGCCTGCGCGTGGAGCGGGACGTGCACCTGCGGGGACGCGGACTGCTGGTCCTGCCGTCCTACTTCTGCTGGCGCTACCCGACGGTCCTCAAGGACGCCGCGCTGCCTCCGGTGGTCGTCTACCCCATGACGCACGAGGGCTCCCACCCGGCCGGTCCCACCGCCGACGGCACCGCCACCCCGGCCAGGCCGCTGGTCGCCCTGCTGGGGCGGACCCGGGCGGAGATCCTCCGTCACGCCGCCGGCGACGGCGCCACGACCACGGAGCTGGCGCAGGGCACCGGGGTCTCCGCCGCCACCGCCAGCTACCACGCCTCCGTGCTGCGGGACGCGGGCCTGCTCAGCACCCACCGGCTCGGCAACGCCGTGCTGCACACCGTCACGCCGCTCGGCGCGGGCCTGCTCGAAGGCCGTCCCGGCTCGGCCGCCTGAACGCCGCGACGAGGGCTTTTCGACTGCGTTCTAAAGGCGGTGCGCCCGGTGGGGCTCCTGGCCAGACTCGGCGTCAGCGATGTCGGCCGCCGGGCGGACAGAGGGGAAGCAGCCATGGAGAAACCGGATCCACGCTGGGTGCTCGCCTTCGACGGGTCGTGCGCGACCTGCCGGAAGATCTCCAGCGCGGTCTCACAGGCCTGTGACGGCAGACTCGAGGTGCTGCCGCTGGACGACAGCAGGGTCGGGCAGTGGCGCGAGCAGGCCTACGGCACGGACGCCCCGTGGGCGCCGACCCTGCTGCGGGCGGGCAGCGGCGGGGTGCGCGCCTGGACCGGCGGGGCCATGACCGTGCCGCTGCTGCGCCGGCTCGGCCCGCGCTCGGCGCTGCGGGTGCTGCGCGCCCTCGGCGACCTGCGCGGCGCCGACGCCCGCCACACCGCCGACCGGCCGGTGACCGGCCGGACCCTGCGCCGTGCGCAGTTCCTGCGGGCCGGGGCCGGGCTGGTGGTGGCGGCCGGGGTCATCATGCGCGGCAGTACTCCCGCCTTCGCCGAGAACGAGGCCGAGGCCGCACGCCGCTGGGTCCTGGCACACCGGGACGCGCTGCCCACCACCTACGACGACGTGGCCGCACTCCCGGTGAGCCACCGCCGCGCCCTGCACGAGGCGCTGCCGGCGAAGGCCCGCAGCGGTCTGTGGTCGGAGCACCTGCGGCGTTTCGGTGCCGCCCGGCCGGAGCTGAGCGCCGCGCAGCGCCGGGTACTGGACCGGGCCCTGGCCGTCGCCTCCGACCCGGCGACCTTCGAGGGCGAGCCGCCCGCCGAGGTCGCGAAGCTCGGCGAGGCGGCCCGCGACGCGTTCGGCCCCGCCGAGGCGAGGGCGATGCTGGCCGTCCTCGGTCCGGCGCCGCAGGCGGCGCCACCGCCCAACTGCGAGTGCAACAGGATCGACGTGTACTGCGGCTGGGACGGCGACTGCATCGACAACGGCTGCCGCCACACCAGCATGGGCTGCGGAAGCCTCTACATCTATCCGTGCAACGGACTCTGCTTCAACTGACCACGGCGACCGCGTCGCCGTGCCGCGACGCGGAGGACGGAGTGCTCCATGCGTGATTCCGGGGTGCGCTGGATGCTGGCCTTCGACAGCTCCTGCGGGGCCTGCCGCGCCATCTCCTCGCTCGTGTACGAGGCGTGCGACGGCAAGCTGGAAGTGGTGCCGCTCGGGCGCCAGGACGTACGCGACCGGCGTGAGCGGGCCCTGGGCGCGGACGCCCCCTGGGTGCCCACGCTGCTGGCCGTGGACGGCGGTGAGGGCGCACGGGTGCGGGCGTGGACCGGCCCCGGGCTCGCCGTCGCGCTGGCCCGGCGGCTGGGGCCGCGGTCCTCCGTGCGGGTGCTGCGCGCCCTGGGGCGGGCGCGCGCCGAGAGCACACCGGCCCGGGGGCGGCTCGGTCGTGCCGAGTTCCTGCGTCTGGGCGGGGGCCTCGCGGTCGCCGCGGCCGTCCTGGTGAAGGGCACGACCCCGGCGTTCGCCAGGGACAGGGACGCGGCGGCGGCCCAGGACTGGGTCCGCGAGCACACCGGCCGGCTGCCGACCCGCTACGACGACGTGGCCGCCCTGCCGCTCGCCCACCGCCGCGCCGTGCACGCCGCGCTGCCCGCCGGGGTGCGCAGCGCGCTGTGGGTGGAGCACATCGACCGGTGGCGGGCGGCCCACGCCGACCTGACACCCGCTCAGGTCAGGGTGGTGGAGCGGGCGCGGGCGGCGGCGTCGCGGGTGTCGACGTTCGAGTTCGAGCGGGGCCGCCGGGGCACCGACGAGATCCTGCGCATCGACGAAGCCGCCGAGGCCGCCTTCGAACCCGCCGAGGCCCACGCGCTGCTGGCCACGCTCGGACCGGCCGAGGCCGCCGCGCTGCCGGACTGCGAGTGCAACACCTACAGCGACAAGTGCTGGGGCAGCAGCTGCATCTGGGTGCAGAACTCGTGCGTCCGCTCCGACAGCGGCTGCGGGACCCTGTGGACCTGGTCCTGCAACGGGCTCTGCTACCAGTGACGGCCACGGCACGGGCCGCCGCCCGGGGGACGGCGGCCCGTGCCGGCGGGTCCTACTTCTGCTTGATCCGCAGGAAGGTCACCGAGTTCGCCGGGAAGGTGTAGGTGAACTTCTCCGCCACGCCCCGGAAGGTGGACGTCACCGGCGTCACCGGGGTGTCCGTCTCGGTGTTCACGGCGTCCTCGTCGGCGGCCAGCGTGGTCACGCGGGCCGTGGAGGCCACCTTGGCGCCACCGAGGTCGACGGCCGTACGGGCCTCGGCCGACTGGGCGTTGACGACCTTGACGATCAGGTCACCGGTCTTGGCGTCCTTGGTGACGACCTGGCGGAACGGCTCGGCCGGCTTGTCGTCCTTGAAGGCGCCCCACTCCTTGCCGTCGAGGAAGAGGGTGACCTGACGGCCGCGCACCTTGATGTCGATGTCGTAGGCCCGGCCCGTCTCGATCGACCCGGCCTTCGTCATCAGGGTGCTCTTGCCGCCGTCCACGGCCTGCTCGATCGCGGACTGGGTGTTGTTCCAGCCGCCCAGGTTCCACCAGTAGTAGTTGCCGGTGTCCTTGACGCCGAAGGCGACGAGGAAACCCTCCTTGCCGGACTTCTTGGTGGCCTTCACATGCAGGTCGTAGTCCTTCCAGGCCGGGTCGCCCGCCGTGACCAGGGTGTTCTCGGCGGCGGTGTCGGTCTGGACGTAGGCCCCGTCCTGGATGCTCCAGCTGCCGGCGCCGGAGTGCTTCCACTTCGAGGCGTCACCGGCGAAGTCGTCGCTCAGCAGGGTCGCGCCGTCGGCCGAGGTGACCTTCACATCGTCGTACGCGGCGCTGGTCGCCCACGTCGACAGGCCGACGGCGCCGGTGATGGGGCCACTGACGTTCGGCGTGGTGGTGGCCTTCGACGGCACCACGCGGTCGCCGACGTTGTTCATGAACAGTTTCTGGACCTCGTAGTTGGCCGAGTTCCAGGAGGCCCGGTTGTTGAACCAGATCAGGTCGGGCCGCCACTGCACGTAGTCCTCGTTGGCCAGCAGCGGGGCGTAGGAGGCGAGCTTGACGACGTCCGCGTTGCGCTCGAGGCCGGTCATGAAGGCGGCTTCGGACAGGCCGTTCTTCCAGGCGTTGCCCTGTGAGGCGTACTCGCCGAGGAAGACCTTGGGACCCTTGCGGTCGTAGGAGTCGTAGCGGTCGTTGTTCTGGAGGAACCAGGTGGGGCTGTTGTAGTAGTGCTCGTCGACCATGTCGACGTTGGCCTCGCGGTTGAGCTGCCAGGCGGTGTCGAAGGTCGAACCGGCGTCGTCGGGGCCGGAGTTGGAGATGACGGTGATGTCGGGGTACTTGGCCTCGACGGCGGCGCGGAACTGCTGGAAGCGGGTGAAGAACTCCTTGGGGAGGTTCTCCTCGTTGCCGACCTCGATGTGGGTCAGGTGGAAGGGCTTGGGATGGCCCATCCGGGCGCGCACCTTGCCCCACGTGGAGGTCGCCGGGCCGTTGGCGAACTCGATGAGGTCGAGGGTGTCCTGGATGTGCCGCTTGAGCAGCGCCTCGTTGTCGACGGCCTTGTTCTGCCCGCAGCCGGTCACCAGGGCGGGGACGACCGGCAGCGGCATGGCGCCGATGTCCTCGGAGAAGCGGAAGTACTCGTAGTAGCCGAGTCCGTAGCTCTGGTTGTAGCCCCAGAAGTTGGCGTTGGTGGCGCGTTCCTCGACGGGGCCGATGGTGTCCTTCCACTGGTAGCTGCGCTTGCGCTGCCAGTTCGAGGACGCGCTGTAGTCCTCCATGGAGCCGGTGTTGACCAGGCAGCCGCCGGGGAAGCGCACGAAACCGGGCTTCAGGGCGGCGATCTTCTCGGCGAGGTCCTTGCGCAGGCCGTTCGGCTGGTTCTTGTAGGTCTCGCGCGGGAACAGGGACACCTCGTCGAGCGCGGCGGCGTTCGTCGAGGCGACGGTGAGCCGGCCGCGGTTGCTGGTGCGGGTCGCCGTGAACGTGGCCCTGTACTTGGCCCAGCCGCCCTTGACGGCGACCTGGCGGGCGGTGGCCAGGCTGCCCGCGGCGTCCTTCAGGGAGACGGTGAGGGTGCTGCCGCTCTCGGCGCGGGCCCACACGGAGACGTCGTACCGCTTGCCCTGCTCGACCCGGATGCCGGTGTTGTAGCCGGCGTTCGTGACGGATGAACCGGCGGCCAGGGAGAGGTAGTTGCGGTTGCGTTCGTTGAGCCGGCCCGAGTCGTTGACGACCTCGGCGGTACCGCCGACCGTCCAGGCGGTCAGGGGCGTGTAGGAGCCGTTGTCGGCGGTGGAGTACTCGAAGGACCGGTTCTGCACGAGCTCGGCATACAGACCGCCGTCGGCGGCCCGGTTGATGTCCTCGAAGAAGACGCCGTACATCGTGTCGTCGATCTTCGCGCCCTGGGCGGACGGGTCGACGGTGATCGCGTAGTCGGTGACGTCCTCGGCGTGCGCGGGGGCCGGTACGAGGGCTATGGCCGTCAGGAGGGCGGTGGTCGCGAGACCGGCTCTCCGGCGGGTGCGGGCGGCGGTGCGTGGCATGGATACTCCGCGGCTCTCTGGTAGAGGAGTGTTCGAAATATCAGACATTGGTCAGCACTTCGAACGGCAAGATAGGGAGGGGGCGGATGCGCGTCAATGGGTCGCGCAGCAACGGCCGGGACGGAGAGCGGGGCAGGATGGGCGGGTTCTGGCCAGTGCCGGACGTACTGGGGTATCTGGCCGGGCGCTGGCGGGTGTCACGCTCGGTGCGGGATCTCGCGAGCGGCGCGGAAGGGCAGTTCACCGGCGTCACCGAGTTCCGTGCGGACGGGGAGGAGCCCGGCGCACTGCTGCACCTGGAGTCCGGCACCTTCGTCTGGCAGGGCGTCGCCCGGCCCGCGGAGCGCACCCTGCGCTTCCTGCCGGGCCCGGACGGCACTGCCGACGTGCGGTTCGCCGACATGCGGCCGTTCCACGACCTGGACCTGAGCACCGGCCGGCATGTCGCCGGCCACCCGTGTTCCGCGGACCTCTACCGCGGCGAGTTCACCGTCCGCGACGCGGACCACTGGCGGACGGTGTGGCGGGTCAGGGGCCCCGCCAAGGACCTGGTGCTGCGGACCGGCTACGCGCGCGAGGGCTGATCGGGCGCCCCGTCGAAACGCAGGTTCCAGCGGCCCGCCCGGCCGGTCACCGAGGTCGCCGACAGCGGGCGGACGTCGAGGTTCCAGTACGTCGAGGGCGGGGCCTTCAGGACGTACACCAGGGCGGCCCGGATCACGGACGGTTCGGCCACCGCCACCACCCGGCAGCCGTCCTCGACGGGCCGGGTGTCCAGCCAGCCGCCCACGCGGGTGATGAAGTCGACCAGGGACTCACCGCCGTGCGGTGTGGCGCGGGGGTCGGCCAGCCAGGCGTCCACGGCGTCGGGCTCCCGGGCCATGGCCTCGCCGAGGGTCAGCCCGCGCCACCGGCCCATGTCGCAGTCCCGCAGCCCCAGCTGCACCAGCGGGGCGTACCCCAGCCCCTCCCCCGTCGAGCGGCTGCGCGGGGCCGGCGAGCAGTAGCGCAGTTCCGCCGCGGCGAGCGGCAGCAGCCCCTGGGCGACGCGCTCCACCTCGCCCCAGCCGGCCTGGTCCAGCGGCCGGTCGTCCTCGAAACGCTCGGCGGGCGGCGCGGAGCTGCGCGCGGCGGCGACGAACGTGACCCTCAGTGGCATGCGGCGATGGTGTGCGCCGCAAGTACGCAGGTCAAGAGGTGTTACCTACGAGTTACCGAGAGGCGGCGGCCCTCACCGGCCGAAGAGGAGCGCCATCCAGTGCTCGGGCCGCTCCAGCGGGGCGAACCCGAGCTTGCGGTACACCCCGTGCGCGTCGTGCGTGGCGAGCAGCACCCGCCGCACCCCGTAGGACCGCGTCTCGTCCCGTACGGCGCCCACCAGCGCGGTCCCGACGCCCTTGCCGCGCACCGACGGACTGACGTACACGTCGCACAGCCACGCGAAGGTCGCCCGGTCGGTGATCACCCGGGCGTAGGCGACCTGCTCCCCCGACACCGCGTCGTAGACACCGAAGTTGAGCGACCCCTCGATCGCACGGTCCTGCTGCTCGCGCGAACGCCCCAGCGCCCAGTACGCGTCGGTGGACAGCCAGTGGTGCACGCGGTCGCGGTCGACGCGACCGGGGTCGGTGGAGATCTCGTAGCCCTCGGGCGGGCGCGGCGTGTCGGTCATGTCCGCGATGCTCGCAGCCGTCCGCAGACCCGTCGAGCGGTTATCCCCACACCTCGTCACAGGCGGTGCGCAGCCGCCGCACGCCCTCGGCGATCTCCCCGGTCCCGGCGACCGCGGCGAAACTGAGACGGAGGTGCGCGGCCGGCGGTTCGGCACTGAAGTACGGGCGGCCGGGGGTGAGGGCGACGCCGGCACGCAGGGCAGCGGAGGTCAGCACGGACTCGTCCGTGCCGTCGGGCAGGCGCGGCCACAGGTGGTAGCCGCCCGACGGCACGTGCGGCAGGGCGAGTTCGGGCAGGTGCAGGGCGAGGGCGCCGGTCATCGCGTCGCGGCGGGTCTTCAGCTCCGCGGAGAGCGCCCTCAGATGGCGTGGCCAGGCGGGCGAGCCGACGAGTTCGAGCGCGGCCTCCTGGAGGGGGCGCGGCACGAAGAACGTGTCGACGACCTGGATGGCGCGCAGGCGTTCCAGGACCGGGCCGCGGGCGGCCAGGGCACTGACCCGGAAGCTCGGCGAGGTCGCCTTGGTCAGCGAGGAGACGTGGACGACGACGCCGTCGGGGTCGTCGGCGGCCAGCGGGCGCGGCAGCGGCCCGGCGTCCTCGTGCACCAGCCGCCGCACGAAGTCGTCCTCGACGACGAACGCGCCCGCCTCCCGGGCGATGCGCAGCACCTCGGCGCGCCTCCCGGCCGCGAGCACGGCGCCGGTGGGGTTCTGGAAGAGCGGCTGGCAGACGAAGGCCGGGGCGCCGGTGGCGCGGAACGCGTCGGCGAGCAGCTCAGGTCGCACGCCGTCGGCGTCCACCGGGACGGGCACCGGGCGCAGGCCCGCCGCCCGGGCGATGGCGAGCATGCCGGGGTAGGTCGGCGACTCGACCAGGACCGGCGCGCCGGGCGGGGCGAGGGCGCGCAGGGCGGTGGTGAGCGCGGACTGCCCGCCCGCGGTGATCAGCACCTCGGCGGCCGTGACCGCGCCGCCGATGCTCCGCGCGAACCACTCGCGCAGTTCGGGCAGTCCCTCCATGGGCGGCCGCCCCCAGGCCCCGGGACGGCGTCCGGCCCGCGAGAGGGCGGCTGCCATGGCCCGCTCCGGCTGCAACGAGGGGTGCAGGTAGCCGCCGTTGAACTCGATCACGCCGGGCGGCGGCGCGGCCAGCGACACCAGGACCCCGGAGGCGTCCACCGAGCGCGGGACCAGGTCGGCGGCTCCGTCGGCGCTGAGCGCGACCTCCTGCCAGGAGGTGTCCCCGGCGGGGGCCGGTGCCGTCCGGGCCTGCGCGCGGAAGGCGCCAGCGCCGGGCCGGGTGACCACCAGGCCCTCGGCGGCGAGCTGCGCCAGGGCCCGCGACACCGTCACCGGACTGACCCGGAACCGCTCGACGAGTGCCCGGCTCGACGGCAGCTTTCCACCGGGTGAGTAGCGGTCCAGCTCCCGCCTCAGCCGTTCCGCCAGGTCACCTACGCTGCTACGCTCTTGCATGAGAGCACAGAGTAGCGCTACTGCCGCACCGCCGATAGCAGTCGCCCCCTCGGAGCCGGAGCGCCCCGGCTTCGGCACCCTCCAGGCCGCGCTGGGCGTCGTCGCCTTCTCCCTCACGTTCCCGGCCACCGCCTGGGGGCTGGAGGGCTTCGGACCCTGGTCCCTGGTGGCCGTGCGGAGCGTCCTGGCCGCGCTCATCGCGGGCGGCTGTCTGCTGGCCCTGCGCGTGCCGCCGCCCGCCCGAAGGCACTGGCCGGGCCTCGCGGTCGTCGCAGCCGGTGTCGTCCTCGGCTTTCCCCTGCTGACGACGCTGGCGCTGCGGACCTCCACCACCGCGCACGCCGCGGTCGTGGTGGGCCTGCTCCCCCTGACCACCGCGCTCCTGTCCGCGCTGCGCGTCGGCGCCCGGCCCTCGCGCACCTTCTGGATCGCCGCTCTCGCGGGCGCGGCGGCGGTGCTGGCCTTCACGGCGCAGCAGAGCGGCGGCGCCCTGACCACCGCCGACCTGTACCTCTTCGCCGCGCTGCTGGTCTGCGCGGCCGGCTACACCGAGGGCGGCCGGCTGGCCCGGCTCATGCCGGGCTGGCAGGTGATCGGCTGGGCGCTGCTGCTGTGCCTGCCGCTCACCGTGCCCGTGGCCGCGCTCGCCCTGGCGCACGAGCCGGTGCGGCTGACCGCGCACAGCGTCACCGGACTGCTGTGGGTCGCGGCGGGCTCACAGTTCGCCGGACTGGTCGTCTGGTACCGCGGCATGGCGGCCATCGGCATCCCCAAGGCCAGCCAGTTGCAGCTCGCCCAGCCGCTGCTCACACTGGTGTGGTCGGTGCTGCTGCTGGGCGAGCACCTCACGGTCGCCGCCCCGCTGACGGCCGCGGCGGTGCTGGTCTGCATCGCCGTCACACAGCGGTCACGCGGCTGAGCGGGACGGCGCACGGCCACCGCCGGCAGGCGCCGCCGGCCGTGGACCCGTGAGGCCACGGACCGCTGCCCCGCACCTCGTGAGGAGGCCCCAGATGCGCGCAACCGTGGGCGACCAGCTTGTCCAGCACGGCAGGGTGGTCGGTCAGCACGACAAGGTCGGCGAGATCGTCGAGGTGCTCGGCCAGGAGGGCGGCCCGCCGTACCGCGTCCGGTTCGAGGACGGGCACGAGGGCGTGTGCTCCCCGGGGCCCGACACGGAGATCCGGCACCGGGAGACCACCACCGGGCCGTGACCTCAGCGCGGCGGCGGCGCCGGCTGCCCGTAGTGGTCGGCGACCACCCGCGCCATCGCACCGATCCGGTCGGCCGCCACGTCCTTGGCGGCGAAGTAGACGTGTCCGCGCACCTCCGGGTGCTCCGCGGCGAGGCTCAGGTGCCGTGACAGCTCGCCGGTCTCCTGCCAGGCGGCGGGCTGCGCCGGGTCGCCGGCCTTGTAGAGCGCCTCCCCGACGTAGAGCTGCGTCGAGCTGCCGCGTGCGACCTCCGCCCACCAGGGCACCAGCTTCGCGTAGTCGGCGGCGGCGAAGCCGATGTTCCAGTACAGCTGCGGGACGATGTAGTCGATCCAGCCCTCGCGCACCCACGTGCGGGTGTCCGCGTACAGATCGTCGTACGTCTCCACGCCCGCCCTCGTGTCCGAGCCGAGCGGGTCGGTCCCGGCGTTGCGCCACACGCCGAAGGGGCTGATGCCGAAACGGGCGCCCGGCCGCACCTCCTTGACGCGGTCCGCCGTCTCCCGCACCAGCCGGTCGATGTTGTCCCGCCGCCAGGCGGCCCGGTCGGGGAAGTCACCGCCGTGCTCGTCGTAGGCGTCGTCGTCGTCGAAGCTCTGCCCGGCCACGGGGTACGGGTAGAAGTAGTCGTCGAAATGGACACCGTCCACGGGGTACTTCGCCACCGCGTCGAGCATGGCGTCCTCGACGAAGGCGCGAACCTCGGGCAGCCCCGGGTTGTAGAAGAGCTTCCCGCCGTACGTCACCACCCACTCGGGGTTCTGACGGGCGGGGTGCGAGGCGGCGAGCCGGGCCGGGTCGGCGTGGACGGCGATCCGGTACGGGTTGAACCAGGCGTGCAGGTGCAGGCCCCGCGCATGGGCCTCCTCGACGGCCGTACCCAGCGGGTCCCAGCCGGGGTCCTTGCCCTGGGTGCCGGTGAGGTACTGCGACCACGGCTCGTACGGCGAGGGCCACAGGGCGTCCGCGGTGGGCCGGACCTGGAAGAACACGGTGTTGAGCCGGTTGCGGACCGCCGTGTCGAGGTGGGTGAGCAGCTCCGAGCGCTGCTGCGAGGCGGTCAGTCCGGACTTCGAGGGCCAGTCCCGGTTGGCCACGGTCGCGAGCCACACCCCGCGCATCTCGCCGGCCGGCGCCCCGCCCCGGCGGCCGGACGCGGCCGACGCCGGGGGCATCATCGTGAGTGCCGACAGCGCCGCCACGGCGAACGCCCTGCGTGAGACTCGTCCCATCCGCATGCCCCAAAATGCCGCGGATCCGCACCGTCGCGGATCGCTCCGGGCCCAGCATGCCCGAAGGCGACCCGCCCCCCGTGATCGATCATCGATACTTGGCGGTAACGTGCACGAACGGAGCAGGCGCCGGGACCCGGCCGGCCTGCCGGTCGTGGATCAGCAGCGAAAGGGACGATGTGACGGACATCCCAGCGGGAGACATTGCACGCGTCGGAGTCGTGGGCTGCGGTCAGATGGGCGCGGGGATCGCCGAGGTGTGCGCCCGGGCCGGTCTGGACGTCATGGTCGCCGAGACCACCGGCGAAGCCCTGGAGATCGGCCGCACCCGGCTGTTCACCTCCCTGGCCAAGGCAGCCGAGCGCGGCAAGATCACCGAGGAGGAGCAGGAGGCCACGCTGGCCCGCCTGAGCTTCACCACGGACCTCGGCGAGTTCGCCGACCGTGACCTGGTGATCGAGGCCGTCGTCGAGAACGAGCAGGTCAAGACCGAGATCTTCCAGGTCCTGGACCAGGTCGTGACCCGGCCGGACGCCATCCTGGCCTCCAACACCTCCTCGATCCCGCTGGTGAAGCTGGCGGTGGCGACCTCGCGGCCCGACCAGGTCATCGGCATCCACTTCTTCAACCCGGCCCCGGTGCAGAAGCTCGTCGAGCTGATCCCGGCCCTCACCACCTCCGAGGGCACGATCAGCCGCGCCCAGCTGTTCACCGAGAAGCTGCTCGGCAAGCACGCGATCCGTGCCCAGGACCGTTCCGGCTTCGTGGTCAACGCGCTGCTGATCCCGTACCTGCTCTCCGCGATCCGGATGTTCGAGACGGGCATCGCCAGCCGCGAGGACATCGACAACGGCATGGAGATGGGCTGCGCCCACCCGATGGGCCCCCTCAAGCTCTCCGACCTCATCGGCCTGGACACGGTCGCCTCGGTCGCGCAGTCGATGTACGAGGAGTACAAGGAGCCGCTGTACGCCGCTCCCCCGCTCCTGCAGCGCATGGTCGACGCGGGCCGGCTGGGCCGCAAGACGGGCTCGGGCTTCTACACGTACGCCTGACCGTCCGGTTGTCACAGCCACCTCCTCATGTCGGTCCGGGTACCCCCCGAGGCTGATTACGGACGGTCAGATTTCGGCCAAGCGACGGGCCCGGCACCTGGGTTGGTGCCGGGCCCGCGGCATTCACACACCGTGTGCGCGCCGGGCTCGCATATGCCCGTCGCACACTCTCCCCAGGCGCCCACCAGGCGAGTTGACTCCTCATGCGCATGCAAGGGATGTGAAACGACTACGGAAAGGAGCGGACTCGTGACCGTCGATCCCGAGCATCCGGTCGTCCATGGAGAACTCGCAGAGTTACGACGCCGCCTCGATGTGGCCTACGCCCGTGTCGAGGGCGGACTGGCCCTGCTCAGTCACCGCACCGAGGAGACCGCCAAGGAACTCGACGAGCTCAACACCCGGATCCACACGCTCGAACACGCGCGCTGGCCGCTGCCCGCGGTCGCCGCCCTCACCGCCGTGGGTGCCCTCGTCGTGGCGATATGGCAGGCGCTGGGGCGCTAGTCAGGGCAACGTGTCCTGACCGAGCCTGAGATGGTGCAGCAGAAGTAACGCGGCCGCCATGTTGGCGGCCGGGACCTCGCCGCGGGCGACCATGTCGGGGACGAGTTTGAGGGGCACCCATTCCCGGCGGTCCGACTCGAAGTCGTCCACGGGGTGCCCGACGTACTCGCCCTCGTCGGCCCAGTACACGTGGTGCCGGGCGTCGGTGAGCCCGTTGGACGGCTCCACGCTCATGAGGTGGTGCAGGGGCCCCGGCCGCCAGCCGGTCTCCTCCTCCAGTTCCCTGGCGGCCGCGCGGACGATGTCCTCGCCGTCCTCGACCACCCCGGCCGCGAGTTCCCACCCCCAGCTGTCGGTGATGAACCGGTGCCGCCACAGCAGCAGCACCTCGTTGGCCTCGTTGACGACCGTGGCCACCGCGACGGGCCTGAGCCGTATGAGGAAGTGGTCCAGGTGCCGGCCGTCCGGCAGTTCGACATCCGCGAGATTGACGCTGAACCAGCGGTTTGAGTACACACCTTGTTCGTTGTGTTTCGTCCACTGCACGGTTCTGCCACCTTCCGTCGAGTAAGTGGCAATATCGCAGCAGGGACGTACGGACAGCAGGCGCACGGGAAGCGCCTCGGAGCGACACGGGCCTCACCGCCCGGGCCTACAACGGTACGCGCAGCGCCCCGTCGATGAGTTCGGCCGCCTCGGCCGTCCCCGCGCAGCCGCTGCGCACCAGGTGTTCCCGCACCGCGCGCAACCGGTCGCGCAGCCGCTGGGACTCCATCCCCCGGGCCTGCTCGGCCATCTGCACGGCGATGGCCACCGCCTTGTCGGCGTTGCCCTGGCGCAGTTCGATGACGCTGAGCATGGCCAGCCGGTGCACCCGGCCGCGGTCGTGCGCCGGGTTGTCCACGGCGGCGGCGGCGTGCTCCCCGGCGGCCGCGATCTCCCCGAGGCTCAGCAGCGCCTCGGCCACCTGGACGTTGACGAGCCCCGGCTGGACATAACCGGTCTCGTCGGGCTCGTAGCCCCGCCGGATCCGCTCGGCCGCCTGCTCGGCCCGCCGGATGCAGGACAGCGCGCTGCCGCCGTCGCCCAGATGCGCGTACGCCTTGGCCTGCATCGCGTACAGGTCGGAGGCGAGCGCCGGGGTGATGTGCTTGCCGGCGGCCCGCAGCGCCGCTTCCGCGAAGGCCACGGACTGCCGGTACTCCCGCATGAACAGCGACTGGTTGACCAGCAGGGCGATCACGTACGCCCCGAGACCCCGGTCCCCGCTGGCCTTCGCGAGCCGCAGCGCCTGGTGGAAGTAGCGCTGGGCGAGCCCGTGCGCGTCGGAGTCGTACGCGCAGATGCCGGCCACCGCCACCAACCCGCCGGTGGCGCGGTGCAGTTGCCGGCCGGTCTCGTCCGTGTAGCTGCCGCGCAGCAGCGGGGCGGCCTCGGCGTTGAGGAAGCCGACGATCCGGGCCCGCGTCGCGATGCCCCCGGCCTTGCGGTACATCTGCTCGTAGTGCGCGCGGGCGGCCCGCAGCATCTCCAGGTCGCCCGTGGTGACCCGGTGTCTGCCGCCGCGCGAGACGTCCACGTCCTCGGGCGGGTTCTCCCACTCCCACACAGGCATCACCGCGGGCGTGCCGGTGAGGGCGGGCGCGTCCAGGATGTGCGGGCGCTGCTGCTGGTCGGAACGCCACAGGGCGGTGGCCCGTTCGACGAACCCGGACAGCGAGCCGGTGTGCGCGGCGGCCGGCTCGCCGGGCACGCCGAGGCCGATGTCGTCGAGGGTGACGTGCCGCTGCAACCGGCCCGCGAGCACCTCGCAGATCAGGTCGGGGACCTGGCCCCGGGGGCGCTGCCCCTTCAGCCACCGGGCGACGGCGGTGTGTTCGTACCTCAGGGACAGGCCGCGCGCCCGTCCCGCCTGATTGACGTGTGCGGCCAGCCCCGCGTGCGAGATCCCCGCCTCGTCCAGGATCGCGTCGAGCAGAGTGTTGGGCTGCATGTGGGCCCCCCGGGTGGCTCGGTGCGGCCAGGTTAGTGGGTCCGGCTTCACACGGGGTGTGAACGGAGTGCTCGAATCCGCCCCGTGTGCGCGCTGTCGCTCACAGTCGCCGGCCGGTTGACTGAACTGCCTCGAAAGAGGCCGGCCGGGCCGCCGGCTCCCCCTCGTACAGTGCGGCGGCCCGCACCCGCCGTCCGCCCGGCTGCCTGCCCGACACTCCGTGGCGGGGCGGACGGCTCCGCCGGCTCAGCCACGCGGGTCATCGCCGCTGTGTCAGAGGCGGGTCGTCCGCCGCGGGCGCGTGGTGGTCGTTCGCCCGGTTCCCCGCGCCGCTGAGGGACATGCCCCGGCCGCCCCCGAGCACCAGCAGGGCGATGTCGTCCGCCTGGACGGTGCCCCGGGTGTGCTGCCGGAGGGCGGCCGAGATCCTGCCGACGACGCTCTGCGCGGAGAGCGGGCCGGCCCTCACGACATGCGTCAGTGCGGTCGCCAGGGGGAAGAAGCGGCCACCGGAGTCCCGGGCGTCCTGCGCGCCGTCCGTGAAGAGGAACAGCGCCTCATCGGGCCCGAGACGGCCGAGCCCCACCGCCGGCAGCACCGGCGGCAGCGGAGCAACCCCCACGGGCGGGTACGGGTCGCCGGGGACGAGTTGTTCCACCTGGCCGCCGCCGATCCGGAACGGCCAGGGGTGTCCGCAGTTCAGGGCGAGGATCTCCCCGTCGGGCCGGATCTCCACGAGCAGCAGCGTCACGAACTCCTCGGCGGCGCTCGCCGGATGCTGCCGGCGAAGATGCCGGTCCAGGGCCCGCTCCAGCCGGCGCAGCACCCCGCCGAGGTCCTCCTCGTCGTGCGCGGCCTCGCGGAAACAGCCCAGCACCGCGGCGACCGTCCCGAACGCGCCGATGCCGTGCCCGCGCACGTCACCCATCACGGCCCGCACGCCGTGCTCGGTGGCGACGACCTCGTACAGGTCGCCCCCGACCGCGGTGCCGCGCTCCGCCGGCACCTGGACGGCCGCCACCTCCAGGCCGTCGACGCGGGCGGGCAACGGCCGCAGCAGCGCGCTCTGCGCGGCGCCCGCGACGCGGCGCAGCTGCCGCAGTTCGCGCAGCAGCGACCGACGCACATGCAGGATCAGCCCGGTCCCGACCGCCATGAACACGGCGCTGGTGACGATCCGGGCCTGAAGACCGGTCTCCTGGGCGAGTGGGCAGGCCAGCTTGTACGTGACGGCCGCCGCGCCCCACACCGTGGGCAGACCGAGGCTGCGCACCCGACCCCTGATGCGGATCATGCCGATGGCCCCCCAATAGGCCCTGACACACAGAATCGGACCGGCCCGAGAAGGCCGGTCCGATTCTGTCGACAGCGCATCCGCGGAGGGTAGGGATCACCGCCGTTTAGCACTCGAACGAGTGAGGCGCTCAGCTCCGCAGCTCGGCGCCCACCCGCTCGCCCGCGAGGGCCACCGCCGCGTCCCGGGCCGCGGAGGCCTCGTCCACGGTCAGCGTCCGGTCCGAGGCCCGGAACCGCAGCGCGTAGGCGAGCGACTTCCGTCCCTCGCCCAGCTGCTCGGCGTTCTCGTACACATCGAACAGCCGGATCGACTCCAGCAGTTCCCCGGCCCCGTCCCGCAGCGCCGCCTCGACCTCGGCGGCCGGCACGAACGCGTCGACGACCAGGGCGACGTCCTGCGTGGCGACCGGGAACGTGGAGATCCGCGGGGCCTCGGCCGTGGCATCGCCGGCGGCCTCCACCGCGTTCAGGTCGATCTCCATCGCACAGCTGCGCGCGGGCAGCCCGAGGGCCTTCACGACCCGCGGGTGCAGCTCGCCCGCGTGTCCCACGACCCGCTCGGCGCCGTCGACGGTCAGCACCAGCTCTGCGCACCGACCCGGGTGCCACGGCCCGTACTGCCCCTTGCGGATGACGAGTTCGGCACCGGCCTCCCGCGCGACGGTCCGAGCGGCCTCGACCGCGTCGGCCCAGTCGGCCGGACGGCCCTTGCCCCACCAGCCGGCCTGCTCGCGCGCGCCGGCGAGGACCACGGCCGCGTGCCGGGGCTGCTCGGGCAGCGCCGCGTTCAGCTCGGCGAGTTCCTCGTCGGTCGGGCGGCGGTCGACCGGGAGCACCGCGGCGACCCGCTGCTCCTCGCGCGGCCGGAAGACCAGGCCGGTCTCGAACAGCGCGAGGTCGTGCGAGCCGCGGCCGTCGTTGCGCCGCAGGGCGGCGAGCAGACCCGGCAGCAGCGTGGTGCGCAGCGCGGGCTCCTCGTCGCTCAGCGGGTTGCTGAGCTTCACGACGCGGCGCACCGGGTCGTGAGCCTCCAGGCCGAGCTGGTCGAAGACCTGCTCGCCGATGAAGGGGTAGTTCAGCGCCTCGACGTACCCGGCACCGGCCAGGGCCCGGCCGACGCGGCGGTGCAGCCGCTGCCGCTCGGTCAGACCGCGGCCGGCCGGCGGCTTGGGCAGCGTGGAGGGCAGGTTCTCGTAGCCCTCCAGCCGGATGACCTCTTCGGCCAGGTCGTTCGGGTCGGTGAGGTCGGGCCGCCAGGACGGGACGGTGACGATGAGCTCGTCCTGCCCGTACACGTCGCAGCCGACCTCCTGGAGGCGGCGCACGACGGTCTCGCGGCCGTAGACGACGCCCGCGACCTTGTCCGGGTGGTCCGCCGGGATGGTGATGGTGCGCGGCGCGGACGGGGCGAGGACCTCGGTGACGCCGGCCTCGGCGGTGCCGCCCGCGAGCAGGACCAGCAGGTCGACGGTGCGCTGCGCGGCGGCCGCCGCGGCCAGCGGGTCGACGCCGCGCTCGAAGCGCCGGGACGCCTCGGAGGACAGCTTGTGCCGGCGGGCCGTGCGCGCGATCGACACCGCGTCGAAGTGCGCGGCCTCGATGACGACGTCGGAGGTGGCGTTCTCCACGTCGTCGTGGTCGGCGATCTCGGTGTTGGCGCCGCCCATGACGCCGGCGAGCCCGATCGGGCCGCGGTCGTCGGTGATCACCAGGTCCTCGGCGTCCAGCGTGCGCTCGACGCCGTCGAGGGTGGTGAGCTTCTCGCCGGGCTCGGCGCGGCGCACGCCGATGGTGCCCTGGACCAGGGAGCGGTCGTAGGCGTGCAGCGGCTGGCCGAGCTCCATCATCACGTAGTTGGTGACGTCGACGGCGAGCGAGATCGGGCGCATGCCGACCTTCTGAAGCCGGCGCTGGAGCCAGATCGGCGAGCGGGCCTCGGAGCTGAGGCCGGTCACCGTGCGGGCGGTGAAGCGGTCGCAGCCGATGGGGTCGGAGATCCGCACCGGGTAGCCGTGCGCGTTCGGGCCGGGCACGTCGATCAGGGCCGGGTCGCGCAGCGGCAGGCCGTAGGCGGTGGCGGCCTCACGGGCCACACCGCGCAGCGACAGGCAGTAGCCGCGGTCGGGCGTGACGGCGATGTCGAGGACCTCGTCGACCAGCTCGAGCAGCTCGACGGCGTCCTTGCCGATCTCGGTCTCCGGCGGCAGGACGATGATGCCCTTGGTGCCGTCGTCACCCATGTTCAGCTCGTCGCTGGAGCAGATCATGCCGCGCGACATCCGGCCGTAGGTCTTGCGCTCGGCGATCTGGAAGTCACCGGGCAGGACGGCTCCGGGCAGGGCCACGACGACCTTGTCGCCCACGGCGAAGTTGCGGGCGCCGCAGATGATCTCCTGGGGCTCGCCGGTGCCGTTGGCCTGGCCGACATCGACGGTGCAGAAGCGGATCGGCTTCTTGAACTCCGTCAGCTCCTCGATCGTCGCCACCTGGCCGACGACCAGCGGACCCTTGAGGTCGGCGCCGAGCTGCTCGACGGTCTCGACCTCGAGGCCGGCCGAAATGAGCTTGGCCTGCACGTCGCGACCGGTCTCCGTCTCCGGCAGGTCGACGTACTCCCGCAGCCAAGAAAGCGGGACCCGCATCAGATCTCCATCCCGAACGGCCGGGTGAACCGGACGTCACCCTCGACCATGTCTCGCATGTCTTCGACGTTGTGGCGGAACATCAGCATCCGCTCGATGCCGAACCCGAAGGCGAACCCGCTGTACTTCTCGGGGTCGACACCGCAGGCGGTGAGCACCCGCGGGTTGACCATGCCGCAGCCGCCGAGCTCGATCCAGCCCTCGGACGAGCAGGTGCGGCAGGGGCGGTCGGGGTTGCCGATGGACTCGCCCTTGCAGACGTAGCAGAGCATGTCCATCTCGGCGCTGGGCTCGGTGAACGGGAAGAAGTTCGGCCGCAGCCGGGTCTTCATGTCCGCGCCGAACAGGGCCTGGACCATGTGGTCCAGGGTGCCCTTGAGGTCCGCCATGGTCAGGCCCTCGTCGATCGCGAGCAGCTCGATCTGGTGGAAGACGGGCGTGTGCGTGGCGTCCAGCTCGTCGGTGCGGAACACGCGGCCGGGGCAGACGATGTAGACCGGCAGCTCACGGTCGAGCAGCGCGCGGGCCTGCACCGGCGAGGTGTGGGTGCGCAGCACGACGCCGGAACCGGACTCGTCGGTGCCCTTCGGGCCCTGGACGAAGAAGGTGTCCTGCATCTGCCGGGCCGGGTGGTCGGGCAGGAAGTTCAGGGCGTCGAAGTTGAACCACTCCGCCTCGGCCTCCGGTCCTTCGGCGACCTCGTAGCCCATGGCCACGAAGACGTCCGCGACCCGCTCCATCATCGTGGTGAGCGGGTGCCGGGCGCCGGACGGCACGCGGTCGTAGGGCAGCGTGACGTCCACCGCCTCCTCGACGAGCACCCGCGCGTCCCGCTCGGCCTCGAGCTCCACCTGACGGGCGGCGAGGGCCTTGTTCACGGCACCTCGGGCCTGGCCCACGCGCTTGCCGGCCTCGGCCTTGGCGTGCGGGGGCAGGGCGCCGATCTCGCGGTTGGCGAGGGCCAGCGGCGAGGTGGGGCCGGTCTGGGCGACCTTGGCCTCGTGGAGCGCTTCGAGGGAGTCCGCGGCGGCGAAGGCGGCGAGCGCCTCGTCCCGCATGCGCTCGATCTCTTCCGGTTTCAACGTCTCGACCTCGACAGGGTCGTACGACTTATTCGGTGCCGACATCTCTTCCCGTGCTTCCGATTGGCTGGCTGAAGGTCCCCGTCACCGACTCGGACGGCCGTCTGGTGGGACACAAAGGTGCCAATGGCCGAGTCTAACGGGGTGGAGGAATACGAATGCGCCCGCGGGGCTCAGGCGAGATAGGCCGGAGCGCTCACGGGCAACGTAAATCGGAACTCGGCGCCGGCGCCGGGGGCGCGGCCGACCGTGATGGTGCCGCCGTGGGCCTCGACGATGCCCTTGACGATGTAGAGCCCGAGGCCGGTGCCACCGCGCTTGCTGCCCCGCCAGAAGCGGGTGAAGACGCGGTTCATGGACTCCTCCGGGATGCCGGGCCCCTCGTCGCTCACGGTGACCGACGTGGCTGCGTTCTCGGCGTACTCGCCCTCGCGGAGGGACGCCGTGGCCGTGACGTCGATCGTGACAGTTCCCTCGCCGTGCCGCACGGCATTTTCCAGCAGGTTGCTGAGCACCTGGTCGATCTTGTCAGGGTCGGCCCACAGGGCGGGCAGCGGCTGCTGGACGCGCAGCAGGAACCGGTCGGCGGGCTGCCCGGCGGCGACGTAGGCCTGGATGTGCCGTCCGACGGCGGCGCCGATGTCGACGGGCTGGCGGCGCACCTCGAGGCGGCCGGAGTCGATCCGGGAGATGTCGAGCAGTTCGGCGATGAGCCGGGTGACGCGGTCGGCGTCGGCGTCGACGGTCTCCAGCATCAGGCGCTTCTGGTCGTCGGTGAAGCGTTCCCACTTGGCCAGCAGCGTGGCGGTGAAGCCCTTGACGGAGGTGAGCGGGGAGCGCAGTTCGTGGGCGACGGTGGCGATCAGCTCGGCGTGGCTGCGCTCGGTGCGGCGGCGGGCCTCGGTGTCGCGCAGGGTGACGACCAGGCGCCGGAGCGGTCCGGTGGGCCGGGTGCGGACGTAGCGCGCGCACACCAGCACCTCACGGCCGCCGGGCAGGAGGAGGTTGCGCTCGGGCTGTCCGACGCGGATGGCCAGGCCGCCGTACGGGTCGGTCAGCTGCCACCAGCGCCGGCCCTCCAGGTCCTCTAACGGCAGGGCCTTGTCCAGCGGCTGTCCGAGGGCGTCCCCGGCGCGGACGGCGGTGATGCGCTCGGCGGCGGCGTTGAAGCAGATGACGCGCCCGCGCTCGTCGGCCACGACGAGCCCGTCGGGCAGCTGGTCGGGGTCGATGCCGAGGCCGGAGGGATCACCGGGTGGCCGGGACGCGGTGGGCGGGCCCCCGGCGTCCTGGGCTCCCGGTGCGCTGCTCGTGCCGACGCTCATCCCCCTACCCCACCTCCAAGGCTCCACAGAGGGGTCCCCGAGCTGGTCACCCTACTGGTTCCCGGTGACGGAGCGGCACCCTCCGGAGGCGCGCTGTGCACGCGCCGACGCATAGAGACATACGGCGGCGGCGGTGGCGAGGTTCAGGCTCTCGGCCTTCCCGTGGATCGGGACGCGCACGACGGCGTCCGTGAGGGCTCGGGTCTCCTCCGGCAGGCCCCACGCCTCGTTGCCGAAGACCCAGGCGGTCGGCCCGCCCATGGTGCCCTTGTCGAGCTCGTCGTCGAGGTCGCGGTCGCCCGCCCCGTCGGCGGCCAGGACCCGGACACCGGTGCCCCGCAGCGCCTCGACGGCGCGTTCCACGGGGACGCCGACGGCGACCGGCAGGTGGAAGAGGGAGCCGACGGAGGCGCGGACGGCCTTGGGGTTGTACACGTCGACGGAGGCGTCGGTCAGGACGACGGCCTCGGCTCCGGCGGCGTCGGCGCAGCGCAGCACGGTCCCGGCGTTGCCGGGGTCGCGGACGTTGGCGAGCAGCGCGACCAGCCGGGGGCGGGCCGCGAGAACGTCCTCGAAGGGTGTGTCGAGGAACCGGCAGACACCGACGAGTCCCTGCGGGGTGACGGTGGTGGAGATGTCGGCGATGACCTGCTCGGCGGCGAGGTGCACCCGGGCTCCGGCGTCCCGGGCCGCCCCGACGATGTCGGAGTGGCGCTCGGCGGCCTCCAGCGTGGTGAACAGCTCCACGAGCGTGGCCGCGCCTCCGGTCCGGTGCCCGGCCGCCTCCCGGACGGCCTGCGGCCCTTCCGCGAGGAACAACCGATCCTTGCCCCGGAAGTTCCGCTTGGCCAGGCGACGCGCGGCCAGGACGCGGGGGGAGCGGGGGGAGATGAGCTCGGGGGTGGCGGGAGGCATCCGGTTCGCTTTCTCGGTAGCTGCACAGCAGGACCCGCAGACCGTCCGGCCTGCGGGTCCTTCAGTCACATCGGCTCGAGCCGGTGTCACGCAGCCTTCGGCGCGTTCACGTCGCTCGGCAGCGCCTTCTGGGCGACCTCGACGAGCGCGGCGAACGCGCCGGCGTCGTTGACGGCCAGCTCGGCCAGGATCTTGCGGTCGACCTCGACGTTGGCGGCCTTCAGACCCTGGATGAAGCGGTTGTAGGTCATGCCGTTGGCGCGGGCGGCGGCGTTGATGCGCTGGATCCACAGCTGCCGGAAGTCGCCCTTGCGCTTCTTGCGGTCGTTGTAGTTGTAGACCAGCGAGTGGGTGACCTGCTCCTTGGCCTTGCGGTACAGGCGCGAACGCTGACCGCGGTAGCCGGAGGCCGCCTCGAGGATCGCCCGGCGCTTCTTGTGGGCGTTGACTGCCCGCTTGACGCGTGCCACTTGTTAACTCCTTGTAGCGGGGTCGTGGGGGTGCTCACACGACCCGAAATCGATTGGGTCCCGGTCTGGCGTACGTCCGGCGCTCACGCGCCCGGACGTCACTTGCCGAGAAGCTTCTTGATCTTCGCGGCGTCGCCCGGGGCCATCTCGGCGTTGCCGGTGAGGCGACGCGTCACGCGGGACGACTTGTGCTCGAGCAGGTGGCGCTTGCCGGCACGCTCACGGAGCACCTTGCCGGAGCCGGTGATCTTGAAGCGCTTGCTGGCACCGCTGTGCGACTTGTTCTTCGGCATAGCGCCGTTCTCTCCTCGTCGGTGGCGCTCCGGTGCCCGGTCGTGAAACCGGGCACGGTGGAGCGTCGTCTTGTTTCGGTTGCTTCCTGGGACTGGTGTCCCGGGAGTCACGCCTCGGCGGGCTCCTCAGCCGGCGCCTCGGTCTCCGCGGCGTTCTGCGACTTGCCGGGGTTGGCCTTCGCTTCCGCCTTGCGGGCTTCCTGCGCCTGGCGGGCCTCGGCCATCGCCTCGGTCTTCTTCTTGTGCGGACCGAGAACCATGATCATGTTGCGGCCGTCCTGCTTCGGGTTCGACTCCACGAACCCGAGGTCGGCCACGTCTTCCGCGAGACGCTGCAGCAGCCGGTAGCCCAGCTCGGGCCGGGACTGCTCGCGACCACGGAACATGATCGTGATCTTGACCTTGTCGCCCTGCTTGAGGAACCGAACGACGTGACCCTTCTTGGTGTCATAGTCGTGCGGGTCGATCTTCGGCCGGAGCTTCATCTCCTTGATGACCGTGTGCGCCTGGTTCTTGCGCGCCTCACGGGCCTTCATGGCCGACTCGTACTTGAACTTCCCGTAGTCCATGAGCTTGCACACAGGCGGACGGGCGGTCGCCGCCACCTCGACCAGGTCCAGGTCGTACTCCTGCGCAAGCTCCAGTGCCTTGGCCAGCGGGACGATGCCCACCTGCTCGCCACTGGGACCGACAAGTCGCACCTCTGGAACGCGAATCCGGTCGTTGATGCGGGGCTCGGCGCTGATGGATCCTCCTCGGTAGCACCACGCGGCAGTCTGGCGGACGGCCGCGTAACGTCTGTGTTCGATAGACCTAACCGCGCCGAGGCAACAAAAATGCCCCGGACGATCCCAGGCGAGGCTCCTCGAACTACCGGAGCACCGCCGCGGGAAGCCGCGGGGCACGCTTTCGGACGGAACGCCGCCACGGGGGACGGGACCGCCTGACCGGTGACCCGCCGCCCTGAGGGCGATCGGGTGGGAGTTCGAAAGCCTCCACTTGTGGGTCGGGCTCGCGGGCTGTGAGGCACACGTGTCCGACCGGTCGTTACACGAGATTACCAGCATGAGCCAGGAAGGGCGAACGGGGGCGTGCCGGGGGCACGTGGGGATCACCCGCTGCCTGCGCCTATCGTGTGGGGCATGAGTGAGACCCCTCCTGAGTCCCCCGACTTCGACGCCATGACCCGCGACATCGCCGAGGTCCCGGCGGTCGAGGTGATCGTGACGGTCGCCGTCAACCTGATGAGCGCCGCCGCGGTGAAGCTCGGTCTGACCGAGGAGGGCGAGAAGCACAAGGACCTGGACGAGGCCCGCAAGCTGGTGCACGCCCTGGCCGGTCTGCTGGACGCGACCGCGACCGAGATCAGCTCCTTCCACGCGGCTCCCCTGCGCGACGGCCTGAAGTCGCTCCAGCTGGCGTTCCGCGAGGCCTCCCTCGTCCCGGACGAGCCGGGCAAGGGACCGGGCGAGAAGTACACGGGCCCGGTCTACGGCTAGCCCGGCCTCAGCGTACGAACAGGGGCTCGCCCGGTGGCGTCGCCTCGGCCGGCAGCAGTGCCAGGTCGAGGCCGCGCACCAGGCGGGCCCTCAGCGTTTCGTCGGCGGCGATCCGCCGGGCCACGGACCGGGCGGCCTCGGCGGGGGCCGCGGAGGGGTCGACGACCAGGGCGAGGGTGCCGTCGGCCCGGCCGGGGCCGAGGTGGGCGCGCAGGACGGCGGGCTCGGCGGCCACGGCGGCACGAACGGCCTCGACGACGGCCGGGTCGGCGAGCGGGTCCGTGGTGGCGCGGCCCTCGGCGAGGGCCAGCAGGGCGGGACCCGTCAGTTCGAAGGGCACCGGCCCGGCCAGGTCGAGCACGATCGTGTCCGCCTTCTCGTGCGCGGCGGCCTGGAGGGCCTGGTGCAGAGGTACGGCGACGGGGCGGGCGGCCGGGTCCCAGCGGGCGAGGGACTCCGTGGACGTGAAGGCGGGCAGGGCGGTGCGGTTCCCGGCCTTCAGGGTCGGTACGGCCATGTCGCTGGTCTTCTCGCGGCGCAGTCCCCGCTCGTCCTCCTCGACCTCGCCGAGCACGGCCACGACGGGCACGAGCAGCCGGGCGCCCTTGAGGGCGTCGAGGACCGGACCCAGCGCGCCGCGGTCGGCGGACCAGGCGGCGAGCGCCGCGCTCAGGCGGGGGTCGGCGGAGCCGTCGTCGTCGGAGAAGCCGGGGTCCGGGATGTTCTTGTTCGCCACCCGTCGACCCTATCGGCCGGCCGCCGTGCCGCCCGCAGCGGCTCAGTAGTCCTCGCGGCTCGTACGACGGCCGCGCCACAGCACGACCGCCGTGACCAGCAGGACGCCGCCGGCGCCGCCCGCGAGGGGGGCGGCCCAGTCGGCGGTGCCGTCGCCGGAGGCGGCGTCGTCCGGGCCGCTGCCGAAGTACCGCGCGCCGTAGGACGCCGAATGCAGGCCCTCCGGCTTCAGTCGGCCCGCGGCCTCGATGGCGGCGGCCGGGTCGATGAAGCCGAAGCCGCGGGAGTCGTCACGGCCTCCCGCAGGGGCGTTGCGGGCGGTGTCCTCAAGGAGGGACTTGATCTGGGCCGGCGCCAGACCGGGGTGGGCGGCCTTGACCAGGGCGGCGGCGCCGGAGACGAAGGCGGCGGCGGCGCTGGTGCCCCAGCCCTCGTAGTACTTGTGGTCGGGGTCGGCGATGACGACGTCGACGCCGGGGGCGCTGACCGTGGCGTACCAGCGGCGGGTGGAGAAGGAGGCCCGGGTGCCTGCGCGGTCGACGGCCGTGGCCGCTATGACGCCCGGGTAGGCGGCCGGGTAGGAGATGTGGTCGCCCTTCTCGCCGCCGTTGCCCGCGGAGGCGACGACGACCACCCCCTTCTTCAGGGCGTACTGGACGGCCTGGTCCTCGGCGGGTTCCGGGTGCGCGGACGCGGAGTCGTCGCCCAGGGAGAGGTTGATGACGTCGGCGCCGTGGTCGGCGGCCCAGCGGATGCCCTCGGCGAGGGCGTTGCCACGGGTGCTGCGGGCCTTGGCCCGGGAGGGGTCGCCGTCCTCCAGGATCACGCGGACCGGGAGGATCTTCGCCTCGGGGGCGATGCCGAGGATGCCGTCGGCGTTGCCCGGGCCGTGTCCGTGGCCGGCGATGATCCCGGCCATGGCGGTGCCGTGGCGGGCCCAGGCGCGGTCGCCCGGCTCGGCGCCGAAGCGGATCAGGTCCTTGCCGGGCAGGACGTTGCCGGCCAGGTCGGGGTGGTCGGCCTCGACGCCGGTGTCCAGCACGGCGACGGTGACGCCCCGGCCCTTCGTGGTCTGCCAGGCCTGTTCGGTGTGCATGGCCTCCAGGGCCCACTGCTGGGCGCGGATGCCGTCGGCGTGCGCGGTGGCGGTGGGCAGGAGGACCAGGCTCGCGGTGAGCAGGGCGCCGAGGGCGGCGGCCCTCCGGGACGGCCTGTGCGCGGGTTTCCCGGGCCGGGTGTGCTTCACGACGGCTGCTCCGAGGCCGAGCGGACGTTTCTGCGGAAGTCGCGTTCCACACGGTCCGCCAGGCCCTTCGCCTCGTTGCCGAGGCCGGCCTGGGCGGCGGCGGTGGTGGCACCGGCCTCCATGGCGTCCCCGGCCGGCTGCGGGTCGTCGACGCCGCGGCCGTCGGCCCATCCGGAGACGGCGTAGACGACGACGGGGGCCTCGGTGAGCACGGAGACGGTCCAGGCGGCGCGCTGCCGGGCGCCGAAGCCGGCGGCGGGCGTGCCCTCGGCGGCGTACGGCAGCGGCATCAGGTCGCTGCGGCGGTCGAGGCGCTCGTTGCGGAAACGGTTCGCGAGGGCGGTCATGCCCGGGGCGTCGGCCGTGGTGAAGAGCAGACCGACGGTGGTCACGTAGCTCTCGGTGGCGTCGGTGTAGGTGGCGCGCAGGAGGCGTTCGCAGCCGACCGGGGCGAGGGCCTTGCGCAGCAGCGGGTCGAAGGCGTCCTTGCAGCCGCTGTCCGGGGCGACGGCGACGCGGGTCCAGGTGCGGTCGGCGCCGCCGGGTCCGGCGCCCTGGCCCTGCACGGTGGGCGGGAACAGCTGGTCGACCGGGACGCTGTGCCAGAGGCTCCCGGCGGCGGCGAAGGTGCTGGGCGCGCCGTCGTCCCCGGAGCCGCCCACGAGCCAGCTGCCGGTGACGGCGCCCGAGATGAGGCCCAGCCCGAGCACGAGGCAGGCGGCCGCCGCCGCGGCCTGTGACACCCCACGTCCGCGGAGCGGCCGGGGCCGGGCATCGCCGTCGTAGCCCTCGGGCTCGCCGAACGACACGAAGGGCCGCGTGGCGCTCCAGGAGAGGGCGGGGTCGGGGGTGACGGGGGCGGGGTTGCGGACCGGTGCGGTGGAGGCCATCGGCTGACCGTGCCCTACGGCCCTGCCGGTCGGGGCCGACGGCTCGTGCGCGGGGCGTGGCGGGGTGCCGGGGCGGGCCGCCGTCGCCCTCTGCGCGGCGGGACCGGCGAAGGAATCACCCTCCGACAGACCCGGACCACGCCCAACGGCCCTGCCGGTCGGGGCCGACGGCTCGTGTGCGGGACGTGGCGGGGTGCCTGGGCGGGCCGCCGTCGCCCTCTGCGCGGCGGGACCGGCGAAGGAATCACCCTCCGACAGACCCGGACCACGCCCAACGGCCCTGCCGGTCGGGGCCGACGGCTCGTGCGCGGGGCGCGGCGGGGTACCTGGGCGGGTCGCCGTCGCCCTCTGTGTGGCAGGGCGGTCGGAGTTCTCGGTCGGGTGGGCCACTGTCGGTTCCGCGGCGGCAGGGCGTCGCGGGGCGGTCGTCTCGGACGCCTGCTCGCCGGGGGCGCCGGTGCGGCGGGGCGCGGGGAGGCGGAACGGCCGGCCGGACGTGTCCGGGGGCGATCCGGCCGGGGCGTCCGCCCGGCCGGGCGCGCGCAGGCGGAACGGCCTGCCGGGCGTCTCGGGCGAGGTTCCCTCCGCCCGTCCTGAAGCGTCCGGAGCGGGGAGGTGGCGGGGCCGCGGAGGGGTGTCCGGTGCCCCGGAGTCGGTGCGTCGTTCCCGGCCGACGCTGGGCGGCGTGTCGGGGAAGCGGCTGGAGGGGCGCGGCGGGGGCGGTGCGGCGGAATCGGTGCCCCGGGCCGCTGCGGCGGTGCCGAGGGTCGGGAAGCGGGGGCGGCCGGGCGATGCCTCGGAGGGGGACGGGCCGTCCGTCCTCGGCGGGGTGGCTCCCGGTCGCGGCGCGGGACCGGAGCGCGTGTCCGGGGTGGTCCGCTCCTGCGGTGCCGGTGCCGGTGACGGGGCCTCCGGCGCGGCCGGGGGGTGTGACGGGCGTGGTGGGGTGGCGGGGCGTGGGGGGAAGGAGGCGCGCTGCGCTTCCGTGCTCATGCACCCCCCGTTTCCTCGTGCCCGGGCCGCTCGTCTCGCGCGGGCCGGTGTCGCCCGCACGAGGCCCGGTACGGAATCGTCCCGGGCACACATACCCGTACGGACGGAGCGTCATCCCGGCGCGGATTCCCGGCCGGCGTCGTCCGCCGTACGTGCGCGTCACTCTACGGCTTGTTCCTGGGCGAACGGGAACCAGTCCACGAGGCCGGGGCATCTGCCCGGAACGTCCCCCTACCCTGCGGTAATCCAGTCTGGCAGGCTGCGTCCATGACTGCGCGCGCCGCCGACCGGGCCCGTTACGACCGGGCCACCGCCCATCTCGACGCCCCTCTCGCGATCGTGGACCTGGAGGCCTTCGACGCCAACGCCGCCGACCTGGTGCGCCGCGCCGGGGGCAAACCCGTCCGGGTCGCCAGCAAGTCCGTGCGCTGCCGGGCCCTGCTGGAACGCGTCCTGGCCCGGGACGGCTTCGCCGGGATCATGTCGTTCACCCTCGCCGAGTCGCTGTGGCTGGCCCGGTCGGGGTTCGAGGACGTGCTGCTCGCCTATCCGTCCGCCGACCGTGCGGCGTACGCCGAACTCGCGGGGGATCCCAAGCTCGCCGCCGCCGTGACCGTCATGGTCGACGATGTCGCCCAGCTGGATCTGATCGACGCCTCCCGGGGCGGCGGGCGTGAAGTGGTGCGGGTGTGCCTGGAGTTGGACACCTCGCTGAGGTTGCTCGGCGGGCGGGTGCGGGTGGGGGCCCGGCGTTCGCCGCTGCACTCCCCCGCCCAGGTCGCCGACGTGGCCCGGGCCGTGGCCCGGCGGCCCGGCTTCGACATCGTGGGGATCATGGCGTATGAGGGCCATGTCGCCGGTGTCGGGGACGCGGTGGCCGGGCGTCCGCTGCGCTCGCGGGCCATCCGGCTGATGCAGGCCGCCGCCCGGCGTGAACTCGCCGAGCGGCGCGCGGAGGTGGTGCGCGCGGTACGGGCCGTCGTGCCGGACCTGGAGTTCGTCAACGGCGGCGGCACCGGCTCGGTGCAGCACACGGCGGCCGAGGACGCGGTCACGGAGATCGCCGCCGGGTCGGGGCTGTACGTGCCGCGCCTGTTCGACAACTACACGTCGTTCAGCGGCCGTCCGTCGGCCCTCTTCGCCCAGCCGGTGGTGCGGCGGCCGGGGGTCGGAGTGGTGACGGTCCTGGGCGGTGGGTATCCCGCCTCGGGCGCGGCCGGACCCGACCGGTCGCCCGTGCCGTATCTGCCCGAGGGGCTGCGCTACGACCCTCAGGAGGGGGCCGGTGAGGTGCAGACGCCGCTGCTCGGCTCGCCCGCCGACGACCTGCTGATCGGCGACAAGGTGTGGTTCCGGCACGCGAAGGCCGGTGAGCTGTGCGAGCGGTTCGACCGGCTGCACCTGATCGAGGGCGACGCGGTGACGGCGACCGTGCCGACCTACCGCGGCGAGGGCCACACGTTCCTGTAGGGCCTGGGGGCGTCAGTCCGTCGGGCCGATGCTGCTGCCGACGCCGCCGCCGGTGTACGCGTCGCCGAACGGGCGGATGCCCTTGGTGAGGCGGTCCATGCCGGCGAGCGGCGGCCCCTCCTCGCCCGCGTCGAAGACGTACCGGACGAGGACCGGCGACTCGGTGCCGACGCTGGAGGGGAAGACGAGCGACTGGACGTAGCCGCCGGGGCCCTTGGCGGTCCTGACGCGCCAGCGCACGAGGTACCCGGCGCGGCCCGCCACCGCGACCGGCCCGGACTTCACGACCTGGTGCGACTCCAGGCCGCCGTAGAGCTCGCGGCCGAGCCGGTCGCGGTCGTAGGCCTCGTCGGCGGCCTCGGAGATGTCCGCCTGGGCGAGGGCCTCGGGGGACTTCTCGTCGTTCGCGGTCACCGTGCGGGAGAAGACCGTGCCGTGGCGGCACAGGCCCACGCCGCCGGGGCAGTCGTAGGTGCCGTCGGTCGTCATGACGACGTCGTCCTGGGTGACGTACCGGGGGCGGACCCAGCCGTCGAGCAGGGGGAACGTGATGCCGTTGAGCTGGTCCTCGACGATCGCGGGGGCGTCGGCGGACGGCTCGGAGGCGGACGCCCCGGGGGCCGGCTCCGCCGTGGTGGGGGCGGGGGACGGGGACGAGGGCGCCGTCCTGGTCCGTGTGCCGCGGCCGTCGCCCCCGTCGAGGGCGACGGCCGCGGTGACGATCGCCCCGAGCAGGACGGCGCCGGCGGCGGTCAGGGCGACCGCCTTCGTCCGGCCCGTGCCGCCGCCCGGCGGCGGGGCGGCGGGGGCCTCGGGCACACGGCGGTGCTCGGTCCAGGCCGTGCCGTCCCACCAGCGTCGCAGGTGCGGGGCGTGCGGGTCGGGATACCAGCCGGGCGGCGGCGTCATGCTCATCCCGGCACTGTAGGGCGCGTCCCGGACCGTCCGGACGCTCGTCTACAGGGGTGTGACGTACGCCCCCGCGATCCCGCCGTCGACCAGGAAGTCGGTGGCGTTGACGAACGAGGAGTCGTCGCTGGCGAGGAAGGCCACGGCGGCGGCGATCTCCTCGGCCTCGGCGAACCGGCCCAGCGGGATGTGCACCAGGCGGCGCGCGGCCCGCTCCGGGTCCTTGGCAAACAGTTCCTGGAGCAGAGGGGTGTTGACCGGGCCGGGGCACAGGGCGTTGACGCGGATGCCCTCGCGGGCGAACTGCACGCCCAGTTCACGGGACATGGCGAGGACGCCGCCCTTGGAGGCCGTGTAGGAGATCTGGGAGGTCGCCGCGCCCATCCTGGCCACGAACGAGGCCGTGTTGATGATCGAGCCCTTGCCCTGGCGCCGCATGTAGGGGATGGCGGCCTTGCAGCACAGGTAGACGGAGGTGAGGTTGACCTCCTGGACCCGCTTCCAGGCCTCCAGGCCGGTCTCCAGGATGGAGTCGTCGTCGGGCGGGGAGATGCCGGCGTTGTTGAAGGCGATGTCGACACTGCCGTAGGTGTCGTGGGCGGTCTTGAAGAGGGCCTCGACCTGCTCGGGGTCGGTGACGTCGACCTTCACGAAGGTGCCGCCGGTCTCCTCGGCGGCGGCCTTGCCGCGGGCCTCGTCGACGTCGCCGCAGACGACGTGGGCGCCCTCGGAGGCGAGGCGGCGGGCGGCGGCGAGGCCGATACCGCTGCCCGCTCCGGTGACGACGGCGGTACGGCCGACCAGGCGGCGGCAGATGTTCTCCTGGGCAGTCACTGTGCGGGGCCCTCCGTGCTGATGAAGACGTTCTTGGTTTCGGTGAAGGCGGTCAGGGCGTCGGGGCCGAGTTCGCGGCCGACGCCGGACTGCTTGTAGCCGCCGAACGGGGTCCAGTAGCGGACGCTGGAGTGGGAGTTGACGGACAGGTTGCCGGCGCGGACAGCCTGGGAGACGCGCAGGGCACGGCCGACGTCCCGGGTCCAGATGGAGCCGGAGAGGCCGTAGGGGGTGGCGTTGGCGAGGCGGATCGCGTCCTGCTCGTCGGTGAAGGGCAGCAGGACGGCGACGGGGCCGAAGATCTCCTCGCAGGCGGCGGCCGAGGCGGGGCTCTCACCGGTGAGGACGGTCGGCGGGAACCAGAAGCCGGGGCCCTCGGGGGCACTGCCGCGCAGGGCCGGGGCGTCGTCGGGCACGAAGGCCCGGACGCGGTCGAGCTGCTGCCGGGAGATCAGCGGGCCCATCTGGGTCTTGTCGTCGGCCGGGTCGCCCACCACCACGGCGGACAGCGCCTCGGCGAGCAGTTCGCGGACCTCGTCGTAGACCGGTTCCTGCACCAGGATCCGGGTGCGGGCGCAGCAGTCCTGGCCGGAGTTGTCGAGGAAGGAGAAGGGGTCGACGGCCGTCTTGAGGTCGGCGTCGGCGAAGACGATGTTGGGGCTCTTGCCGCCGAGTTCGAGGGTGACGGGCTTGACCTGCTCGGCGCCGAGTGCGGCGACGCGCGTGCCGGTGCGGGTGGAGCCGGTGAAGACGATCTTGGCGACCCCGGGGTGCCGGACCAGGGCGTCGCCGGTGATGTCGCCGCGGCCCGGCAGCACCTGGAAGAGGTGTTCGGGAAGCCCCGCCTCCAGGGCGAGTTCGGCCAGGCGCAGCGCGGTGAGCGGGGTGGTCTCGGCGGGCTTGAGGATGACCGCGTTGCCGGCCGCGAGTGCCGGGGCGGTGCCCCAGGCGGCGATGGGCAGGGGGAAGTTCCAGGGGGCGATCACACCGACGACGCCGAGCGGTTCGAGGATCGTGACGTTCAGGCCGCCGGGGACCGGGATCTGCCGGCCGGTGAGCCGTTCCACTCCCCCGGCCGCGTAGTCCAGCAGGTCGCGGACGTTGCCGGCCTCCCAGCGGGCGTTGCCGATGAGGTGACCGGCCTCACGGACCTCCAGGCGGGCCAGTTCCTCCAGGTGCTCGTCGACGGTGGCGGCGAAGCGGCGCAGCAGCCGGGCGCGGTCCGCGGGGGGCAGGGCGGCCCAGGTCCGCTGGGCCCTGGCGGCCCAGGTGACGGCCGTGTCGACGTCGGCCGGGCTCGCACCGGCGACGGCGGCGACGACCTCCTCGGTGGCGGGGTTCAGTACTTCCAGAAGGTGCTCGGAAGACAAGAAGGACCTCACATGCGTTCGAAGGAGCGGCGCAGCTCCCAGTCGGTCACCGCGGCGTCGTACGCGTCCAGTTCGACGCGGGCCATGTTGCGGTAGTGCGCGACGACCTCGTCGCCGAAGGCGGCCCGGGCGATGGAGCTGTTCTCCCAGAGCTCGGCGGCCTCGCGCAGGGTGGTGGGGACGTGGTCGAGGTCGGCGGCGTAGGCGTTGCCGGGGCAGGGCTCGGGCAGTTCGAGCTTCTGCTCGATGCCGTGCAGTCCGGCCGCGACCAGCCCGGCGACGGCCAGGTAGGGGTTGACGTCACCGCCGGGCAGACGGTTCTCGAAGCGCATCGAGCGGCCGTGGCCGACGACGCGCAGCGCGCAGGTGCGGTTGTCGTGGCCCCAGGCGACGGCGGTCGGGGCGAAGGAGCCGGGCTGGAACCGCTTGTAGGAGTTGATGTTGGGCGCGTAGAGCAGGGAGAACTCGCGCAGGGCGGCGAGCTGGCCGGCGAGGAAGTGGCGCATGACGTCCGACATGCCGCCTTCGCCGTCCCCGGCCATGGCGTTGGTCCCGTCGGCGTCGGCGAGCGAGAGGTGGATGTGGCAGGAATTGCCCTCGCGCTCGTTGTACTTGGCCATGAAGGTGATCGACATGCCCTCCTGGGCGGCGATCTCCTTGGCGCCGGTCTTGTAGACCGAGTGCTGGTCGCAGGTGACCAGGGCCTCGTCGTAGCGGAAGGCGATCTCGTGCTGGCCGGGGTTGCACTCGCCCTTGGCGGACTCGACCGTGAGACCGGCGCCCGCCATCTCGTTGCGGATGCGGCGCAGCAGGGGCTCGATACGGCCGGTGCCGAGCACGGAGTAGTCGATGTTGTACTGGTTGGCCGGGGTGAGGCCCTTGTAGCCGGCGTCCCAGGCCTGCTCGTAGGTGTCCTTGAAGACGATGAACTCCAGCTCGGTGCCGACCTGCGCGGTGTAGCCGAGTTCGGCCAGGCGCTCCAGCTGGCGGCGCAGGATCTGGCGGGGGGCGGCGACGACCGGGGAGCCGTCGCTCCAGGCGAGGTCGGCGTGGAGCATGGCCGTGCCCGCGTTCCAGGGGACCCGGCGCAGGGTGGTGAGGTCGGGGTGCATGGCGAAGTCGCCGTAGCCGCGGTCCCAGGAGGACATGGCGTAGCCGTCGACGGTGTTCATCTCGGTGTCGACGGCGAGCAGGTAGTTGCAGCCCTCGGTGCCGTGGTGGAGGACCTCGTCGAGGAAGAAGCGTGCGGCGAACCGCTTGCCCTGGAGCCGCCCTTGCATGTCGGGGAAGGCCAGGACGACAGTGTCGATCTCACCGCCGGCGACGAGGGTGTGCAGTTCCTCGACGCTCAGCGGAGCTGTGCGGTCTGCCACGGGAAGGCCTCCTAGGCTCCTTGGATCCGCTGCCTTGGATCCGCTGGGAGCCATAAGGTATTGCGGAGAACCTTTGCTTGGGAAGGGGGTACGGCCACATGCCGGAGGAAGACGGCGGCGCCGGGGTGCGGGACGGGCTGACGCCGGTGCTGCGGCCGGTGCGCGCGGGCAACGGCTTCGAGGAGGCCCTGGAGCAGATCCTCCAGGTCGTACGGCTGGGTCTGGTGCCGGGGGGCGAGCGGCTGCCGGCCGAGCGGGAGCTGGCGGAGCGGCTGGGGATCAGCCGGGTGACCCTGCGCGAGGTGCTGAAGGTGCTCCAGGACCAGGGTCTGGTCGAGTCGCGGCGCGGCCGGTACGGCGGCACCTTCGTGCTGCCGCGCACGGACGCGGTCGGTGAAGACGAGCTGCGGCGGCGGGTCGCCGAGGTCGACATAGAGGACGTGCTGCGGTTCCGGGAGGTGCTGGAGGTGGGCGCGGCCGGGCTGTGCGCGGCACACGGGCTGGAGGAGAAGCAGGCGGAGCGGCTCCGGCAGGCGCTGGCCCGTACACACGACGCGCCGCTCGCCGAGTACCGCCGCCTGGACACGCTGCTGCACCTCACGCTCGCCGAGCTGTCCGGCTCCGCCACGCTCACCGCGCAGTACGCGGCCGTCCGCGCGAGGGTCAACGACCTGCTCGACTGCATCCCGCTGCTGGTCCGCAATCTGGAGCACTCCCAGCGGCAGCACACGGCCCTGGTGGAGGCGGTGATCGAGGGCGATGCCGACCAGGCGCGGGAGATCATGCGCGAGCACTGCGGGGGCACGGCGGCGCTGCTGCGGGGTTTCCTCGGCTGAGCCGGGCCGGGTCGGCGCACGGTGAGGATTTACGGGCGATTAACGCACGGGTCTTGCCATCCCCGGGTCGGCCCGCAAAGGTATGGCTCCATTCCATTGAGTCGGAGCCCGCTCGATCCCGTGACCGCCGCCGCCCCGTCGGGAGTCTGCCCATGCCCCAGGAACCCACCGCCACACCCGCCGCCCCGGAGGGCGACGAGTATCTGGAACGCAGAACACTGCGCCGCGGCAGCGCCGGCTGGGTGCTGCTGACCGGCCTCGGCGTCGCCTACGTCGTCTCCGGCGACTACTCCGGCTGGAACTTCGGCCTCGCCGAGGGCGGCTTCGGGGGCCTGGCGATCGCCATGGTGCTCATGGGCGCGATGTACACCTGCATGGTCTTCGCGCTCGCCGAGCTGTCCTCGATCCTGCCCACGGCGGGCGGCGGCTACGGCTTCGCCCGGCGGGCGCTCGGCCCGTGGGGCGGCTTCCTGACCGGCACGGCGATCCTGATCGAGTACGTTCTCGCGCCCGCCGCCATCGTCATCTTCATCGGTGACTACGTCGAGTCGCTCGGCCTGTTCGGCCTGGAGTCCGGCTGGCCGGTGTACCTGGTCTGCTTCGCCGTCTTCCTCGGCATCCACCTGTGGGGCGTCGGCGAGGCGCTGCGGTTCAGCTTCGTCGTGACCGGCATCGCCGTGGTGGCCCTGATCGTGTTCGCGCTGGCGGCACTGCCCGACTTCTCCCTGGCGTCCCTGGACGACATCCCGGTCGACGCCTCCGCCGCCGGGTCGAGCTCCTGGCTGCCGTTCGGGCTGCTCGGGATCTGGGCGGCGTTCCCCTTCGGCATGTGGTTCTTCCTCGGCGTCGAGGGCGTGCCGCTGGCCGCCGAGGAGACCAGGGACCCGGCCCGCACCCTGCCGAAGGCGATCCGCTGGTCGATGGGCATCCTGGTGGTGCTCGCGGTGGTCACCTTCTTCGCCGCCGCCGGTGCCCGCGGCTCCGCCGCCGTCCAGGAGGCGGGCAACCCGCTGGTCGAGGCGCTCCAGCCGGACGGCGAGGCGACGACCCTCAGCCGCATCGTGAACTACGCGGGCCTGGCCGGTCTCGTGGCGTCCTTCTTCTCCCTGATCTACGCGGGCTCGCGCCAGCTGTTCGCGCTGTCCCGCGCCGGCTATCTGCCCCGCTTCCTGTCCCTCACCAGCCGCCGCAAGGCGCCGTACCTGGGTCTGCTGGTGCCCGGCACGATCGGCTTCCTGCTGGCTGCGGTCTCCGGCAACGGCGCGCGGATGCTGAACATCGCCGTCTTCGGCGCGACCATCTCCTACGCGCTGATGTCCCTGTCGCACATCGTGCTGCGCCGCCGGGAGCCGGAGCTGGAGCGCCCGTACCGCACACCGGGCGGGGTGCTGACGTCCTCGGTGGCCCTGGTGCTGGCGTGCGCGGCGCTGGTCGCGACGTTCCTGGTGGACGTGACGGCGGCGTTGATCGCGCTGGCGGTGTACGCGGTGGCCGTCGGGTACTTCGGGCTGTACAGCCGCAAGCATCTGGTGGCGAAGGCGCCGGAGGAGGAGTTCGCGGCGCTGGCGGCGGCCGAGGCAGAGTTGGCACGGGACTGATCCGTCGAGTGGTGAGGGAGTCGTCGTGGGCAGGCCGTTGATCGGTGTCAGCACCTATCTGGAGCCGGGTGCGCGCTGGGGCGTCTGGGAGCTGGAGGCCGCCCTGCTCCCGGTCGGCTACCCCCGGCTGGTCCAGCGGGCGGGCGGTCTCGCCGCGATGCTGCCGCCGGACGACCCGCGGCACGCGGCGGAGGCCGTGGCCCGCTTGGACGGGCTGGTCGTCGCGGGCGGGCCGGACGTGGAACCGGCGCGCTACGGAGCCCAGCGCGAGCCGCGGACGGGACCGCCGGCGCCGGAGCGGGACGCGTGGGAACTGGCACTGATCGATGCGGCGCTGGCGGCCGGGGTGCCGCTGCTGGGGATCTGCCGGGGCATGCAGCTGCTGAACGTCGCGCTCGGGGGGACGCTCGTGCAGCACATCGACGGGCACGCCGAGGCCGTCGGCGTCTTCGGCGGGCACACCGTGAAGCCGGTGCCGGGCAGTCTGTACGCCGGTGTCGTGCCGGAGGAGACGTTCGTGCCGACGTACCACCACCAGGCGGTGGACCGTCTGGGCAAGGGCCTCGTCCCCTCGGCGTACGCGGCGGACGGGACGGTGGAGGCGCTGGAACTGTCCTCGGCCGACTGGGTCCTGGGCGTGCAGTGGCACCCGGAGATGGGCGAGGACGCACGGGTGATGGGGGCACTGGTGGAGGCGGCGGCGAAGGGCTGAACGACCAGGGGCTCCCCCGGGCCCCTGGCTCACGCCCGGCTGCCGGGGCGAGCGGCTATCCCCGCGTCAGCGACAGCAGGTCCCGCGCGGGCCCGGTGGGGCGATGCCCCGTCGGCCACACCGCCCTCAGGTCCCGCGCCAGGGCGATCCCCTCCACCGGCACCGACACCAGCCGCCGCATGGCCAGTTCCTCCCCCACCGCGAGCTCGCTCAGCACCGTCGGACCCGCCCCGCCGACCACCGCCGCCTTCACCGCCGTCGTCGAGGACAGCTCGATCAGCGGCCGGGCCAGACCGCCGAGGGCCGCGTCCAGGACCTGCCGCGTGCCCGAGCCCTTCTCACGGAGGATCAGCGGGGTCGTCGCCAGTTCACCGGCGGCCAGCGGACGCCGCCGGCGAGCCCAGGCGTGCGTGGGCGCCGCCACCACTATCAGCCGGTCGTGGGCGATGACCGCCGAGTCGAGTCCGGCGGGCACCGACACCCCCTCCACGAACCCGAGATCCGCCTCGTCGGACAGCAGCCGCTCCGCCACCACGGTCGAGTTCCCCGCGTGCAGCGACACCGCCGTGTCGGGCCGCTGCGCGCGCAGCGCCAGCAGCCAGCCCGGCAGCAGATACTCCGCGATCGTCATGCTGGCCGCGACCCGCAGCCGGGAGTCACGGCGGACGCGCAGCGCCTGCGCCCCCACGTCGAACGCCTCCGCCGCCTCCACGATCCGCCGCGCCCAGTCCGTCACCAGCGCCCCGGCGTCCGTCAGCCGGGACCCGCGGGGCGACCGGTCCACCAGCGCCACCCCGAGCTGCCGCTCCATCGAGCGGATCCGGCTGCTGGCCGCGGGCTGGGTGATGCCGAGTTCCCGCGCCGCCCCACCGAGACTGCCGACCCGCGCCACCGCCAGCAGCAGCTCCATGGCCCCGAGGTCCGGCACCCGGTGCGCCAGGGACCCGGTGGCCGCCGGCCCGGCCTGCTCATCCGCGTTGCTCATAAACCCAGCTTATGTCGCCATAGAGGCGTCCTCCCTGGTGGTGCGCCGCTCCCGGACCCACCGTGAAGGCATGGTCACCGCAGCCCCATCCGTCCCCTACCCGCTCTCCGTCCGCCGGCTCGGACCCAACTGGTACGCCACGGTGATGGGCACCGCCGTCGTCGCCACCGCCGGGGCGGCCCTGCCCGCGCACGTCCCGGGGCTGCGCGGTGTGCTCGCGGGGGTGTGGGCCCTGTCGCTCGTCCTGCTCCTGGCGCTGCTCGCGGGACGGGCCGCGCACTGGGCCCGGCACCGGGACCAGGCCCGGGCCCACCTGCTGGACGCGGCGACGGCGCCGTTCTACGGCTGTCTCGCCATGGCCCTGCTGGCCGTGGGCGGCGGCGCTCTCGCCGTCGGCCGGGACTGGATCGGCCTGCGGGCCGCCGTCACCCTCGACGCGGTGCTGTTCACCGCGGGGACGGCCCTCGGGCTCGCCGCCGCCGTCGCGGTGCCGTACCTGATGGCCGTACGCCACCGGGTCGAGCCGGGGCACGCCACCCCCGTCTGGCTGCTGCCGCTCGTCGCGCCCATGGTGTCGGCCGCCGTCGGGCCGCCGCTGGTGCCGCATCTGCCGCCCGGGCAGGCCCGGGAGACCCTGCTGCTCGGGTGCTTCGCCCTGTTCGGGCTGAGCCTGCTCGCGACCCTGCTCATGCTGCCGCTGGTCTTCGCCCGGCTGCTCACCGGCGGACCGCTGCCCCTCGCCCTCACGCCGACGCTGTTTCTGGTGCTGGGCCCGCTCGGGCAGTCCACCACCGCCGTCGGCGCCTTCGCGGACGCCGCGCCCGGTGTCGTGCCGGAGCCGTTCGGCGAGGCCTTCGGCGCCCTCGCCGTGCTCTACGGCGTGCCCGTGACGGGCTTCGCGCTGCTGTGGTTCTGCCTGGCCACCGCGCACGTCGTGCGCGCCCGGCGGCACGGAATGCGGTTCTCGATGACCTGGTGGTCGTTCACCTTCCCGGTCGGCACCTGTGTCACGGGCGCCGGGGCACTGGCCCGGCACACCGGGCTCGTCGCCTACGCGGGTCCGGCGGTCCTGCTCTACGCGGTGCTGGTCGCGGCGTGGGCCACGGCCGTCGTGGGCACCGTGCGCGGGCTGCTCAGGGGCGAGCTTCTCGCAGCGCCCCGCCCAGCACCCGCGGCGCCTCGGCCAGTGACGGTCCGTACCACGTCAGGTGCCGTCCGCTGACGAGCGCGCAGGGCAGGCCGGGGAAGGCCTCGGGACCGTCGTCGGCGGTGAAGCGGTACGGCTCGTCCGGCAGCACCACCAGATCCGGGGCGCAGGCCGTCATGTCCTCCGGCGGGACGCGCGGGTAGCGGTCGGGGTGCCTCGCGTGCACGTGGTCGATGCCGAGCCGGGCGAGCACGTCGCCCGCGAAGGTGTCACGGCCCAGGACCATCCACGGGCGGCGCCACACCGGCACGACGGCCGTCCGCCGCGTGCCGGGCTCCGGCAGGGACGACCACACGGTCTCCGCCTCGTCCAGCCAGCGCGGCCGGGCCGGCACCCCGCAGGCCTCCAGCACCCGGGCCAGCTCCCGGAAGGCCTGCGGAACGTCGCGGACGCGGGTGACCAGGACCTCGGTGCCCGCCGCGCGCAGGGCCGCGAGGTCGGGGGCGCGGTTCTCCTCCTCGTTGGCGATCACGAGGTCGGGCGCGAGGGCGAGGATCCGGTCGGTCTTCGGGTTCTTGGTGCCGCCGATCCGTACGACGTCCAGGTCCGGGGGGTGCGTGCACCAGTCGGTGGCGCCCACCAGGGCACCGGGCGCCGAACAGGCCACGGCCTCGGTCAGCGAGGGGACGAGCGAGACGACCCTCACCGGCGCGGCCGGTCCCGGACCGCCTCGATGTGCTCCGCCACGGCGACGACGATGACGCGGGTGTCCGACTCGGCCGCCCGCCAGCGGTGCCGTACGCCACCGGTCAGGTACAGCGTGTCGCCCCGGCCGAGGCGGTAGGCGCGGCCCTCCGCCTCGATCTCCACCGCGCCGTCGGCGACGTACATCAACTGGTCGTTGCGGTACTGGAATTCGCGCCCTGCGTCATGGTCGCCGATGAACTCGGAGGCGTGCATCTGGTGGTGGCCGCGGACCAGGGAGCGCGTCCGGGGCTGGGGCAGCGGCTCGCCGCCCTCGGCGCGCACCACGTCCACGCTGCACGCCGGGTCGGCCGCGGCGAGCAGTTCCACGGCGGTGGTGCGCAGGGCGTCGGCGACCTTCTCCAGGGAGCTGGTGCTGGGCCGGGCCCGGTCGTTCTCGATCTGGCTCAGGAACGGGACGGACAGGCCGCTGCGCGCGGCGACGACGGCGAGCGTGAGCTCCAGCGCGCGGCGCCGCCGGCGCACGGCCGCGCCCACCCGAAGAGGCTGCTCTTTGTGGTCGCCCATCGCTCCGGCTCCCTCCTTCGCCCGTCGATCCGCTCCCCGTGCGGCGGTGTCCCGGCGCACTGCCGTTGTGGAGTTGTCTGCACCCTACGCATGTTCGGCAAACCGTTTCCCGCGCCGTCACATCGACGTCATACGGGACGGTGCGCGACCTCACACTTCGCGCCAGTCAATCCGCCGGGGACGGGGGCCGGGCAGGCCTTCCGCCTGCCGGAAGAACAGGGCGGGAGAGGAGGTTCTGGGGGTGGTGTAGCGCTCTGTGGTTGTCCGGATCCCGCTCGTGAATCGGGGGCGGGGTGGGACCGGCGTGTCGCGCGTCCCACCCCGGAACCCTACTGCGGTGTCATGCGGTTCACCATGTCCGGGTGCTGCTGGAGCCACTCGGCCACGGATTCCTCCTCATGACCTTGTCCGCGGTCCTTGATCTCGCTCTCCAGGCTGCCGAGCTCGGCCTCGCTCATCCTGAAGTTCTTGATCCACTTCGTGAGCTGCGGGTACTCCCCGGGGAACTTCTCGCTGGAAATGGTGCGGATCGTGTTGCCCTCGCCGAAGGCCTTCTTCGGGTCCTTCAGCTTGGTCAGCGGGTAGTCGCTGTACGCCCAGTGCGGGGACCACAGGGTGACGGCGATGGCTCCTTCCTGGCGTAGGCACAGGCTCTCTGCCTCAAGCCTCGCTGACACGTGTCCCTCTATTTCGTTGGCAACAGAACAAGCGAGGACAGGGCGCAACCGAAATGCGCAACCAGCCTCGCTCCGGGGCGGCGCCTCCCCGAGATCGCGCATCCCAAACGCACACGTGGGGCGTGTCACATGCGAGGCGAGTGTCTGTCGGTGGCGTACGGCATGATGCGTGGCGTGACCGGACGACTGATGCTCCTCGACACCGCTTCCCTGTACTTCCGCGCCTACTTCGGCGTCCCGGACTCGGTCAGGGCCCCGGACGGCACGCCGGTGAACGCCGTGCGCGGACTGCTCGACTTCATCGACCGCCTGGTCAAGGACCACCGGCCGGACCTCCTGGTGGCCTGCATGGACGCCGACTGGCGGCCGCAGTGGCGGGTGGAGCTCATCCCCTCGTACAAGGCGCACCGCGTCGCCGAGGAGCACGCGGTGGGGCCCGACGAGGAGGAGGTGCCCGACACCCTGTCGCCGCAGGTGCCGGTCATCGAGGCGGTGCTGGACGCGGTGGGCATCGCGCGGGTGGGTGTCGCCGGGTACGAGGCGGACGACGTGATCGGCACGTACACGGCACGGGCGAAGGGCCCCGTCGACATCGTCACGGGTGACCGCGACCTCTACCAGCTGGTGGACGACGCGCGCGGGGTGCGCGTGCTGTACCCGCTGAAGGGCGTGGGCACACTCCAGCACACCGATGAGGCGGTGCTGCGTGAGAAGTATGGGGTCGACGGGAAGGGGTACGCGGATCTGGCCTTGCTGCGCGGCGACCCCAGCGACGGCCTGCCGGGCGTGCCGGGCGTCGGTGAGAAGACGGCCGCCAAGCTGCTGGCCGAGTTCGGGGACCTGGCCGGGATCCTGGCGGCGGTCGAGGACCGGCGGTCGAAGCTGACGCCGGCGCAGCGCAGGCGGCTGGACGAGGCGCGTCCGTATCTCGCGGTCGCTCCGAAGGTGGTCCGGGTCGCGGACGACGTCCCCCTGCCGGACGTCCCCACGGAGCTGCCCCGGACGCCGCGTGACCCCGAGGAGCTGGAGGCACTGGCCGCCCGGTGGGGACTGGGCGGATCGCTGGAGCGCCTGCTGACGACGCTGGCGCGGTGACCTCTTCGCCACATGAGGCGCCACATGGGGCCGAGGTGCTAACTTAGGTAACCCTAACTATGCGAGACAGGGAGGTCCTCATGGCAGAGCGACCGGGACGCCAGCCGCGCCGGCTCCACTGCGCGCAGGTCGTCCGCACCGAGCGGCTGACCCCGCACATGCAGCGTGTGGTGCTCGGCGGCGAGGGCCTCGCCGACTTCGCGGCGGACACGTGCACCGACCACTATGTGAAGCTGCTGTTCCCGCCCACCGGCGTGACCTACCCGGAACCCTTCGACCTCCAGCGCGTCCGGGACGAGCTGCCGCGCGAACAGTGGCCGGTGACCCGGACGTACACGGTCCGCCAGTGGGACGCCGAACACCGCGAGCTGACGCTGGACTTCGTCCTCCACGGGGACGAGGGCCTGGCGGGCCCGTGGGCCATGCGCGTGCGGCCGGGTGAGACGGTGCGGTTCATGGGACCCGGTGGGGCGTACACGCCCGACCCCGGGGCGGACTGGCATCTGCTCGTGGGGGACGAGAGCGCGCTGCCCGCGATCGCCCGCGCCCTGGAGGCGCTGCCGCGCGGCGCCAGGGCGTACGCCTTCGTGGAGGTCTCCGGCCCCCAGGAGGAGCAGAAGATCGACTCGGACGTGGAGGTCGTCTGGCTGCACCGCGGGGCCCGGCCGCGCGGTGAGGCCCTGGTCGAGGCCGTGCGCACCCTGGACTTCCCCGAGGGCCGGGTGCACGCCTTCGTCCATGGCGAGGCACATTTCGTCAAGCAGTTGCGCCGGCTGCTCCGCGTCGAGCGCCAGGTGCCGCGCGAGGATCTCTCGATCTCCGGCTACTGGCGCCGCGGCCACGACGAGGACGGCTGGCAGGCCTCCAAGCGCGAGTGGAACGCCCGGATCGAGGCGGAGCAGGAGAGCGTGTCCGCGGCCTGACGGCGCACCGACGCGGCACGCTGCCGGCCCCGGCACCGGGAGCTGCGGCGGCGGGCTCACTCCCCCCGTATCCGCGCGTGCAGATGCATGTCGTGCCATCCGTCCGGCTGAAGAACGGCACTGCGCTTGGTGCCCTCCAGGGCGAAGCCGGTCCGGGTGGCGACGCGGCAGGACGCCTCGTTGCGCACGGCGTGCAGGAGTTCCAGCCGGTGGAAGCCCGTCTCGTCGAGGGCCCAGTGGGTGAGCGCGGTCGTGGCGCGGGCGGCGACCGCACGGCCCCGGGCGGCGGGGACCGTCCAGTACGCCACCTCCGCCGTCCCGTCGTCGAGCCGTAGCTCACGCAGTGCCACCCGCCCCAGCAACGCGTCGGAGTCCGCGTCCGCCACGGCCCAGTGCGCCTCCCGCTCCTCCTGCCACGCCCCGCGCCACTGCTGGATCCAGTCGGCCACCTCCGCCACCGAGTCCGCGGCCCGGGCGTGCCACTGGTGCATCACGGGGTCCTGGAAGACCTCGTACACCGCGGGCGCGTCGTCGGTCCGCCAGGGCCGCAGGAGGAGTCCCCCGTCGGCGTGCAGAGTGGGCTGCGGACGGTGTGCGAGTGTCCCGGCGGTCAGAACCGGGCTGATGAGGAACGGCATCCCCGCATCCTGGCAAGCACGCGTCGCCGGGTCCCAGTGGTTTTCCGCTTCCGGACGGCGGCCTCGTACGCTGGGCCGCGATGAGACGCAAGACCCCCGCCCCGCCCTCTCCCCTGCCGCAGCGCCACGGCGTGGACCCGGTACGGATACGGCTGCCCTTCGCGGGGCCGTGGGGCACGGTGCGCGAGCATCTGGTGGAGCGGCTGACCGGGGCGGGCGCCGGGGTCGTGGACAGCATGTTCGACGCGGGCCGGATCGTCGGGGCGGACGGGCGGCCCGTGGCGGCGGACGCCCCCTACGTGCCGGGCATGTTCGTGTGGTTCCACCGGGACCTGCCCGAGGAGGTGCCGGTGCCCTTCCCGCTGGAGGTCGTGCACCGGGACGAGCACATCGTCGTGGCCGACAAGCCGCACTTCCTCGCCACCACCCCGCGCGGCGGCCATGTCGCCGAGACCGCGCTGGCCCGGCTCCGCCGTGAGCTGGACCTCCCGGAGCTCACCGCCGCGCACCGCCTGGACCGGCTCACCGCGGGACTGGTGCTGTTCACCGTGCGCCCCGGGGAACGCGGCGCGTACCAGACGCTGTTCCGCGACCGCCGGGTCCGTAAGGAATACGAGGCGGTCGCCCCGTACGACCCCGGGCTCGCCCTGCCCCGGACCGTGCGCAGCCGGATCGTGAAGGAGCGCGGGGTACTCACCGCCCGGGAAGTGCCGGGCGAGCCGAACGCCGTGAGCCGCGTCGAGCTCGTCGAGCACCGCGCGCGCCCCGGCGGGCCCGGCGCCCTCGCCCGGTACCGGCTCCTGCCCGCCACCGGCCAGACCCATCAGTTGCGCGTCCACATGACCGCCCTGGGCGTGCCGATCCTCGGCGACCCGCTCTACCCGGAGGTGACCGCCCCCGCGGCGGCCGGTGACTTCCGGCGCCCGCTCCAACTGCTGGCGCGGTGTCTGGAGTTCACCGACCCGGTCACGGGCGAGGAGCACCGCTTCCGCAGCGGCCGGGTGCTCACGGCCTGGGCGGCCCACCACCGGTGGGCCGCCGGGACGTACGACGGCGCGTAGCCTCCGCCGTCAGTAGCCGCCGCGCCACCAGCTCAGGAAGCGCTGCCAGACGCCCTTGCGGTGGGGCGGCTCCGCCGCCGCCGGCCGCGGCGGGTCCGGCATCGGCCGGTGCTGCACCGGAGCGGGCTGCGGCTGCGCGGCGGGCGGCTGTGGCTGCGCGGCGACCGGCTGGGGCTGCGACGCGGCCGGTGCGGCCTGCGGCTGCGCGGTGCCGATCTGCCAGTCCGAGCGCTGCGCGGCGACCGGCTTGTGGTTCGGCACCTCCTGCACGTCCTGCGGAGGCTTCGGCGAGAACTGCACCGGCAGTTCCACCAGGTGCCGGGAGGCGATGGACGCCGTCCAGCGCAGCTCCTCCTCGTCGCAGTCGAGCTCGACGTCCGGCAGCCGCATCAGCAGCGCGTCGACGCCGACGTCGGCGATGGAACGGCCGATGTCCTGCCCGGGGCACTCGTGCGGACCGCCGCCGAAGGCGAGGTGGGAGCGGTTGCCCTGCATGCTCGCCTTGAGGTCGGGCCGCACCCGCGGGTCGACGTTGGCCGGGAGCGGCGCGAAGAGCAGCCCGTCGCCCCGGCGGATGCGCTGCCCGCCCAGCTCGGTCTCCTGCTTGGCGAAGTAGGCGAAGACCGTGCTGAACGGCGGCTCGTTCCACAGGGACTGTTCCACCGCCTCCGGCACCGTCATCTGGCCGCCGTTGAGCTGGGCCCGGAAGCGCGGGTCGATCAGCACCGTGAGCAGCACGTTGGACAGCAGGTTGGTGGTGGCCTCGTAGGCGGCGAAGAGCACCAGGCGCAGGTGCTCCCTGACCTCGTCGTCGCTCAGCCGGGCCGGGTGGGTGATCAGATAACTGGCGAGGTCCTCCTCCGGCTGGGCGCGGCGGGTGGCGGTGAGCCGGCTCAGGGCGTCCATGACGTAGGAGTGACTGGCGATCGCCGTGTCGGTGCCCTTGAGGGCGTCGCGGGCGGCCTCGACGAGCCGGTCGTTGTACTCGTCGGGCATGCCGAGGATCTCGCACATCACCGCCATCGGCAGGTGCTCGGTGAACTGGCCGACGAGGTCCGCCTCGCCCGCCTCGCAGAACCGGTTGACGATCATCTGCGTACTGCGGTTGATGTAGCGGCGCAGGCTGCGGAAGTCGATCGTGGAGATGGCGCCCATGACCGCGCCGCGCAGCCGCTTGTGCTCGTCGCCCTCGGCGTGCGAGGCGATGGGCTGCCAGGCGATGTGCGGCATCAGCGGGTGGTCGGGCTTGACCAGGCCCTCCCGCAGCGGGGTCCAGATCCGGCTGTCCCGGCAGTACTGCGAGGGCGAGCGCACCATGTGCAGGTTCTCGGCGTGGCCGAGGACGATCCACATCGGCACGTCGTCGTGGAGCAGCACGGGCGCCACGGGGCCGTGCTGCTCCCGCAGTTGCTCGTACAGCGCTCCCAGGTCCTCCGCCTCGTGCAGCCGGTGCAGTCCGCCGGGCCCGGGGCCGTGCGCGGGGCAGCCGGGGGGCGGGCCGGGCCGGAGGTCGTCCGTACTGGTCGGGGCGTGGGATTCAGGCGTCACAGTGATCGCTCCGAACTGAGGTGAATCAGGTGTCTGGGGGGAGGTGGGGGACGGCGGGGTCAGGTGAGCGAACCCGTCATGGCGAGCGAGTGCAGGAAGCGCATGAGCGTCATCAGCACATCGCGGCTGGAGGCCCGGCGCCGCGCGTCGCACTCGATGATCGGGATGTCCGGTGTGAGGTCGAGGGCCGTGCGCAGTTCCTCGATGTCGTAACGAGGCGCGTCCGGGAAGGAGTTGATGGCGACCACGAACGGCACACCGCGCTCCTCCAGGCGCCCCATGACGTCGAAGCTGACCTCCAGCCGCCGGGTGTCGACCAGGACCACCGCGCCGAGCGCGCCCTCGAACAGGCCGTTCCACAGGAACCAGAAGCGCTGTTGCCCGGGAGTGCCGAAGAGGTACAGCACCAGCTGCTCGGTGATGCTGATCCGGCCGAAGTCCATGGCGACGGTGGTGGCCGTCTTGGTCGCGGAACCGAAGTTGTCGTCGACACCGATGCCGGCCTGCGTCATGGTCTCCTCGGTGGTCAGCGGTGTGATCTCGCTGACCGAGCCGACCATGGTCGTCTTGCCGACGCCGAAACCGCCCACGATCACGATCTTGGCCGCGGCCTGCGCCGTGTGGGGCAACTGGTCCTCGGCCCGGGGGCCCGGGATGGTGTCAGAGCCGTTGAAGTCCATTCATCACCGCTTCGAGGAGGGAACGGTCGGTGCGCGCCTTGCGGACGATCGGGGCACGCGCCTGCACCAGTTCCGCCGTCAGCAACTCGGTGAGCAGCACGCCCATCGCGCTGAACGGCAGGTGGAGGTAGGCCGACAGCTCGGCCACGGACAGGGGGGCGGCGCAGAGCCGGAGCAGCGCCGCCTGCTCGGGAGAGGCGGAAGGCGGCGGGTCCGTGGCTCGGGCCACGATCAGCGTCACCAGGTCGAGCTCGGCCCGTTCACCGTCCGGGCCGGCCACCACGTACATCCGCTCCGGGTTGCCCGGTTTGTCCTCGCTCTCCTTCGGCGTGGACAGGTCCGGGACGAGGTCGCGCCTCTGGCGTTGGGGAGGAGTCATACGATCTGCCCGTTCCGCCGGGGCGGACTGGTGAGGTGGCCGCCGATCCGGACGACGAGGTCGCGCATCATCGCGCTCATCCGGCCGGGTTCGCACCGCACGTCGGAGAGGACCGCCAGGAAGGCGTTGGCGCCCGCGCCCATCAGGTAGAAGTAGCCGCGGTCGATCTCGATCATGACGAGTTTCATCTCGCCGTCGCCCACGGTGAGTTCCTGGCAGATGCTGCCCGCGAGGGACTGCAGGCCGGCGCAGGCCGCGGCGACCCGGTCGGCGGCGTCCGGCTCGCCGCCGTAGCGGGCGATGCGCAGACCGTCGGCCGAGAGCACCACGATCATCTCGATGCCCGGTACGCCGTCGGCGAGCTGCTTGAGCATCCAGTCGAAGTTGCCTCGCTGCTGGATCACTTGAGGTCCCCCTCGTCATCGGCCTCGGTGGGGGCCGGGTCATTGATCAGGTGCAGGTACTTGGTCGGGTTCCGGATGAAGTCGGTCGGGTGGGTGCCGGGTTCGATGCCCTGCTTGAGTCCCTCCCAGAAGGCTTCGAGGCCCTTGCCGGGGGCGTCCGGGGACGACATGTCGTGCCACGACTTGGGCTCGGGCTCGGGGGTCGCCCAGGGGTTGTGCTCACCCCGTTCGGCGGCCTCGCGGTCGGCCTTCTCGTTGGCCGCCTGCTGGGCGAGTCGCTCGGCGAGCGGCATCTTCACCCTGCTGCGGCGCTGCGGCAGGCCGTTCGTCGTCCACTCGGTGACCTCGGGGACGTCGTCGTCCTCCAGGGAGACCGTGGCGGGGATCTTCGGGCTGGTGGGGCGGCGCCTCTTGGGCGCGCGCTTCGGGCCCTCGGGGATGCCGACCGTCATGGGGATGCCGGTGGCGCCGATGCCGTGGGCGAGTCCGACACCGGGCTCGTGGGTGATCATCTCGCTCGGCACGATGAGGATGGCGCGGACACCGCCGTACGCGGAGGCGCGCAGCGAGACCTGCATGTTGTACGCCGTGCACAGGCGGCCCACGACGGCCAGCCCCAGACGCGGGTGTTCACCGATGTCCTGGAGGTCGACGCCCGCCTTGGCCGCCTCCAGCATTCCCTCGATCCGGGCACGTGCCTCCTCGTTGAGGTTGACACCGCCGTCCTCGATCTCGATGCAGACGCCGGTCTGCACCTCGGTGGCGGTGACGTGCACCTTGGTCTGCGGCGGGGAGTAGCGCGTGGCGTTGTCGAGGAGTTCGGCGGCGGCGTGGATGACGGGCTCGACGTAGATGCCCTTGACGCTGACCTTGGCGATGGAGGAGAGCTGGATGCGCCGGTACTCCAGGATGCGGGACATGGCGCCGCGCAGGGTGCTGTACAGCGACACCGGCTCGGGCCACTGCCGGCCGGGGCGTCCGCCGCCGAGCACGGAGACGGAGTCGGCCAGGCGGCCGATCAGGGCGTTGCCGTGGTCGATGCGCAGGAGGTCGTCGAAGACCTCCGGGTTGCGGCCGTGGTCCTCCTCCATCTCCCGCAGCTCCTCGGCCTGCTGATGGATGATCGCCTGCACACGGCGGGCGACACTGACGAAGGAACGTGCGGCGGCGTCACGCATCGTCACTTCGTAGTCGACGATCTTGAGCACCGTCAGCAGCGTCTCGGCCTGCGGAGCGGGCAGGTCGCGGAACGCGGGGTGGGAGAGACCGAGCTTGCGAATCACCTCCCTGGGTGGTTCTCCGGCACGCAGCAGGTCGAGGGCGGCGGGGACGATCTCCCGGGAGAACCGGAGCAGTTCGGTCTCGTGGTCGGCGATCCGCTGCTGGAGCTGCGCGCTGTGCCGGGCGTGCTCCGCACGCTGGTCGCGCAGCGCACGGCCGCGGCGCACCGCCTCGGCGGCCGTGGCGAGCACCATCGCGGTGGCGATGCCGCCGCACCAGCCGACGGCGCCCCGGGCCGGCTCCGACACCAGGGCGACGGCGGCTCCGGTCGCCGCGGCCATGACTATGGCGGGCAGCAGGAGCACGCGCGCGTAGGGACGTTCACGGCGACCGGGAGGGGATTGAACACTCACCATGTGGGCCTTCTGACAGGAGTCGACTGAGGTTCGGAAGGACGTGCAGGGGGGTATGTCATGGAACTGTCGGGATCTTCCAGCACATTGGGGAACAAGCGCACGAATTCATCTCAAGCCGGTGCGCTGCGGGCGAGCTTAGTCCGACCGGATCATCGCCGTGTCATATTCAGCAACTGCCGGAAAACGGACGCGAAGGGATAGTACGCTCGGTCGTTTACACGCTGCGACATCGTTCGAATACTGTGCGTAGTGGCGAACGGGTATACGAAAGCCCACTCACCGAGATGGGTGAATGGGCTTCAGTACGAGGCTCTCAAAGCGCGCGGGGAACTGCGCGAGCGACCACGACGAGCCGGCCCCCGCGCGTCGACGATCACCCCACCGACGAGTAGGCGACCACTCCCCGCAACAACAGATCCACGGCCTTGCGGGCGTTCTTCACCACGGACGACCCCTGCGGAGCCGCCGCCGCGATCTGCCCCAGCACGTCGATGACCTGCTTGCACCACCGCACGAAGTCCCCCGCCGGCATCTCCGCCTCGCGCAGCACCTCGTCGAGCCCCTTGCCGGAGGCCCACATGTACGCGGCCCAGGCGAAGCCCAGATCGGGCTCGCGCTGCCCGACCCCCTCGGTCTGGGTGATCCGGAACTCCTCCTCCAGCGCGTCCAGCCGCCCCCAGATCCGCACCATCTCGCCCAGCGCGGCCTTGGCCTTCCCGGACGGCATCTTCGGCGCCATCGCGTCGTCCGCGGCCCGTGCCTCGAACACCAGCGCCGAGACGCACCCGGCCAGTTCGGCCGGGCCGAGGTCCTCCCAGACGCCCTCGCGCAGACACTCGCTGGCGAGCAGGTCCAGCTCGCCGTACAGCCGCGCGAGCCGCTTGCCGTGCTCGGTGACCTCGTCGCCGCGCAGGTAGTCCAGCTCGGTCAGCAGCGCCACGATGCGGTCGAACGTGCGGGCGATGGTGTTCGTACGGCCCTCGATCCGCCGCTCCAGCTGCGAGGTGTCCCGCAGCAGCCGGTGGTACCGCTCGGCCCAACGGGCATGGTCCTCACGCTCGTCGCAGCCGTGGCAGGGGTGGGCGCGCAGCGCCGTGCGCAGCCGGGCGATCTCACGGTCGTCGGCCGCCTGGGAGCGCCGCTTGCGGTGCCGGTCCGCCGGGATGTGCCCGGCCTTGGTGCGCAGCGCGGAGGCGAGGTCCCGACGGGACTGCGGAGAACGGGGGTTGAAGGACTTCGGGATCCGCATCCGCTCCAGGGGCTCGACCGGCACCGGGAAGTCCATGGAGGCCAGCCGCTTCACCTGCCGCTCCGCGGTCAGCACGAGCGGGCGGGGCCCGTCGTGGTGCTCGAAGCCGCGATGGCCGTTCGAACGGCCCGCGGGCAGCCCCGGGTCCAGCACCAGCGCCAGACCCGCGTACTTGCCGGTGGGCACGTGGATGACGTCACCGGGCTTGAGCTTCTCCAGCGCGACGGCGGCCTCCGCGCGCCGTTCCGCCGCCCCCTGCCGGGCGATCTCGTTCTCCCGGTCCTTCAGTTCGCGGCGCAGCCGCGCGTACTCCTCGAAGTCACCGAGGTGGCAGGTCATGGAGGCCTTGTAGCCCTCGAGACCTTCCTCGTTGCGCTGCACCTGCCGGGAGATGCCGACGACCGACTTGTCCGCCTGGAACTGCGCGAACGACGTCTCCAGCAGCTCGCGCGAGCGGTGCCGCCCGAACTGCTCGACCAGGTTGACCGCCATGTTGTACGACGGCTTGAAGCTGGAGCGCAGCGGGTACGTCCGGGTGCCGGCCAGGCCCGCGAGGTGCTCGGGGTTCATGCCGCGCTGCCACAGGACCACGGCGTGGCCCTCGACGTCGATGCCGCGTCGCCCGGCCCGGCCCGTCAGCTGGGTGAACTCGCCCGGGGTGATGTCCGCGTGCTGCTCGCCGTTCCACTTGACGAGCTTCTCCAGCACCACCGAGCGGGCGGGCATGTTGATGCCCAGGGCGAGGGTCTCGGTGGCGAACACGGCCTTGACCAGACCGCGTACGAACAGCTCCTCGACGACCTCCTTGAAGGTCGGCAGCATGCCCGCGTGGTGGGCCGCGATGCCGCGCTCCAGGCCCTCCAGCCACTCGTAGTAGCCGAGGACGTGCAGGTCCTCCGTCGGGATGGACGCCGTGCGCTCCTCGACCAGGGCGCGGACCCGCTCGCGGGCCTCCTCGTCGTTGAGCCTGAGCCCCGCGAACAGGCACTGCTGGACGGCGGCCTCGCAGGCGGCGCGGCTGAAGATGAAGGTGATGGCTGGCAACAGCCCCTCGCGGTCGAGCCGCTCGATCACCTCGGGCCGGCTCGGCGTCCAGATGCGGGAGCGCTGCCGGCGCTCCCGCTCGCGGTCGGCCTCGCGCATGGAGCGGCCGCGCCGGCGGTCCTGGTACGACGGCCGGCTCGCCTCCATGCGCGCCATGCGCGTCAGGTCGGGGTTGACGGCCTTCTTGTGGCCCTCGCCCTCCTCGAACAGGTCGTACATCCGCCGCCCGGCCAGCACGTGCTGGAACAGCGGCACGGGCCGGTGCTCGGAGACGATCACCTCGGTGTCGCCGCGGACCGTGTCGAGCCAGTCGCCGAACTCCTCGGCGTTCGACACCGTCGCCGAGAGCGAGACCAGCGTGACCGACTCGGGGAGGTGGATGATCACCTCTTCCCACACGGCGCCCCGGAAGCGGTCGGAGAGGTAGTGCACCTCGTCCATGACCACGTAACCGAGGCCCAGGAGGGTCTGGGAACCGGCGTACAGCATGTTCCGCAGCACCTCGGTGGTCATCACGACCACCGGCGCATCGGAGTTGACGCTGTTGTCGCCGGTGAGCAGGCCCACCCTGTCCGTGCCGTAGCGGCGGCACAGGTCGGCGTACTTCTGGTTCGACAGCGCCTTGATGGGTGTCGTGTAGAAGCACTTTCTGCCCTGCTGGAGGGCGAGGTGGACGGCGAACTCGCCGACGATCGTCTTGCCGGAGCCGGTGGGCGCGGCGACCAGCACGCCCTTCCCCGCTTCGAGCGCCTGGCAGGCCTCGATCTGGAAGGGGTCGAGGCCGAAGTCGTACATCTCGCGGAAGGGGGCGAGCGCGGTGGCCTGCTCGACAGCGCGCTTGCGGGCTGCCGCGTACCGCTCGGCCGGTGAGAGGTCCTCTGTCATCGTGCTTTCGAGCGTACCGGGCCGCACTGACAACAGGACGATCATTATCCGGATCCGTTTCTTCCAAACCCCGGATCCGCGCAGCTCAGGGGCCGACGACCCGCACGCCCCCGCGTACGCAGCGCGCGCTCAGGGGCAGCGGGCCCAGGGGCTCGCCGTCGGCGTAGCCGGTGACGCCCTCGGCGGCGAGCTCCACCCGGGCCGCCCGCAGCACGGTCACCTTCGGATGCTCGACGTGCCTCCCGCGGTACACCGTCGGGAACACCTTCAGCAGCGTCGCCCGGCCGCAGTCCCCGACGACGGTGAGGTCGAGCAGTCCGTCGGTCAGGTCGGCGTCCGGGCAGATCCGCATGCCGCCGCCGTAGGAGGAGCCGTTGCCGACGGCCACGAGGGTCGCCTCGACCTCGCGGACCTCACCGCCGTCGAGCCGTATCCGGTACGGGACCGGCCGCAACCCGGCGAGTTCGGCGATCATCGCCAGGTCGTACCTGAGGCGGCCGTGAGGCCACCGCATGCGGTTGCCCCGGTCGTTGACCCGGGAGTCGAAGCCGGAGGCGAGGACCGTGCCGAACCAGCGGTCGCCTACCCGCCCGAGGTCGATGTCGCGGATCCGGCCGCCCTTGAGGGCGTCGGCGATCATGCGGCCGGCGGCGGCCGGCTCCCGCACGGGCAGGCCGAGGGCGCGGGCGAAGTCGTTGCCGGTGCCGGCGGCGACCAGGCCGAGCGGGGTGCGGGTGCCCGCGACGGCCCGCAGCGCCAGGTTCGCCATGCCGTCGCCGCCGACGGCGATCAGCGCGCCGGTACCGCCCTCGACGGCCGCACGCGCGCGGGCGAGGGCGTCGGCGGTGTCCTCCCCGACGACCGTACGGACCGGGAAACCGGCCGCCCGCAACGCGGAAGCGGCCGGCTGCGCCGCGCGGGCGCCCCGGCCGCGGCCCGCGGTGGGGTTGACGAAGAGAGTGATCTCGCCGGTCACGCGACCGACCCTACGATCTGCTCGCCGCTGCTCAGGTCACGTCGTCATAACCGTTGACCCGCTCCGAGCGGTCGCTGCCCGCCTGCTCGGGCAGGGCCGCCCGGCTGGTCGTCACGGGCTCGATCTCGCCGATGTCCTCGGGCGTGAGGTCGAGCTCGGAGGCCTCGTCGTCGGCGGGGCCGAGGGCGTCGCGACGGCCGCGACGGCGGTCGTTGAGCAGGGAGAAGGCGACGGCCGCGAAGTAGAGGATCCAGATCGGCCCGGCGAGCATCAGCATGGTCAGCGGGTCGGTGCTGGGCGTGGCGACAGCCGCGAACACCGTGATGGCCATGATCATGCCGCGCCACCAGCCGAGCATGCGCTTGCCGGTGAGCACCCCGGTGAGGTTGAGCATGACCAGCAGCAGCGGCAGCTCGAACGAGAGGCCGAAGACGAGCACCATCCGCATGACCAGGTCGAGCAGGTCGTCCAGCGGAAGGAGGTTGGACGTGCCGCCCGGGGTGAAGTCGAGGAGCACCTTGGCCGTGGTGGGAAGCACCGTGTACGCGAAGTAGGCGCCCACGATGAACAGCGGGGCGCCGGTGGCGACGAAGCCGTACGCGTACTTCTTCTCGTGCCGGTGCAGGCCCGGCGCGACGAAGGCCCACAACTGGTAGAGCCAGATCGGCGAGGCCAGGACGACACCGGCCATCAGGGACACCTTCAGCGCGAGCGTGAAGGGGGTGAGCAGACCGTTGATGGTGATCTGCGCACAGGGCTTCGTGCCGGCCTGCGACCTGGCCAGTTCCGCGAAGGTCTTGTCACAGCCGACCGAGTCGAGGATCGGCTTGGTGATCAAGTTGATGATGTCGTTGTACCAGAAGGCGGCCACGACCGTGACGACGACGATCGCCAGCACCGCCTTGGCGAGCCGGTTGCGGAGCTCGCGAAGGTGCTCCGCGAGGGGCATGCGCCCCTCGGGATCCCTCTCCTGCTTGCGGGCAGACTTCAGCAACCCACGTTCCCATCTCGTGCGGCGGGCCGGAGGTCACCGGCCCTGCGTCAGCGCTTGGTCGTGTCCGTGGGCTCGCTGACCGGGCGCGAGCTGGTCACGTCGCCGGGAGCCGCCTGGATGGTGCGCTGCGAGGGCTCGTCGTTGTTGGGCGGGTCCGTCGGGGTGGTGGAGGACTTGTTCTCGTCCTTCATCGCCTTGGCCTCGCTCTTGAGGATGCGGGCCGACTTGCCGAGCGACCGAGCCATGTCCGGAAGCTTCTTCGCGCCGAACAGCAGGATGATGACGACGAGGATGAGAATGATCTCGGGGGCTCCGAGCCTTCCGAACATAAGTCTTTACCTTCTCACCGAGGCGGCTGTGTGGGGTGCTGTCCGACCGGTCGGACACTTGTCCGAACGATCGTGTTGGCAGCGATCGTAACGCTCGGGGGTAAACGCGAGGCAATCCCTCTGCATCCCCTGTGCGTACTCCCGTCCGCGGCCAGTGCCTCGTTAACCGGGCCGCGACCAGCAGAGTACCTGTACGAACCGTCTGCGTGACAGGGCGAAGTGTCCCGAAACGCAACTGACAGCCGCCCGCCGGACAGCTCACAGAGCGTCGACGGAACGGGCGGCACTCCCGGCGGCCCGCTCCAGGTCCTCGGCGGCCCGGTTGATACGGCGCGCCGAGTCGGTGACCTGCCTGCCCAGGCGCTCCGCCTCCACGAAGACCCGCACGGCGAGCACTCCGAGCACGACGAGACCCACGAATCCCACGGCAACCGCGAACATCGGCCAGAACATGACGCCGAGCCTAGACCTTCCTGAACGGGTGAACGTCCCGGCCCACTAGACGGTGGAGTGCAGCCGCAGGGTGCGGACACCGCCGCCGGTCAGCAACTCCACGATCCGCTCCCCCGCGGGCTTGCGGACGGACGCCCCGCACTCGGGGCAGGTGAAGGAGTAGAAGGTGGTGCGGCTCGTGGCGCCGATGGCCAGGCGCAGGGCGCCGGCGGCGAGCTCGAAGCACCCCCGGCAGTCCGGGCAGCCCGCCCTGAACACGACCGGGTCCACACGTCTCATCCCGGCGAACGCGGACTCCACCGTCATGCCACCGACACCACCGGACGTCGTCGCCGACTCGCTCAAGCCCTCGCTCCTCTTCCTGGGGTCGTTCGCCTGCGGAGCACTCCGCCCGACACCGCGGCCGGCGCCACGACCGGCGTCACGCCCGGCGGCAGGGCGGGTGCCAGGGACCGGCCGGACCCGGTCCCGGGACCCGGTGGGCGCCTGCGGCCTCACTCCGGGCCGCCGGCCGTCCCGCCCGCGACCACGTGCGGCTCACCCGCCTCGGCGGCACGAGCCGTCCGCACCGCCTCGATCCCGTCGTAGGCCGCCAGCGCCTCACCGGCCGCCCGCCGGGCGCTGTCCGCGAGCTCCGGCGGCGAGACGATCCTGCCGTCCCGCCCGAGCCGCAGGGCCAGGCGCCGCAGCGACGCCGGTTCGGGGGTCCGCAGGGTGATACGCAGCCCGCCGTCCGCGAGCTCATCCGCACTGTCGTGCGGGTAGTACTCCGCGACCCAGCGCCCGCCGGGTCCGACCTCGATCACGACCTCCGGATCCTCGGCCGCCGGCTGCACCAGCGCCTCCGAGAGGTCGCGCAGCTCGATCTCGGGCGGCGCCGACGGCTCGTCCAGGATCTTGATCTCGGCGACCCGGTCCAGCCGGAAGGTGCGGCGCGCCTCGGAGCGGTGGCACCAGGCCTCGACGTAGGTGTGCCCGACGCTGACCAGGCGGATGGGGTCGATCTCCCGCTCGGTGACCTCGTCGCGCGCGGGTGAGTAGTAGCGGATCCACAGCCGGCGGCGCTCGGCGATCGCCCGGTCGACGTCCGCGAAGACGCCGCCCTCGGACTCGAAGGTCACCGACAGCCGTGAGCTGGCGCCCGCCGCCTCACCGGCCGCCGTCTCCACCTTGGCCGTCGCCCGCAGCAGCGCCTGCCGGTCGCTCTCGCGCAGTCCGGGCAGCGTGGCGACCGCCCGGGCGGCGACCAGCAGGGCGGTGGCCTCGTCGGCGGCGAGCCGCAGCGGCTCGGCCGCTTCCGCGGCGAGGGCGGCCGGGTTGTGCCACCAGATGCGCTCGCCGTCGGTGTCGATGTCGAGCAGGTCGCCGCCGCGGAAGCTGGTGCCGCACATGGGCAGGACGTCGAGGTCGGAGACCAGCTCGTCCTCGCTGATGCCGAAGGCGCGCGCGACGTCCTCGACCCGCGCTCCGGGCCGCTCTCTCAGATACGTGACCAGCGAGAGCATCCGCCGGGTCTGGTCGATGGCGTTCACGGGCCTGACCGGTTTGCCTGCCACTGTCTTTCCGCTCCCCCTCAGCCCTTGGCCACGGCCCGCAGCCGGTCCACCACGTCGGCCCGCAGCTCGGCGGGCTCCAGGACGACCACGTCCGGCCCGAACTCCACCAGCCAGGCGTCCAGCCCGTGGCCGTACGGAATCTCCAACTCGTCCCAGCCGTCGCCGAGTTCCCGGACGGAGGTGGCCTTCGCCCGAAGGGGGTACCCCGCGCCCGCGCGCAGCCGGATGCGCGCCGAGCGGTCGGCGATCTCGCCGGCCCAGCTCGCCACGGTCTCCCGGACGGTGACGACGTCCGGCACCTCGGCGGTGTACCGGCCGCCGCGCGAACGGACCTTGCCGGTGATGCGGGAGAGCCGGAAGACCCGCTCGGCGCCCCGGTCGCGGTCCCAGCCCGCCAGGTACCAGTGGCCCCGCCAGCACTCCAGCGCCCACGGCTCCACGTGCCGCTGCTCGGGGTGGGCGGCGGTGGCCTTGCGATAGTCGAAGGCGACGGGCCGGCGGTCCCGGCAGGCCAGCATCAGCGGCTCGAAGGCCGCCTCGTGCACGGGGATGCGCGGCTCCAGCGCACCGTGCGACCCGTAGGGGTCGACGTCCTCGGGGAGCCCCGCCGCGCGCAGCTTCTGCAGGGCGCCGCTGGCCGCTCCGGCCAGCCGGGCCTGCTGCCACACCTTGGCGGCGAGCCCGAGGGCGGCGGCCTCCTCGGCGTCCAGCGTGATGGCCGGCAGACGGTTGCTGTCGCGGCGGGCCATGTAGCCGATCTCGCCGTCGAGGCTCTCGACGGTCTCGATGACCAGCCCGAGTTCGCGCAGGTCGTCCTTGTCGCGCTCGAACATGCGGTTGAAGGAATCATCGGAGCCGGTCGCGCCGTTCCCCGGCCCGAAGGCCTCGACGTAGGCCTCGATGGAGTCGCGCAGCTCACGCTTGCTGAGCGGCCGCCGTGTCCCGAGCAGACACAGCGCCAGATTCATCAGCCGCTCGGCCTTGGCAATGGCCATCGACGCGCTTCGCCTCCCTATGGTGCTTACGAGCGATGACCGTACCGCCACACGGTGGCACGGCAAAAGCCGAGGGCCCATGCCCGAACAGGCATGGGCCCCACATGATCGAGTCTGTTCGGATCCTGCTCAGACCCCGAGCAGGTCGACCACGAAGATCAGCGTCTCGCCGGGCTTGATCAGAGGAGACGGGCTCTGGTTGCCGTAGGCGAGGTGGGCGGGGATGGTCAGCTGGCGGCGGCCGCCGACCTTCATGCCCTGCACGCCCTGGTCCCAGCCCTTGATGACCCGGCCGCCGCCCAGCGGGAAGCGGAACGGGGTGCCACGGTTCCAGCTGGCGTCGAACTCCTCGCCGGTGCTGAAGGAGACGCCGACGTAGTGCACGGTGACCGTCTGGCCGGCCTGCGCGACCGGGCCGTCGCCCTCCCAGATGTCCTTGATCTCGAGGTCCGCCGGGGGCTCGCCGCCCGGGAAGTCGATCTCGGGCTTGTCGATGCTCACTTCATCTCTCCTTGTTACGTGACCTGCGTCGAGGACAGTCTCACAGACCGGCCGGGTCAGACCGTGCCGAGGATGTCCACCGTGAAGACCAGGGTGTTCTTGGCCAGCTCACTGCTCGGGCTCGCGCCGTAGCCGAGCGAGGGCGGGATCACCAGCAGTACGCGGTCGCCCACGTGCTTGCCGACGAGGCCCTTGTCCCAGCCTGCCACCACGGAGCCGTTGCCGATCTGGAAGGCGGTGGCGCCGCCGTGGTCCCAGGAGGAGTCGAACTTCTTGCCGTCCTCCCACTTGACCCCGGTGTACTGGGCGATCAGGCCCTGGCCGGCCTCCACCTTCTTGCCGTCACCCTTGATCAGCACCTGCTCCTTGAGGTCCTTGGGAGCCTTCTCGCCCTTGGGGACGGTGATGACCGCGGCCTTCTGTGACGGGGACTTCACCTCGGGCATGCCCGGCTCGGAAGGCGCCTGCTCGCCCTTGGCCTCGGCCTTGGCGTCGACGCTCGCGGCACCGACCGGGTCGACCACCCAGATCAGCACGTCCTTCGCGGAGATCCCGGAGGAGGTGTTCAGGCTCTGGCCGATCAGGTCGCCCGCGGTGCCCTGCACCAGGATCCGGCTGCCGGGCTTCTTGCCCTTCACCGCGTCGAGGACCTTCTCGGGCAGCTGCTGGCTCGGCTTGCCGATCTGCTCGATGGACTGCCGCCGGGGAGCCTTGTCACCCGTCGATCCGGCGGCCCAGGTACCGCCGAGCTCCTGGTCGCCGCCCCACTTCTCGACGGTCCAGTCCAGGCGGACGAAGTCCGATCCCTTGATCGGGGTGCCGCTGCCCGCCGAGACCGTCTTGACCACGGTCTTGTCGGACGGCTTGCCGTCCTTGGGCACGGAGATCTCGGGCTTCGCCCCGACCTTCCCCTTGACCTCGGCGACGCCTCCCGCCGCGTCGCCGTTGTTCCCGTCGTCCGATCCGCACGCGGCGGTGAACAACAGGGCGGGAACGGCCAGCAGCGCGGCCACGCGTCGTTTCGTGTTGTAGTTCATCAGTCCAACTGGGATCGGTGGTGTGGGGGCAATGGGCGCCACTCTACGGCGTGCACGCTCCTCACCCGCCTCACCGCGCGACATGGCGCCCCCGAGCCGCTCCCGTACCTGCGCACAGGTAACGGAAAAGCCGGTGCCAGAAGGTCCGAAAACCTCCGGGCACCGGCTTCCCGTACCGGCCGGAACCGGCTACATTCCGGCGATCAGCTTCTCCACCCGGTCGTCCACCGAACGGAACGGGTCCTTGCACAGCACGGTCCGCTGCGCCTGGTCGTTGAGCTTGAGGTGCACCCAGTCGACCGTGAAGTCACGGCGCTGTTCCTGGGCCCGCCGGATGAAGTCGCCGCGCAGCCGGGCCCGAGTGGTCTGCGGCGGAACGGACTTGCCCTCGAAGATCTTCAAGTCGTTGCAGATACGGGCGGCCTGGCCCTTCTTCTCGAGCAGGTAGTACAGACCACGACGGCGGTGGATGTCGTGGTAGGCGAGGTCTATCTGCGCGACCCTCGGGTGCGACATGGTCATGTTGTGCTTGGCGCGGTACCGCTCGATGAGCTTGTACTTCATGACCCAGTCGATCTCGGTGCCGATGCGGTCGAGGTCCTCGGCCTCGATCGCGTCCAGCGTGCGGCCCCACAGCTCCAGGACCTGCTCGACGGTGCCGGTGCGGATGCCCCGGCGCTCGCAGAAGTCCAGGGCCTTCTCGTAGTACTCGCGCTGCACCTCCAGGGCGGAGGCCTCGCGGCCGCTGGCCAGGCGGACCTTGCGGCGGCCGGTGATGTCGTGGCTGACCTCGCGGATCGCCCGGATCGGGTTCTCCAGGGTGAGGTCCCGCATCACGGTGCCCGCCTCGATCATGCGCAGCACCAGGTCGGTGGCGCCGACCTTGAGCAGCATGGTCGTCTCGGACATGTTGGAGTCGCCCACGATGACGTGCAGGCGGCGGTAGCGCTCCGCGTCGGCGTGCGGCTCGTCGCGGGTGTTGATGATGGGCCGGGAGCGGGTCGTCGCCGAGGAGACGCCCTCCCAGATGTGCTCGGCCCGCTGGCTGACGCAGTACACGGCACCGCGCGGCGTCTGCAGCACCTTGCCGGCACCGCACAGCAGCTGCCGTGTGACCAGGAACGGAATGAGAATGTCCGCGAGCCGGGAGAACTCCCCGTGCCGGGCGACCAGATAGTTCTCGTGGCAGCCGTAGGAGTTGCCCGCCGAGTCGGTGTTGTTCTTGAAGAGGTAGACGTCGCCCGCGATTCCCTCCTCGTGCAGGCGTCGTTCGGCGTCCACCAGGAGTCCTTCGAGAATGCGCTCGCCTGCTTTGTCGTGGGTGACCAGTTCGGTCACGTTGTCGCATTCCGGTGTCGCGTATTCCGGATGCGATCCCACGTCGAGATAGAGGCGGGCGCCGTTTCGCAGAAAGACATTGCTGCTGCGGCCCCATGACACGACACGGCGGAAGAGGTACCGCGCCACCTCGTCAGGAGACAGGCGGCGCTGTCCCCTGAACGTGCACGTGACGCCGTACTCGTTCTCCAGCCCGAAAATGCGGCGGTCCATGAGGGAACATTACGCCCGATCCCCTGAACTGAAACGGGGTTCGACAGCACGGTTTGGATCATTTTCCGAACCGGCCGCGACAACCGCTCCCTGGCCGGGAGCTGCGACTACCCGTCCTGTGGCCGTCAAAACCAGCAGAGACACGCCACCGGCGACACCCGGTACGGCGAAGCCCCACACGGCACCGCCCACCTCCACGACGGGGCCCGCGACGCCCGTTCCGACCGAGTGGCCGACGGTGAACGTCGTCACCAGCCAGGAGAACGCCTCGGTGACCGTGCCGCGCGGGGCGTGCCGGTCGACCAGGACGAACGCGCAGGCGATGGCGGGCGCGAGGAACACGCCGGCGAGCGCGGTGAGCGCCACCATGGGCACGGCGTCCGGCGTGAGCGTCAGCGGCAGGTAACACACCACCAGAAGGGCCACCAGCACCCGCAGTCGCCGGGCGGGCTCACCGGACCACTGCCGGGCCCCGTAGACGGCACCGCCGACCAGCGCGCCGAATCCCAGGGCGGCCATCAGCCAGCCGTACACGGCGTCCCCGCCGTGGTCGTCCGCGTAGGGCACCGAGGCGACGGTGATGGACCCGAGGGCCATGCCGATGAACAGGAACGCCGCCAGCAGCGCGAGCAGCCCCGGCGAGCGCAGCGCACCGAGCCAGTGCGCCTCGCGCGGCGCCGACCGCCAGGCGCGGGAGGGCTGCGAGACCACCACGGACAGCGCGCCCAGCACGCCGACGACGTTCAGCACGAGCAGCGCGGCCTGTGCGGACCACAGGGACACGCACAGGGTCACGAGCAGCGGCCCGACGGTGAACATCACCTCCTGGGCCACGGCGTCCATGGCGTACGCCGTGTGCACCTGGTCCTCCCGCTTCAGCACGGAGGGCCACAGGGCCCGCAGCCCGCCCTCCAGCGGCGGCGTGAAGAGCCCGGCCCCGGCGACGGCGGCGTAGGCGAGCGGCAGCGATCCGATGCCGGAGAAGGCGAAGACCGCCATGGCGAGGGCGGAGAGGACGGCCGCCGGCAACTGCACACGCGGCTGTCCGCGCAGGTCCACGATCCTGCCCAGCACGGGCTGCCCGACGGCGTTGGCGACCCCGTAGACGGCCGCCAGGGCGCCCGCGAGGCTGTACGTACCGCCCTCCGCCCGGACGAACAACACGATCGCGATGGCGGCCGTGGCGTTGGGCAGACGGCCCACCAGCGTGCCGACGAGCAACCGGGCGGCGTGTCGCGCCCGAAGGATCTCCAGGTATCCCGTGGCCATGTTCCCGCCGTCCCCGCGCTAGGTTTTACGTATAACGTCGGCTTCCATACGTACCATGTCCGCTGTTCACGAGTCCAGACGAAAGAGCAGGCCGACGGTGGCACGAGGCAGCACCCGCCCCACGAGCCGGGACGTCGCCCAGGCCGCCGGCGTCTCCCAGGCGGCCGTCTCCCTGGTCCTCGGCGACAAATGGCGCGGCCGCGTCTCGGAGGCGACCGCGGAGCGCGTCCGCGAGGCCGCCCGGGACCTGGGCTACCGCCCGAACCTCGCCGCCCGCAACCTGCGCCTGGGCCGCACGCGCACGGTCCTCCTCGTCGTCCCGGCGCTCACCACCGAGTTCTTCGCGGGTGTCTACACGGGCGCGGCCCGCGTCGCGGCCGAGCACGGCTTCGGCGTGGTCCTCTACCCCTCCCCCGAGGGCATCGGCCCGGCCCGCGACCCCTTCGCCTCCGCGCAGTCCGCGCTGGACGGCGTCATCGCCTCCTCCATGGCCGCGGACGCCCTGAGCGCGATCCGCGGCGAGGCGCTGCCGCTGGTGATGCTGGACAGCGACCCGGCGGGCAGCCTCGGTGCGGCCACGGTGAACCTCGACATCGCCGACGGCGTGAGGCAGGCCGCGGAGCACCTGCTGTCCCTGGGCCACCGCCACTTCCTCCACCTGGCGGCGGACGTCCCTTCCTGGACCTTCGAGGTACGTGCCCGGGAGCTGACGGCCCGCCTGTCGGCTGTGCCGGGCACGTCGATGCGCACGGCCCGGGCCCCCATCTCCATCGAGGGCGCCCAGGCCGCGACGCAGGCAGCCCTCTCGGAGTCGGGCGTCCGCCCCACCGCCGTCATCTGTGATGACGACAAACTGGCCGCCGGGGCCTACAAGGCGGCCCGCCGCTTGGGGCTGCGCATCCCCGACGACCTGTCGGTCACGGGTCTGGACGATCTCGCGTTGGCCACGGCCATCGACCCGGAGCTGACGACGGTCCGCCTGGACGCGGAGCTGTTCGGCGAGCGGGGCATGCGGGCCCTCCTGGCCGTGCTGGAGGGCCACGAGCCCGAAAGCGGGGACATCCCGGTCCAGCTGGTCATTCGGGGCTCTACGGCACCGCCTCGCTAGCCGTGCCGGGCGTTGGGGCCGGTGCCGGGTGAGACCGCAGTCCGGCGCGGGCTGAGCGGACCCGCACACGGCAACGCGCCCCGGCCACGAACCACCGGCCGGAGCGCGTCACACCATGGCAGAACTACTCGGCGTCCTCCGACGCCTCCTCCGCCGCACCGCCGGAGGCACCCGCCTCGAGCAGCCGGGACAGCTGCCCCCCGCTGATCCGCTTGAACTTGCGCTTCTGCGGGCGCGTACGGTCCAGCACCGCCACCTCCAGCCGCTCCGCGGGGATCTCCCGCTCGCTGCCGTTGGTGTCGCGGGACAGCGCCTGGACCGCCAGCTTCAGCGCCTCCGCGAGCGTCATGCCCTCCCGGTGGCGCTGGTCCAGATAACTGCTGATCTGCTCGGCGTTGCCGCCCACCGCGACCGAGCCGTGCTCGTCCACGATGGAGCCGTCGTGCGGCAGCCGGTAGATCTGGTCGCCCTCGGGCGTCTCGCCGACCTCGGCGACGACCAGCTCCACCTCGTACGGCTTCTCGGCGGCGCTGGAGAAGATCGTGCCCAGCGTCTGCGCGTACACGTTCGCCAGGCCCCGGGCCGTCACATCGTCACGGTCGTAGGTGTAACCCCGCAGGTCGGCGTAGCGCACGCCGCCGATCCGCAGGTTCTCGTACTCGTTGTACTTGCCGGCGGCCGCGAAGCCGATCCGGTCGTAGATCTCGCTGAACTTGTGCAGCGCACGGGACGGGTTCTCGCCGACGAACACGATGCCGTCGGCGAACTGCAGCACGACGAGGCTGCGACCACGGGCGATGCCCTTGCGGGCGTACTCCGCCCGGTCGGCCATGGCCTGCTGGGGTGAGACATAGAACGGCGTCGACACCGGTTATCCGTCCCTCTCTTGAAGATTCCGTCGGTTCACTGGACCACCCTCCGAAGAAAACCGCCGCTCACAGCAGCGCGGCCCGCGGCCCGTCGGGCTGCTCCAGCCGCCGCTCCAGGATCGAGCGCGCGATCTCGGACGCCTCGCTGTCGGTGAGCCGGCGGAAGCCGTCGTCGGTGATCACGGTGACGATGGGATAGATCCGGCGGGCGACATCGGGACCACCGGTGGCCGAGTCGTCGTCTGCCGCGTCGTAGAGCGCCTGGACCACGAGCGTGGTGGCCTCGGCCTCGCTGAGGTCGTTGCGGAAGAGCTTCTTCATCGCGCCGCGCGCGAAGATCGAGCCGGAGCCCGTCGCCGCGTAGTTCTGCTCCTCGGAGCGGCCGCCGGTGACGTCGTACGAGAAGATGCGGCCCTTGCCGCGGTCCACGTCGTACCCGGCGAACAGCGGCACCACGGCCAGGCCCTGCATGGCCATGCCGAGGTTGGAGCGGATCATCGTCGACAGGCGGTTGGCCTTGCCCTCCAGGGACAGCTGCGCGCCCTCGACCTTCTCGAAGTGCTCCAGCTCCAGCTGGAACAGCTTCACCATCTCGACGGCCAGGCCCGCCGTGCCGGCGATGCCCACCGCCGAGTACTCGTCGGCCGGGAAGACCTTCTCGATGTCCCGCTGCGCGATGACGTTGCCCATGGTCGCCCGCCGGTCACCGGCGAGGACCACACCGCCGGGGAACGTCACGGCGACGATCGTGGTGCCGTGCGGTGCCTCGATCACGCCTTGGGTGGGAGGCAGTTGCCGGTTGCCGGGCAGCATCTCCGGCTGGTGCTCGGAGAGGAAGTCCATGAAGGAGGAGGACCCTGGCGTCAGGAAGGCAGCTGGTAGACGCCCGGTGCTACGAGTGTTGGCTTCCACGCGATTCCTTCCACGTATGCGACAGCCCGCCCTGTGACGTCGGGCCGATCCTTGGAACAACCCCGGCCCGTTCACGGCCGGGGGCTCGGTATGCCTCGGACCCTACCCGTCCTTCGGCGGTGATCCACATGCCCTGCGGGACCAACTGCGCCCAAGCTGCGCCGCACTTGCCCGCCGGGCGGGGACGCCACCGAAGCCCGGAGCGCCGCGCGCGAGGGCACCCTTTCAGGTGCTGCCCCGCGCGCAGCGCTCCGCATTCCGGCTCGTCCGTCGCCCGCGCACCTCGTTCACCTTCAAAAGGAAGGCTCAGGCGCCTTACTGACCACCCTTTTGAACGAAGGACCGCACGAAGTCCTCTGCGTTCTCCTCGAGTACGTCGTCGATCTCGTCCAGAACCGAGTCGACGTCGTCGCTCAGCTTCTCCTGACGCTCCTTGAGGTCCTCGGAGCCCTGCGTCTCCGCAGCCTGCTCCTCGACCTCCTCGGTGGACCGGGTGGCCTTCTGCTGTCCGCCGCCGGTGTCCTTGGTCGCCATATCCCTCACCCCGCTCGGTTCGCCCGACACAGTTGCTCGGTCAAGATCAGACCCTACTCGCCGGGTCTGACAACGGCCCCGTAGTTGCTGCAACGTACGGGGACCACCTCGATGATTCCCGGACCAGGGCTTTTCCACCCTGCCCGGACGGTTCCCGACGAGTACCCGCTCCGCGCGGTCACCCGCCCGAAAGCACCCTGACCAGGTCTTCCGCGGTGCGGCAGCGGTCCAGGAGCTCCTTGACGTGATTACGCGTTCCGCGAAGCGGTTCCAGGGTTGGGACGCGCTGGAGCGAGTCCCGGCCCGGCAGGTCGAAAATCACCGAGTCCCAGGAGGCCGCCGCCACGTCGTCCGCGTACTGCTCGAGGCAGCGGCCGCGGAAGTACGCCCGGGTGTCCTCAGGCGGCACCGTACGGGCCCGCTCCACGTCCGCGTCCGTGAGCAGCCGCTTCATGCGTCCACGGGCCACGAGACGGTTGTACAGGCCCTTCTCGGGCCGCACGTCGGCGTACTGGAGGTCGACCAGGTGCAGCCGGGCCGCGTCCCAGTCGAGGCTGTCCCGGCGCCGGTAGCCCTCCATGAGCTCCCGTTTGGCGACCCAGTCCAGCTCGCCGGCCAGGCTCATCGGGTCGTGCTCCAGACGGGTGAGGGTGTCCTCCCAGCGGGACAGGACGTCCTTGGTCTGCTCGTCGGCGTCGGCGCCGAACCGCTCCTCCACGTATTTGCGCGCCAGCTCGTAGTACTCCATCTGGAGCTGGACAGCCGTGAGCGTCCGGCCGCTGCGGAGCGTGACCAGGCGCTTCAGGGACGGGTCGTGCGACACCTGGTGGAGGGTGCGCACCGGCTGGTCGACGGCCAGGTCGACGGCGATGAACCCGTCCTCGATCATCGACAGCACCAGCGCGGTCGTGCCCAGTTTGAGATAGGTCGAGATCTCCGACAGGTTCGCGTCGCCGATGATCACATGCAGACGGCGGTGCTTCTCGGCGTCCGCGTGCGGCTCGTCGCGGGTGTTGATGATCGGGCGCTTGAGCGTCGTCTCCAGGCCGACCTCGACCTCGAAGTAGTCGGCCCGCTGACTGAGCTGGAAGCCGTGTTCGTGCCCGTCCTGGCCGATGCCGACGCGGCCCGCTCCGGCGAAGACCTGACGGGAGACGAAGAACGGCGTCAGGTGGCGCACGATGTCCGAGAAGGGGGTCTCCCGCTTCATCAGGTAGTTCTCGTGCGTGCCGTAGGACGCGCCCTTGTTGTCGGTGTTGTTCTTGTACAGGTGGATCGGCTGCGCACCGGGCAGCTGGGCGGCCCGTTCCGCGGCTTCGGCCATGATCCGCTCGCCGGCCTTGTCCCAGAGGACGGCGTCCCGGGGATTGGTCACCTCGGGCGAGCTGTACTCGGGGTGCGCGTGGTCGACGTAGAGCCGTGCACCGTTGGTGAGGATCACGTTGGCCAGGCCGATGTCCTCATCGGTGAGCTGGCTGGAGTCGGCGGCCTCGCGGGCGAGGTCGAAGCCTCGCGCGTCCCGCAGCGGATTCTCCTCCTCGAAGTCCCAGCGGGCCCGGCGGGCCCGGTGCATCGCCGCCGCGTAGGCGTTCACGATCTGGGACGAGGTGAGCATGGCATTGGCGTTGGGGTGGCCGGGGACGGAGATCCCGTACTCCGTCTCGATGCCCATTACTCGCCGTACGGTCATGCGGCCCTCCTTGCCCGGCGGCGCCCTCGGTCGTGGGCGCCGCTCAGATACCGCTGGCGCTCGGTTGCGTGTGCGGTGCCCGTCCCCGCACTGCGCGACTCGGCGGTACGCAAGAGCCTAGAACGCCTTTGCGCTGGTGGGGAGATCATTTGCGTCATTGCGTGCTCCAGCCGTGGCCCGAAAAACAGTCGGCTGCGGGTACCCGCCGAGGGCACCCGCAGCCGCCCTGTCTTTTACAGGTACTGACCGGTGTTCGCCACCGTGTCGATGGAGCGTCCGGTGTCGGTGCCCTGCTTTCCGGTGATGAGCGTACGGATGTACACGATCCGCTCGCCCTTCTTTCCGGAGATCCTGGCCCAGTCGTCCGGGTTGGTGGTGTTCGGCAGGTCCTCGTTCTCCTTGAACTCGTCCACGCAGGCCTGGAGGAGGTGGGAGACGCGGAGGCCCTTCTGGTTCTTCTCGAGGAAGTCCTTGATCGCCATCTTCTTGGCGCGGCCGACGATGTTCTCGATCATGGCGCCGGAGTTGAAGTCCTTGAAGTAGAGGACTTCCTTGTCACCGTTGGCGTAGGTGACCTCGAGGAAGCGGTTCTCCTCGGACTCGGCGTACATGTGTTCCACGGCCGTCTGGATCATGCTCTGGACCGTGGAGGCCTTGGAGCCGCTGTGCTCGGCGAGGTCGTCGCCGTGCAGCGGGAGGCGCTCCGTGAGGTACTTGCCGAAGATGTCCTTGGCCGCCTCGGCGTCCGGACGCTCGATCTTGATCTTCACGTCGAGCCGGCCGGGCCGCAGGATGGCGGGGTCGATCATGTCCTCACGGTTGGAGGCACCGATCACGACCACGTTCTGCAGGCCCTCGACACCGTCGATCTCGGCGAGCAGCTGCGGGACGATGGTGTTCTCCACGTCCGAGCTGACACCGGAGCCACGGGTGCGGAAGAGGGACTCCATCTCGTCGAAGAAGACGATGACGGGGGTGCCCTCGCTGGCCTTCTCACGGGCCCGCTGGAAGACGAGGCGGATCTGCCGCTCCGTCTCACCGACGTACTTGTTCAGGAGCTCGGGGCCCTTGATGTTGAGGAAGAAGCTCTTGCCGGCGGCCTGGCCGGTCACCTCGGCGACCTTCTTGGCCAGCGAGTTGGCCACGGCCTTGGCGATGAGCGTCTTGCCGCATCCGGGGGGCCCGTACAGCAGGACGCCCTTCGGCGGCCGCAGTTCGTGCTCCTTGAACAGGTCCGGGTAGAGGTACGGCAGCTCGACCGCGTCGCGGATGGCCTCGATCTGGCCGCCGAGACCGCCGATCTGCTCGTAGCCGATGTCGGGGACCTCTTCGAGGACGAGCTCCTCGACCTCGCTCTTCGGCACGACCTCGTAGACGTAACCGGAGCGGGGTTCGAGCAGGAGGGCGTCGCCGGGGCGGATGGTGACGTCCAGCAGCGGCTCGGCGAGCCGTACCACCCGCTCCTCGTCGGTGTGCCCGAGCACGAGGGCCCGCTCGCCGTCCTCGAGGATCTCCTTGAGGGTGACGATGTCACCGACGCGCTCGTACTCCATGGCCTCGACCACGTTGAGCGCTTCGTTGAGCATTACTTCCTGGCCGCGCCGGAGCTCTTCGAGCTCGACGCTGGGGCTGACGTTCACCCTGAGCTTGCGGCCGCCGGTGAAGATGTCGGCGGTGCCGTCCTCGTTGGCCGTCAGGAACACACCGAAGCCGGCCGGCGGCTGCGCGAGCCGGTCGACTTCCTCCTTGAGGGCCACGATCTGGTCGCGGGCCTCACGCAGTGTGTTGGCGAGTCGCTCGTTCTGCGCGGACACGCCGGCCAGATTGGTCTGCAGCTCGACGATCCGCTCTTCGAGAATCCTCGTGTGTCGCGGAGAGTCGGCGAGCTTGCGTCGCAGGACGGCGATCTCCTGCTCAAGATAGGCGATCTGCCCGGCCGGGTCGTCGGACCCGCTTCCCGGGCGGATGCCGCGGTTCATGTCGTCGTCGTGGGCTGCCACGGTCCTCACCTCCTCCAAGGGGAGCTGGACGCTTCCAGACCCTACCTGGGCGGGTGTCGATTGAAACCCCTAGATCACAAAGACGATCGGGGTGTGTCCGATCTTCACCCTTGCGCTCTCCCTCACGCCAGGGGAATACCCAGCGAACATGATTGGAACCCAGCCGGAGGTAGGGTCGAACTGTTCAACACCCGCCGGAGCTGGCCGGATTCCCGACACGGCTCGGCGGAGAAACGGCAGGAGAGATGAGCGTGCAGCAGGTGGCCGGGGCCGACGGCGAGGAGCTGGAGGTCTGGATCGACCAGGACCTGTGTACCGGCGACGGCATCTGCGCCCAGTACGCGCCCGAGGTGTTCGAGCTGGACATCGACGGTCTGGCCTATGTGAAGAGCTCCGACGACGAGTTGCTCCAGGACAAGGGTGCGACGACGCCCGTTCCGCTGCCGCTGCTCACGGACGTGATCGACTCCGCGAAGGAGTGTCCGGGCGAGTGCATCCACGTACGTCGGGTTTCGGACAGGGCCGAAGTCTTCGGACCGGACGCAGAGTGACCACTTCTCCACGTTCCGTTACTGCTGTCTGATATCTCACACGCGGCGGCTCAGGCGCCTCACACGCTGCGGGCGCCGGCCGGGGTCGAGCGGACGAACGAGCCGTTCTGCCAACGCCATTTCACGTCGCTCTTCTCGTCGGGGCAGCAACGCGGCACGTCGGCCGACGAGTAGCCGAGGAGCGTGGCCGTGACGGCTCCTGCCCGTACGGCGAAGTCGGTCACGGTGCTGCCGTCCTCGGGATCGAGCAGGGTGGCCACGATCCGCGGCCTGCCGCCGTCGGCGTCGCGCGTGAGGACGTAGACGCCGTCCGGCGGGGTCCCCATCGGGGAGTCGCAGTGGACCACGGCCACCGTCTCGGGCCGGCCGTCGCCGTCGAGGTCCCCGAAGGCCCGCTTCTTCACCACGGTCTTCACCGTGCCGCAGTCGACCGGGTACGTGACCGCGCCCGGGTCGGGCGGAGTGAGGGGCGCCGGGGCGCTCTTGGTCTCGGGGGCGGCGGGCGAAGCCGCGGTCGCCGCTCCGGGCTGAAGGACCGAGGAGAAGGCCACGACCCCGGCGACGGCCGTCGCGGTGGCGAGCCAGTGGATGGGGCGGGCGTGGGTGTGGGCGAGCTCCGGGACGGCGGAAGACTGCACTAGGAGGGTCTCCTGAGGCTGTGCCGGTGGGGTGGCCAGCATGGTGCCACACGTCACACCGCGAGGGAACGGCGGGGTGTGCATGTCCGCTGCCGGGGAAGGGAGAAGGGTTACGGTTCCTGCCGCGGTGTCAGCGTCCCCGTGCGCGTCCGGCCCCCGCTGCGGCGCGACGGGCCCGTCACGGCCCGCGCGGCAGGTCAACGGCGTCCCGCGAGGGTTCACCCGGGGCGGCAACGGAAAGGCGCCGTCGCGCAGTTCGGAACGGATCCGGGAACTGCGCCACGGCGCCTGTGCGTTGGGCGCGGTGGACGGGCCGGCTCAGCGGGCGGCGCCGCCGTCGGCGTTGGGGCCGGAGTAGTCCTCGCCGTACGCTCCCTTGGCGGGGCGGCGGCGGCGCATGGGCGGCTCTACGCCGTCGGCGAGGCGGCGGGCGGTGAGCAGGAAGCCGGTGTGGCCGATCATCCGGTGGTCCGGGCGGACCGCCAGACCCTCGATGTGCCAGTTGCGGATCATCGACTCCCAGGCGCTCGGCTCGTTGAAGCAGCCGATCTCGCGGATGGACTCCACGGTCCGGGCGAGCTGCGTGGTGGTCGCCACGTAGCAGCACAGGATGCCGCCGGGCACGAGCGCCTTGGAGACGGCCTCCAGGCACTCCCAGGGGGCGAGCATGTCGAGGATGACGCGGTCGACGTCGGCGTCGGACAGGTTGTCCTGGAGGTCGCCGACGGTGAGCTGCCAGGCGGGGTGCGGGCCGCCGAAGTAGCGCTCCACGTTCGCCTGGGCGATCTCGGCGAAGTCGGCGCGGCGCTCGTAGCTGTGCAGCATGCCCTGGTCGCCGATGGCCCGCAGCAGGAAGCTGCTGAGCGAGCCGGAGCCGACGCCCGCTTCCACGACGCGCGCGCCGGGGAAGATGTCGGCGAAGGCCAGGATCTGCCCCGCGTCCTTGGGGTAGACCACGGCGGCGCCGCGGGGCATGGACAGGACGTAGTCGGGGAGCAGGGGGCGCAGCGCGAGGTAGGCGACGTTTCCGGTGGTGCGGACAACGCTGCCCTCGGGAGCACCGATCAGTTCGTCGTGCGGGAAGGAACCCTTGTGGGTGTGGAAGTTCTTCCCGGCCTCGAGCGTGAACGTGTAGTGGCGGCCCTTGGGGTCGGTCAGCTGAACCTGGTCCCCGACCTTGAAGGGCCCGCGCCTGCGGGCGGCACCGGTCGGTTCGGACATGTGACCAGCCTACCGGCCCCGGAGAGGGCCACCGACCACCAGGACCTTCCTAGGACGGCCTCGCCATCGCCTTGACGAAGGCGCGCTCCACGTCGGCCGCCGACAGGACGCCGTAGATCTCGCCGGTCTCCTCCACCACCAGGTACTCGGTGGCGGGGGTGGCGCGCAGGGCGTCCAGGAGTTCCTCGCCGGACAGCTCCGCCGAGACGCGCATGCCGTCGGTGAGGTCCTGGGCGAGGCCGCTGACGGCGACCCAGGGGCGGCGGTGCTCGGGCACGCCGGCGATGGCGGCCTCGCGGACCAGGGAGAGGGGCCGGCCGTCGGCGTCGACGACGACCAGGGCGCGCGCTCCGGCGGCGTTGGCGCGGCGCAGGGCCTCCGAGAGCGGGGTGTCGGACTCGACGGGGACCGCGCGGCGGGTGAGCGCCCGGGCGCGCAGCTCGGGGAGGTGCTCGCGCAGACGGGCCATGCGCAGGCTGTTGCCGGCGCCGGTCCAGATGATCGCGGCGAGGATGGCGGCGAGCAGGGCGTCCAGGACGGTGTCCATGCCGACGTTGTCGACGGCGTCGGTGCCGAAGGCACCGGACTGGGTCAGCAGGGGCAGGCCGATCAGCACGCAGACGGCGAGGGCGCGGCCGACCCATGCGGCGGCGACGGTGCCGGTCATCGGCTTGCCGGTGAGCTTCCACACGACGGCGCGCAGCATCCGGCCGCCGTCGAGGGGCAGGCCGGGCAGGAGGTTGAACGCCGCCACGATGAGGTTGGAGATCATCAGGCCCGCGAGCAGGACGCCGGGGACGGTGCCGGGCTCCACGGCCTGCATCGCGGCGTAGAAGGCGCCGGAGAGGACGAGGGAGAGCAGGGGCCCGACGAAGGCCAGCATGAACTCCCGGCCGGGGGTCTCGGCCTCCTTCTCGATCTCGGAGACGCCGCCGAAGAACTGGAGCTGGATGCGGCGGACCGGGAGCTTGAAGCGGAGGGCGGCGACGGTGTGGGCCAGTTCGTGGACCAGCACGGAGGCGTAGAAGGCCACGGCGAAGAACAGGGAGACCAGGTAGCGGGCGGCCCCGAGCTCGGGCAGCACGCGCTCCAGCTGGCCGCCGAACACCCAGGTGATCAGCGCGGCGACCAGGAACCAGCTCGGCGCCACGTACACGGGCACGCCGAAGGGCCGTCCCATGAGCAGCCCGCCCCTGGGCTCCGGCCGCTGGGGAGCGGGGCCCTTGCCGTCGGCGGAGCGGGCGGGCGCGGGTGCGGCGGGGCCGGGCTGGTGGTGAGGCTGGTTCGCCTCGGGCCGCTCGGCGGCGGGGGCCGGGTGGGGGTCTCCAGCGTAGGCGCGGTCGGGGTGCGCGTCGCCCTCCGGCGGAGGGCCGTCCTCGTGCTCGGGGCGGATGGGTGCCGGGTGTTCGTCAGGGGCGGGGGCGGGGGCGGTGTGCGGGCCGGTGGGCACGCCGCGCTCGCCGGGCGTGTCAGGGGAAGGGTCCGGCGAGGGCTGCCCAGGGACTACGTCCGGCTCCGGCGACCGCACGCCGGGCGCCTCGGCGGCCTCGGGCGGCGAGGGGCGCACGGGGGAAGCGTCCGACGGCTGCCGGACAGGAGCCTCGCCGGATACGGAGGTGCGGTCGTCACGCACGGGGGCGGCGGGCTCGGTCGGCACGCCGCGCTCGCCGGGCGCGTCAGGGGCAGCGTCCGACGGCTGCCGGTCCGACGGCTCGCCGGTGGCGGAGGTCGGGGGCTCGGCGTGCGCGTCACGCGCGGAAGCCGGGCGCGGGCCGGCGGGCTCGGTCGGCACGGCAGGGGCTGATTCCGCGGCGTCAGCCGTCGGGGTGGCTCGCTTTGGGGTGAAGCGCCGTTCGTCCGTGGGCTGTTCGTCGGCGGGGGTCGGGTCGGCGGCCCGGGCCGGGGTCCCCGTGTGACGCTCGGCCGACTCGTCGTTGCCGGACCGCGGCCGCCCGCGCCCGCCGCTCTCGTCCACCGGTGTCCCCTCGATCGAAGCGTCTCCCGCGCCTGCCGGACGGGAGGGTCTCGAGTCGATGGTATGCGTCCGTCGAGGCGCGTTTCGCCCCGGCACCCCCGGTGTTTCCCGTACCTCCCCTCCTCTCACGGCTTCTGCCCTCGCGCACGCAGACCGCGGCTGGGTCACTGTCAGTGGCGGGCCGTATGGTCTGGGGCATGGAGACGAGCACCGAGGACGCGGCGCAGCCCGGCGGCGACCCGGCCGCGGCGGTGGACCCGCCGGCAGCGGCCGGGTCCGCCGCGACAGCAGTGGAGACGACCGCACCGACCGCGCCCACCGCCATACCGCCCGCCTCGCTGTCCCCTTCGCGTGCCAGTGACTTCATGCAGTGCCCGCTGCTCTACCGCTTCAGGGTCATCGACCGGCTGCCGGAGAAGCCGAGCGAGGCGGCGACCCGCGGCACGCTGGTGCACGCGGTCCTGGAGCGGCTGTTCGACGCCCCGGCCGCCGAGCGCACGGCGCCGCGGGCGAAGTCGCTGATCCCCGGCCAGTGGGACCGGCTGCGCGAGACGCGGCCGGAGGTCGTGGAGCTGTTCGCCGACGATCCGGAGGGTGAGCGGCTGGCCCGGTGGCTGGGCGAGGCCGAGCAGCTGGTCGAGCGCTGGTTCACCCTGGAGGACCCGAGCCGGCTGGAGCCGGCCGAGCGGGAGCTGTTCGTCGAGACCGAGCTGGAGTCGGGGCTGCGGCTGCGCGGCATCATCGACCGGGTCGACGTGGCCCCCACGGGCGAGGTGCGGATCGTCGACTACAAGACGGGCAAGGCGCCCCGGCCGGAGTACTCCGAGGGCGCGCTGTTCCAGATGAAGTTCTACGCCCTGGTGGTGTGGCGGCTGAAGAACGTCGTCCCCCGGCGGCTCCAGCTGGTCTACCTGGGCAGCGGCCAGGTGCTGACGTACGACCCGGTCCTGGCCGACCTGGAGCGGGTCGAGCGCAAGCTGCTGGCGCTGTGGGAGGCGATCCGGCATGCCACGGAGACGGGTGACTGGCGGCCGCGCCCCACGAAGCTGTGCGGCTGGTGCGACCACCAGGCCCACTGCCCCGAGTTCGGCGGTACTCCCCCGCCGTACCCCCTGCCGGTGCGTGCGGCGGAGCTGCCGGTGCAGTCGGCGCCGGGCGAGGGCGGCTGAGTCCGGCGGGCCCGCGCAGGGCAGAATGGGGCCGGACTAGCGAAGGAGACTCACGTGGCCATCCGCGTCCTACTGGTCGACGACCAACCCCTGCTGCGAACCGGCTTCCGGATGATTCTGGAGGCGGAGCAGGACCTCGCGGTCGTCGGGGAGGCCGGTGACGGACTGCAGGCACTCGACCAGGTGCGTGCGCTGCAACCCGATGTGGTTTTGATGGACATCCGCATGCCGCGGATGGACGGTGTGGAAGCGACCCGGCAGATCACCGGGCCCGGGCGGGACGGCCCGGCGAAGGTCCTGGTGCTGACCACCTTCGACCTGGACGAGTACGTGGTGGAGGCGCTGCGCGCGGGCGCCAGCGGGTTCCTGCTGAAGGACGCGCCCGCCAACGAGCTGGTGCAGGCCATCCGGGTCGTGGCCGCGGGTGAGGCGATGCTCGCGCCGAGCATCACGCGCCGGCTGCTCGACAAGTACGCCACGCATCTGCCGTCGGGCGACGAGCCGGTGCCGGACACGCTGCACACGCTCACCGACCGCGAGGTCGAGGTGCTGAAGCTGGTGGCCCGAGGGCTGTCCAACGCGGAGATCGCCGCCGACCTGTTCGTCAGCGAGACGACCGTGAAGACGCATGTCGGGCACGTGCTGACCAAGCTGGGTCTGCGCGACCGGGTGCAGGCGGCGGTGTACGCCTACGAGAGCGGGCTGGTGCGCCCCGGCGCGCAGTAGCGCCCGGCACGGCAGATACGCGCGAGGGCGCCCCCCGCCGAGCGGGAGGCGCCCTTCTGCACACCTGTGCGGGTGTCAGGCGTCCTTGCTGAGCTCCCAGAAGCGGAACACCGTCGACGCGTCGAGGCAGTACTCCAGGCCGTAGACGCCGTCGCGGACGACCGCGTACTGCTTGGCCTGCCACACCGGCAGGACGGGGAGTTCGTCGGCGACGATGTCCTGCAGCTCCCCGAACTCCTTGTCCGTGCCGGCCCGGTTGGTCAGGGCGGCGGTGCGCGGGATGAGCGAACCGGTGATCGTGCCGTTGTCGTAGTTGTTGCTCAGCACGTTGCCCTTGCCGAAGAACGGGGCCGTGAAGTTGTCGGCGTCCGGGTAGTCCGGCACCCAGCCCTTCACGTAGACGCCGTACTTGCCGGCGGCGATGTCCTTCTCGTACTGGCCGAAGGGGACCGACTTGACGCTCGCGTCGAACAGGCCGCTGGCGTTGAGCTGGCCGGCGATGGCGTTCAGCTCCTGGTCGGTGGCGGGTCCGTAGCGGGACGGGGTGGACCAGAGCGTCAGCTTGACCTTGCCGGTGATGCCGTCCTTGCGCAGCGCGGCCTGGGCCTTGGACCGGGACGGGCGGGCGCCGTAGGTGTCGAAGAACGCCGTGTTGTGGCCCGCGATGCCGGCCGGGATGATCGAGTACAGCGGGGTGGCGGTGCCCTGGTAGACGTCCTTGATGAGGGCGTCGCGGTCGAGCAGGTGGGCGATGGCCTTGCGGACGCCGAGCTTTCCGGCGACCGGGTCGTCCATGTTGAACACCAGGTGCTGGACCTCGGCGCTGCTGCCCTCGACGACCTCGACGCCGGTGCCGTCGTCGGCCTTCTCGGTGTCCGCGATGTCGCCGGCGGTCAGACCGCGGTAGGCGATGTCGACGTCGCCGTTCTGGATGGCCTGCTTCAGGGCCGTCTGGTCGCCGTCGAAGAACTTGAGCGTCACGCCGGTGTTGTTCACCTCGGCGGTGCCCTTGTAGTTCTCGTTGACGGAGAAGACCGCCTGCTCGTCGTCGAACGAGTCGAGCTGGTAGGGGCCGGAGCCGACCGCCTCGCCGTCCTTGCGCAGGCCGTCCGCGTCGTACTGGGTGTGGTCGACGATGGAGCCGGCACCGGAGGCGATCTTGCTCGGGAAGGTGGCGTCCGCGGTGTTGAGGCGGAAGACGACCGTCTTGTCGTCCGGCGCCTCGACCTTCTCCAGCATGGGGAACATGATCGCGGGCCCGTCGGGGTCGTTGATCTTCAGCATGCGGTCGAAGGAGAACTTGACGTCCTTCGAGGTGAGCTCGTCACCGTTGCTGAACTTGAGGCCGTCCTTCAGCGTGCACGTGTAGACCGTGGTCTGCGTGTCGGTGAAGGCGCAGCTCTCGGCGGCTTCCGGCTGCGGTTCCGTGGCGCCCTTGGGGAAGCTCAGCAGGGACTGGAAGACGTTGTTGAACAACAGCCAGGAGCCGGGGTCGTAGCCGGAGGCCGGGTCCGTGGCCAGGACGTCGTCGGACATCCCCACCACCACGTTGGAGCCGTCCCCCGCGGCGTCTCCACTCTCCGTGCCACAGCCGGTCAGCAGTCCGGAGGCGAGGCCCGCCACGATGGGCAGGACCGGCCACTGGTTGCGTATCTTCACGTGTGTGCCTTGTCGTCGGTTCTCGAGAACACCCGGAGCGTGTCCCTGGCTCCGGGGCACGGTTCCCCGGGGCCTCGGTCAGGGGCCCCGGGGAACCAGCGGGTCCGTCAGCCGCTCACGCCCCGCCCGAGCTCCCACAGCTGGAGCGTCGAGGCGGAGTTGAGCGCGTACGCGGTGCCCGTGATGTCGTCGCGCGCGGCGACGTACTGCTTGCCCTGCCAGAGCGGCAGCACCGGCACGTCGGCCGCGACGAGGTCCTGAATGTCCGTCAGGGAGGTGGAGGCGGACAGCCGGTCGGCCTCCCGGCGGGATTCCGGGATCAGGGTGTCGCGGATCCGCCGGTTCTCGTACGGCGAGCCGAGGGTGTTGTCCGCGTCGAGGAACGGCGCGAGGAAGTTGTCGGCGTCCGGGAAGTCCGGGAACCAGCCCATGCCGTAGACGTCGTACTCGCCCTTCTTCTCGGCCGGGCGGAACGTGTTCCACGGGGTGCCCTTGATGCCGACCTCGAACAGGCCGCTGGAGTTCAGCTGGTCGCTCAGGACCTCGAACTCCTTCTTGGTGGCCGGGCCGTAGTGGTCGGTCGTGTAGTGCAGCGTCAGCTTCACCGGGGTGGTGATGTTCGCCTGGTTGAGCAGGGCACGGGCCTTGCTGACGTTCGGCTCGCCGTACTTGTTGAAGAACGAGTTGGAGTGGCCGGTGACGCTGGCCGGGACCAGCGAGTACAGCGGCTCGGCCTGGGAGCCGTAGACCTTCGAGACGAGCGCGCTGCGGTTGACGACCTGGGCCATCGCTTGGCGCACGGCCTTGGACTTCACCGTCGGGGCGTCGGTGTTGAAGCCCAGGTAGCGGATCTCCAGGCCGGGCATCTCGACGAGGTCGATGTCGGTGTCCGCGTCAGCCGAGAGCTTGCGGATCTGATCCGGCGACATGGCACGGGTCATCAGGTCGATGTCGCCCTTGTGGAGCGCCTCGCCCATGGCGTCGGCGTCCTTGAACGAGACCATGTCGACCTTGTCGTTGTTCACCTCGAGGGTCCCCTGGTAATCGGGGTTCTTGGTGAACTCGGCCTTGACGAGTTCGCCGTTCTCGACGTCGGCCTTGAGGGTGTACGGGCCGGAGCCGTCCAGCTCGAAGCCGTCGCGCAGCTTGTTCTTCGGGTAGTCGTCGGGGTCGACGATGCCGGCGACGGGGGTCGACAGCTTGTACGGGAAGGTCGCGTCGGCGGTCTTGAGGTGGAAGATGACCTCGCGGTCGCCCTGCGTCTCGACGGTGTCGATGGTGGACAGCAGCGCGAACACGCCGCTGTCGGCCTTGAGGGAGCGGGCGCGGTCGATGGAGTACTTCACGTCGGCCGCGGTCACGGCGTCGCCGTTGGCGAACTTCAGGCCGTCGCGCAGGGTGCAGGCGTAGCGCTCGTTGCCGGTGTCGGTGAAGCCGCAGCGCTCCGCGGCCTCCGGTACCGGCTCGCCCTCGCCGCGCGGCTGGATCATCAGGGTCTGCACGGTCTGGCGCAGGATGTTCCAGGTGCCGACGTCGTAGGCGTACGCCGGGTCGAGGGGCGCGGGGGCGTCCTTCGAGGCGGTGAACCGGTCCGTGGTGCCGACGACGATCGCGTCGCTGTCGCCGCTCCCGCTGTCGGACCCGCCGCAGGCGGCGAGCACCGGCGCGAGCAGGCCGATCACGGCCGGCAGCACCAAAGTCTTGCGGTTCATGCTCGAGTTTCTCCAGAGCTGTCGACTCCGTGTACCCGGCATGCAGGGGTGGCGCAGCGGATCACGGGGATGGGGCGATGTTCTCGCGACGAGATTAGTCGGGGCCGGCAGGAGGGTTCGCAGCCACCGGAGTTGAGCACCCATCACGCTGCGGAACCGGGTGCGGACACACCGAAAGCCCGCCAGCGGAAGCTTTGGTGCAGCGTCCCATCAATCGGGACACAAGGGCACGCCCACGGCCCCCCACGGGGGGTGCGCAGCACACGCGGGATCCCCTGTCGAGCCCGGCCCGCGTGGGGAACGTCACACGCCTGAACGGGTTCGGGGGTATGGGAATTCGCTCATCCGGAGGGGCTCGAATTGCCTTCGGAATTGCCGCGTTAACGCCGCTGCACGCTGGGTGAACGCCTAGCGCATTTCCGTCATCAGATCGTGCAGAAATGCCAGGTCGACCTCTTCCAGGGAGGTCACGACCGTACGGCGCAGGGCCGGGGCGATGGGGGCCACGGAGGGCACGGCCACCACCTGGCAGCCCGCGGCCTCGGCGGCGGCGACTCCGGTGGCGGTGTCCTCGATGACGGCGCAGCGGGCCGGCTCGGCGCCGAGTCCGGCGGCGGCTGCCAGGTACGGGTCGGGGTGGGGCTTGGTGCGGGGCACCTCGTCGCCGGCCACGGTGAGGCTGAAGTGGTGGGCGCCCAGGGTATCCAGCACCCGGTCGATGATGCGCCGGTGCGAGGCGGAGACGAGGGCCGTGGGGATCTCGTACTCGTACAGCTCGGCCAGCAGACGCCCGGCGCCCGGCATCAGCGGCAGGGCGCGGCCGATGCGGGCCTCGAACCCGTCGTTCAGGAGCACGGTGAGGTCGTCGAGGGTGATGTCGGCGCCGGTGGCCTCGATCAGGAAGCCCGCGCTGCGGGTCATGGGGCCGCCGACCACGACATGGCGCCAGGACTCGTCGAGCGTGTGACCGAGGGAGGCGAAGACCTCCCGCTCGACGTCCCACCAGAAGCCCTCGGTGTCCACCAGGGTGCCGTCCATGTCGAGGAGCACGGCTTGCAGGGCCGACCCCTCGGCGGACCGGGTACCGAGTGCGGGGACCGTACTGGTCATCCACCTACCTCCTTGAAGGGACGATCAGGCCGGCTCCCACAAAGGGAGCCGGCCTGCAGTGGACCGACCAGTCTACGTCGTGCGCGACCGAAACGCTCGTTCAGCCCGTGCGGCCCGGCGAGGCGGGGTCAGCGGGCGTTGAAGTACTTCGCCTCCGGGTGGTGGATCACGATGGCGTCCGTGGACTGCTCCGGGTGCAGCTGGAACTCCTCGGACAGGTGGACGCCGATGCGCTCCGGCTGGAGCAGGTCGGCGATCTTGGCGCGGTCCTCCAGGTTCGGGCAGGCGCCGTAGCCGAGGGAGAAGCGGGCGCCGCGGTACTTCAGCTCGAACATGCCCTGCATCTCGTCCGGGTCCTCGCCGGCGTAGCCGAGTTCGGAACGCACGCGGGCGTGCCAGTACTCGGCGAGCGCCTCGGCGAGCTGCACGGACAGGCCGTGCAGTTCGAGGTAGTCGCGGTAGGCGTTGGCCTCGAACAGCCGGGCGGTCTCCTCGCCGATGCGCGAGCCGACCGTGACGACCTGGAGGCCGACGACGTCGGTCTCGCCGGACTCCTCCGGGCGGAAGAAGTCGGCCAGGCACAGGCGCCGGCCGCGGCGCTGGCGCGGGAAGGTGAAGCGGGTGCGCTCGTTGCCCTGCTCGTCCAGGATGATCAGGTCGTCGTCCTTGGAGACGCACGGGAAGTAGCCGTAGACCACGGCCGCCTCCAGCAGGTTCTCCGTCTGGAGCCGGTCCAGCAGGCCGCGCAGCCGGGGCCTGCCCTCACTCTCGACGAGCTCCTCGTAGGAGGGGCCGTCGCCGGTGCGGGCCTGCTTCAGACCCCACTGGCCCTTGAACAGGGCGCCCTCGTCGAGCCAGCTCGCGTACTCCTTGAGCTGGATGCCCTTGATCACCCGGGTGCCCTGGAAGGGGGCGCGCGGGACGGGGTTGTCGGTGGCGACGTCGGAGCGGACGTGGCCTTCCTCGGGCCGCTCCTCGACCTCGACGGCGGCGGCCCGCACCCGGCGCTGCCTGAGTTCGGGCAGCTTCGCGCCGGGCACACCCCGCTTGACGCCGACGAGGGCGTCCATCAGGCGCAGGCCCTCGAAGGCGTCACGGGCGTAGCGGACCTCGCCCTGGTAGATCTCGTGCAGGTCCTGCTCGACGTAGGCGCGGGTGAGGGCGGCGCCGCCGAGGATGACCGGGTACTTCGCCGCCAGGTCGCGCTGGTTGAGCTCCTCCAGGTTCTCCTTCATGATCACCGTGGACTTGACCAGGAGCCCGGACATGCCGATCACGTCGGCCTTGTGCTCCTCGGCGGCCTCGAGGATCGCGGAGACCGGCTGCTTGATGCCGAGGTTGACGACGTTGTAGCCGTTGTTGGTCAGGATGATGTCGACGAGGTTCTTGCCGATGTCGTGCACGTCACCGCGGACGGTGGCCAGCACGATCGTGCCCTTGCCGGCCTCGTCGCCCTCGACCTTCTCCATGTGCGGTTCGAGGTGGGCGACGGCCGTCTTCATGACCTCGGCGGACTGCAGGACGAACGGCAGCTGCATCTGGCCGGAGCCGAACAGTTCACCGACGACCTTCATGCCGTCCAGCAGGGTCTCGTTGACGATGTCCAGCGCGGGCCGCTCCTGGAGCGCCTCGTCGAGGTCGGCTTCGAGGCCGTTCTTCTCGCCGTCGATGATGCGCCGCTTCAGCCGCTCGTCCAGCGGCAGGGCGGCGAGCTCCTCGGCCTTGCCGGCCTTGAGGGACTTGGCGGTGGCGCCCTCGAACAGCTGCATGAGCTTCTGCAGCGGGTCGTAGCCCTCGGCGCGCCGGTCGTGGATGAGGTCCAGGGCGGTGCGGACCTCCTCCTCGCTGAAGCGGGCGATCGGCAGGATCTTGCTGGCGTGCACGATGGCCGAGTCCAGCCCCGCCTTGACGCACTCGTCGAGGAAGACGGAGTTCAGCAGGATGCGGGCGGCCGGATTGAGACCGAAGGAGATGTTGGACAGGCCGAGCGTGGTCTGCACCCTCGGGTGGCGCCGCTTGAGCTCGCGGATGCCCTCGATGGTGGCGATGCCGTCCCCCCGGGACTCCTCCTGGCCGGTGCAGATGGTGAAGGTCAGACAGTCCACGAGGATGTCCTCCTCGTGGATGCCCCAGTTGCCGGTCAGGTCCTCGATCAGCCGTTCGGCGATCTCGACCTTCTTCTCGGCGGTGCGGGCCTGGCCCTCCTCGTCGATGGTCAGCGCGATCAGCGCGGCGCCGTGCTCCTTGGCGAGCGCCGTGACCTTGGCGAAGCGGGAGTCGGGGCCGTCGCCGTCCTCGTAGTTCACCGAGTTGATCACCGCACGGCCGCCGAGCTTCTCCAGGCCGGCCCGGATGACGTCGACCTCGGTGGAGTCCAGCACGATCGGCAGCGTGGAGGCGGTGGCGAAACGGCCGGCCAGTTCCTCCATGTCGGCCACGCCGTCCCGGCCGACGTAGTCCACGCACAGGTCGAGCATGTGCGCGCCCTCGCGGATCTGGTCGCGGGCCATCTCCACGCAGTCGTCCCAGCGGCCCTCCAGCATGGCCTCGCGGAACTTCTTGGAGCCGTTGGCGTTGGTGCGCTCGCCGATCGCCAGGTAGGAGGTGTCCTGCCGGAAGGGGACCGACTGGTACAGGGACGCCGCGCCCGGCTCGGGCTGCGGGCTGCGCTCGGTCGGGGCGACGTCCCGGACCCGCTCGACCAGCTGTCGCAGGTGCTCGGGGGTGGTGCCGCAGCAGCCGCCCACGAGGGAGAGGCCGTAGTCGCGGACGAAGTTCTGCTGCGCGTCGGCCAGGCCCTCGGGGTCGAGCGGGAAGTGCGCGCCGTCCTTGGTGAGGATGGGCAGGCCGGCGTTCGGCATGCACAGCAGGGGGATGCGCGAATGGCGCGTGAGGTAGCGCAGGTGCTCGCTCATCTCGGCCGGGCCGGTGGAGCAGTTCAGGCCGATCATGTCGATGCCGAGCGGCTCCAGCGCGGTGAGCGCCGCGCCGATCTCGGAGCCCAGCAGCATGGTGCCGGTGGTCTCGAAGGCCATCGAGACCAGCAGGGGCACGTCGGCGCCGGTGGCCTCCATGGCGCGGCGGGCGCCGAGGACGGACGCCTTGGTCTGGAGGAGGTCCTGGGTCGTCTCCACGAGCAGCGCGTCCGCGCCGCCCGCGAGCAGGCCCTCGGCGTTGGCCTGGTAGCCGTCGCGGATCACGGCGTAGCCGACGTGGCCGAGCGTGGGCAGCTTGGTGCCGGGGCCGATCGAGCCGAGCACCCAGCGCGGCCGGCCGTCCCGGGCGGCGTACTCGTCGGCCACCTCGCGGGCGATCCGGGCACCCGCCTCGGACAGCTCGTGCACCCGGTCGGAGATCTCGTACTCGGCGGCGGCGGTGTGGTTGGCACCGAACGTGTTGGTCTCCACGCAGTCCACGCCCACAGCGAAGTAGGCGTCGTGGACGGAGCGGACGATGTCCGGCCGCGTCAGGTTGAGGATCTCGTTGCAGCCCTCGAGATTCTCGAAGTCCTCGAGCGTGGGGTCCTGCGCCTGGAGCATGGTGCCCATGGCTCCGTCGGCCACGACCACACGGGTGGCCAGGGCGTCTCGGAGCGCGGACACGCGGGTCCGGCTGTCGGTGGAAGGGGTCGGCGGCAACGAGGCCATGTGAAGGGCTCCCTCAGGTGCGACGGCTGTCGGCTTTGCGGCTTCCCGGACGGCCGGAGGGCTTCCGGGGAAGGGCGCACCGCGCCAGCGTAACCGGGAGTCGGCTTGGATGGGCAGCACGTCCACGGGGCGGACTCCGGCGGCGCCCAGGACCCCGCCCGGCGCCGCCGTGCGCCCCCGGTGACGTAACAAGTGGCGACCTGCCATTAGCGGGAGGTCGACATGGACCGGTAGTGTTCGGCATTGCCGAACGAGGGCTCTGGTGCCGCTTGTCGGCGGTCGAAGGGGACGGAGGCAGTACGGCGATGGCACGGAACATCCAGTCGCTCGAACGGGCGGCCGCGATGCTGCGGCTGCTGGCGGGCGGCGAGCGGCGGCTCGGCCTGTCGGACATCGCCTCGTCGCTGGGCCTGGCCAAGGGCACCGCCCACGGCATCCTGCGCACCCTCCAGCAGGAGGGGTTCGTGGAGCAGGACGACGCCTCCGGGCGCTACCAGCTGGGCGCGGAGCTGCTGCGCCTGGGCACCACCTACCTCGATGTGCACGAGCTGCGGGCGCGCGCCCTGGTGTGGACCGACGACCTGGCCCGCTCCAGCGGCGAGAGCGTCTACCTCGGCGTCCTGCACCAGCAGGGCGTGCTGATCGTGCACCACGTCTTCCGGCCCGACGACAGCCGGCAGGTCCTGGAGATCGGGGCCATGCAGCCGCTGCACTCCACGGCCCTGGGCAAGGTGCTGTCCGCCTACGACCCGGTGGCGCACAGCGAGGCCCTGGAGGCGGACCGCAAGGCGTTCACCGACCGGACCGTGTGCGAGCCGGAGGGCTTCGAGCACATCCTCGACGTCACGCGCGCGCGGGGCTACGCGGCGGACGTGGAGGAGACCTGGGAAGGCGTGGCCTCCCTCGCCGCCCCCATCCACGACCGGCGGCGCATGCCGGTCGGCGCGGTCGGCATCACCGGCGCCGTGGAGCGGCTGTGCCGGCCCGACGAGGAGGGCGCGCTGCGGCCCGAGCTGATCGCGGCGGTGCGGGACTGCGCCCGCGCGGTCTCGCGGGACCTGGGCGCCGGGCGGTTCTGAGGACCCGACGAGCGGACCGGGACGTCGTACGGCGTTCCGGCCCTCGGCATGTCCGCGTCCACCTGCGGAGAAGATCTTCGAACACGCGGCGATCAGTAACGATCGTGTTTTCGACAACACAGCCCTTGACGTGCTCGTAACGCCGAAGCAAGACTCCCGTCCATCGGTCGACATTGTCGAACAGCTACCGGCAATACGCGCTAGAGTGTGACAACGCCAGGCCGGTATCGAACTTCCCTGGACGTAGGACAAAGGAGTCGCGGGTGTCCAGCTCCGACATCTTCATCGGCGAGACCATCGGTACCGCCATACTCATCCTCCTCGGCGGTGGCGTCTGTGCCGCCGTCACGCTGAAGGCTTCCAAGGCCCGCAACGCCGGCTGGCTCGCCATCACCTTCGGGTGGGGCTTCGCGGTGCTCACGGCCGTCTACACCTCGGCGCCGCTGTCCGGCGCCCATCTGAACCCGGCCGTCACCCTCGCGCTCGCGATCAAGGACGGCGACTGGAAGAACGTCCCGGTCTACTGGGCCGGTCAGATCCTGGGCGCCATGATCGGCGCGGCCCTGGTCTGGATCGCTTACTACGGTCAGTTCCAGGCCCACCTCACCGACCGCGAGATAGTCGGCGCCCCGGGTGCGCAGGACACCACGGCCAAGGCCGTCGAGGCCCAGGAGAAGGGCGCCGGCCCCGTGCTGGGCGTCTTCTCCACCGGCCCCGAGGTCCGCGTCGCCTGGCAGAACATCGCCACGGAGGTCATCGGCACCATCGTGCTGGTGCTCGCGGTGCTCACCCAGGGCCTGAACGACAAGGGCAACGGCCTGGGCACCCTGGGCGCCCTGGTCACCGCCCTCGTCGTGGTCTCCATCGGCCTGTCGCTCGGTGGTCCGACGGGGTACGCGATCAACCCGGCCCGTGACCTCGGCCCGCGCATCGTGCACGCCCTGCTGCCCCTGCCCAACAAGGGCGGCTCCGACTGGGGCTACGCCTGGGTCCCGGTGGTGGGACCGCTGATCGGCGGTGCCATCGCCGCAGGCATCTACAACGTCGCGTTCGCCTAGGAGCGGCAATCACCGCCGCTTCGAGAAACTCTCGGCACGCGCCGTACGTAAAGCCCCATAAACACGGAACTTCCCAGGAGACACAGTGACCGACGCGCACACCGCCGGCCCCTTCATCGCCGCCATCGACCAGGGCACCACCTCCAGCCGCTGCATCGTCTTCGACCGGGACGGCCGGATCGTCTCCGTCGACCAGAAGGAGCACGAGCAGATCTTCCCGAAGCCGGGCTGGGTCGAGCACAACGCCACCGAGATCTGGACCAACGTCCAGGAGGTCGTCGCCGGGGCCATCGAGAAGGCCGGCATCACCCGCGACGACATCAAGGCCATCGGCATCACCAACCAGCGCGAGACGACCGTGCTGTGGGACAAGAACACCGGTGAGCCCGTCCACAACGCCATCGTCTGGCAGGACACCCGCACCGACGCCCTCTGCCGCGAGCTCGGCCGCAACGTCGGCCAGGACCGCTTCCGCCGCGAGACGGGCCTGCCCCTCGCCTCCTACTTCGCCGGCCCCAAGGCCCGCTGGCTGCTCGACAACGTCGACGGCCTGAAGGAGCGCGCCGAGGCCGGCGACATCCTCTTCGGCACGATGGACACCTGGGTCATCTGGAACCTGACCGGTGGTGTCGACGGCGGCAAGCACGTCACCGACGTCACCAACGCCTCGCGCACCATGCTGATGAACCTGCACACCATGCAGTGGGACGACAAGATCTGCGATTCCATCGGCGTCCCGAAGCAGATCCTGCCCGAGATCCGCTCCTCCGCCGAGGTCTACGGCGAGATCACCGGCGGCAGGCTGGGCGACCTGCTCGGCGGCATCCCGGTCGCCTCAGCGCTCGGCGACCAGCAGGCGGCCCTGTTCGGCCAGACCTGCTTCGCCGAGGGCGAGACCAAGTCGACCTACGGCACCGGCACGTTCATGGTGATGAACACCGGCGACAAGATCATCAACTCCTACAGCGGCCTGCTGACCACCGTCGGCTACAAGATCGGCGACCAGAAGACGGTCTACGCCCTGGAGGGCTCGATCGCGGTCACCGGCTCGCTGGTGCAGTGGATGCGCGACCAGATGGGCCTGATCTCCACCGCCGCCGAGATCGAGACCCTCGCCCTGTCTGTCGAGGACAACGGCGGCGCCTACTTCGTGCCGGCCTTCTCCGGTCTGTTCGCCCCCTACTGGCGCTCCGACGCCCGCGGTGTCATCGCCGGTCTGACCCGGTACGTCACCAAGGCCCACCTCGCGCGTGCCGTGCTGGAGGCGACCGCCTGGCAGACGCGGGAGATCGCCGACGCCATGACGAAGGACTCCGGCGTCGAGCTGGCCGCCCTGAAGGTCGACGGCGGCATGACCTCCAACAACCTGCTGATGCAGACCCTGGCCGACTTCGTGGACGCCCCCGTGGTGCGCCCGATGGTCGCCGAGACCACCTGCCTCGGCGCCGCCTACGCCGCCGGTCTCGCCGTCGGCTTCTGGAACAGCACCGACGACCTGCGCGCCAACTGGCGGCGGGCCGCCGAGTGGACCCCCCGCATGGACGCGGAGACCCGCGCCCGTGAGTACAAGAACTGGCTCAAGGCCGTCGAGCGGACCATGGGCTGGCTCGAGGACGAGGAGTAAGAAACAGCATGACCACCAAGTCCACCCTGCAGTCCGTGCCTGCCCTGGGGACGCACCCGGCCTCCGGCTCGAACCCGAGCCGAGCCGAGACCAGGGAGCAGCTCTCCAAGGCGTCGTACGACCTTCTCGTGATCGGCGGCGGCATCCTGGGCATCTCCACCGCCTGGCACGCCGCGCAGTCCGGCCTCAGGGTGGCTCTGGTGGACGCCGGCGACTTCGCCGGCGCCACGTCCTCCGCCTCCTCCAAGCTCCTCCACGGCGGTCTGCGCTACCTCCAGACCGGTGCGGTGAAGCTGGTGGCGGAGAACCACTTCGAGCGCCGTGCGGTCTCCCGCCAGGTGGCCCCCCACCTGGCGAACCCGCTCACGTTCTACCTCCCCGTGTACAAGGGCGGGCCGCACGGCGCGGCGAAGCTCGGCGCGGGTGTCTTCGCCTACTCCGCGCTCTCCGCCTTCGGTGACGGCGTCGGGCACCTGCTCTCCCCGGCCAAGGCCGCGCAGGACGTGCCGGAGCTGCGCACCGAGAACCTCAAGGCCGTGGCCGTGTACGGCGACGACCAGATGAACGACGCCCGCATGGCGCTGATGACCGTCCGCGGGGCCGTCGAGGCCGGCGCGGTCGTGCTCAACCACGCCGAGGTGACGGGCCTGCGCTTCACTCAGGGCCGGGTCACCGGCGCCGAGCTGAGGGACCGCCTGTCCGGCGACGAGTTCGGCGTGAACGCCCGGCTGGTGCTGAACGCGACCGGCCCGTGGGTCGACCACCTGCGCAAGATGGAGAACCCGAACGCGGCTCCGTCCATCCGCCTGTCGAAGGGCGCGCACCTCGTCCTGAAGCGGACCTCCCCCTGGAAGGCCGCGCTCGCCACCCCGATCGACAAGTACCGCATCACCTTCGCCCTCCCCTGGGAGGACATGCTGCTGCTCGGCACCACCGACGAGGTGTTCGAGGGCGACCCGGCGGACGTCTCGGTCACCGAGCAGGACATAACCCAGATCCTGGACGAGGCCGCCTTCTCGGTCCGCGACCAGCAGCTCAGCCGCGACCTCATCACGTACTCCTTCGCCGGCCTGCGCGTGCTGCCGGGCGGCCCCGGCGACACCGCCAAGGCCAAGCGCGAGACGGTCGTCACCGAGGGCCGGGGCGGCATGCTGTCCGTCGCGGGCGGCAAGTGGACCACCTTCCGCCACATCGGCCGGACGATCATGAAGAAGCTGGAGTCGCTGCCGGGCCACCCGCTGGGCGACGACTTCGAGCCGATCAGCGCGCTGCCGAAGAAGCTGCCGCTGCCCGGCATCGCCAACCCGCGCGCGGTCGCCCACCGGCTGCTCACCGACCGGCCCGCGCCGGGCCCGCGCATGGCGCCCGACACGGCCAGGCACCTGGCCACGCACTACGGTTCGCTGGCCTTCGACATCGCCCGGCTGGCCAACGAGAGCCCCGAGCTCGCCGAGCGCGTCCACCCCGACGCCCCGGAGATCTGGGCGCAGGTCGTCTGGGCCCGGGACCACGAGTGGGCCGAGACGCAGGACGACGTGCTGCGCCGCCGCACCACGCTGACCATCCGCGGCCTGGCCACGGACGACGTCCGGGCCAAGGTGCAGGACGTGCTCGACAAGAAGTAGGCACGGGTACCGGGACACCCCATCCCGGCAGGGGCGGCTCCACGCCGACGGAGCCGCCCCTGCCGCGTTCCCGTGCCCCCATAATGACCTGATACGTCGGAGGTCTTAAAAGCACAGGGAGGCCGCCATGGCAGTCACCGACGAGGCGATCGAGAAGATCAAGGGGATGATCGTCTCCGGCGCGTTGCGCCCGGGTGACCGGCTGCCCAAGGAGAGCGAACTCGCCGCCGATCTGGGGTTGTCGCGCAACTCCCTGCGGGAGGCCGTGCGCGCCCTGTCGCTGATCCGCATCCTGGACGTGCGGCAGGGCGACGGCACGTACGTCACCAGCCTCGACCCGCAACTCCTGCTGGAGGCGATGAGCTTCGTCGTCGACTTCCACCGCGACGACACGGTCCTGGAGTTCCTGGCCGTACGCCGCATCCTGGAACCGGCGGCGACCGCCATGGCGGCGCTGCGGATCAGCGAGCAGCAACTGGACGCGCTCGGGGCCCAGCTGGACAAGCTCGGCGCCACCCCGTCCGTGGAGGATCTGGTCGCCTGCGACCTGGAGTTCCACCGGGGCATCGTGCGCAGCTCGGGCAACTCCGTGCTCTGTTCGCTGCTCGACGGACTGTCGGGTCCCACCACCCGGGCCCGGATCTGGCGGGGCCTCACCCAGGAGGACGCCGTCGCCCGCACCCTGCGCGAGCACCGGGCCATCCTCGCCGCCCTGCGCGACCGGGACGCCGAGGCGGCCCGCTCGTGGGCGACCGTGCACATCGCGAGCGTGGAGCAGTGGCTGCGCTCCACGTTGTGACCGGGGCCCGGCGCACCGCTCGCACGAATCCGGGGTGTTCAGGGCCGGATGGCGGGGCAGTGATGGGGGCACTCCCCCTGCAAGGGGGCTGCGGGCGCCCCCGCGGCACGCCGTAAGGTTGGGTGGTCAAGCGAGGGCACGTCGGAAGGAGGCACTGGGTGATCGAGCTCGAGGGGGTTCCCGAGCTGATCGACCCGGTCATGGTGGCCGCGTTCGAGGGCTGGAACGATGCCGGCGACGCCGCCTCCACCGCGGTCGCGCATCTGGACAGGGAGTGGAAGGGCGAGGTGTTCGCGGCGCTGGACGCCGAGGACTACTACGACTTCCAGGTGAACCGCCCCACGGTGTTCATGGAAGCGGGCGTTCGCAAGATCACCTGGCCCACGACGAGGCTGTCGGTGGTCCGGGTCGGCGGGGACAAGCCGCGCGATCTCGTACTCGTCCGGGGCATCGAACCCTCCATGCGGTGGCGTTCGTTCTGCAACGAACTGCTCGGCTTCGCGCACGAACTGGGGGTGGAACTGGTGGTCGTCCTGGGCGCGCTGCTCGGCGACACCCCGCACACCCGTCCGGTTCCGATCAGCGGCACGACATCCGACCCGGACCTGGCCCGCCGCATGGACCTGGAGGAGACCAAGTACGAGGGCCCCACGGGCATCGTCGGCGTCCTCCAGGAGGCCTGCACGCACGCGGGCGTCCCGGCCGTCTCCCTCTGGGCGGCGGTGCCGCACTACGTGTCGCAGCCGCCCAACCCGAAGGCCACGCTGGCCCTCCTGAACCGCCTGGAGGACCTGATCGACGTGCGCATCCCGCTGGGCGAGCTGCCCGAGGACGCGCGCGCCTGGCAGACCGGCGTGGACCAGCTGGCCGCCGAGGACAGCGAGGTCGCCGAGTACGTCCAGTCGCTGGAGGAGGCCCGGGACACCGCCGAGCTGCCGGAGGCGTCGGGCGAGGCGATCGCCCGGGAGTTCGAGCGCTATCTGCGGCGCCGTGACGGGGGCGGACCGCCCGCGACGGGCGGCCACGCCACGGCCGACGGCAGCGACAGCACGTCGTACCTGCGGGACAACCCCGGGGGCCGCACGCGCCCGCCGAAACCCCCCAAGCCGGGCACGGACGACGACGAGTCGTCGGAGGACTGAGACGCACGCACGAACGCCGAAGGGGCGCCTCCCGGCCGGGAGGCGCCCCTTCGGCTCTGTCCGGCTTCCGGCTATAGCGCCACGCCGAGCAGCGCGTCCACGGCACGGGAGACCACGCCGGGCGCGCCGATGTCCGTGCCGCCGCTCCGCTCCTGGAGGGCGGCCCAGCGGTCGACGGCGGTGAGCGCGGCCGGGGCGTTCAGGTCGTCGGAGAGGGCCTCGCGGATCTCCTCGACGAGCTCCTCGGCCGGGGGCCCGTCGGGCCGGGAGACGGCGGCCCGCCAGCGGCCGAGCCGCGCGACGGCGTCCTGGAGGACCTGGTCGGTGTACTCCCAGTCGGCGCGGTAGTGGTGGGCGAGCAGCGCGAGCCGGATCGCGGCCGGGTCGACGCCGTCGTACCGGAGCCTGGAGACGAAGACCAGGTTGCCCTTGGACTTGGACATCTTCTCGCCGTCGAGGGCGACCATGCCGGCGTGCACGTACGCCTTGGCCATGGGGAACTCGCCGGTGAGGGCCTGGGCGTGCGAGGCGCCCATCTCGTGGTGCGGGAAGGCGAGATCGGAACCGCCGCCCTGGATGTCGAAGCCCATGCCGAGGTGGTCCAGGGCGATGGCCACGCACTCGATGTGCCAGCCGGGCCGTCCGCGCCCGAGCGATCCGCCGTCCCAGCTGGGCTCGCCCTCACGGGCCGCCATCCACAGCATCGGGTCGAGCGGGTTCTTCTTGCCCGGGCGGTCCGGGTCACCGCCGCGCTCGGCGGACAGCAGCCGCATCGCCGCGGCGTCGAGGCCCGAGACCTTGCCGAAGTGCGGGTCGGACTCGACGGAGAAGTACACGTCCCCGTCGAGCTCGTAGGCGGCGCCGGCGTCCCGGAGCCGCTCGACGAGCGGGACGATCCCGGGTATGGCCTCGACGGCGCCTATGTACTGCCGCGGCGGCAGCATCCGCAGGGCCGTCATGTCCTCGCGGAAGAGGGCCGTCTCCTTCTCGGCGAGGGCGGCCCAGTCGACGCCGTCGCGCTGCGCCCGCTCCAGGAGGGGATCGTCGACGTCGGTGACGTTCTGGACGTAGTGAACCTGCCGCTTGGTGTCGAGCCACACGCGCTGCACGAGGTCGAACGCGTTGTAGGTCGCCGCGTGTCCCAGGTGAGTGGCGTCGTACGGGGTGATGCCGCAGACGTAGATACGGGCGACGGGACCGGGGTCGAGGGTGACGAGGCCGCCGGTCGCGGTGTCGTGGATCCTCAGGTCGCGGCCCTGACCAGGCAGGGCGGGGACCTCGGAAGCGGGCCAGGCATGCATGCCATGAGCCTAACCGGACTGAAGTTCCGGATACGAACGGGAGCGGGCCACACGGCCGAGAAGGCGCTCTTGCGGTGTCCCGGGTGTCTGTGCTGCTACACGGGTGGCCAGGGGATCGCCGGCCACTCACCGCTCGGCTCCGGGTGGGTTCCCGAGGCGAGCAGGGCGGCGACCCGCGCCCGGGTGGCGTCGATCTCGGCACCGGTGATCAGCGGTTCGAGCCGCGCGGTGAGCGTCCCGCCCTGCGCAAGGCCTTTCCTGAGGTCGTCGAGGACGTCCAGGGCCTCCTGCGGCAGGGGTTCCCCGGCCCAGCCCCACAGCAGGGTCCGCAGCTTGTTCTCGGCGTTGAAGGTGACCCCGTGGTCGATGCCGTACAGCCGTCCCTCACCGGTGGGCAGCAGGTGCCCGCCCTTGCGGTCGGCGTTGTTGATCACGGCGTCCAGCACCGCGAGGCGCCGCAGCCGTGCGTCGTCGGCGTGCACGAGGAGCGCGGTGCGTCCCTCGCCGACCTCGGCGAAACCGATGGCCTTCCAGCCCGGCTCCGGTTCCTCGCCGTCGACCAGGGCGAGCAGCTCCGCCTCGGGTGCCACCTCGATCCACAGCTGGCACATGCCCTCGCCGTAGGGCCCGTCGCGCAGCACGGTGGGCGGCACCAGGCCCCAGCCGGTCGCCTCGGAGACCTCGTACGCGGCGACCTCGCGCTGGGCCAGCGTCCCGTCGGGGAAGTCCCACAGCGGCCGCTCCCCCGCGACCGGTTTGTAGACGCAGGCCGCCTCCCGGCCGTCGTACGCCACCGTGCAGTACAGGGCCGCGTTGGAGGCCTCACGGATGCGTCCGCGGACGGTCAGTTCACCCCGGGCGAGCAGCTCGGCGGCGTCCGGTGGCGACGTCACGCTCCGCGGCGGTATCCGTTCTGGCGCGGACATACGTGTCCTTCCGGGTCGAGCGGGAGGCTGCACAGCGGGCACGGCGGCCGCCCGGCGTTGACGACGTCGAGGGCGCGCTTGGCGAAGGCCCTGGCCTGCGCGCCGGTGAGGCGGACCCGCAGCATCGGGGGCCCGTTCTCCTCGTCCTGGAGCAGCCGCTCCTCGGCCTCGGCGAGGTCCTCCTCGGATTCCGCGTCGAGCTCTACGAGCGCCTGCGCCTCGACGATCATGAGCTGCTCGTCGCCGTCCCAGGCGAGCGCCATGGTGCCGACCCGGAACTCCTCCTCGATGGGGGTGTCCAGCGGGGCGGTGTCGGTGTCCGAGGGGGCGACGGCGGGGACCTGGGCGCTCCCGCCGCTACGGCGTACGACCTCGTCGAGCAGTTCGTCCATGCGCTCGGCGAGCGCGGCGACCTGGGTCTTCTCCAGGGCCACGCTGGTCACGCGCGAGCCGGCGGAGGCCTGGAGGTAGAACGAACGGCGCCCGGGCAGTCCGACCGTACCGGCCACGAAACGCTCCGGATGGTCGTAGAGGAACACCTGACGGGACACGTCCTGTCTCCATTGGAATCGTGGGAACCGTATGAGCACGGCACTGCTGCGACCGCTTCACCCTACTGCGGCGAACGATCACGGTGCGCCCGCACCACCCCCGACTTCGGCCTCACCGCCCGGCGGTTCCTCGCGCGGCGCCAGGGACGTGAAGTCGCCGGTGTCGCCGAGCCGGACGAGGAAGGGCCGCAGCCGGGTGTAGCGGATCGCGGTGACGGAACACGGGTCGACGGAGATCCGCTGGAAGAGGTCGAGATGGAGTCCGAGCGCGTCGGCGACGAGCGACTTGATGATGTCGCCGTGCGAGCACATGAGGTAGACGGCGTCGGGGCCGTGGTCGCGCTCCACGCGCGCGTTCCACTCGCGTACGGCCTCGGCGGCGCGGGTCTGCATGGCGCGCATGGACTCCCCGCCGGGGAAGGCCGCCGCGGAGGGGTGCGCCTGCACCACCTCCATCAGCGGCTCGTCCGTGAGTTCGGCGAGCTTGCGTCCGGACCAGTCGCCGTAGTGGCACTCGCCGATGCGTTCGTCGGTGTGCGGGCTCAGCTCCGGCCGGGCGTCGAGCAACGGCCGGACGGTCTCCTGGCAGCGCTGGAGCGGGCTGGTGACGACTTCGGCGAGGGGCAGTCCGGCCAGCCGCCCCGGGAGCGCGGCGGCCTGTGCGGCACCGCGCTCGTCGAGGGAGACGCCGGGGGTCCAGCCGGCGAGCAGTCCCTCGGTGTTGGCGGTGGAGCGTCCGTGCCTGACCAGGATCAACGTGGGCATGCGCTCCAGCGTAGGCGCACGCGCGCGTGCGGTGTCGTTCGAGTGACGGGAGACTCGCCTCGTGATCGTGGACTGTGCCATTTACCGCGACGGACAGCGGACGGAAGGGCCCGAGGACCTTTCCGACGCCCTGGGCGAGGCCCGCACGGCGGGCGGGTTCGTGTGGATCGGGCTGCACGAGCCGACCGAGGGCGAGTTCGACCATGTGACCCGGGAGTTCGGGCTGCACCCGCTGGCCGTCGAGGACGCCCTCAAGGCCCACCAGCGGCCCAAGCTCGAGGTGTACGACGACTCGCTCTTCGTGGTGCTCAAGCCGGTGGCGTACGAGCCGCAGAGCGACACCGTCTCCTCCGGCGAGATCATGATCTTCCTCGGTGACTCGTTCGTGGTGACCGTCCGGCACGGCGAGGGCTCCCCGCTCAGGGCCGTGCGCCACCGGCTCGAACAGGAGCCGGAGCTGCTGGTCAAAGGGCCCACGGCCGTGCTGTACGCGGTCGCCGACGCCACCGTCGACCACTATCTGGACGTGGCGACCGAGCTCCAGACCGACCTGGAGGGGCTGGAGGCGGAGGTGTTCTCGCCGGACGGCGGGGGCTCGCGGAACACGGCCTCCCGGATCTACGACTTCAAGCGGCAGGTCCTGGAGTTCCGACGGGCGACCGGCCCGCTGGCCCCACCGATGAGCCGGCTGGCGGGCACGGCGACGTCCGGCGTGGCGGTGCCCTTCGTGGACGACCGCGCCCGGCCGTTCTTCCGCGACGTCAACGACCACCTCACGCGTGTGAACGACTCCGTGGAGAACCTGGACCGGCTGGTGTCGGACATCCTCTCGGCGCACCTGGCGCAGATGAGCGTCCGGCAGAACGACGACATGCGGAAGATCTCCGCCTGGGCGGCCATGGCCGCGATCCCCACGATGCTGGCGGGGATCTACGGCATGAACTTCGAGCACATGCCCGAGCTGCGCTGGGTCTGGTCCTATCCGGCCCTGCTCGTCGTGATGGCCGCCCTGGAGGTGATGATCTTCCGGCTGTTCAAGCACCGCGGGTGGCTGTAGCCGGGCCGGCTCAGGCGAACTCGGGTTCCGGGGCCGCGGGACCGCCGAGGGCGTTGCGGCGCTCGGGCGTCTCCAGCGACACCATGCGGCGCCAGCCGCCGGCGCGTTCGTAGGCGTACACGGCGTGGATGCCGGCCGCGAGCACCGCCGACTTGGCCTTGGACCAGCCGAGGATGCGGCCCATGTGCGCCATGACGGCGAGGCTGACGTCCCGGTAGATCCGGATCTCGGCGAGCGCGCAGGCGCGCAGGGTGCGCTGGATGGCCCGGCCGTGGCCCGCGTAGGCGAAGCGCAGCAGCTCCTCGTGGCAGTAGGCGAGGTGGTTGTCCTCGTCGTTGGAGATCTGCCGGACCGCGCGGCCGATGTCGGGGTGGTCGGCGAAGTGCTTGCGGAGCAGGTCCATCTGCTCGGAGGCGCGCTGCTCGGTGACTCTGCTGTGCGAGAGGTAGGTGACGATGTCCTGGACCGTGAGCCGCTCGTCGCGCCTCAGCTGCTCGTGCGCGAGGCCGATGCCGTTCTTCTCCAGGAGCATGGTGTAGTCGGTCTCCGGCGGGACCGGGACGGGGTCGAGACCGCGCTTCTTCATCAGGGCGTTGAAGATCCGGCCGTGCTTGTCCTCGTCGGCGCCGTGCCGGCTGATCTTGGGGGCGAGTTCACGCTCGGCCTCGGGGACGAGCGCGGCGATACGGGCGTTCTCCCAGCCGCCTTGGGTCTCGCCGCTCGCGGCGATGGAGCAGAACAGGGCGAAGGACTCGTCGTTGTCGAGGATCTCCTGGAACAGACTCTTGGCCGAAAGCATCGTGGGCACCTCTCCCGCGCGCGTGGGCGTACTGCGGCCTTCCGCAGGGTTCCGCGAAGAACGAGTCAAGTGCGGGGTGGGGGGTGCTGCAACAGGGGTGAGGGACAACTGCGCCGAATGGAGGACGCGCGGGCGGGCGTCCCGGGCCGGGTGCGGGCGCGGTGCCGTAACCACCGGCGGCCCGGCGCGTTGTTCCGCGTGACGGCCGTGGCGGGGAAGACCCCCGAGCCCCCACCACGGCCGCGGAACCTCTAGGGCCTCGTTTGGATCAGGCCGGCCGCAGGACGCGGCGCCGGGATGATCCGAACGACAGGCCTCAGGCGAGTCCGGCGCGCTCCAGGGCCTCCGTGCCGGCGCGCAGCGACGCGAGCCGCTCATCGAGCGTGAAGCCCGCCGGGGCGAGCGACAGGGTGGTGACCCCGGCGGCGGCGTAGGCCTTCATCCGGTCCGCGATGCGGTCCACGGAACCGAGCAGGGTCGTCTTGTCGATCAGGTCGTGCGGCACGGCGGCCGCGGCGCCCTGCTTGTCGCCCGAGAGGTACTTGCTCTGGATCTCGGCCGCCTCCCGCTCGTAGCCCATGCGCTGGGCGAGCTGGTTGTAGAAGTTCTGCTTGGGGCTGCCCATGCCGCCGACGTACAGCGCGGTGTAGGGGCGGAAGGTGTCGGCGAGCGCGGCCACGTCCTTGTCGTCGCCGACCGCGAGCGGCAGGGTCGGGCAGACGTCGAACCCGTCGAGGGTCTTGCCGGCCTTCTCGCGCCCGGCGCGCAGGTGCGTGATCGTCGTGTCCTCGAGGTGCTCGGCGGACGGGAAGATCAGCAGGGCGCCGTCGGCGATCTCGCCGGTCTGCTCGAGGTTCTTCGGGCCGATCGCGGCGATGTACAGCGGGATGTGCTCGCGCTGCGGGTGCACGGTCAGCTTGATCGGCTTGCCCGGGCCGCCGGGCAGGGGCAGCGTCCAGTGCTGCCCCTCGTAGGACAGGCGCTCGCGGGTCATGGCCTTGCGGACGATCTCGACGTACTCGCGGGTGCGGGCGAGCGGCTTGTCGAACTTGACGCCGTACCAGCCCTCGGAGACCTGCGGTCCGGAGACGCCGAGGCCGAGGCGGAAGCGGCCGCCGGAGAGGGAGTCGAGGGTGGCGGCCGTCATGGCCGTCATGGCGGGCTGGCGGGCCGGGATCTGGAAGATGGCCGAGCCGACGTCGATGCGCTCGGTCTGGGCGGCGACCCAGCTCAGTACGGTGGCGGCGTCGGAGCCGTAGGCCTCGGCGGCCCAGCAGACGGCGTAGCCGAGCCGGTCGGCCTCCTGGGCGACGGCCAGGTTGTCCGCGTCCATTCCGGCACCCCAGTAGCCGAGGTTGATACCGAGCTGCATGCCGCATCCCCTTACCGATCAGTAACGTGCCTGTGCGGGCACCTTAGCGCGGAGGCCGGGGCGAGGTACACGGCCACGGCCGGTCCAGCGTTTAGATGAGTGAACAGAAATCATGGACACGGCCATTGACGCGTCCACGGCAAGTTCGTACCTTTCGCTGGAAAGCGCTTTCTCTCACCACCGTCCGAAGGCGAACGGAGAGGCACGATGAAGCGAGCACTTCCCTTGAGGCTCCACGCGACCCTGGCCACGCTGGCCCTCGCCGCCGCGACCGGCACCCTGGTGTCGACGCCCGAGGCGTCGGCGGCGACCGGCGCCGCCACCGGCTACGCGGCCCAGAACGGCGGAACCACCGGCGGAGCGGGAGGCCGGATCGTCAGGGCCACCACGGGCACGGGGATCCACCAGGCCCTGTGCGGCCGGGCGAGCACCAGCACCCCGATCGTCATCGAGGTCACGGGGACCATCAACCACGCCAACACCAAGAAGGCCTCCGGCAGCGGCTGTGACACCGCCGACGGCGTGATCGAACTCAAGAAGGTCAGCAATGTGACCCTGGTCGGGGTCGGCAGCGGGGCCGTCTTCGACCAAGTGGGCATCCACATCCGCGAATCGAAGAACATCGTCATCCAGAACGTGACCGTCCGGAACGTCAAGAAGTCGGGCTCCCCCACGTCCAACGGCGGCGACGCCATCGGCATGGAGAGCAACGTCCGCAACGTCTGGGTCGATCACACCACCCTGGAGGCCTCGGGCGGTGAGTCGGAGGGCTACGACGGCCTGTTCGACATGAAGAACAACACCCAGTACGTGACCCTGTCCTACAGCGTCCTGCGAAACTCGGGCCGCGGCGGCCTGGTCGGCAGCAGCGAGAGCGACCGGTCGAACGGGTTCATCACCTACCACCACAACCGCTACGAGAACATCGACTCCCGCGCCCCGCTGCTGCGCGGCGGCATCGCGCACATGTACAACAACCATTACGTGCGCCTCAACGAGTCCGGCATCAACTCCCGGGCCGGCGCCCGCGCCAGGGTGGACAACAACTACTTCGAGGACTCCAAGGACGTCCTCGGCACCTTCTACACCGACGAAGCCGGGTACTGGCAGGTCGGCGGCAACGTCTTCGACAACGTGACCTGGTCGAACCCCGGCAGCGAGAACCACCCGGCCGGACCCGACCCGAAGTCGAACACCACCGTCACCCTCCCGTACACGTTCCGCGCGGACACCGCCTCCTGCGTGCCGGCCGTGGTGAACCGGACGGCGGGCGCGAACAAGGGCCTTCAGGTGTCCGACGGCACGTGCTAGCCGAGGGCACCGGTCACCGGCGGATCAGCGAACCCCACGGCCCCGCTCCTGGAAATCGGTGGTCCGCGGCCACCCACACCGCAGGTTCTGGCCAGTAATCTCGGCGTTCATGGAGCAGAGGCATCTCGGCCGCACCGGCCTGCGTGTGTCCCGGATCGGGCTCGGCACCCTGACCTGGGGGCGGGACACCGACGAGCACGACGCCGCTGACCTGATGAAGACGTTCTGGGAAGCGGGCGGGACCCTCGTCGACACCGCGGACGTGTACGGCGACGGTGAGGCCGAGTACCTGCTCGGCCGGCTCATGGACGGCCTGGTGCCACGGCGCGACCTGGTCATCTCGACCAAGGCCGGCAGCGTGCCGGATCCCGACCGCCGTTTCGACGGGTCGCGCGGGCATCTGCTCGCCGCGCTGGACGGTTCTCTCTCCCGGCTCGGCACCGACCATGTCGACCTGTGGCATGTGCACGCGTACGACCCGGACACCCCGCTGGAGGAGACCCTCCAGGCCCTCGACCTGGCGGTCTCCAGCGGGCGTGCCCGCTATGCCGCCGTCTCCAACTTCTGCGGCTGGCAGCTGGCCAAGGCCGCGACCTGGCAGCTCTCGGCACCCGGCAGGACCCGCCTGGCCGGTACGCAGCTGGAGTACTCCCTGCTCCAGCGCGGTGTGGAGCGTGAGGTGCTGCCGGCCGCGCTGGACCTGGGCATGGGGCTGCTGCCGTCCTCACCGCTCGGGCGCGGAGTGCTGACGGGCAAGTACCGGGGCGACTCCATACCGCCGGACTCACGCGGTGCCTCGGAGCACCTCGCGCCGTTCGTCGCGCCGTACCTCGACGACACGGCGAGCCGCATCGTGGACGCCGTGGCGACCGCGGCGGACGGGCTGGCGGTGACGCCGCTCCAGGTGGCCCTGGCGTGGGTGCGCGACCGGCCGGGCGTGGCCGCCCCGATCGTCGGCGCGCGCAACGCGCAGCAGCTCACGGCGGCATTGTCAGTGGAGACCCTTAGTCTTCCTGACGAGATCTGCCGGGCGCTCGACGATGTGTCGGCGCCCGTGCACCGCTATCCCGATCACGACTGGAGCACGCTGTGAGCACGGAGCCCGAGACCACGGAGGAAGCCGAGCCGGGGACGCCGGGCGCCGGGAGCACAACGGCGGCGCGGGGCGGGGCGGAGACCGTCGGCGCACCGGCGGCGCGGGGCGAGGCGGAGGCCGTCGGCGCACCGGCGGCGCGGGGCGAGGCGGGGGGCGGTCGGGGGGCCGAGGGGGAGCCCCGGGCCGAGGACGCCGGGCGGGGGCCTGAGGCGCAGGACGGTGATGCCGGTGACGGGCAGGGGCCCGGTGCCGACGGGGCCGGAGGCGACGCGGGGCACGGGGACGAGGACCGAGGCGTCGAAGCCGGGGACGGGCAGGAGTCCCACGGCGAAGACGGTGAAGGCGGCGCTGGGCAGGAGGCCGGCGCCCAGGGCCCTGGAGCCGACGCCGGGCAGGAATCCGGCGGCGAGGACGCCCCGGCCGCAGGGCCCGGGCAGCTCTCCGAGGCGGAGGCCGAGTTGCTCGCCCAGCAGATCGAGCGGGAGCGCATCGAGCAGCGCAAGGCCGAGAAGAAGAGCCCGATCGCGGCCGGCACCAAGCTGAGCGGCAAGGCCGCGGACCTGCTCGCGGCCGTACGAGCCGTCGAGAGCGGCGACAAGCCGGTGGCCACGGTGTTCGAAGGGCCCCGGCCCGCTCCCCGCCGCGCCGCCCCCGAACCGGAGCGGCGGCCGCAGCCGGTGGCGCCCGAGCCGACCGCCGCATCGGCGGCACCCGCGCCGGAGGCGGTCCGGGCCGTGGCGCGGGTGCTCGGCGAGGGTGGTGCCCCGGAGGCGCTCGCGCCGCAGATCGCGACCGCCCTCGGCGAGGGCGCGGACGAACAGCTGCGCGCCGACCCCTGGCAGTTGCTGAGGATCCCGGGCGTGCGGCCCGAGCAGGCCGACGGATTCGCGCGGGCCCTGCTCGGCGCCGAGTGCGGCCCGGACGACGAGCGGCGGGGCCGGGCCCTGACCGGCTGGCTCCTGGAACAGGCGGCGCTGGCCGGGCACACCGCCCTGGAGATGCCGGCCCTCCTCGCGGCCCTGGCCCAGCGGGGGGTGCCGGAACCCGACAGTGCCGTGCAGGACGCGATCGCGGAGGGTGAGGCGCTGGTCTTCCAGGACGCCCTGGAGGAGCGGGCCGCCGCCCCGGCCCCGGGCGACGGGGAGGGCGCCGAGGAGGACGAGGAGCGTCCGGTCCGTGTCCTGGTCGGGCTGGAGCGGTACGCGCTGGCGGAGGAGAGCCTGGCCGATGGCCTGGCCCGGCTGGTCAACTCGGCTCCCAAGCAGGACGGTTCGGCCGAGGACTGGGAGCGTGCCGCCGCGGCCCGGGGGTCGGCGGCGGAGCTGATCCGCGCGGTCGCCGGCCACGGCCTGGTGCTCCAAACCGGCGGCGAGGCGTCGCTGGCCGAGCCCGCCGCCCTGCTGGACACCGCCCGGTCCCTCGGGCTGCGGGCCTGGGCGGCCACCCACGGTCCGGCCGGGCGGAACCGTTTCGCGGCCCTGCTGCGCCGCTCCGGCCCGGCAGCGGACGGCCCGGGGCGAACGGACGAGATGCCCGCCGGCTCTCCCGACTCCCCCGTCGCCACCGTCACCGGGCTCCTCGCGGGCCGGGAAGGACCGGGCCGGGACGCGGAGGGCGCCCTCGACCTCGACCTCCTCGTGGTGCTCGACGCGCCGCAGCTGGACGTCGAGACGGCCGCCCTGCTGACGGAATCGCTGCCGGACGGGGCGCGCCTGGTGCTGGCCGGGGACCCTTCGGTGCTGTGGTCCGTGGGGCCCGGCCGGGTGTTCGCGGATCTGCTCGCGGCGCGGATCTGCCCCCACGTGGCCTCGCGGCGGCCGGATCCGGGACCGCTGGGCGAGCTCGTCTCCGGGATCGGCGTCGGCGAGCTGAACCAGGTCGAGGCCCCCGGCAAGGAGGTCGTCATCGTGCCGGTGCGGGACCCGGGCGAGGCGGTGCACCGGACGGTGCAGCTCGTCGTGGATTCGGTGCCCCGAGCGATCGGCGTACCGGCCGAGGAGACCCAGGTCATCACGCCGGGGCACGGCGGAGCGGTGGGCACGCGGGTACTGAACGCGGCGCTGAAGGAGCGGCTCAACCCGGGCCCGGGCCGCTTCGGCGGGTTCGACCCCGGTGACCGGATCGTCCACTCCCCCGTCCCGGGGCGGGCGGTGCCGGGCCGTGTGGTGACGGCGGACGCCGAGGGGCTGCACCTGTCGTGCGAGGGCGAGGCCGTCGTCGTGCCGAAGGAGCGGGTGGAGCAGTCCGTCCGGCACGCCTGGGCGCTGACCGCGCACCAGGCCGTGGGGAGCCGGTGGCCCGCGGTGGTCGTGGTGCTGCCCGGCGATGCGGCGCAGGCGCTCAGCCGGCCGTGGGTGTACACGGCGTTCGGCCGGGCCGACCGGCATCTGTCCGTGGTGCACGGCGTGGACCAGGCACTCCCCCGGGCCGTGGCCGAGGTTCCGGCCAAGCCGCGGACGACCCGGCTCCCGGTGCTGCTCGCCCCCCAGCTCAGCGGCACGTGACGAGGGGGTGGGTCACGGGCCTCGGCCCGTGACCCACCCCCTCGTGATCGACTCCGGGTGCGCTCAGCGGCGGTCCGCGTCCAGCGGCTCCAGGTCCTCGTCCTCGTCCAGGTCGCTGTCGAGCTCGTCGAGCTCTTCGCCGTCCTCGTCGTCCTCGTCGTCGATCTCGTCGTCGAAGACGGCGCTGACGTCGAAGCGGCAGACCACCTGCTGGGGATCGACCTGCTCGAACGGCGCCCGAAGCCACTCACCGGGCTCGGCCGGCTCGTCCGCGGCCGTCACCCAGAGCGTGGAGTCGCCCTCCTCCAGCCCGAACTCCTTGTGCCGGGAGGCGACCTCGTCGGGTTCGAACTCACCGAACAGCAGCCCCAGCGCGCCGTGCACCGTCCCGGAGGCCGCGACGACGTCGTCGCCCTCCGCCGATTCGATCCGCTGCGCCTGCGCCAGCAGCCGCTGCGGTTCGGCGACGGCGTAGTCACGGCGGATCAGCACGCTCAGCGCGTTCGGTTCCTCGGGTCCGGTGTACGGAGGCAGCGCGTCCTCCGCCCCGGGGATCTCGAAGGGGGTGACCTCGTCGTAGCGGTCGTAGAGCAGTTCGTCGTACACCTCTGCGGCCGCGGCCAGCTGGTTGAACGCCTCGTAGACGGCCGGGTCGTCCTCCCCCGACCTGCGTTCGACCGCCGCAAGGTGGCGGTCGAGCGCGGTCTTGACCGCCTCGGCGGCGGCGCGTACCTCGGCAGCGGTGGGCTGCGCAGCATCAGACATAGTGCAGACGCTATCCGTACCTGGCCCCAGCCCGCACAATAGATGCGATGCCGGAATACGAATTTGTCGACGTGTACGTGCCGCGCGGGGTCTCCCGCAAGGAGACGGCACGTCTGCTGACGGACCACGCGGAGTACGGACATTGGGAGTTGCACCGTCTGAGCCTGCTGCGCGACGGCAGCCGCAAGGTGCGGTTGCGTCGGAGGATCATCCGCCAGGTACGGGCCACGTGGTGAGCTGAGACGGGCACAGGGAGAAGCACATGACGGAGCGGGCCCCTCAGCGGCGGGGCCCGCTCCGTTGTGCGGGGGCGCGTCAGGCCGAGGCGCGCGCCTTGCGGTAGAGGATCGCGCCCGCCAGCAGCGCGCCCGCGCCGGCCGGGAGGGTGAGGCCGAGCGGCAGGTCGCTGCCGGTGGCGGCGAGCTGGGCGTCACCCTTCGGCTGGGTGATGAACTGGCCGCCCGGCTGGTTGCCGTGCGAGGAGCCGCCGGGGGTGTTCACACCGGTGGCGGGCGGGGTGCCCGGGGTTCCGGGGTGACCGGACTCACCAGGGCCGCCGGGGTGGCCCGGGGTGCCGGGACCGCCGGGCGTTCCGGGGTTTCCAGGCGTTCCGGGCGTTCCGGGCTGGCCCGGAGTGCCGGGGCCACCGGGGTTGCCCGGGTGACCCGGGTCGCCGGGGTGGCCCGGCTGGCCGGGCGTCCCGTGGCCGCCGCCGGGCGGAGTGCCGTGGTGGTGCCCGCCGCCCCCGTTCGAGCAGTCGTTGCCCGTGCTGGGATTGCCGACGCCGATCACGTCGACACTGTTGCCGCAGACGTTCACCGGCGCGTCAACCGGTACCTGCACGTGGTTGCCCGAGCCCACACCGGGCGAGTCGGTGGCGTGCCCGCCCGCGTGCGAGCCACCGTGACCGCCGTGTTCGCCGTATCCCCCCGACGACGACCCACCGCCCCCGTTGGCGCACGAGTTGCCGACGGACGGATTGAGCACACCGACGACGTCGACGCTGTTGCCGCAGACGTTCACCGGCACGTGGACCGGTGCCTGGACGTGGTTGCCCGAGCCCACACCGGGCGAGTCTCCGGCGTGCCCGCCCGCGTGCGAACCACCGTGACCGCCATGACCGCCGTGGCCGTGTTCGCCGTATCCCCCCGACGACGATCCACCGCCCTTGTTGGCGCACGAGTTGCCGACGGACGGGTTGAGCACGCCGATGACGTTGACCGTGTTCCCGCAGACGTTGACCGGCGCGTGCACCGGGGCCTGTACCGAGTTCCCGGACAGCACGCCCGGCGAGCCCGAGGCGGTGCCCTGAGCGCCCGAGTCGGCGTGCGCGGTGCCGCCCGCGGCGGCGATCACGCCGGTCGCGGCCGCCACGGTCATCAGACCCTTGCGGGTAGCCTGTCGCATTGCTGAATACCTGCTTTCGACCCTGTCTCGAATTCTTCTCGAATTCCTCGAAAGAAGCGTTCGGTCCCGGAGCGCATGGCACGCGCTCCGGGACCGATGGCTTGGAACTCCCCTCAGCGAGGGGGAAGCGTCACTTGTTGACGCAGGTGTTGCCGAAGGCGGGGTTCAGCAGGCCGATCACGGAGACCGTGTTGCCGCAGACGTTCACCGGGACGTGAACGGGCACCTGGACAACGTTGCCGGACAGGACGCCCGGGGAGTGCACGGCGGCACCCTGAGCACCCGAGTCGGCGACGGCGAGGCCCGCGCCCGCGAGAACCAGCCCACCGGTGGCAGCCGCAGCAGCGACGACCTTCTTGATCATTATTCCTCCTAGTTGGCAAAGCGACCCATCTTGCGATCGCATTACCTGTAACGAGGCTGGAGTAATGAGGCTACGAGCTTATGGTCGCATTCACTCTTCCCAGTAGATTCCGTACGCGCGACCGAATATCGCCGTGTGGCAGGGGTGTTTCAGGACGCGTCGATGAAACGGTCGAGCACCCGCACGCCGAACTTCAGGCCCTCCACCGGCACCCGCTCGTCCACGCCGTGGAACATGCCGGCGAAGTCCAGCTCCGGCGGCAGCTTCAGCGGCACGAAGCCGAAGCCGCGGATGCCCAGGTCGTCGAAGGACTTGGCGTCCGTCCCGCCCGAGAGCATGTAGGGGATCGCCTTGGCGGTCGGGTCCTCGGCCAGCAGCGCGGACTGCATCGCCGCCACCAGCGCCCCGTCGAAGGTGGTCTCGACGGCCTTGTCGGCGTGCACGTCCTCGCGGCGCACCTTCGGGCCGAGGATCCGGTCGAGGTCGGCGAGGAACTCCTCCTCGTGCCCGGGCAGGAACCGTCCGTCGACGTGGGCGGTCGCCTCGCCCGGGATGACGTTGACCTTGTAGCCGGCGCCTAGTTGCGTGGGGTTGGCCGTGTTGCTCAGGGTCGCGCCGATGAGCTTGGCGATACCGCCGAGCCTGGCGAGGGTCGACTCCATGTCCTCGGGGTCGAGCTCGGTGCCGAGCGCGTCGCCGAGTTCGTCGAGGAAGGCGCGGGTGGTCTTGGTGACCCGCACCGGGAACTTGTGCCGTCCCAGCCGCGCGACGGCCTCCGACAGCTCGGTGATCGCGTTGTCCCGGTGGATCATCGACCCGTGGCCCGCCGTGCCGGCCACGGTGAGCTTCATCCAGTGCATGCCCTTCTCGGCCGTCTGGATCAGGTAGAGCCGGCGCTGCTCGCTCACGGTGAACGAGAAGCCGCCCACCTCGCTGATGGCCTCGGTGACACCCTCGAACAGGTCGGGGTGGTTGCGGACGAGGTGCTTGGCGCCGTAGGTGCCGCCGGCCTCCTCGTCGGCCAGGAAGGCGAGGACGATGTCGCGCGGGGGCTTGCGCCCGCTGCGCAGCCGGTCGCGGACGACCGCGAGGGTCATCGCGTCCATGTCCTTCATGTCGACGGCCCCGCGGCCCCACACACAGCCGTCGGCGACCTCGCCGGAGAAGGGGTGGTGGGTCCAGTCGTCCGCGTTGGCCGGTACGACGTCGGTGTGGCCGTGGATGAGGAGCGCGGGCCGGGAGGGGTCCTCGCCCTCGATGCGCGCCACGGTGGAGGCGCGGCCCGGGTGGGACTCGAAGATCCGCGGTTCGAGCCCGACCTCCGCGAGCTTCTCGGCGACGTACTCGGCCGCCTTGCGCTCCCCGGGGCCCGAGTGGTCGCCGTAGTTGCTGGTGTCGATCTGGATCAGCTCGCGGCAGAGGTCCACGACCTCGTCCTCGCCGGTGACGCTGCTGGCCGTGTCCGTCTCGCTCACGTGCTTCCTCCCGCTGTCACTGCTGGTGGGTCACCCACATCCTCCCTCTCCCGCGTCCGCGCCCCAAGAGCGCTCCCGGCCCGTCACAGGCCGTTCACGCCCCGCCGGGGTGCGGACGGGGGGTGATCGGCCACCCCGGAAAGCCTGGTAATGTTTACGTCGTCGCCGCGGGGAGAACCCACGCGACAGACACCTTGTCCGGGTGGCGGAATGGCAGACGCGCTAGCTTGAGGTGCTAGTGCCCTTTATCGGGCGTGGGGGTTCAAGTCCCCCCTCGGACACATGGAACTGAGGGCCGTGACCGCGAGGTCACGGCCCTCGGTCGTTCCCAGGAAGGGCGACGATGACCAGGCGTTCCTGCCCCTGCGGGCTCCCCGAGGCCTACGAGGCGTGCTGTGGCCGTTTTCACTCCGGGGCCGCCGCCGCGCCGAGCGCCGAGAAGTTGATGCGGTCGCGGTACTGCGCCTTCGTCAAGGGTGACTCCGGTTATCTCCTGCGGACCTGGCATCCGCGGACGCGGCCCGCGACCCTGGAGCTGGATCCGGGGACGCGGTGGACCGGGCTGGAGATCCTGGGCGCGAGCGACGGCTCGGCGTTCCACACCACCGGGACCGTGGAGTTCCGGGCGTCGTACCGGGGCGGGTCGCTGCACGAGCGGAGCCGGTTCGAGCGGGTCGACGGGGCCTGGGTGTACGTCGACGGGGAGTTCCTGGCGTAGCGGCCGCTACGGCGCCAGGATGTCGAGTTCCTGGAGGGCGCCGACCGTGATCCGGCGGGTCAGTTCCTCCGCCCGGGCCGCGTCCTTGGCGCGGACGGCCTCGGCGACCTGGACGTGCAGGGTGACGGCGGCCGGGTCGGGGTCCTCGAACATCACGTCGTGCTGGGTGCGGCCGGTGAGGACCTCGGCGACGACGTCCCCGAGGCGGGCGAACATCTCGTTGCCGGAGGCCTCGAGGATCACGCGGTGGAACGCGACGTCGTGCAGGAGGTAGCCCTCCAGCTTGTGACCGCGTGAGTGGGCGACCATGCCGAGGGCGCACTCGGTGAGCTCCGCGCACTGCCGCGCCGTGGCGTGCCGGGCGGCGAGGCCGGCCGCGACCGGTTCGATCGCCGAGCGCAGCACCGTCAGGGAGCGCAGCTGTCCGGGGCGGTCGGCACCGGCCAGTCGCCAGCGGATGACCTGGGGGTCGTAGACGTTCCACTCGGACTTCGGGCGGACCGTCACGCCGACGCGGCGGCGGGATTCGACCAGGTACATGGACTCCAGCACGCGGACCGCCTCGCGCATCACGGAGCGCGACACGTCGAAGCGCTGGGCGAGCTCGTCGGTGCGCAGGACGCTGCCCGGAGGGTAGTCACCCGCCGTGATCTCGGGGCCGAGGGTGTCCAGTACGTGGCCGTGCAGCCCCCGGCCCGCTGTGCTCATGCACTCAGCGTACGGGGTGGATCACAGAGACAAAAAGTCAGACTTATTGGCGACGACCTCTTGAATTCGTCTTACCTAATGGGTTTCAGTGGCGTCGACATCACGTGTCGACCTCGGACAGCGGACAAGTGAGGCAGCGATGAACACCCCCCATGTCGTCGTGGTCATGGGCGTAGCGGGCACCGGCAAGACCACCATCGGTCCCCTGCTCGCGGCCCGGCTCGGCGTTCCCTACGCCGAGGGCGACGACTTCCACCCGCCGGCCAACATCGCCAAGATGTCGGCCGGTACCCCGCTCACCGACGAGGACCGCCTGCCCTGGCTCGACGCCATCGGCGCGTGGGCGCACGGGCGGGCCGGGCTCGGCGGGGTGGTCAGCTGCTCGGCGCTGAAGCGGTCGTACCGCGACCGGCTGCGGTCCGCCGCGCCGGGCGTGGTCTTCGTGCACCTCACGGGGGACCGCGCGCTGATCGAGGACCGGATGTCGCACCGGCAGGGGCACTTCATGCCCACGGCGCTGCTCGACTCCCAGTTCGCCACGCTCCAGCCCCTGGCGGCGGACGAGGCAGGGGTCGAGGTGGACGTCGCGGGCGGTCCGGAGGAGATCACCGAGCGGGCGTCCGCCGCCCTCGACTCGCTCCCCGAGCCCATCCAGTAGCCCCTCCCGGGCCCCTCTCCCCGACTCCCCAACGCAAGGGATTTCCCCACCGTGACCAGACTCAGCGTCGAGATGCTGGCAGCGGACGCACCCGAGCCGATCACCTCGGCCGGCCACGCTCAGCTGGGCATCGCCGTCCTGGCGGGCATCGCCGTCATCGTCCTGCTCATCACCAAGTTCAAGCTGCACGCCTTCCTGTCGCTGACCATCGGGTCGCTGGCGCTCGGCGCGATCGCCGGGGCGCCGCTGGACAAGGTGCTCCTCAGCTTCAGCACCGGCCTCGGTTCCACCGTCGCCGGCGTCGGTGTGCTGATCGCCCTCGGGGCGATCCTCGGCAAGATGCTCGCCGACTCCGGCGGCGCCGACCAGATCGTCGACACCATCCTCGACAGGGCCGGCGGCCGGTCGATGCCGTGGGCGATGGTGCTGATCGCGTCCGTGATCGGGCTGCCGCTGTTCTTCGAGGTCGGCATCGTGCTGCTGATCCCGGTGGTGCTGATGGTCGCCAAGCGCGGCAACTACTCGCTGATGCGCATCGGCATCCCGGCGCTCGCGGGTCTGTCCGTGATGCACGGCCTCGTGCCGCCGCATCCCGGTCCGCTGGTCGCGATCGACGCGGTCAAGGCGGACCTCGGCATCACGCTGGCGCTCGGCGTGCTGGTCGCCATACCCACGGTGATCATCGCCGGGCCGGTGTTCTCGAAGTACGCGGCCCGGTGGGTGGACGTCCCCGCGCCCGAGAACATGATTCCCCAGCGCGCCTCCGACGAGCTGGACAAGCGGCCCGGCTTCGGCGCGACGCTGTTCACTGTGCTGCTGCCGGTGATCCTGATGCTCGCCAAGGCGCTGGTCGACATCGTCGTGGACGACCCCGAGAACATGGTGCAGCGGGTCTTCGACGTCGTCGGCGCCCCCATGATCGCCCTGCTCGCCTCGGTTCTCGTCGGCATCTTCACGCTGCTGCGGCCCGCCGGTTTCGCCAGGGAGCGGATCTCGCCGCTGGTCGAGAAGGGCCTGATGCCCATCGCGGGCATCCTGCTGATCGTCGGCGCGGGCGGCGGCTTCAAGCAGACGCTGATCGACTCCGGCGTCGGCCGGATGGTGCTGGAGATCTCCGAGGACTGGTCGATCCCGGCGCTGCTGCTGGCCTGGCTGATCGCGGTGGCGATCCGGCTGGCGACCGGTTCGGCGACGGTGGCGACGGTCTCGGCCGCCGGTCTGGTCGCCCCGCTCGCGGCCGACATGTCGACCACGCACACCGCCCTGCTGGTCCTCGCCATCGGCGCCGGCTCGCTCTTCCTGAGCCATGTCAACGACGCCGGGTTCTGGCTGGTCAAGGAGTACTTCGGTCTCAGCGTCGGGCAGAACCTGAAGACCTGGTCGGTCATGGAGTGCATCATCTCCGTGGTCGCGGGCGGCATCGTCCTGCTGCTGTCCCTCGTGATCTAGGAAGGCTGCGACGATGACGGCTCACCCCCTCTTCGACATCGGCGGCCGTACGGCCCTGGTCACCGGCTCCAGCCGGGGCATCGGTCTCGCCCTCGCGCGCGGTCTGGCCGAGGCCGGCTGCACGGTCGTGCTGAACGGGCGCGACGAGGACCGGCTCGCCGAGGCCGCCGCCGGGCTGCCCGGCGACCGGGTGCACACGGCCGCGTTCGACGTGACCGACGGATCATCGGTGGCCTCGGGGGTCGCCGAGGTCGAGGAGCGGGTGGGCCCGCTCGACATCCTCGTCAACAACGCGGGCATGCAACTGCGGGCCCCGCTGCTGGAGTTCGGCGAGTCCGACTGGCACCGCATCCTGGACACCAACCTGACCAGTGCCTTCCTGGTCGGCCGGGAGGCGGCGCGCCGGATGACGGAACGCGGCCACGGGAAGATCATCAACATCTGCTCGCTGCAGAGCGAGGTGGTACGGCCCGGGATCGCGCCCTACGCCGCCACCAAGGGCGCGCTGAAGATGCTCACCAAGGGCATGTGCGCGGACTGGGGGCCGTACGGGGTGCAGGTGAACGGACTGGGCCCGGGCTACATCGAGACCGAGCTGACCCGGCCGCTGGTGCAGGACGAGGAGTTCAGCGCCTGGGTGCGCCGGCGCACTCCGGCCGGGCGCTGGGGCCGTACGCAGGACCTGGTGGGCGGGGTGCTGTTCCTCGCCTCTCCGGCGGCGGACTTCGTCAGCGGACAGGTGCTGTACGTCGACGGCGGTATGACGAGCGTGCTGTGACCTGCCGGGAGGCGGCTGTGATGCCGGGGTGCGTGATCCACGGTCAGGGTGATCTGCGGGTGGCGGACTTGCCGGTGCCGGAGCCCGGGCCGGGGCAGGCGCTGGTCGCCGTCCGGTACGGCGGGGTGTGCGGGTCCGATCTGCACTACTGGCGGCACGGCGGGGTCGGTGACTTCCGGCTGCGGGAGCCGATGGTGCTCGGGCACGAGGTGGTCGGGACGGTCCTCTCCTACGGCGACGGCGGGTCAGGCCACCCTCCCGGCACGGCCGTCGCGGTGCACCCGGCGACTCCCTGCGGGGTGTGCCCCGAGTGCGCCGACCGGCGGCGGCAGGTGTGCCGGGACACGCGCTACCTCGGCAGCGCGGCCCGCTTCCCGCACGTCCAGGGCGGTTTCGCCGCCCGGATCGTCGTACCGGCCGAGCAGTTGCGGCCCCTGCCGCCCGGCCTGGGCCTGCGGCGGGCGGCACTCGCCGAACCCCTGTCGGTGGCGCTGCACGCGGTGCGGCGGGCCGGGGACGTCCGGGGCCGGCACCTTCTGGTCACCGGCGCCGGGCCCATCGGCTGTCTGGTGGTCGCGGCGGCCAAGGCCGCGGGTGCCGCCCGGGTGACCGTGACGGACCTGCTCCCGACGGCACTGGCGTACGCCTCGGCCGCGGGCGCCGACACCCTCGTACGGGCCGACGACCCCGCGGATCCCGGATGGCCCACGGAGGTCGACACGGCCGTCGAGGCCTCCGGCGTCGCCGCCGGCCTGGACACCTGCCTCCGCCTGGTGCGGCGCGGCGGCGTCGTCGTCCAGCTCGGCATGCTGCCGCCCGGGCCGAGCCCCTTCGCGGGGAACCTGGTGGTGAGCCGGGAGATCGAGCTGCGGGGGGCGTTTCGCTTCGACGGGGAGTTCGACGAGGCACTGACCCTGCTCACGGCCGAGTCCCTGTTCGACGAACTGATCAGCGCGGTGGTCCCCGTGGCGGAGGCCGAGTCGGCGTTCACGCTGGCCGCCGACCGGAGCCGGTCCTGCAAGGTGCTGTTGGATTTCGCCCCTTCGCCGTGACGGATCCGTAGGCGTGCGTCTGCGGGTGCGTCGTGGGTTGTCGCGTGGTTCCCCGCGCCCCTGATCGCTCTACCGGCGCCACAGAGGGTGCTCCCGCTCTGCCCACTGTCTGCTCACCCTGCCCGTGCGCATGCCCCTTCTGGACTCCGGGTCCGCCACGGCCATGCCGATGTGGCCGGCCAGGACGATGCCGATGGTGAGGGCCAGCCAGTCGTGGACGAAGGTCGCGCTGGTGCGCCAGAGCAGGGGGGTGAGGTGGGTGAACCACATCATCAGGCCCGTGGCGAGCATGACCAGGGTGGCACCGGCGATCCAGGACGCGTAGATCTTCTGGCCGGCGTTGAACTTGGCCGCGGGGCGGGACCCGTGGCGTCTGTCGCGGCGCAGGACGGCGCGCAGCCAGGTGCGGTCGTGCGGGCCGAAGCGGTTGAGGCGGCCGAGGTCGGCGCGGAAGGCCCGGGAGGCGAGGCCGGCCAGGACGGGCACGGGCAGGGCGAGGCCCGACCACTGGTGCAGGGTGACGACCAGGTCCCGACGGCCGACGAGTTCCGCGAGCTGCGGGATGTAGAGGCAGGCCGCCGTGGCGACGCAGAGGCCCATCAGCGCGGCGGTGGTGCGGTGGATCCAGCGCTGTATTGGGGTGAAGCGGGGCACCTCGGCCGTGGCCGGGGGTGTGTCAGCTCGTAGGGTCATCGTCCCGTCCGTTCGAGCGGCCCACCCAGGCGTCGACGTCGTAGCCGCGCTCTTCCCAGTAGCCCGGCCGGACCTCGTCGGTGACGGTGATGCCGGAGAGCCATTTGGCGGACTTGTAGAAGTACATGGGCGCCACGTAGAGGCGGACCGGGCCGCCGTGGGAGTGGCCGAGGTCCTCGTCCCGCATGCGCAGGGCGACCAGGACGTCCGCGCGGCGGGCCTGGTCGAGGGTGAGGCTCTCGGTGTACGTGCCGTCGAAGCAGGTGAAGCGGACCGCCTTGGCGGTGGGGCGGACGCGGGCGGCGTCCAGGAGGCGGGAGAGGCGTACGCCCTCGAAGGGGGTGCGCGGGACGCGCCAGCCGGTGACGCACTGGACGTCGCGGACCACGCGGGTCTGGGGCAGGGCCCTGAGGTCGCCGAGCGTGTAGGTCGCCGGTCGGTCGACAAGGCCGTCCACGGTGAGGCGGTAGGTGCGGGCGTTCTCGCGGGGGACGGACGAGGCGACCGAGTAGTAGCGGAAGCCGCCCCCGTTGGGGAGCAGGCCGGTCAGGCCGGTGGGGTCCTTGTCGGCCGCGCCACCGAGGAAGCCCTCCAGGCCGCGTTGCAGCGGGGGCGCGGCGACCACGCCCGCGGCGCCCAGGGCGAGGGTGCCGAGGAAGACGCGGCGGCCGACGGGGGTGCCCCGCTCTTCGGGGTGTTCGTCGTTCACACCTTGGTGTACGTCCTCGTTCACGTACTCATTCGAGCACCCGCGGCCCCGGTTCGACAGGGATCGCGGGTGCTCGTCAGATTTCCGTAACCACTTCTTACGGGGCCGCGCTCAGGAGGAGGCCGCCTTGTCCAGCTGGAACGCCTCGTTGCCGAGCCCGATCCGGGCGTGCTTCTCGGGAGCGCGGGCGCGCAGCACCAGCCCGAGGACGACGCCGGCGAGCGCGGCGAGGCCGATGATGCCGGGCAGCAGCCAGCTCAGCGAGGAGTCGGGGCCGGCGCCGACCAGCACCTCGAAGTCCTTGACCGTGTAGCCGGCGATGACCAGCAGGGCGATGCCCGCCAGCGCGGAGGTGACCAGCCGCCATGCCTGGGTTCCGGCGGCGCCGCGGCGGACGAAGAACACCACGACGGACAGGGAGGCCGCCGCCATCAGCACGATCACGCCGAGGGCGCCGATGTTGCCCAGCCAGGTGAACAGGTGCAGGACGGGCGCGGTCGGGTCGCCGACCGGCTTGTCGTCGGCGACGGCGAAGCCGGCGACGACCACGACGGCCACCACGCTCTGGAGCAGTGAGCCGGTGCCGGGGGCGCCGCTGCCGCCGCTGGTGCGGCCGAAGGCGGCGGGCAGGAGCCCCTCGCGGCCCATGGCGAAGGCGTAGCGGGCGACGACGTTGTGGAAGCTGAGCAGCGCGGCGAACATGCCGGTGACGAACAGGACGTGCAGGACGTCGGTGAAGGTGCCGCCGAGCCGGGACTCGGTGAGGAAGAACAGCAGTCCGGCGCTCTGCTCGCGGGAGGTGCCGACGATGGCGGAGGGGCCGGTGGCGACGGTGAGGGCCCAGGAGCTCAGGGCGAAGAAGACGGCGACCCCGCCGACGGCGAGGAACATCACGCGCGGCACCAGGACGTGCGGGCGGCTGGTCTCCTCGGCGTAGACGGGGGCCTGCTCGAAGCCGAGGAACGCGGCGATGCAGAAGCACAGCGCGGTGCCGACGCCCGCGCCGGTGAGGGTGTCGGGGTTGAAGGCGTGCAGCGACAGGCCCTGCGCGCCGGGGTCGGCGATGGCGGCCACGTCGAAGACGACGACGAGGAGCACCTCGATGACCAGGAGCACGCCGAGCACCCGGGCGTTGACGTCGATCTTGAGCCAGCCCAGCAGGCCGACGGCGAGGGCGGCCACGAGGGCCGGTATCCACCAGGCGATCTCCACCTCGGCGTAGGTGGCGAGGAGCCCGGAGACCTCGAAGCCGAAGATGCCGTAGATGCCGATCTGGAGCGCGTTGTAGGCGACCAGGGCCACCAGGGCGGCGCCCGCGCCCGCTGTGCCGCCGAGGCCCCGGGAGATGTAGGCGTAGAAGGCGCCGGCGTTGTGGACGTGCCGGCTCATCTCGGCGTAGCCGATGCTGAACAGGATGAGGACGACGCCGAGGAGGACGAAGAGCAGCGGCTGGCCGACGATGCCCATCACCGCGAATGTGGTGGGCATGACACCCGCGACGACCATGAGCGGGGCGGTCGCGGCGAGGACGGAGAGCAGCAGCCCGCCGGTCCCGAGCCGGTCGGCGCGCAGGGCACGCTCCTGCCCCTTGAACGTACTGATGCCGCCGGGGGCGGCTGTGCTCGTTCTCGAACTGTCCGTGGTCATCGGGGGAGCGTCCTCACTCTTCGGATCGGGTGGTCAGGCCGTGCCGAGCGCGCCGGCGCGGGCGGCGGCGAAGGCGGCGTGCGGGTCGCGGTCCGGATAGGACCAGGGGGCCGGGGTCGCGTGGCGCCCGATGCGGTGGAACAGGGCGGCGGCCTCGGCGCCCCGTCCCTCGCAGAACTTGGCGTGGGCGAGGAAGTTCAGGTCGATCAGCCGCCGCGGGTGCCCCTCCAGCTCCCACTCCAGCCACCAGTCGAAGGCCGCCTTCATGACCTGCCGGGCGCGGCGGCCCGTCCAGTGGCCGGAGGCGGCCGGGTCGGCGGGCTCGTACCCGGCGGCGGCCAGCGCGCGGTAGCGCTCGGCGTGCGCGATGACCGGCAGGATGGCGAGCGGGGAGTCGGCGGGTGCCTGTTCGGCGGCCCAGCCGGCGAAGTCGTAGACCTCGTGCAGCGGGTCCGGACCGGCCTCGATGCGGCGTGCGGCGAGCCGGGCGACCATCAGGTGGTGGGCGTGGTGGTGGTCGGCGAACCGGGCGCGGACCGCCTCGAAGCCGCGGACCACGTCCTGGTCGCCGCCCACCGCGCACTCCAGCATGAGCAGGCCGAGCCAGGGGGTGGGGTCGGCGGGGGCACGGGCGGCGGCGGCCTGGCAGGCCTCCCGGGCGCGGAGCGGCTTGGCCTTGCCGTGCAGGACGCGGCGGACCTCGGCGAGGGCGAGCAGCACGGCGGCGTCGGCGGACTCGGGTTCGGCGAGCAGCCACTCCCGGGCCCACGCGGCGCAGTAGGACTCACGCGCGAGGACGGTGACCCGGTGGCCGCGCCGGTCCCAGTCGTCACCGGTGTGCACCAGGAGTGAGCGGGCGACCTGCCATCGGCCCTGCGCCAGTGCGGCCCGGGCCGCCACGAGGTCGGCGTCGTCGAGGGCCTCGTCGAAGGTCTGCGACGCACGTCTGCGGCCACGGCCGAGGGGAGGCGGGGGTGGGGGCACCGCGGGACTTCCTCACGCGCTCTTCTGGTGTTTCGGCTCACGGCGGCTGAGGGAGCGCGGGTGTGCGCATTGCCATGAGCTGATCACGCACAGCCAACCCTCAGCCAATGGTTGCCGTCAAGGGTCGCCGGGGCGTTACACGCGTCAACTGCCGCCACTTGTGAGGGTTTTGTGATCTGAGTGGCGCGAGGGGCCAAGGGCCCCTCCATCCGATTTTTCCCTTTCGCCCTTTTGTGGCGTACGTCATAGCGCGGTGCGCCACCGGCCCCGACGATGGCAGGACGTATGGGCGCGCCGGGCGGAGCCGGCCGGTACAGTCGGCCCCTGCGCAACCGTGACCCGACCTGACGATCGAGGTACACCGCGTGTCGGTTCTAGTTCTGGCGCTCGCCCTGGGCGCCGCCTGCTGTCTGGGCTTCGGATTCGTCCTCCAGCAGAACGCGGCCCAGCGGGCCCCCCTCGGCGACTTCCTCTCCTTCCGGCTGCTGATCGACCTCGTGAAGGTGCCGCGCTGGCTCGGCGGCATCGCGCTGATGGTGGCCGGCATGGGGCTCGGTGCCGCCGCGCTCGGGCAGGGTGAGCTGTCCCTGGTGGAGCCGCTGCTCGCCACGAACCTGCTCTTCGCGCTCGCGCTCTCCCGCCGGCAGACCCGGCAGCCGCTGGGCCGCCAGGGCTGGGCGGGCCTCTTCCTGCTGGCGGGCGGGGTGACCGCGTTCATCGTGGCCGGCCGGCCGGAAGGCGGCGCCGCGACGGCCGATCCGGTACGGCAGTGGGTGATCATCGGAGTCATGACCGGGCTCGCCCTGCTGCTCACGACCCACGGCAAGCGGTCCCGGCTGAGCTCCGGCCCGGTGCTGCTGGCCCTGGCCGCGGGGCTGCTCTACGGCGTGCAGGACGCGCTGACCCGGATCAGCGGGCAGAAGGTGGCCGAGGACGGCCTCGCCGGACTGCTCACCGGCTGGGAGCCGTACGCGGTGCTCGCGCTGGGTGTGACGGGGCTGGTCCTCGTGCAGAGCGCGTTCGAGACCGCGTCCCTGCGCAAGTCGCTGCCGGCCCTGACCGCGGCCCAGCCGCTCGCCGGGATCGTCTGCGGCGTCGGCTTCCTGGGCGACCGGCTGCGCACGGACGCGGTGGCGCTGAGCTGGGAGGCCGGTGGCCTGCTCGCGGTGGTCGCCGGGATCGTGCTGCTCGGACTGCACCCGGCGATGCCGCAGGGAGCGCCGCGGCGGACACCGGTGGCCGCGCCCGCGGTCAGCCCGGCCTCGCCCTGACGGGCCGAGCGCTTCGCGGACGCACGCCCCTGCTTGGATGAGGGGCATGAGCTCTGCTGACGAGATCATCGACATCGTCGACGAGAACGACCGGGTCGTCGGCCGGTCCCCGCGCGGCGAGGCCTACGCCCGGGGGCTGCGCCACCGCTGTGTGTTCATCGAGGCCCGGGACACCGACGGCCGCGTCTTCGTGCACCGGCGCACCCCCACCAAGCTGGTCTTCCCCTCCCTGCACGACATGTTCGTCGGCGGGGTCGTCGGCGCGGGCGAGTCCTACGACACGGCGGCCCTGCGCGAGGCGGAGGAGGAACTGGGGGTGACCGGCCTGCCGCAGCCGCGGTACCTCTTCAAGTTCCTCTACGACGACGGCTGCGGAGGGACCTGGTGGGCGGCGGTCTACGAGGTCCGCTGCCAGCTCCCGGTACGGCCGCAGGCCGAGGAGGTGGCCTGGTACGACTTCGTGCCCGAGGAGGAGGTCGAGCGCCGCCTCGGCGACTGGGAGTGGGTACCGGACGGGCTGGCGGCGTACGAGCGGCTCAAGGCGTTCCGGTCGTCGGCCGGAGCGGCTGAAGCAGCCCAAGCGCCCGGAGCGGCTGAAGCGGGGACGCGCCGGGCCGACGGGTAGGGTCGCGCACGTGATCGAGTTCGTGCGGAACGTCCGGGTGTGGTTCGCGCCCGCCGAGGTCCGGGAGGACGGCGAGACGCCCGACTACCGGTTCTCGCTGGCGAACGAACGCACCTTCCTGGCCTGGCTGCGCACCGCGCTCGCGCTGATCGGCGGCGGCTTCGCCGTGGACCAGTTCCTGCCGGACCTGCGCTGGGGCTGGCGGGTCGGGCTGGCGCTCGCCCTGCTGGCCGCGGGTGTGCTGTGCTCCCTGCGGGCCGTCAACCACTGGGTGCGCTGCGAGCGGGCCATGCGCCGGGGCGAGGACCTGCCGGTGTCCCGGTTCCCGGCCCTGCTGAGCCTCGTCGTCGCGGTGGTGGCGGTCGCCATGGTCCTGGTGGTGCTCGTGGGGTGGGAGGGGTGAACACCCCGGCCGGCCCTCCGCCCGGCCCCGGCGATCCAGGGCCGCGGGACCCCGACCGTGATCCCGGCCTCCAGCCCGAACGGACCCGGCTCGCCTGGCGGCGTACGACGCTGTCGGGCACGGTCGTCGCCGTGCTGGCGGTCAAGACGGTGCTGCACGGCGGGGCGTCGGCGGCCGGGGTCCTCGCGTGCGCGCTGTGCTGTGTGCTCTGGCTGGGCTTCCTGCGCGTCGCCCACCTGCGCATCCGTACGCTCGCGGCCGCGCCGGGCCCGCCCGCGTTCGCGCCCCGGCACGCGGCGGCGGCGGTGCTGTGCACGGTGGCGATGGCGGTGTGCGGGGCCGCCCTGGTTCTCTAGTGCCGTGGCACTAGGACGCCCCGTTCGTCACCCGGCCTCGCCCTCGTCCTCCCAGTCCACCGTCACGACGATCTTGCCTCGGGTGCGGCCCTCCTGGCTCAGCCGGTGCGCGTCCGCCGCCCGCTCCAGGGGGAACGTCGCGTCGACGTGCACGCCGATCACGCCCTGCTCCGCCAGGTCCGCCAAGTGCTGGAGGTCCTGGGCGTCCGGGCGGACGAAGTAGTAGCGGCCGCCGTAGTTCACCACGTCGTTGTCGGCGATGGACACCAGGCGGCCCTCGGGGGCCAGCAGGTTCGCCGACACCTTCAGCGCGTCCCCGCCGACGGTGTCGAACACGGCGTCCACACCCTCCGGGGCCAGTCCGCGCACCCGCTCGCCCAGGCCCTCGCCGTACACCACCGGCTCGCCGCCCAGGCCCCGCACGAAGTCGTGGTTGGACTGGCTCGCCGTGCCGATCACCCGGGCGCCGAGATGGACGCCGAGCTGCACCGCGATCGAGCCGACGCCACCGGCGGCCGCGTGCACCAGGATGGTCTCGCCCCGCTTCACCTGGAGCACCTTGACCAGCACCTGGTGGGCGGTGAGCCCGACCAGCGGCAGCCCGGCCGCCTCCTCGAAGGAGAGGGTGCGGGGCTTGCGCGCGAGGGTGCGCAGGGGCGCCGCCACGTACTCGGCGAAGGTGCCGCGGGACAGGAAGTCCTCGCGCACGTACCCGATGACCTCGTCGCCGACGTCGAACTCCGAGACGGCCACCCCGGGGCGTACGACGACGCCCGAGACGTCCCAGCCGGGCACCACGGGGAAGACGGGGGCGAGGATGCCGTCGAGGTAGCCCTCGCGGGCCTTCCAGTCGACGGGGTTGACGGCCGCCGCCCGCACCTTGACCAGCACCGCGTCGGGGCCGACCTTCGGGTCGCGCACCTCCCCGAACGCCAGCACCTCGGGACCGCCGTACCGTGAGTAGCTGATGGCCTTCATGGCTTTGACCTTCCGGGCTCGTCGCGGGGCACGCAAGCCGGATGGCCTGAACGAACCGGCCGAAACCTCCCCGGCGCCCCGCGCGAGGTGCCGTCGGCCTATCGTGGCCCCGATCACGTTTCGGTCCCGCTCTGGACGACATACCGACCGGTCGGCATCATGAGTCGGGAACTGTTCACCTGCCCGTAGGAGCGACGCATGAGCCCCGACCATCCTCCCGGACTGGATCTCGACCGGCTGCGCGGCCTGCTCGACCGCGAGCGGCCCGGCCTGGTCAACGGCCCGCTGTCGGGCCGGCTGATCGAGGGCGGACGGTCGAACCTCACCTACGCGGTCTCCGACGGCACCTCCCGGTGGGTCGTGCGCCGGCCCCCGCTCGGCCATGTCCTGGCCACCGCGCACGACATGAAGCGCGAGCACCGGGTGATCAGCGCCCTGCATCCCACCGCCGTGCCCGTCCCGGAGCCGGTGCTGCTGTGCGAGGACGAGGAGGTGCTCGGCTCGCCGTTCTACGTCATGGAGTTCGTCGAGGGCACCCCCTACCGCACCGCCGACCAGCTGGCCCCGCTCGGGCCGGAGCGGACCCGGGGCGCGGTGCTGAACCTCGTCGACACGCTGGTGGAACTGCACGCGGTCGACCCGGGCGAGGTGTCCCTGGCCGACTTCGGCAGACCGGAGGGCTTCCTCGACCGGCAGTTGCGGCGCTGGGGCAAGCAGCTGGACGCCTCCCGCAACCGCGACCTGGACGGCATCGACGAGCTGCACGCCGCCCTCGGAGGCGAACTGCCCCACTCCCCCGCCCCGGCCGTCGTGCACGGCGACTACCGGCTCGACAACGTGCTGATCGGCGAGGACGACCGGATCAAGGCGATCCTCGACTGGGAGATGTCGACGCTCGGCGACCCGCTCACCGACCTCGGCCTGCTGGTCATGTACAGCATGCCGCTGGGCATGGCCGACTCCCCCGTCTCCACGACCGCCGAGGCCCCCGGGCATCCGGCGCCGTCGGAACTGATCGAGCGGTACGCCGCGCGCTCGGGACGCGACGTCTCCGCGGTCTCCTGGTACACGGCGTTCGCCTGGTTCAAGCTCGCCGTGATCCTCGAGGGCATCCACTACCGCTACACGCTGGGCCAGACGGTCGGCAACGGCTTCGACCGCATCGGCGACCTCGTCCCCGTCTTCGTCCGGCACGGACTGACCACGCTCCACGAAGGCCTCCAGGAGGGCTGATCCACATGGACTTCGCTTTCGACGCGCGCACCGAAGAGCTGCGCGCCAAGCTCCTCGCCTTCATGGACGAGTACGTCTACCCGGCCGAGGCCGTCGCGCACGAGCAGCGCGAGCGGCTGGACTCGCCGTGGGAGACCGTGCCCGTGGTCGAGGAGCTCAAGGCCGAGGCCCGCAGGCAGGGCCTGTGGAACCTCTTCCTGCCGGACTCCGAGTACGGGGCGGGGCTGACCAACCTCCAGTACGCGCCGCTGGCGGAGATCATGGGCCGCTCCCCGCAGCTGGCGCCGACGGTGACGAACTGCGCGGCGCCCGACACCGGGAACATGGAGGTGCTCACCCAGTTCGGCGACGAACGGCAGCGCAAGCAGTGGCTGGAGCCGCTGCTGGCCGGTGAGATCCGCTCGGCGTTCGCGATGACCGAGCCGGACGTGGCCTCCTCCGACGCCACCAACATCACCACGCACATCGAGCGGGACGGCGACGAGTACGTCATCACCGGCCGCAAGTGGTACATCTCCGGGGCGATGCACCCGGACTGCGCGATCTTCATCGTGATGGGCAAGACCGACCCGGACGGGGAGGACATCCGCCGTCAGCAGTCGATGGTGCTGGTGCCGCGTGACACCCCCGGCGTCACCATCAAGCGGGCCATGCAGGTGTTCGGGTACGAGGACCACTACCACGGCGGTCACGCCGAGGTGATCTTCGACCACGCGCGCGTGCCGGTGTCGAACCTGGTCGGCGAGGAGGGCGGCGGCTTCGCCATCGCGCAGGCGCGGCTCGGGCCCGGGCGCATCCATCACTGCATGCGGCTGATCGGCATGGCCGAGCGGGCGATCGAGCTGATGTGCCGGCGGGCCGTGTCCCGGACCGCGTTCGGCAAGGCGCTGGCGCAGCAGGGCGTGGTGCACAACTGGATCGCGGACGCGCGGGTGACGGTGGAGCAGCTGCGGCTGCTGGTGCTCAAGACCGCCTGGCTGATGGACACGGTCGGGAACCGGGGGGCGCACACCGAGATCCAGTCCATCAAGATCGCCACGCCCCGGGCGGTGGTGGACATCCTCGACCGGGCGATCCAGCTGCACGGCGCGGGCGGGGTGAGCCAGGACTTCCCGCTGGCGGAGCTGTACGCCGGGGCGCGGACGCTGATGATCGCGGACGGGCCGGACGAGGTGCACCAGAGGTCGCTGGCGCGGCGGGAGTTGAAGCGGTACCTGTGACACCTACGGGCGGCAGGGCGGCGGGAGTCTCCCGGCGCCCCTGCCGCCCGGGTGTGGGCTGGATCTGAAACTTCGCACTGTCCCGTGACCGTCGTTCGGGGTAGGACGCCGGACGGGCCCGTGCCCTGACGACTCCGCTGCGGTTACGGGCGCAGGGCGCGCAGCAGCAGATCGGCGAGGTGGTCCGCCACCTGCTGGGGCGTGAGGGGGCCGTCGGGGCGGTACCAGGTCGACAGGTGGTGGACCGAGCCGAAGTGGTAGTCGACCACGAGGTCGGCCGGGGTCGCCTTGGAGAAGACGCCCGACTCCTGCCCCTCCTCCACGAGCGCGCGGAAGCGTTCGTGGTAGCGGCGGCGCTCGGAGCGGACCTGCTTGTTCTTCTCGGGGCTGAGGTGGTGCATGGAGCGCCAGAAGATCATCGCGTCGTCGAGGTTGTCGATGGTCGTCACCACGACGTCGGCGGCCGCGGCCCGCAGCCGCTTCTCGACCGGCTCGTCGGCGCCCGCCACCGCGTCCAGCCGCTCCTGCTGGATGCGCAGCACGCGCGCGTACACCTCGTGCAGCAGGTCGTCCTTGGAACCGAAGTAGTGGTACAGCGCCCCCTTGGTGACGCCGGCCGCCTCGACGATCTCCTGCACCGAGGTGCGGTCGTACCCCTGCTCGGCGAAGAGCCGGGTGGCGGCGGCCAGGAGCCGCTGGGGCACGGGCGTGCCGTCCGAGTCCGTGGTCCTGGGCACTGCCGCCACCTGCCTTTCCGTTCTGCTGTCAGTTGCCTTGCGTACGGGAACGCAGTTCCCGCCGGAGGATCTTCCCACTGGCCGTCTTCGGCAACTCCGGAAGGATCTCCACCTGGCGCGGATATTTGTAGGCGGCCAGTCTCTCCTTGCAGTAGGCGGCGAGTGCATCCGGGTCCGTGTCGGCGTCCGGACGCAGGCTGATGTACGCCTTGACAGTCTCTCCGCGGTACCCGTCGGGCACCCCGACCACGGCGGCCTCGCGCACTGCCGGGTGCGTGTAGAGGACGTCCTCGACCTCGCGCGGCCACACCTTGAAGCCGGACGCGTTGATCATGTCCTTCTTGCGGTCGACGACGTACAGCCAGCCCCGCTCGTCCATGAAGCCGATGTCGCCGGTGCGCAGTTCGGCGCCGGGGAAGGTCTGGGCGGTGGCGTCGGGGCGGCGCCAGTAGCCGGGCACGACCTGCGGACCGCTGACGACGATCTCGCCCTGCTCGCCGAAGGGCACCTCCTCACCGGCGTCGTCGACGATCCGTACGACCGTGTCGGGGCCGGGCAGTCCCACGGCGAGGGTCCCGGAGACCGGGTCGACCGGGGCCTCCAGGCCGGGCGGCACGGACGCGCAGGGCGCGGTGCACTCGGTCAGCCCGTAGCCGTTGCGGATGTAGGGGCCGAAACCGGCCCGGAACTTCTCCACCAGCGCGGGCGGCAGCGGGGCGCCGCCGGAGGAGATCACCCGGAAGGAGGAGAAGTGGTCGCGGGTGACGGCGGGGTGGGCGGCGAGCGCCATGAAGGCCGTGGACGGGCCGACCGTGTAGTGCGGGCGGTGCTCGGCGAACGCGTCCAGCACCACGCCCGACTCGAAGCGGTAGGCCAGCACGAGCGTGCCGCCGCTGTTCAGGCAGGCGCCGAACTGGCAGACCATGCCGGTGATGTGGAACAGCGGCGCGAGCGCGAAGTACACCGGCCGCTCGGGCAGCCCGAGCCCGGTCCGCTGCCGCTCGGCGTTGTACATGATGTTGCCGTGCGTGTTGGTGGCGCCCTTGGGCGTGCCGCTCGTGCCGGAGGTGTAGCTGATCAGCGCGATGTCGGAGGGTCCGGGATCACGGTCCTCGGGCGCCTGGTGGCCGGCCCGGGCCACGGTCACCAGGTCGTCGGCGTCCGGGGCCTGCGGCAGCCGCTCGAAGGTCAGCACCCGCGTGTCGCCCCGGGTCTGGAAGTCCAGCTCGCACCCGGTGAGCACGATCCGCACCGGCGAGTCGGCGGCCGTCTCGCGCAGGTACGACTCCCAGGCCCGGTCGGAGCAGATGAGGGCGGTGACCTCGCCGTCCCGCAGGACGTGGGACACCTCGCCCGACTTGTACATCGGGTTGACGGGCACGACGACCGCGCCGGCCTTCCAGGCGCCGAGCACGGCGAGCACGAAGTGCGGGGAGTTCTGGAGCAGCACCGCGACCCGGTCGCCGCGCCGCAGACCGCGCGCCGCGAGGTGCCCGGCGACGGAGTCGCTGAGCTCGTCGGCCTCCCGGTAGGTCAGACGGCCGTCGAAGTAGGCCAGGAAGTCGCTGTCGGGCGTCTTGGCCACGACCCCGCGCAGGGCGTGCACGAGGGAGTCGGCCGGGCCGATCGCGCCCTTCTGGGCGTCGCTGAGCAGGTCGAGCCAGGGCTTGGCCGCGTAACGGGACTCGGTCACCGGGTCGCCTCCCACTGCTGCTGGATGCGGTTCATGCCGGACAGCCACCGGTCGGGGTCACCGGCCCGGGCCTGGTGGTAGGCGGCGACCTCGGGGTGCGGCAGGATCAGGAACCGGTCCGCTTCGATGCCCTCCATGAGCGCGTCCGCCACGGCCTGCGGCTCGATCGCGGTCGGCTGGAGCACCAGGTCGCCGGCGCTGCCGGTGGCGGCCAGCATGTCGGTGCGCACGCCCTGCGGGCAGATGGCGTGAACCTTCACTCCCCTGTGCCGGTACGTCAGCGACAGCCACTCGGCGAAGGCGAGCGCACCGTGCTTGGTGACGGCGTAGGGAGCGGCTCCGATCATGGTGAGCAGCCCGGCGGCGGACACGGTGGAGACGAAGCGTCCGCTGCCGCGCTCCAGCCAGGCGGGCAGCAGCGCGTGGGCCGCCCGTACGTGCGCCATCACGTTCACGTCCCAGGACAGGGTCCAGGCCTTCTCGTTCAGCGGCTGCCCGGGCTCGATGCCGTCGGCGGCGACGCCGGCGTTGGCACAGTAGACGTCGACGGTCCCGCCGAGCGCGTCACGGGCCTCGGGGACGATCGCCGAGGCGTCCCCGGGCACGGCGATGCCGCCTACTTCGTCCGCGACCTGCTTGGCCCGCTCGGCGTCCAGGTCGTTGACGACGACCCGGGCCCCTTCCGCGGCGAATCGCCGGGCGAGCGCGGCTCCGATTCCGCCGCCGGCCCCCGTGACAACGACTCCGGCCTCTTGAAAGGCTCCCACCATCGGTCTCCTCAGTCGCGGATCGGCAATGGCGTCAGACTAACCGGTCGGTATGTTTCAAGGAAGGGGGTGGCGCAGCACCTAAGGGGCGCGAGGAACCGCGCGACCAGCCACACGAAAGCGGCACGGAACGGATCACGGAGGTCACCCCATGCGCCTTTCCAGACGAATGCTGCTCACGGCCACCACCGGGGCAGCCGCATCGCTCGCCCCCGGCACGGCCGAGGCCCGGCGTCACCGGCGGACCGGCTTCGAGAACCTCGCCGCGTCCGGTTACGAACCCCTTCGCGGACAGCGCGTCGGCATCGTCACCAACCCCACCGGCATCACCCGCGACGCCCGCCACATCGTGGACGTGATGCACGCGGACAGCCGGGTGGAGCTGAGGGCCGTCTTCGGCCCGGAGCACGGCTTCCGCGGCACCGCCCAGGCCGGCGGTTCCGAGGGCCGCCACGACGACCCGGCGACCGGCCTGCCCGTCTACGACACCTACCTCAAGAGCGGCCGCCCGCTCGCCGACGTCTTCACCGCGTCCGGCGTCGACACGGTCGTCTTCGACATCCAGGACGTCGGCGCCCGCTTCTACACCTACATCTGGACGCTGTACGACTGCATGGAGGCCGCCCAGCTCGCCGGCAAGCGGTTCGTGGTGCTGGACCGGCCGAACCCGGTGACCGGCCGCGCGGCCCTCGGCCCGGTCCTGCACAAGGAGTTCGCGACGTTCGTCGGACGGCAGCCCATCGCCCAGGCCCACGGGATGACCGTCGCGGAGCTGGCACGGCTGTTCAACGAGGAGTTCCTCACCGAGCCCGTACCGCTGGAGACGGTGGCGATGTCGGGCTGGAAGCGGTCGGACTTCTACGACGCCTGCGGGCTGCCCTGGGTGCCGCCCAGCCCGAACATGCCGACGCCGGAGACGGCCCTGGTGTACTCCGGGACGTGTCTGTTCGAGGGCACCAACCTGTCGGAGGGGCGCGGCACGACCCGCCCGTTCGAGCTGCTGGGCGCGGAGGGCGTCGACCGGCGCTGGGCGGCCGCCGCGAACGAACTCGCCCTGCCCGGTGTACGGTTCAGGGAGGCGTACTTCGCCCCCGTCTTCTCGAAGTTCCAGGGGAAGACGATCGGCGGTGTGCAGGTGCATGTGCACGACCGGGCCGTGTTCGATCCCGTACGGACGGGGATCGCCCTGCTCGTCACCGCCAAGCGGGTCTGGAGCGGCTTCGCCTGGCGCCCGGACCACTGGATCGACAAGCTCACCGGCTCCACGCGGGTGCGCACGATGATCGACGCGGGCGCGGACACCGACGAGGTGGTGGCCGGGTGGCAGGAGGATCTGGCGGCCTTCCGCGGGATGCGGCGGAGGTACCTCCTCTACCGCTGAGCCCGCACGGGGCGGCACCGGGGCTGGGGCCTGTCATGGCGGAACCGGCGATGAGTGTGACTCCCTGCCGGGAGCTGGACGCGGCGGCGGTGGTCGGACGCGGCGGTCCGCCGGCCGGTGCGCGCAGCGACGTCCTGCACGCGGAACCGGCCCGGCTGGTCCTGGCGGCGGGCCGGTTGCGCCGACCCGCCGTCAGAAGGCGCGTCAGCGGTGTGAGGTGAACTCCACGACCTGCTGGTAGGTGGGCCGGTTCTGCCAGCTGATCCTGCCGTGCTTGATGCCGCCGAGGGTGCGGTGGTTGATGGAGTCGGCACACCACTGGTCGCCCGCCGCGCACACGTCGTCGCCGGGGTAGACCTGGGCGGCGGTCCTGCCCGCCGCCTCCTTGAGGGTGCTGACGAGGGTGTCCCGGCATGCGCCGAGGCTGCCGTCGCCGCAGTACTTCCGGGCCAGCGGCCCCTTCACCTGCTCACCGAGGACGGCCCGCAGGTCCTTGTCGACGTAGCTCCACCAGCCGTACTGGAAGGAGCTTCCGGCGTGCGAGCCGGTCGGGCCGTGCCCGGCCGACGGGGACTCGTCGACGGGGAGGTTGGCGGTCATGGCCCCGTAGAGCCCGCTGCCGAGGCCGGGTTCGAACTCGGCCTTGACCAGCAGAGGCCACCAGGCGTCGAGGATGCGGATCGCGTCGGCGTCGGCGTACTTCTTCGAACCGGCGGCGGTCTCCGTGCGCTTGCCTCCCGCGGCGACCCAGGCCTGGAGCTTGCTCACCGCGGCCGCGGCGGCCGGGTCGGCGACGGGCGAGCTCGTGACGACCTTGAGCAGCCTGGGCAGGACGTCCTCGGCGCGCAGGTCGGCCAGTGCGGCGTCGGCCATGGCCTTCACCAGGGCGGCCCGGGTCACGCCGCCCTGCTGGACCAGCTTCTTCACCCGGTCCTCCAGGAGGTTGCCGCGGTGCACCGGCCCGTTGCCCCAGGGCGCGGTCGTGTAGTCCCTGGCCTGCTTGTTGTTCCAGGAGACGTAGTAGTCCTGGTCGGTGGAGTGGGGGTGGGCGGAAGGCGGGGTGTAGTCGGCCGTGTTGGTCTCCGGCTGCCAGCCGCGCCACTCGTGGGCGGGCCGCGCCCATGCCGGGAACTCGGTGTCGACACCGGGCGCGCGGACCGGGTTGTCACCGCTGTTGTAGTACGCGGTGTGCTCGGAGTCGGCGTAGAACCAGTTGAAGGTGTAGTTGATGTGCTGCACGGCCTTCTGGAAGGAGTCCGGGCCCTTGACGTAGCCGGGGTCGTTCAGCATCTGGAAGCCGATGATGGAGTCGGCCTCGTGCAGGAAGGAGGAGCGCAGGGTGGTGTAGGCGACCTTCTTGCCGCCGACCGTCGCGCGGTACTCGACGGGGCCGTACTTCGTGCGCCACACGCGCATGGTGTACGAGCCGGCCGCGGTGCCGTCGGCGACCGTGGGCTTCCAGGCGTTCTTCTGCTCGATCTTCTCCATCGGCGTGCAGGTGCCGCGGTACAGGTAGTGGTAGTCGTCCTGGCACAGTTCGACGGCGTAGGAGTCGATGATGTCCTGGCCTGAGGTCGTGGCGCTCCAGGCGTAGTCCTGGCCGCGGCCGAGCTCGACGTACATGCTCAGGCCGGCGAACGAGGCGCCGCGGGCGCTGATGCCCGGGCCCTGGATCTCCTGGAGCAGCAGCAGCTGGGGGGCGAAGTAGCCGGTCTGCGGGCCGAAGACGGCGACGGGGTGGCCGCTCGCGGTGTGCTTGCCGCTCACCACGAGGGCGTTGGACATGCCGCGTCTGGCCGAGGAGAGGGCGGTCTTCGCCGCTTTTCCGGACGCGTCCTTCGCACCGGCCGTGGTGGCGCTGCCGGTGCGGTCGTACACGAGCGGTTCGGGTTCCACCGTGCCGGCGTCGGGCAGTGCGGTGCCCTGCGGGTCCGCCGGCTTGGTGCCGTAGGGGAAGCTGCCGTCGTGCTGGGTGAGGACGGCCTCCGGGTCGTTGCGCATCCGGAAGGACTCCCAGACCTTGGTGCCCTCGGCGACGCCGTACCTCTCCTGGGCGGCCAGCAGCGAGAGGGCGTTGTTCACCTCGCCGCCCCCGCCGGAGCCGAACAGCGCCCCGATGACGGAGGCCAGCGCGACCAGGTCGGTGATCTTGAAGTGCGCGATGGTCCCGGCGTTGGTGACTGAGTCCTTGTGCCCGGTGAGCACGTACTCACCGGGGAAGGTGCGCCCGCTGTCGGAGGCGTCGATGTAGGAGTTGATGCCGTCGAGGTAGGCCTTGGCATCGGCGAGGGCTTGCTGTCCGCGTTCGCCGTTGGTGGCGACGGCGTTGTCGATCTGTGCCTGGAGATCGGCCTCGCTGTACGGGGCGTGCCGCCAGAACTGCTGCTCCAGACCCTGGTTGGAGGGCGCTCCGCCCGCGAAGGAGGTCAGCTGACCGCGCCCGACGTGCCGGAAGACGTCCATCAGCCACAGCCGGTCCTGGGCCGCCGCGTAGCCGGCCCCGAACTCGGTGCCGTACCGGGTGGTGCCGGTGATGTGCGGCACACCGGTCTTCTTGTCCCGGACGATCGTCACGTCAGCGCGCCCGGCGGGTTTGACGGTGGAGGCGACCTGGTCGGCGGGGACCCCGAAGGAGGCGTCGTTGAAGAAGGTGTTGATCTTGTCGTTGGTGAGGCCGGCATGACCCTTGGCCAGGTCGGCATAGGGCCCGAGCTGGTCCTCGGCGTGCTCGGGCTGGGTGCCGAAGGCCTGGTTGAGGAGGATCTGGGCGAGGGTGGCGTTGCCGTTCTGACCGGGCGGGAGGATGTCCGAACACTGTTTCCCGCAGTGGTCGTTCACCGCCGCTGTGGCCTGCGGAAAAGCCGTTTCCGAGGCGGCAGCCGGGGCAAGCGGCGACAAGAGACCTGCGATCAGGGCGCATACCGATGCTGTCTTCAGGAACCCGTGGATTCCGCTGGGAGTTCTCATTCTGTCGAGAACGGTGCGTGGGGCACGCCGTGGCATGGGGGGCTCCTCCCGACGGGGGTGGGCGGGATGTTACCGCCGGTATCCCCCGGCTGAAAGATGAACAGGCGTCACTTTTCGGAGTCAGCACAACAGGCACACGGATCACGGCAGTCGACTCGCGAGTCCCGTCGGGCGGCTTATGGAGGCCATTTGAAATCGGATGGAGCCGATTCGCTTGTCGATACGTCTATTCGGCGACGTCCGTACGACGACGCCGAAGTGACCGGATTACAGGTGCAGGTGTGACGGAGGTGCAGGACGATGGCCGGTTTCCGAAGTCTGGCGAGACAGGTCCGCGATCCGCGGTGCGATCTGGCCTTGCGGCGGTATTCGCTGCGCAAGTGCCTTGAGAGGTTCGCTCCTTACGGACACAGGGCGACCTGGGACCACCTGTGCTCCCGCGCGGGGTTCGGTCCCGAGGACCGCTCCCCCGATCCGGTGCGGCTCGTGGCCGCGCTGGACGAGCTGGAGGAGGCGCGGGCGGTCTGGCTGGCCTACGAGGTCGAGTTCGCCGAGCGCCGCAAGAAGGAGAAGCACGACGGACTGCGCAGGCCGGGCAGTGTGGACGACTGGCACCGGCTGACCTGGGGCGGTTTCGGCGTGGCGTGGTGCGACGACCCGGCGGTCCATCCCCGTGAACCGCTGGCCGAGGTGCTGCGCCGGCTGATCGCCGCGCTGGAGCGTGAACCGGGCTCGGACTGCCCGGTGTGCGGCGGGGAGCAGCTCGTCTGGAGGTACGACCTGGACCACGAACCCTCGTCCGGTCCGGTCTGCGCGGACTGCGGGATCCTGGTGCCGCGCCCCGTGCTCACGCCCGAGTCGCTGGCGTACGCCCGGCGGGCGAGGTTGCTGGTGTCGGCTTGACGGATGCGGGTGCGCGGGGGGTGCGCCGGGGATGCCGCACCCCCACTGCCGGTGGTGCCTGGCACCATCGACGGCATGATGCAGGTGTGCCTGAACGGTTCACGGACGGCCGCTGACGGCGCGGCCGTGCCACTGACGCCCGAGTCGATGGCCGACTCGGCCGCCGAGGCCGTCGCCGCCGGGGCGACGGACATCCATGTCCACCCCAAGACCCCCTGCGGACAGGACACGTTGTCGCCGCGGGTGCTGGCGCCGACCCTGTCGGCGATCCGGGCGAGGGCACCGGTGCCGGTCGGTGTGACCACCGGCGCGTGGGCGGAGCCCGACCCCGCCGCCCGCCTGGCGCGGATCCGCGCGTGGGACGTCCTGCCCGACCACGCCTCCGTCAACTGGCACGAGCCGGGCGCCGAGGAGACGGCCGCCCTGCTCATGGACCTCGGTGTGGGCGTGGAGGCCGGGATCTGGTCCGGGACCGACGGGGCGGAGCGGTTCGCCGCCTCCCCGCTCGGGCCGAGGGTGCTGAGGGTGCTGGCGGAGGTGACGGACACCGACCCGCCGAGCGCCGCCGCGTCCGCGCGGACCCTGCTGTCCGCCCTCGGGAGCGCGCACGGACGCCCGGTCCTGTTGCACGGCGAGGACGGCGGCGCCTGGCCGGTGCTGCGCCTCGCGGGCCGGCTGGGGCTGGCCACACGGATCGGGCTGGAGGACGTCCTCACCCTGCCGGACGGCCGACGGGCGCGGTCCAACGCGCAGTTGGTGGCGGCCGGGCTGACGGAGCACGGGCTGGGCGGGGGGCGGAACGGAGGGATGCCGGCCGGGCACCGAAGCGGGGGCCCGAGCACGCCGCAGGACCCGCCTCCGGTCTGACCGGGCGCGGCGAGCCGGAGCGGCGGTCAGCCGCGGCGGCCCTTGTCGGCCATCAGGCGGGACCCCGTGAGCCGCTCACCGAAGACGTCGTCCGGGTTGGACAGCACGCAGGTGTCGAGGGAGAGGCAGCCGCAACCGATGCAGTCGGCGAGGTGATCCCGCAGACGGTTCAGCTGCTTGATGCGCTCCTCCAGTTCGGTGCGCCAGGTCTCCGACAGGTGCGCCCAGTCCTCCCGGGTGGGCGTGCGCTCCTCGGGGAGTTCCGAGAGCGCGTCGCGGATCGTGGCCAGGGGGATGCCGACGCGCTGCGCGGCCCGGATGAAGGCGACCCGGCGGAGCGTGTCACGGGAGTAGCGGCGCTGGTTGCCCGCGGTCCGGCGGCTGCTGATCAGGCCCTTGGACTCGTAGAAGTGCAGGGCGGAGACGGCGGCGCCGCTGCGCGCCGCGAGCTGGCCGACCGTGAGCTCATGGATCTTCTCTGGGATCTGGGGCACCCCTCGAACCCTACCGAGTCCGTTGACACAGCCGGTGCGGCCGACCATGCTAAGCAGTCGCTTAGAGATGAGCGCGCAGACCCCCTGCACACGAGAGGCCTGGAAGACATGGCAGAGCCGAGGATCTTCACGTCCGTCGACGACCTGAAGTCGGCGGTGGGCGAGCAACTGGGGTACACGGACTGGCTCGACATCGACCAGAAGCGGATCGACCTCTTCGCGGAGGCCACCGGCGACCACCAGTGGATCCACGTCGACCCGGAGAAGGCCGCCGCGGGCCCCTTCGGCACCACCATCGCGCACGGCTATCTGACCCTGTCGCTGCTGCCCCTGTTCGGACCGCAGCTGATCACCGTCGAGGGCGTGAAGATGGGCGTCAACTACGGCACGAACAAGGTGCGTTTCCCCGCACCGGTCCCCGTCGGCTCACGCCTGCGCGCCACCGCGACGATCAGCGCCGTCGACGAGGTGCCCGGCGGCGTCCAGGTGGCCGTCGCCTTCAGCGTCGAGCGCGAGGGCGGCGACAAGCCGGTCTGCGTCGCCGAGTCGGTGGCGCGCTACTACTTCTGAGAACCGCGCCGGGCTCACGCCTCGCGGGTCCGGGCCCCCACCATCCGCAGCACGAGGTCGGCGTACAGCTCGCCGACCTCGTCCGGCGTGCGCGGCCCGTCGACGTTGAACCACCGCGCCACGTCGATGCAGAGCGACAGCACGGCCAGCGTCGTGCCGTGCACGTCGATGACCTCGAACTCGCCCGACCGGGCGCCCTCCTCGATGATCCCGCGCACCTCCGCGTCGACCTTGCGCCGCAGCGCGAGGATCTCGGCGCGGGCGTCGGGCCCCAGCGAGTCGAGTTCGTACTGCACGACCCGCGCGGTGGTGCGCCCGCCCGCGTGCCAGCGCACGAAGGAGCTGACCGCGTCGGCGAGCCGCTCGGTGGGGCTGCCCTCGCGCCGGGACGCCGTCCGCAGGATCTCCAGGGCCTTCTCGTGCCCGATCCTGCTGATGCGGTGCAGCAGCTCTTCCTTGGTCTTGTAGTGGATGTAGAGCGCGGCCGGGCTCATCCCGGCACGGCCCGCGATGTCACGGGTCGTCGTGGCGTGGTAGCCACGCTCGGCGAAGGCCTCCACCGCGGCGACCAGCAGCCGCCGCGCCGCGTCGGGCGTGACCTCGCCCCACGCCTGCGCCTCGCCGCCGGCCGTCTCCTCCGCCGTACTCATCGCTCGCCCCTCTCCACTGGCAGGAGGAACACCATACCGCCGAAGGTGAGCGAGCGCTTAGCGAGGCCGCTCAGCGCTTCTCGAACGGGGCGTACGAGGCAGTCGCGCCCTCCTGCCGGTCCCGGATCACCTTGGCCAGCGTGAAGGACGAGGTGACCAGGTACAGGACGGCGATGGCGAGGAAGCCCCGCACCCAGGCGTCGGCGCTCAGCTGGTAGATGCCGACGGCGGTGGCCGCCATGGCGACGGCGAAGGAGGCGACGGCCTGGCCGTAGAAGGCGGCCGTGTTCTGCTGCTTGCCCGGTGTCTCACTCATGGGGGCAAGCATCGGCGGACGTGGCCCGCGCCACATCCGCCGAGGTACTCAGAGAGGTACTCAGAACGCCGAGACCCCGGTCAGCGCCCGCCCGATGACCAGCTTCTGGATCTGGCTCGTGCCCTCGTAGAGGGTCATCACACGGGCGTCCCGCAGCAGCTTGCCCGCCGGGTACTCGTCGATGTAGCCGTAGCCGCCGAAGACCTGGAGCGCGTTGTTCGCGGCGCGGACGGCGGCTTCCGAGGCGAACAGCTTGGCCTTGGAGGACTCGACGGCGAACGGCCGGCCCCGGTCGATCAGATCGGCGACCCGCCAGGTCAGCAGCCGGGCCGCGTCGACGTCCAGGGCGATGTCACTGAGCAGTTCCTGGACGAGCTGGTGGTGGGCGATGGTCCTGCCGAACTGCTCGCGCTCCCCCGCGTACCGCACGGCCGCGTCCAGTGCCGCCTGGGCTATGCCGACACAACCGGCGGCGACCGACATCCGGCCCTTGGCGAGGGCCGACATGGCGATCGAGAAGCCCTTGCCCTCCTCCCCCAGCAGCGCGGAGGCCGGGACGCGCACGTCCTCCAGGGCGAGTTCGGCGGTGGCCTGGCCACGCAGCCCGAGCTTGCCGTGGACGGTGCGGCGGGTCAGGCCGGGCGTGTCCGCCGGGACGAGGAAGGCGGAGACGCCCTTGTGGCCGGGGGCGTCGGTGGAGCGGGCGAAGAGCAGGACGACATCGGCCCAGGTGCCGTTGGTGATGAACATCTTGTGGCCGTTGATGACGTAGTCGTCGCCGTCCCGCACCGCCCGGGTCGTGAGACTGCCCGCGTCCGAGCCGGTGCCGGGCTCGGTCAGGCCGAAGCAGCCGACCGACTCGCCGGAGGTCAGCCCCGGCAGCCAGCGCCGCTTCTGCTCCTCGCTCCCCCAGGCCGCGACGGTCTTGGCGACGAGCCCGAGGGAGACGGAGACGATGCCGCGCACGGACGAGTCCCCCCGGCCCAGCTCCTCCGTGACCAGGCAGTACGCGAGGTGGTCGCCGCCGGAGCCGCCGTACTCCTCGTCGATCGTCAGGCCCAGGAAGCCGACCTCCCCGAGCTTCTTGACGATCGCCCGGTCGACCTCCTCGGCGCGGTCCCAGGCGACGACGTGCGGGGTGATCTCGCGCTCCGTGAAGTCCCGCGCGAGCTGCCGGACCGCGCTCTGCTCCTCGCTGAGCTCCAGATTCACCACAGGTCACCCCATTGAAAGCCGTACATTTAAATTAGCACTGCTAGTTTCTGTGCGCAGCCCTACTATGTGCGCCATGGCCCGACCGCGCAAGCCCTTGCTCAGCACCGACCGGATCGTCGAGACGGCCCGCGCGCTCGTGGACGCGGAGGGCCTGGCCGCCGTCTCCACGCGGCGGCTCGCCGCCGAACTGGGGGTCAGCGGGCCCTCGCTGTACAACCACTTCCGCACCAAGGACGAGATCCTCGAGGCGGTCGCTGACTCGGTGAGCGGCCAGGTGGACCTGTCGATGTTCCAGGACGGCCGGGACTGGCGCGGCGCGCTGCACGACTGGGCCGTCTCCTACCGGGCCGCCCTGCGCGAGCACCCGAACATCGTCCCCGTGCTGGCCCGCGGTCCCGGCCGCCGCCCGGCCGGACTGCGCCTCGCGGACGCCGTCTACGGCGCGATGGTCGCCGCGGGCTGGCCGCCCGCGCAGGCCACCTCCATCGGCGCGCTGATGCGGTACTTCGTGATGGGCTCCGCGCTCGGCTCCTTCGCCGGCGGCTTCGTGGACGACGCGAGCGCCTACGACCCCGCCGACTACCCCCACCTCCAGCAGGCCCACCTCCTCGCCGAACAGCAGGAGAAGATCGACGAGCGCGCCTTCGAGACGGGGCTGACGGCCCTGCTGGACGGGCTGGCACGCCAGTACGAGCAGGTGCGCCGCAGGGCGTAGCGACACTTCGGCGACGGCCGAACGGTCCGTGTTCCATGCTGGGGGCATGACGACGAGGGATCCGCAGGCCACGGCACTGGCCCGGCTCGCCGCGCTCTTCGCGGACGAGACCCGGGCGGCGTGCCTGCTGGCGCTGCTCGACGGGCGGGCCTGGACCGCGAGCGAACTCGCCCGGCACGCGGGGGTCGCCGCGTCGACCCTGAGCGAGCACCTGAGCCGCCTCGTCGCGGGCGGGCTGCTCGCTGAGGAACGGCAGGGCCGGCACCGCTACGTCCGGCTGGCCGACGCCCGGGTCGCCCAGCTCGTGGAGGACCTGGCCGCCCAGGTCGCGCCTTCCGCGGCCGCCGGACCGCGCAACCTGCGGGAGTCGAGCGCCGGTTCGGCCATGGCCCGGGGCCGCACCTGCTACGACCATCTCGCCGGGCGGCTCGGCATCGCGGTCACCGACGCGCTGACGGTGCGCGGGCTGCTGGAGCAGGAGACGGGGTTCGCGCTCACCGACGCGGGGCTGGCGTGGTTCGCGTCGGCCGGCATCGGGCTCCAGCGGCGGGGCCGGCGTCCTCTGGCCCGGGCCTGTCTCGACTGGACCGAGCGCCGTCCCCATCTCGCGGGTGTCGCGGGCGCGGCGCTGTGCCGGCACGCCCTGGACACCGGGTGGTGCGTGCGCATCGGCTCCGAGCGGGCCGTGAAAGTGACGGCGGCCGGTGAACGCGCCCTCTCCGACCTGCTGGGCGTACAGCCGGCGACGCTCCGGTAGCGGCGCACGGCACCGCATCCGACCCGCCACGGCACGGCACGGCACCCCATGCGACCCGACGCCCTCCGATCACCCACGGCGCCGTTCCGGCCGCGCGCCGTGCACCGCCCGACCTGACACCTGTCCGATCGCCCATGGCGCCGTTCCGGCCGCGCGGCGCCCATCCGACCCGACGCCCCCCGATCGCCCACGGCGCCGTTCCGGCTGCGGCGCCCCGCCCGACCTGACGCCCCTCCGATTGCCCACGGCGCCGTTCCGGCCGCGCGGCGCCCGACGCCCCTCCGATCACGCACGGCGCCATTCGACCGCACACACCCCATCCCGACCCACGCCCCCCGATCACCCACGGCGCCGTTCCGGCCGCGCGCCGTGCACCGTCCGAAATCCGCGAGCATTCTGGCCCTTTTCCCTCCTAGCCTCGGGAGCATGATGTCGAACACCTCCCCCACCCGCCCCGAACGCAGGGCGGAGCTGCTGGCCGCAGGGGCGGCCGCGGTCACCGTCGTGCTGTGGGCGTCCGCCTTCGTCTCGATCCGCAGCGCGGGCGACGCCTACGCGCCGGGTGCCCTGGCGCTCGGACGGCTGCTGGCCGGATCGCTGACGCTGGGGGTGATCTGCCTGCTGCGGCGGGAGGGGCTGCCGCCGCGCTCGGCCTGGCGCGGGATCGCGATCTCGGGCCTGCTCTGGTTCGGCTTCTACATGGTGGCCCTCAACTGGGGCGAGCAGCAGGTCGACGCGGGGACGGCCGCCCTGGTCGTGAACACCGGTCCGATCCTGATCGCGCTGCTCGGTGCCCGGCTGCTCGGCGACCCCATGCCGCCGCGGCTGCTGGCGGGGATGGCGGTGTCGTTCGCCGGCGCCGTGACGGTGGGGCTGTCGATGTCGGGCGAGGGCGGTTCCTCGGTGCTCGGGGTGGTGCTGTGCCTGCTGGCGGCGATCGCCTACGCCGGTGGCGTCGTGGCGCAGAAGCCGGCCCTGGGCACGGCGAGCCCGTTGCAGGTGACGACGTTCGGGTGCCTGGTCGGTGCGGTGCTGTGCCTGCCGTTCGCCGGACAGCTCGTCCGGCAGGCCGGTGACGCGCCGGTCTCCGCGACGCTCAACATGCTCTACCTGGGCGTCTTCCCGACCGCCCTCGCCTTCACGACATGGGCGTACGCCCTGTCCAGGACGACCGCGAGCCGGATGGGCGCGACGACCTACGCGGCTCCCGCGCTGGTCGTCCTGATGTCCTGGCTGTTCCTCGGCGAGGTGCCGGGGCTGCTCACGCTGGCCGGTGGCGCGCTGTGCCTGGCGGGCGTGGCGGTGTCCCGGTCGCGGTCGCGGGCGGCGGCCCGGGCCGTGGATCCGGGAGCGGTCGCGGAGCCACGGCCCGAGCACACCCCGGACTCAGCCCGCTGACCCCGCATCCGTCCACGGGCCGGGCTCGGCGTCCGGCGGCGTCTTCGTCTCGGCCGCCCGCGCCCGGTCCGCGAGGATCTTGATCGACACCAGGGCGATCACCGAGAGCAGGACGATGTACCCGGACACGGCCATCGACGTGCCCGTCGTCTCCAGCAGCAGCACCATCACGAAGGGCGCGAGCCCACCTCCCGCGACGGCCGCGATCTGGTAGCCGAGGGAGGCGCCGGTGTAGCGCATCTCGGGCGTGAACAGCTCGGCGAACAGGGCGGCCTGGGGGCCGTACATGATGCTCAGGAAGCAGCTGGCGACGAACGTGCCCACGGCCAGCCACAACAGCGAACCGGTGTCGATCAGGAGGAAGAGAGGGACGGCCCACAGGGCGATGCCGGTCGCGCCGAGGGCGTAGATCCGGATGCGTCCGACGCGGTCGGACAGGGCGGCGGAGGCCGGGATCAGCACGAGCTGGGTGAGGCTGACGCAGAGCGAGACCGTGAGCACCGCGCCCTTGTCCATGTCGAGCTCGCGGGTCGTGTAGTCGAGGACTCCGGTGATCAGGATGTAGAAGGTGGCGGTGTTCACGGCGAAGGAGCCCCCGGCCAGGAACACCGTGCCCAGGTGGCCGCGCAGGACGGTGCGCAGCGGCGAGCTCTGCTCGGACTTCTCCTTCTCGGCCAGCGCCCGCTCGGCCTCGCGGAACGCCGGGGTCTCCTCGACGCGGGTGTGGATGTACCAGGCCAGGCCGAGCACCAGCAGGCCGACCAGGAACGGCACGCGCCAGCCCCAGGCCGCGAACGCCGAGTCGGTGGTGAGGGCACCGGCCAGCAGGAAGACGGTGTTGGCGGTGACCACGCCGATGGGGACGCCGAGTTGGACGACACTGCCGTAGACACCGCGTTTGCCCTCCGGGGCGTACTCGGTGGCCAGGAGCATCGCGCCGCCCCACTGGGCGCCGACGGCGACGCCCTGCACCACCCGCAGCAGGACGAGCAGGACCGGCGCTGCCACGCCGATCGTGTCGTACGTCGGCAGCAGGCCGATGCCGGTGGTGGCCACGCCCATCAGCGTGAGCGCGAGGACCAGCATCGGCTTGCGGCCGCGCCGGTCGCCGAGGTGGCCTGCGACGATGCCGCCGATGGGCCGGGCGAGGAAGCCGACGGCGAAGGTCGCGAACGAGGCGAGGACGCCCGCGGTGGAGCTGCCGGCGGGGAAGTAGAGGTCGCCGAGCACGAGGGCGGCGGCGATGCCGAAGACGAAGTAGTCGTACCACTCGACGGCCGAGGCGAGCGCCGCGGCCGTGGCCACCCGGCGGCGGTTGCCGACGGCGGGCGTGGTGATGACGGGCTGAGCGGAAGGTGCCGTGTCCATGCGGTGCACGCTCCGGGGGTGCGGGGGACGGAACGGGGGGTGGCGCGGGTTCCGGGGAACGTACTGACCGGACGGTATGTGCGTCAACGGGTCGCGCACCAGGACTTTTGCCTGTACATGGCATCGACCGCGGGTCCGGGCATGCCGAAGGCCCCGGCCTCGCGAGGAGGCCGGGGCACCGGGAGAGAGGGCTAGAAGACGACCAGGGACCGGCCGCCCTTGCCCGCCAGCATGTTCTCGAAGGCCGCCGGGATGCCGTCCAGGGAGATGCGCTCCGTCACCAGGGCGGAGAGGTCGAGGCGGCCGGCCCGGACGTGTTCGGCCAGCACCGGGAGGTCCTCGGCCGGGTTCGAGTTGCCGTAGACGCAGCCGGAGAGGGTGCGGCCCCAGTGGAAGATCTCCAGGGCGTTGAAGGTGACCTGCTGGTCCTTGCCGCCGATGCCGACGACCGTGGTGCGGCCGCCGCGCCGGGTGGAGTCCCAGGCGGCGCGGATGCTGACGGCGCGTCCGGCGCACTCCACGGCGACGTCGACGCCCTGCTTGCCGGTCAGGCCCCGGATCTCGCGGGCGGTGGTGTCGGAGGCGACCAGGTAGTCGGTGGCACCGGCCGCCCGGGCCAGCTCCTCCTTCCCGGCGGACACGTCCACCGCGACGATCTTCGAGGCCCCCGCGATCCGGGCCGCCTGGATCGCGGAGAGGCCCACTCCCCCGACCCCGAACACCGCCACCGTCTCGCCCCGCCGGACACGGGCCGAGTGGTGGACGGCGCCGTAGCCGGTGAGGACCGCGCAGCCGAGCAGGGCCGCGTCGGTGAGCGGGACGCCGTCCGGGACGGGCAGCACGCAGGACGTGGAAACGACGGTCTCCTCGGCGAACGCGGCGACGTTGAGGCCGGGGTGGAGGTCGGTGCCCCCGGTGGTGCGGGCGTAGACCTCGGCGGCACCGCCCAGGGCGTTGGCGCACAGCCACACCTCGCCGAGCGAGCAGGCGTGGCAGGAGCCGCAGGACGGGGCCCAGTTGAGGACGACCCCGTCGCCGGGCGCGACGTGGGTGACGCCCTCGCCGACGCTGACGACCGTGCCGGCGCCCTCGTGGCCGAGCACGGCGGGGACGGGCAGGCGCATGGTGCCGTCGGACAGGGACAGGTCGGAGTGGCAGACCCCGGCGGCGGCGAGCCGGACGCGGACCTGGCCGGGTCCGGGGTCGGGCAGCTCGATGCCGGTGATCTCCAGCGGGGAGCCGACGGCGGGCAGGACGGCGGCGCGGACAGCCATGACGGAAGGGACTCCCCTGACTAGAACTGGAGGGACTTGGTCTGGAGGTACTCGGCCAGGCCGTGGACGCCGAGTTCGCGGCCCACGCCGGACTGCTTGTAGCCGCCGAAGGGGGCGAGGGGGTTGAAGCGGCCGCCGTTGATGTCGACCTGGCCGGTCTCCATCCGGCGCGCGAAGGCCACGGCCTCGGCCTCGTCCCCGGCCCAGACCGCGCCGGCCAGGCCGTAGACCGTGCCGTTGGCGATGCGCAGGGCGTCCTCCTCGTCCTCGTAGGCGAGGATCGACAGGACCGGGCCGAAGATCTCCTCCTGGGCGATGGTCATGTCCGGCGTGACGTCGGCGAAGACGGTGGGGCTGACGAAGTAGCCCTTCTCGCGCGGTGCCTCGGAACCGCCGGCGACCAGGCGGGCGCCCTCGGCGACGCCCTTGTCGATGTAGCCGCGCACCCGGTCGAGCTGCGTGGCGTTGACGACCGGGCCGATGCGCTCGCCGTACTTGGCCGCCGCGGCGGCGGCGAGCTCGACGGCCTCGTCGTACTGCTCGCGGTGGACCAGCATCCGCGTCCAGGCGCTGCACGTCTGCCCGGAGTTGGACATGACGTTGGCGACGCCGACGTTGACGGCCTTGGCCAGGTCGGCGGTCGGCAGGATGACGTTGGCGGACTTGCCGCCCAGTTCGAGGGCGACCTTCTTGATCTGTCCGGCGGCGATCGCGGCGATCCGGCGGCCGACGGCGGTCGAGCCGGTGAAGGAGACCAGGTCGACGCCGGGGTGCTCGGCGAGGGCCTGGCCGGCGACCGGGCCGAGGCCGGTGACCAGGTTGAAGACGCCCGCCGGGACCCCGGCCTCGTGCACGGCGCCGGCGAAGAGCCGGGCGACGAGCGGGGTGTCCTCGGCGGGCTTCACCACGACCGTGCAGCCGGCCGCGAGGGCCGGCGCGACCTTGGCGACGATCTGGTGAAGCGGGTAGTTCCAGGGGGTGATCGCGGCCACGACGCCGATCGGCTCGTGGTGCACGACGGAGTTGCCGGTCTTCTCCTCGAAGGCGTACGTGCCCGCCAGCTCGGCGTAGGAGCCCGCGACCGCGATCGGCACGGCCGCGTGGACGGCCTGCGAGAACTTCAGCGGCGAGCCGAGTTCGGCCGTGACGGTCTCGGCGATCTCGTCCGCGCGGGCGGCCAGCACGTCCCGCAGTGCGGACAGGCGCGCCGCGCGCTCGGCGGGCGGGGTGGCGGCCCAGGCCGGCAGGGCGGCGCGGGCGGCCCGTACGGCGGCGTCGACGTCCTCGGCGGTGCCCGCCGGGACCGTGCCGATGATCTGCTCGTCGACCGGGTTCACGACCTCGATCACGTCCTGGCCGGCGGCGGGGCGCCAGGCGCCCCCGATGTACATGCCGTCGTGTGCCTTCATCGCGCTTCCTCCGGGGCGGGGCGTCGTCGTCCGACACATAAACTAGCGGCGATAGTTTTATGGCGCCAGACATCGCGGGGTGCCGGGCGCACCCGGTCCCGGTCATCACAGCACGGCCGGGGCCCGGCCCGGGTGTGCGGCTGCTCACTCCTCGAGGTCGGGCAGATGCGCCGGGCTCGGGCAGATGCGGTCGCCGCGCTGGTCGAAGACGAACAGGTGGGCGAGGTCGACCAGGAGCGGCACCTGCATGCCGTGCCGGAGGGCCAGGTCCGGGGTGGTGCGGACGATGAGGTCGCCGGGCAGCCGGGGTTCGGCGGCCGCGGGACGGGGATCGGCGTCGCCGGGGTGCTCCAGCTCCACCACGGGCCCGGCCCGGCCGGCTCCGGTCCGCTCCCGCAGACGGGTGAGGGCGGAGACCTCGCGGCGGCGCCGCCGGGCCGGACGGCCGGGACGCGGGCGCGGGGCCTCCAGCTCCGGGACGACCGCGGGGCTGGAGCCGGTGTCGAAGTGGACGAGGATCTCGTGCCCCTGGAACTCCACGTGCTCGACCAGGCCGGTGATCGGCACCTCCCAGGGGCGGACCGCACTGTGCCAGGGGGGCGCCCCCTGTCCGAGCGAAGCCCAGAACTTGGGCGCGATCCGCACCGCCTCCGAGCGCAGCCCGACGATGACCTCGCGGCCCTGCTGCACACGCAGCAACTGATGGTCCGGGGAGAGCGGTTCGGGCAGGCGCAGGAACTGCTTGCCCAGGCTGATGGTCATCGCCCCGTCGAGCGGGGCGCGGACCAGGCCGCGCAGCAGGTTGATGCGCGGGGTGCCGATGAAGGTGGCGACGAAGACGTTGCTGGGCAGCGCGTAGACCGCGCGGGGGGTGTCGACCTGCTGGAGCACCCCGCCGCGCAGCACGGCGACCCGGTCGCCCAGCGACATCGCCTCGGCCTGGTCGTGGGTGACGTAGATCGTCGTGACGCCCAGTTCCTTCGTCAGCCGCGAGATCTCGGCCCGCAGATGGGTGCGGAGCTTGGCGTCGAGGTTGGACAGCGGCTCGTCCATGAGGAAGGCGGAGGGGTGGCGGGCGATGGCCCGGCCCATGGCCACGCGCTGGCGTTCGCCGCCGGAGAGCTGAGCGGGGAGGCGGTCGAGGAGCTCCTCGATGCCGAGCATGCGGGCGGTGGCGTCGACACGGGGGCGGGGATCCGCGGCCGGGTCCTCGAAGCGCAGCGGGAAGCCGATGTTGGCGCGGCCGGTCATGTTCGGGTAGAGGGCGAAGTTCTGGAAGACCATCGCCATGTCCCGGCCGGACGGCGGCAGATCGTTGGCGTACTCGCCGTCGAGCAGCAGCCGGCCCTCGTCGATCTCCTCCAGCCCGGCGATCATTCGGAGCACGGTCGACTTGCCGCAGCCGGACGGACCGAGCAGCACGAGGAACTCGCCGGGCGCGATGTCCAGCGACAGGCGGTCCACGACGCGGACACCCCGCGTGTAGGACTTGCTCACGTCCTGGAGGGAGATGGCGCGTGTCATGAGGGGCCCCCGAGGGGTCATCAGGGCGCTGGTGCTCCGCGGTCGGAAGCCCCGTACGGGCCGTACGGGGCTGTGCGTCACGGAAGTTAACGGAATGTGTGCGGCGCGGGGAAGACGCCGGGCGTGATCGAGGGCTTCGGTCCAGCTGGTGAGAAAGCGGACGGCTCCGTTCAGCCGTCGTCCGGGGCCGGCCGGGGGTCAGCGGACGCCGGTGAGGTGGGCGAAGACGACCAAGTTCCCGGAGTAACCCTTCCTGCGGTCGTAGCTGCCGCCGCAGGTGATCAGGCGCAGCTCGGGGCGTCCCCGGGCGCCGTACACCTCCTGGCTCGGGAAGTCGGCCTTCTCGTACGACTTGATCTTGTCGACCGTGTAGACGGCGGTCCGTCCGTCGGCGCGGCGGGCCTTGATGAGGCGGCCTCGTCTCAGTTCGGTCAGCCCGGCGAAGACCGCGGGCCCGCTGTCCGTGTCCAGATGCCCGACGGCCACGGCGGTGCCCTGTTCCCCGGGCGAGGGACCGTGCCGGTACCAGCCGACGAGCTCGGGGTCGTCGTCCGGGGGCGCGGTGAGGCGCCGGTCGCGGTCGAGGCCGAGGTCCATGACCGGGGCGTCGAGACGGAGGTAGGGGATGAGGAGGCGGGTGGCCCGGGAACGGGGCAGCGGCCGGAGGCCTGCCGGGGGGCGGGGCTTGCGGGCGGCGGGGGCGGCACGCCGGGGGGCGGGGCGCGGGGCGGCGGCTGCGGGGCGGTCGGCGTGCGCGGGGCTGCCCTTACGGAGCCCGGGGGTGGAGGACCGGGGCGGCCGGGGTCCCTGGGCACGAGGCGCGGTGGCAGGGGCGTCGGCCTTGGGGGTCGCGGGTGCCTGGGGTGGGGGCGTGCGGGGGTGGGAGCCGGGTGCGGTCGAGCGGGGTGGAGGGGTGGCGACGCGGGGGGCGGGGGCGCCCGGTGGGGCGGCCTTGGTTGCGCCGGAGGTTCCCGGCGGGACGGTTCTGCCGGGGGCTCCGGATGCGGCGCCCTTGCCCGTACCGGGGGTTCCGGACGCGGCAGCCTTGCCCGTACCGGGGGTTCCGGATGCGGCGCCCTTGCCCGTACCGGGGGTTCCGGACGCGGCGCCCTCGCCCGCGTCGGGGATTCCCGGCCGGGCACCTGCGCCGGGGGCTCCCGCCAGGGCGGCGGTACCCGTGCCGGAACCGGCCGGATGGGCGGCCGTGGTGAAGTCGGGTGGGAGGGCCGTGACCGTGCCGCTCGGCTCGTCGCCCCGGTTCCAGCAGACCCCCACCACCAGCAGCAGCGAGACGGCCATCACGATCGTCCGCGTCAGCCGGAAGGCACGCCTCCTGTACCAGGGCCTGCGGGACCGCCCGGACCACGCCCCGGGGACGTCGGCGGACAGGGAGGAACGTCCGGGAGGAACGGTGCCGTTGCCGGAGCCGGAGCCGGAACCACGCCGGACCACGGGGACGGCCGCAGCCCCGGCGCCGCGCCGGAACCCGGCCTCCGCGACCGTCCCGGCCCCATGCCGAAACCGCGTCGCCGCGACCGTCCCTGCCCCACGCCGGAACCCGGCCTCCGCGGCCCTCCCTGCCCCACGCCGCCCCGACGGCACGCGAGCGGCACCGGCACCTCGCCGGGCCACTGGAGGCGCGGCGAATCCGGAATCGCCCCCGCGCCTCACCCCGGCTCCGGCGGCAGCTCCCCGTGGCCCCACGGGATCCGGGGCGGCCCCGGTTCCGCCCGTGCGCCGCCCCGACAGCGCACGGGCGGAACCGGAACCCTTCCCGCGTCGCTCCGAGGGCGCGTCGCCCGAACCGTCACCGGCCCCACGCCGCGCCGCAGGGGCGGCGCCGGCTGCGGCACCGCCCCTGCGCCTCACCGGCCCGGCGTCCGGCCCGAGCGCGCCACCGCCCTGACCCGCCCGGGCGGAGCGATCCGTGGAACCCGGCCTACGCGGCGCCATCGGGGCGGCGACGGAGCCGGAACCAGACCGTCCCGGCGACGGCTGCCAGGCCGACCGCGGCCGCGCCGGTGACCGGTGTGAAAGCCTCACCACGGGCGATGCCGCCACCGCCGGCCGGCGGGCCGCCGACCGGTGTCGTCGGCTTGGAGGTCGGGCAGTCGACCTTGAACACCTTGAACTTGCCGGCGCCGTGGGCCTGGTCGGTGAGCCAGGTCAGCTTGTACTGCCCGTTGGGCAGGTCGACGGCCGTGGTGCGGCCCTTGCCGGTCGCGTCGGCGGTGAAGGTGCCGGTGCGCGTGGCCCCGCCCGGGACCTCGGGCTGGGTCTGGATGGTCCAGTTGACCTTCTCGCCCGCGTCGAAGTTGAACGCGGCGAGGTAGAAGTCGCAGACCTTCGGGTCGTTGCGCTGATTGGCCGCGGCCGTCGTGCTGGCGTGGATCTTGACGTCTCCGTTGTCCCCCGGGATGGGAGCGGCGACGGCGGACACCCCGCTCAGGGCGGTCCCTGCGAGGGTGAGGGCGGCGACGACGGCGGTGCGGGCGCCGGCACTGCGCGCGAGGGGTACGACGGGCATGAACATGCCTCCCAGTCAGATGATTTACATACAAACACCTCGTCATCTGACTCTCTGTCACCCGACCACCGAAAAGGCGGCAGCACCGCCCTAAGACGCGTCAGATATCGCTCTTCCGGCGCAGCGCCCCCGCACTCGGCAGGCCTTTTCGCGCCCCGCGGGCCTCGTCCTCGGGCGTCTTGGAGCCGTCCTCCGCCTCCTCCAGCTCTGCCTCCACCTCTGCCTCATCCTCAGACTCCGGCGGCTCCCGTCGTCGCGACCGCACGGCGACCGCGGACGACAGCAGCAACAGCCCGCCGAGCATCACGAACGGCGCCGCCGCGCCCGCGACTCCGGCGATCAGCCCGGCCCCGGCTGGTGCGGCGACCTGACCGAGCCGGTTGCCGGTCAGACGCAGGGCCAGGGCCGTGGAGCGGGCGTCGTCGGGGGCGGCCTGGACGACCGTCGTCATGGACAGCGGCTGACCGACCCCGAGGCAGAAGCCGAGCACGGCCAGCAGCAGTGCGAGCGCCCACACCGGCAGCGGCAGCGCGATGCCCGTGCACAGCAGTGCCGCCAGCAGGCAGGTGAGCGTCAGCAGCAGGGTCCGGCCGAGCAGCCGCAGCAGGGGCGTCAGCACCATGCGGCAGGCGATCGTCGCCGCCGCGCGCAGACTGAGCAGGAGGCCGATCACCGACGGCGCGATGCCCCGGTGTTCGCCGACCACCGGAAGGTAGGCGGTGAGGATGTCGGTGGCGGACAGCACGGCGAGGCTGATGAAGATGCCCGCCGGTACCCCCCGGGCGCGCAGGATGCCCCCGACCGGGATGCGGTCGCCCTTGTCCGGCCGGGCCGTGGAGGCCGTGCGGCGGTGCTCGATGCGCCACAGCGAGGTGAACGCCACGGCCGCGGTGGCGCCGGCCACGATCAGGGCGAGGGTGCTGCTGCCGGCCATGTCCTCGCCGCCGATCAGCGCGCCCGCGGCGACCGGGCCGACCAGCTGGCCGAGTGCGGCCCCGATGGTGAAGTGGCCGAAGTTGAGGTCCTGTTCGTGCGGCGCGGACTGGCGGGCGACGAGGGACTGGGAGCCGATGACGAAGCACAGGTGCCCGAGGCCCATCACCCCGCTCCACACGGCCATCGTCCACAGGGAGCCGGCGATCCCGCTGAGGGCGCAGCCGCCGGATATCAGGACCACGCCGACCGGCAGCAGGGGCGCGCAGCGGCCGTGGTCGGTGCGACGGCCCAGCGGCACGGCGGCGAACAGGGGCAGCAGCGCGTACACACCGGCGATCACACCGATCGCGCGTTCGTCCGCGCCCAGCGCGAGGGCCCGGTAGGAGACGGCGGGCCGGGCCATCGACACCGCCCCCTGCGCGAAGGAGAAGGCGATGACGAGGCGGAGCAGCCAGCCGCGGTTCCCACCGGGCCTCACATTGACGTCCTCCATGAGGTGGCTCAGATGATCCCGGAGAGCATGCCCGCGCCGAGGATGACCAGGCAGGTGAGGGCGGCCCACTTCACGACGAACCTCGTGTGGTCGCCGAACTCCACCTTCGCCATGCCGACCAGGACGTAGACGGCCGGGACGAGCGGGCTGGACATGTGCAGCGGCTGGCCGACCAGCGAGGCGCGGGCCATCTCCAGCGGGGTGACGCCGTGCGCGGCACCGGCCTCGGCGAGGACGGGCAGGACACCGAAGTAGAAGCCGTCGTTGGACATGAAGTAGGTGAGCGGCAGGCTCAGGATGCCGGTGACCAGGGCCATGTGCGGGCCCATGCTGCCGGGGATGACGTCCACCATCCACTTGGCCATGTGGTCGACCATGCCGGTGCCCTGGAGGACGCCGGTGAAGACGGCGGCGGCGAAGACCATGCCGGAGACGTTCAGGACGTTGTCGGCGTGGGCGGCCAGGCGGGCCCTCTGGTCGGGGATGTGGGGGAAGTTCACCGAGAGGACGAGCGCGGCGCCGATCAGGAACAGCACCGGGATCGGCAGCCACTCCATGATCATGGCGGTGAGCAGGGTGACCGTGAGCAGCGCGTTGAACCAGTAGAGCTTGGGGCGCAGGGTGGCCCGGTTCGGGTCGAGGCCCTGGAAGCCGTCGTCCTCGGCGGAGCTCTCCGGGCCGGTGGTCCCCGCGGGGGCGTCCGTGCCGGAGCCCGCGCCACCCGCGGCGGCCGTGCCGCCCTTGCGCATCGAGACCTTGCCGTCGCCGGAGCCGCCGGCGCCGACGAGGACCGTCTCGGTCTCCTTCTCCTCCACCAGCACCTCGTCGAGGGTCAGCACGCCCAGGCGCCGGCGCTCGCGCACACCCAGCACGTAGGACAGGACGAAGACGAAGAGCAGGCCGACCAGGAGCGCCGGGATCATCGGGACGAAGATGTCGCTGGCGTCGAGCTTCAGCGCGGTCGCGGCGCGGGCGGTCGGGCCGCCCCAGGGGAGGGTGTTCATCACGCCGTTGGCCATGGCGGCGACACCGGTCATCACGACCAGGCTCATCTTCAGGCGCTTGTACAGCGGGTACATCGCCGAGACGGTGATCATGAAGGTCGTCGAGCCGTCGCCGTCCAGCGACACGATCGCGGCGAGCACGGCGGTGCCGACGACGATCCGCATCGGGTCTGCTTTGCAGAACTTGAGGATGCCGCGGACGATCGGGTCGAAGAGACCGACGTCGATCATCACGCCGAAGTAGACGATCGCGAACATGAGCATCGCCGCGGTGGGGGCGAGGCTGGTCACGCCGTCGATGACGTAGTCGCCGAGCTTGGCGCCCTTGCCGACGAACACGCAGAACAATGCGGGAATCAGCACGAGCGCCGCGATCGGCGACATCTTCTTCATCATGATCAGGACCAGGAAGGTCGCGATCATGGCGAAGCCGAGGATGGTCAGCATGAGTGGATACCTAACGTTCGCCCTTGAACTCCCACCAGGGCCGGCGGTGTCCGAGACGTTAGGTCCGTTCAAGCAGCGTTAACAAGACGTTGACGTGCGAGCAATAAGCGCAAAACTGCTGGTCACAGCTTTGCTCAGGTCAGAGCGGTGAGCTTTTCGGTCATGGAGGCACCTTCCGGGGCCGTCGCGGGGGTCACCTCGACCGGCACTGCGTTGAGGACCGCGTTGCCCGACAGCGGGTCGAGCAGCCGGCCGTCGAGGAGCTGGTTGACGTTGACCCCGGGGTCGGTGGAGGCGTGGCTCAGACGGGTGCCGGGACGGTTGTGGCCCCATCCGTGCGGCAGGCTCACGACCCCGGGACGGATCGCGTCCGTGACCTCGGCGGGTGCGGTGACCTCTCCCCCGGCGCCCTTGACGCGCACGGCGGCCCCGTCCTCGACGCCCAGCCGCTCGGCGTCCTCGGGGTGGAGGTGCAGGGTGCAGCGGTTGGAGCCGCCGGTGAGGGCGGGCACGTTGTGCATCCAGCTGTTGTTGGAGCGCAGATGGCGGCGGCCGACCAGGACGAGTCCCCCGGGGCGGTCGGCGAGGGCCGCGCGCAGGCGGGGCAGGTCGGCGGCGATCGGCTCGGGCAGCAGCTCCACCTTTCCGCTGCGGGTCTTCAGCGGTTGCGGCAGGCGGGCTGCGAGCGGGCCGAGGTCGATGCCGTGCGGGTGCGCGAGGAGCTTGTCCAGACCGAGTCCGTCCGGCCGGGCGCCGAAGCCGTCGCCGTAGGGGCCGAGGCGCAGCATCATGTCGAGCCGTCGCTCGGGGCCGGTGTCGCCGGTGAGCGCGGCGGCCAGCTCCTGCGGATCGCGGCCGTGCACGGGCGAGTGGGGCTCCCGGACCGCCTTGCCGAGCGTCTGGCCGATGACCATCTCGTCGACGGCTCCGGGGTCGGCCCCGGCCATGCCGGTCACGGCGAGGATCAGCCGGGCCAGGATCTCCGTCTCGGCCATGCGGCCCGGCTCCAGGGGGACGGCGGGGCGGGTGTAGCGGACCTGGTTGCGGACGGCGAGGGTGTTGAAGGCGAAGTCGTGGTGCGGGCTCTGGGAGGGCGGCGGCGGGGGCAGGACCACGTGGGCGTGGCGCGAGGTCTCGTTGAGGTACGGGTCGACGCTGACCATGAAGTCGAGCGAGGCGAGCGCCTTGTCGAGCCGGTCGCCGTCGGGCGCGGAGAGCACGGGGTTGGCGGCGACGGCGATGAGCGCGCGGACCGGCTCGCCCTCTTCGGTGGCGGTGTCGATCTCCTCCGCCAGGGCCGACAACGGCAGTTCGCCCTTGGCCTCGGGGTGCCGGCTCACCCGGGAGTGCCAGCGCCCGAGGGCGAAGCCGCGTCCGGGTCCGGCGGGGCGGGGGGTCTTGTCGGTGGCGGCCTGCGGGAAGAGCGCGCCGCCGGGCCGGTCGAGGTTGCCGGTGAGGATGTTCAGCACGTCGACGAGCCAGCTGGCGAGGGTGCCGTGCGCGACGGTGCAGCTGCCGATCCGGCCGTAGACGGCGGCGGTCGGGGCGGCGGCGAGGTCACGGGCGAGGGCGCGGATGACGCCCGCCTCGACGTCGCAGGCCTCGGCGACGGCCTCGGGGGTGAACTCCCTGAGGGCATCGGACAGTTCCTCGACGTCTTGGACGTGCGGGGTGGGGGCGACGAGGTCTTCGTCGAAGAGCACCCGTGCCATCGCCGCCAGCAGCAGCGCGTCGGTGCCGGGCCGGATCGCGATGTGCCGGTCGGCGAGCCCGGCGGTGCGGGTGCGCCGCGGGTCGATCACGACGAGCCTGCCGCCCCGGGCCTTGAGCGCCTTGAGTTTGCCCGGGAAGTCGGCGGCGGTGCACAGACTGCCGTTGGACTCCAGGGGGTTGGCGCCGATCAGGAGCAGGTGGTCGGTGTGGTCGAGGTCGGGCACGGGGATGGCGTTCGCGTCGCCGAAGAGCAGGCCGCTGGAGACGTGCTTGGGCATCTGGTCGACCGTGGAGGCGGTGAAGACGCTGCGGGTGCCGAGCCCGGCGAGCAGGACCGGCGGGTAGAGGGCACCGGCCATGGTGTGCACGTTGGGGTTGCCGAGGACGACCCCGACGGAGTTCGGGCCGTGGCGCTCCACGACGGGCCGGATACCGGCGGCGACCGCGTCGAAGGCCTCCTCCCAGGTGGCCTCGCGCAGCTCGCCGTCCCGGCGCACCAGCGGCGTGCGCAGCCGGTCGGGGTCGGAGTCGAGGGCACCGAAGGAGGCCCCCTTGGGGCAGATGAACCCCCGGCTGAACACGTCGTCGCGGTCCCCGCGGGCGTGGGTGACGCGCGTCCCCTCGATGGTGAGGGTCAGGCCGCAGGTGGCCTCACACAGGGGACAGATACGCAGGGCGGTGCGGGACACGGGTCCTCCCGGGGGCGGCGGCTACGGTGACGCGCTGACGCGCCCGAGCATACCGACCGGTATGGACGGCGGGGAGGCCTTGTGGGGAGCGGAGTCAGTCGAGCGCCCGGGCCAAGTAGGCCCGCAGCATCTCCCGGGCCTCGTCGATGATCCGCCGGTCCCCCTCGGGCGCGACCCGGAACGCCAGGTGGACGAGGGTGTCGGCGGTCTCGACGGCGACGAGGAAGACGCGGCGCAGGTCCTCGTCGGGCTCGCGGTCGAGATGGCCGGAGAGGAGCTCGGTGAGACGGTCGGCGACGCGGTGGTTGGGTTCGGCGTGGCGGGCCCCGACCGGGATCTGGTTGCCGAAGTCGACCAGGGAGAACCCGGGCGCGGTGCGCTTCATCTCCAGGTACTCGTCGAGCACGGCGTCCATGGCGGTGCGCCAGCCCCCGTCCCCGCCGGCCCGCTGGAGGCGCTCGGTGACGCGCGCCGAGTACCGCTCCAGGTTGCGCTGGGCGAGGGCGTCGGCCATCTGGCGCTTGTTGCCGAAGAAGCGGTAGACGGAGCCGATCGGCACCTCGGCCCGCTGGGCCACGGCACGGGTGCTCAGGGCCTCGTAGCCGACCTCGTCGAGGAGGTCGGCGCAGGCGTCGAGGATCCTGGTCAGGCGTTCGGCACTGCGCCGCTGCACGGGCGCACGGCGGAGCGAGGTCGCGTGGGGCACGGGCATCATGATGCCGTTCCGGCGTGGTCCGGTGAACCTCGCCCCCCGGGGTCCGTCCCCATCGCCCGGGCCTTGCGCCGGGAGGCGGCGTCCGGCGTCAGGTCCGGGCCGGGCTCCGAGGCGGTGATGTCGGCCGTGCTCTCCACGGGCTTGCCGTCCACGGCCCAGACGGTGGCGTCGTCGGCGTAGAGGCGGGCCGTGACGCGGTGCGTGCCGCGCGGTACGAGGCGCGCGTCGAGCCGGTAGGCCGGGGCGCGGAGCCGGGCGACGGGACGGCCGTCGACGTAGAGGTGCGCCAGACCGCGCCCGGCCACCGCCCGGGCCGCCGCGCCGGCCGGCGAGAAGCGGAAGTTCCGCACGGTCAGGCGTACGTCCCAGCCGCCGGCCGCGTCGGGCTGCACCTCGATCCCGACGTCGGGCGCCTCCTCCGGCGCGACCTCGCGGTAGGGCCGGCCCTCGGGGTCCCGGTCCTCCAGGAGCTTGCCGACCGGGGAGGGCGACGCGGCACCCCGCCCGGCGTCATCGGAGCCGCAGCCCGCGGATCCGGTCAGAAGGAGGACACAGACCGCGAGCGCGGCGAAAGGTCTCCGTGTCCACGACATGCCGGTGAGCGTAGAACACACGTCCGGCCCGGCGGATCGTCCTCAAGTCGGGTTCGCGTCATCCGTCAAGAGGAGGGGCGCGCCCCTCTTGCGTCGGGGAAATCGCAATCCTACGGTGATGCATAGGAATCGGATCGCAAGGGAGCGGCACACATGGGCGACGGGGACACGTCCCGCGCGAGCGGGTTCGAGCGTGAGAACGCGCGGAAGACCGCCGAAGGGCTGACCTACCTCTCCGGCTTCGGCAACGAGCACAGCTCGCAGGCCGTCCCGGGCGCACTGCCCGAGGGCCGCAACTCACCCCAGCGGGCCCCGCTCGGGCTGTACGCGGAGCAGTTGAGCGGTTCGGCGTTCACCGAGCCCCGGGCGCACAACCGCCGCTCCTGGCTGTACCGGATCCGGCCGTCGGCCGCGCACCCGGCGTTCACCCGCACCCACAACGGCTCGGTGCGCACCGCCCCCTTCACCCAGACCGTGCCCGACCCCAACCGCCTGCGCTGGAACCCGCTGCCCGACCCGGCGCCCGAGACCGACTTCCTGGCCGGCCTGTGGACCCTGGGCGGCAACGGCGACGCCACCCAGCGCACCGGCATCGCGGTCCACCTGTACACCGCCAACGCCTCCATGGACCGGGTGTTCAGCGACGCGGACGGGGAGCTGCTGATCGTGCCGGAGCGCGGGGGGCTGCTGCTGCGCACCGAGTTCGGGCTGCTGCATGTGGAGCCGGGACATGTGGCGCTGATCCCGCGTGGTGTCCGCTTCCGTGTGGAACTGCTCGACGAGTCCGCCTGCGGCTATGTGTGCGAGAACTACGGCGCGCCCTTCCGCCTCCCCGACCTCGGCCCGATCGGCGCCAACGGGCTCGCCAACCCCCGGGACTTCCGCGCCCCGGTCGCCGCGTACGAGGACGTCGAGGGCCCGGTGGAGGTGGTGAACAAGTTCTGCGGCAACCTGTGGACGGCCACCTACGACCACTCCCCCCTCGATGTCGTGGCCTGGCACGGCAACCACGTGCCCTACGTCTACGACCTGCGCCGCTTCAACGCGCTCGGCACCATCACCTACGACCACCCGGACCCGTCGATCTTCACGGTGCTGACGTCCCCGTCGGACACCCCGGGGCTGGCCGGTGTGGACTTCGTGGTGTTCGCGCCGCGCTGGCTGGTGGGCGAGGACACCTTCCGGCCGCCGTACTTCCACCGGAACGTGATGAGCGAGTACATGGGGCTGATCGAGGGCGCCTACGACGCCAAGGCCGAGGGCTTCGTGCCGGGCGGCGGTTCGCTGCACAACATGATGTCGGCCCACGGCCCGGACCGGGAGACCTTCGACCGGGCGAGCGCCGCCGAGCTGAAGCCGCAGAAGATCGACGACGGGCTGGCGTTCATGTTCGAGACGCGCTGGCCGCTCACCCTCACCCCGCACGCGGCCCGCGCCGAACACCTCCAGCAGCGCTACGACGACGTCTGGCAGGGCCTGGAGCGGCACTTCCGCCCCTAGCGGTCGGTCGGCGGAGCGCCGCTCCTCCTCCCCCGGAGTTCCGCCGGCACCCCCTTGCAGCGATCATTTCCTACCGGTACGGATGGCCCGTGACCTCCTTCGCCCCGGACTCCATCGTCCTGAACCGCAAGCTGCCGCTCTGGTACCAGGTGTCGCAGTCGCTGCGCGCCTCGATCCTCGGCCGCTCGCCCCGGGACCCGCTGCGGCTGCCCACCGAGGAGCAGCTGGCGGGGCACTACGGCGTGAGCGTGCTCACGATGCGGCAGGCGCTGAAGGAGCTGGAGGACGAGGGGCTGATCTCGCGCCACCGCCGGCGGGGCACGTTCATCGAGCCGGACGCGCGCCGGGGCTCCCCCGTGCGCCTGCTCGGCTCGGTGGACGCGATCGTGGCCCAGCAGTCGGGCATGACGACCGACCTGCTGGATCACGGCTCCGTCCCGGTGCCGGGCGAACTCGCCGAGTTCTTCCCGGACGTACGGGAGGTCGCGACGTACCACCGGCTGCGCAGCGACGAGAAGACCGGCGAGCCGACGAACCACGCCCGCAACTACGTCCGGCCCGAACTGGCCGCGCGGATCGACCTGGACGACCTCGTCCGCTGGCCCATGACGAAGGTGCTGCGGGACGTGGTGGGTGCGGACATCAGCCGCATCACGGACACGGTGGAGGCGCGGCTGGCCGACCCGGAGACCGCGAAGCTGCTCCAAGTCCCCCTGCTCAGCCCGATCCTGCACTACACCGGAGTGACGTACGACGCCGAGGGGCGCCCCCTGGACGTGGCCGTCATCCACTACCGCGGGGACCGGTTCTCCTTCACGGTGACCCTGGACGCCACCTGACCCGCCCCCGGCCGGCAGGTCGTACGATGCCCTGCGTGACGCACGACGACGCTCCGGCGCTGGCGGACCTCATGCCGTGGTCCGTGGCACCTCCGCGGCTCGGCCGGAGCTGGCCGGCGGCGCCCGACTCGGCGTCCCTGAAGGCCCGCTGGGACGCCCTGGTGAAGGCCGAGGGACCCGACCGCGCCGCCCTGTTCGAGCCGACCCGCTCCCGCACGCTGCACACGGCCGTCGGCCGCCTGCCGGGCCGGGCGGACAGCGGCACGGAGAGGCTGGCGCGCGCCTCGGGACCCTGCCCGGAGCCGGTGCGCGTCCTGCTCGCGCCCTACGACGAGCAGTGGCTGATCCCCGACCAGCGGCTGATCGACGCGGCCCGCCCGGAACTGTGGCGGGTGGCGGACGAGCGGCAGGTCTTCCTGGTGGAAGCGCCCGTGACCGAGCCGCCCCTGCTGGTCACCTCGCTGCTCCCGTTGCTCCGCCCCGGCCGTGTCCGGCCGTTGTTCCGCCGCCCGGGCGGTCGCGAGCCGAACCTGGCCCCGGGCCTGCTGGAACACCTCGGCACGCGCCTGGGCGGCACTCCGGAGCCGCTGGACGTACTGGCCTGGATCGTCGCCACGGCCCGCCCGGACCTCGGCGTCCCGCTCACCGGGGACGCCGGTGCGTGGGAGCAGGGTCTGGAGGTGGGCCACCGGCTGCTGTGGCTGATGCGCCGCGACGGCGAGCGCCCGAAACTGCCCGGCGGCCGACGCCCCTACGTCCGCGCCCCGCTGCCCTCCCGGCCCGTGGCGCTGCGCTACGACCGGGACGAGGAGGCGCTGTTCCTGGACGACGGGCGCATCTCGCCGGTGCCGCCGCAGGCCTGGGACTTCGAGGTGGGCGGAGTCCGCGTCCTGGAGCAGTGGTTCGCCGCCCGCGTGGCCGTCCCCGAGCCGGGCACGCTGGCGGCGATCCGGCCGGTGAGCTGGCCCCAGCCCTGGACGTCGGAGCTGCTGGAGCTGATCACCGTCCTCACACTCCTGGCCGAACTCGGCCCCCTGGCGGAGCCGGAGATCCCCGACCCGGTCACCTCGGCGGAGCTGCGCGCGGCGGGCGTCCTGCCGGTACCGGACACGGCCCGCCGGCCGGCGTCGGTGCTGGAGGAGCCCGAGGAGGGCCCCGAGGGGCAACTGGCGCTGCTCTAGCGAAGGTCGGGATCGAACGCGTCCAGGACGCGTTCGAGCGCCCGCCGGAACACCGCCTCCAGATCGACCGGCCCGCTCTGCTCCATGAAGGCCGCGGCCAGCCGCGGATACGCGCCGGTGGCGATCCGGCCGCCCAGGTAGGCCATGCGGACCGCGGTCTCCTCCTCCGCCGACCAGGGCGTGGAGCGGGCGCGTTCGGCGGTCGCGATCTCGTTGCCGGTGTACGTCGTCACGACACCGTTGAGCAGGGCGATCAGCTCGGTCTTCGTGCCGCCCGGCGCGTCAAGCGGTTCCAGGCAGGCCAGGCAGTGCTCCAGGTAGCGCAAGGTGTTGGGGCTGAAGCCGAACACCCCGGGCATCAGGCGCGGCACCCAGGTGTGGCGGTACATGATGGCGCGCGTCTCCTCCGCGTTGCGGAGCATGTCGGCGCGCCAGTCGCCCGTGGGCTCGAACATCTCGTGCTCGGCGCCGACGGCGTCGATCATCAGCTCGTACAGGTCCTCCTTGCGGGGGACGTAGTTGTACAGCGACATCGTGCCGCAGCCCAGCTCCGCGGCGACGTGGCGCATGGTGACCCCTTCGAGCCCCGACGCGTCGGCGATCCGCACGGCCGCCGCCGCGATGTCGGCACGGGTGAACGCCGGTTTCGGCCCTCGGCCGGTGCGCTCGGGGCGCGCCCAGATCACTTCGGGTACGGCCGCTCGGCCCGCCATCGATCATCACCTCGGCCACCATCCTAGTTACGTACAGCGTACGTAGTGCGCTATGGTCCTGCCATGACTTCTACGTACGCTGTACTTAGTGAAGGTCTGGAGAAGCGGTTCGGTCGGGTGCACGCCCTGCGCGGGCTGGACCTGGCCGTCGCCGAGGGGACGGTCTGCGCGGTCCTCGGACCGAACGGCGCGGGAAAGACCACGGCCGTACGGCTGTTGACGACGCTGTTGCGGCCGGACGCGGGATCCGCCCGGGTCGCGGGGCACGACCTCGTCCGCGAGGCCGCCGCCGTGCGCGACCGGATCGGCGTCACCGGGCAGGACACCTCGATCGACGGGGACCTCACCGGACGGCAGAACCTGAAGCTGTTCGGCCGGCTGCACCGGGTGCGCGGCCCGGCCGGCCGGACCGCGGAGCTCCTGGACCGCTTCGGCCTGACCGAGGCGGCCGACCGCCCCGCGTCCACCTACTCCGGAGGCATGCGCCGCCGCCTGGACCTCGCCGCGAGCCTCATCCGCCGCCCGGACGTGCTGTTCCTGGACGAGCCGACGACCGGCCTCGACCCCGCCAGCCGCACCCTCATCCGGGACGTGGTGCGCGGCCTGACCGCCGAGGGCACGACCGTGCTGCTCACCACCCAGTACCTGGAGGAAGCCGACCAGCTGGCCGACGACATCGCCCTGGTGGACCGGGGCAGGGTCGCGCACACCGGGTCCCCGGAGCAGCTCAAGTCCCTGGTCGGGGCGCACGCCGAGGTCGTGGTGGCGCACGGGGACGCCCTCACGGAGGCCGCGGCCGTGCTCGACCGGCTGACGGGCGCGCAGCCGTCGTTCGACCACGAGCGCCACGCCGTCGCCGCGGTCAGCAAGGACCCGACGCTCACGATCCCGCTGCTGGTGCGCGCCCTGGACACGGCGGGGGTGCCGCTGCTGGACGTGAGCCTGCGCCGACCGACCCTCGACGACGTGTTCCTGCGTCTGACGGGGACCACGACCCGGACGACCGACGAGAAGGAGCGTGCCGCATGAGCATGCTGGCGTACGACGGGACCGCGATGCTGGGACGCCAGCTGCTGCGGATGCGGAACAACCCGGGGCTGCTGATCCTCACCCAGACGATGCCGATCAGCATGCTGCTGTTCTTCGGCTATGTCTTCGGCAGCGCGCTGGCGGTGCCGGGCGAGGCCTACCGGTCCTTCCTGGTGCCGGGCCTGCTGGTGGCGACCGCCTCGGGCGGGATCATGACCGGCATGTTCCAGGCGGCCGTGGACACGCACCGGGGCGTGATGAACCGCTTCCGGACACTGCCGATGAGCCGGGCGGCCGTTCCGCTGGGGCAGGCCGCGGCGGACCTGGTGGCCACGGCCGTGGGGACGGTGCCGTTCCTGCTGGTGGGGCTCGCCGTGGGCTGGCGGGTCGAAGGGAGCCCGCCGGCGGCGGTGGGGGCGTTCGCGCTGCTGCTGCTGTTCCGGTTCGCGTGCACCTGGGCCGGGATCTACCTCGGCCTGCTCACCCGCAACGAGGAGGCGGCCGGCCAGCTGGGCGGGGCGACGTTCCTGCTGCCGCTGCTGTCCAGCGCGTACATCCCGACGAGCGGGCTGCCGGGCTGGCTGCGGACGGTCGCCGAGTGGAATCCGATCAGCGCGGTGGCCACGGCCCTGCGTGACCTTCTGGGCAACGCGCCCGTGCCGGACGGGGCGGCCTGGCCGGTGGCCCATCCCGTCGCGGGATCGCTCATGTGGTGCGCCGTGCTGCTCGGGGTGTTCGTACCACTGGCCGTGCGCCGGTACGCGCACGGGGAGCGGTGAGCGGACGTACGCCCCCGGTCACTGCCGGGCGGGGATGAGGCACCGACAGAGGGCGTGCCGCGCTCGGGAACACACCTGGCGCCGCTGCGTGCCGCGGGGTGACGGACGACGGGTGTCGCAGCGCTGCGCCGAAGGGCGGTGTGACCGCCCGAGCGCGGGCCCCTACCTGCTGCCGAACAGCGAGCGGCGCAGCCGGCGCAGCGGCGCGAAGAGCGAGACGCGACGCACGCGGGCACCCCTGCCACTGCGGTCGTGCGGCTGACGCGCGGTCAGTTCCCGCATCAGCGATGTCGCCTCGACCGTCTCCCGCTGAGGGACGGCGGGACCGCCCAGCACCGAGAGGTGGCGGTCGAGGCGCGAACTGGTCGCGCTGCTCCCGCAGGTGATCGCAGGGACCCTCGCCCTGCTGCGCACTGTTATCTGATCCATGTCACTCCCCACCCGTACGAGTCCACCCGGCCCGGGCAGGTTAACCCTATCGCCCCGTCCGGGCACGCGTGTATCGCGGTCACAGGATTCACCTTCCCCACAAGGGGGTTGACGATGTGTCTTCGACTACTCTCCGAATCCAACAGATTTCAGGGCGAGTTGGACGATCGGCTGTGTAGTGGGCCGCGGCGATCCCCCGGCGGGCTCGACGGTCACGGCCAGTGACGTCGACGAGGTTCCGAGATCCGTCGCGACCAGGGGCGTGTCGCCCTCGAAGAGGCCCAGGGAGCGCGGTTGCGCGCCCGGACGCATGAGCCACAACTGGTGTACGCGGCCGCCCGGCGGGGCACCGTATCCGCCGAGGGTGACCACCGCACTCCCCTCCGTGGCGGAAGCGACCACTCCGATGGTCCGGCCCCGCACGTCCCGGCCGCTGCTCGCGCGGGCGTCCGGAGCCGCCAGAACGTGTGCGATCTCACGTGACCGATCTTGCTCGGCGGTCAGCCGGTCCTGCGCCCGGTCGGCCTGCACGGCGAACAGCGAGGCGACGACCAGGGCCGCGGCGGCGGTGGCCGTCGCGAAGGGCACGAACAGCGGGACGCGGCGCCGCTGCCGCTGCCGGGGCGGCGGCTGCGCGCCCCACACGTGCGGCGGCAGCTGCGTCGCACGCGCCGGGGCCGGCTCACGCGCCGCGCCCTGCGGCGCCGGGTCCTGCGGCGTCGTCCGTACGGCGAGCATGACCCGGTCACGCAGGGCGGCGGGGGCCGGGGCGGCCGTCGACCAGGCCAGCCGGACGGCGTCCTCGCCCAGGGCGCGCACCTCGGCGGCGCACCGGCCGCAGCTCCTCAGGTGCCTTTCGAAGCGGACCCGCTCGGGGGGCTCCAGGGCGTCGAGCGCGTAGGGCGCGGCGAGCGAGTGCGGATCCTCGCGGCGGAAGAGGCTCATGCCACACCTCCCAGGCACTCGCGCATGCGGGTCAGCCCGTCGCGCATGCGGGTCTTGACGGTGCCGAGCGGCAGGGAGAGCTGCTCGGCCACCTCACGGTACGTGTAGCCCTCGTAGTAGGCGAGGGTGACCGACTGGCGTTGCAGGACGGTGAGCCGGTCCAGGCAGCGGCGCACCCACTCGCGTTCGAGTCCGGCCTCGACCTCCTCGGTGACCTGGTCGAAGGCGGGCTGGTTCGCGCGCAGGGCCTCGCGCTGCTCGCGCTCCCCGGCCGCGCGGGCGCTGCGCACCCGGTCGACGGCACGGCGGTGGGTGAGGGTGAGGATCCACGACATCGCGCTGCCCCGTCCCGGGTCGAACCTCGCCGCCGACCGCCACAGTTCGAGCAGCACCTCCTGCGCCACCTCCTCCGACTGGGCGGGGTCGCGCACCACACGCCGTACGAGTCCGAACACGGGGCCGGACACCAGTCCGTACAAGTCCTCGAAGGCCTGCTGGTCCCCGCCCGCCACGCGCAGCAGCAGCTCGTCCGCCTCCACTCGGTCCCCCTTCCCGAGGCCGCACCGGGCCTGTCCCCTCACACGAGGCATTCGCAACGCACACACCTCCGGCAGGAGTTACGGATCGGCGCGCCGAAAACGCGGGTGGCCCGGCGATGAAACAACTTCCCCTGCTCGCCGTAAGAACGTTTGAGATTCGACCAATCCGCTTCGCCGACCGCTCCGAATGGCGTGTGTCAGGCAAGTTGGCACGGAGGACGGACGGCATGACACCTATCTCCAGGACCGGTGCGGGACGCGCGAGCATCGCGACCGTGATCTGTGGCGCGCTGGCCACCGGCGGGCTCGCGGCCGCCGGTGTGACAGCGCTGGAACCTGAGGCGGCCTCCGCCTCCAGCCACCGCGAGGCCCCGCTCATCTCGGGGACCCCGCAGTACGACAACACGGACGTGTACGCGTTCGTCAGCCCGGACAAGCCGGACACGACGACCATCGTCGCGAACTGGATCCCCTTCGAGGAGCCGGCCGGCGGGCCCAACTTCTTCCCGTTCGCCGAGGACGCCCAGTACGACCTGCGCATCGACAGCAACGGCGACGCGCAGGAAGACCTGGTGTTCCGGTACACCTTCAAGACGCACACGAAGAACGACAAGACGTTCCTCTACAACACGGGCCCGGTCGAGAGCCTCGACGACCCCGATCTCAACATCACGCAGACGTACGACCTCGAGCTCATCAAGCTCAGGCACCTGAAGGCCGTGTCGAAGACCAAGGTCGCCGACGACGTGCCGGTGGCGCCGTCGAACGTCGGCAAGGCGTCGATGCCCGACTACGGCGCCCTGCGCGCGCAGGCGGTGCACAAACTCGCCGGTGGCGCCCAGACGTTCGCCGGGCAGGCCGACGACCCGTTCTTCCTGGACCTGCGCGTCTTCGACCTGCTGTACGGCGGGAACCTCTCCGAGGTCGGCAACGACACCCTCAAGGGCTACAACGTCAACTCGATCGCCCTCCAGGTCCCCAACAGCTTCATCACCGAGTCCCACGAGCAGCCGGTCGTCGGCGTCTGGTCGACGACGCAGCGCAAGAACGCCCGCGGCTACTTCTCGCAGGTCTCGCGCCTGGGCAACCCGCTGGTCAACGAGGTCGTCAACCCGCTGAAGGACAAGGACAAGTTCAACGCGTCCGCGCCGCGGGACGACGCGCAGTTCCTGAAGAACGTCACCAACCCGGAGCTGCCCAAGCTCATCGAGGCGATCTACAAGATCCCGGCGCCGGCCGAGCCGCGCAACGACCTGGTCGACGTCTTCCTCAAGGGCGTCAAGGACCTCAACCAGCCCCCGCACGTGACGCCGTCGGAGCAGCTGCGGCTCAACACGTCCATCAAGCCGGCCGCGAAGCCCAAGCGGCTCGGTGTCCTGGACGGTGACAACGCGGGCTTCCCGAACGGCCGTCGCCTGACCGACGACGTCATCGACGCCTCGCTCCAGGTCGTCGAGGGTGAGCTGCTGGGCGCGAAGAACGACCTCGGTGACGCGGTCGACAAGAACGACAAGAAGTTCGAGAAGTACTTCCCGTACGTCGCCCTGCCGACGGAAGGCTCACGCGGCCCGCTCGCCAAGGGCGTGGACGGCGGCAACGACGTCCGCAGCCAGCTCGGCGACGCGCTCCAGCCCGCAGGCGCCGAGGGTTCGGACGACATGGGCCTGATGGCCGCCTCCGCGGGGGCCGGTGCCGGCGGCATCGTCCTGATCGGCGCGGCCCTGATGTGGTGGCGCCGCATGCGGAACCGGGCGTACTGACCCGCTCCGCTCCCCCGACCGGCGCGGCCCGTCCCCCGGCCCCCACGGCGACGGGCCGCGCCCCCCTCCGCCGCACCCACCCCATCCGACGAGGAGAGGTCATGCCTGCGCGTACGACCGACAGCACACCGGAGAGGCGCGACGACGACCGCGCGCCGTCGACGGACCCGGAACCCCGGTGCACCGGGGAGCGGGAAGGTGACACCGGGAGCGACTCCGGCCTCGGGCCCGGCGTTGCTCAGCGGGTCGCCGCGCTGCGGCGGGCCGCCGACGGGGGCCGGCGCTGGCGGGGGCTGCATCTGGCCGGGTGCGCCGTGCTGCTGGCGGTCGCCGTCACGGGCGGGGCCATCGCCGTCGGGGGCGTGCGGGACCGCGGGACCGGCGTCGCCGCCGTGTCCGCGGCCGGGGCACTCTCGCCCGGCGATCTGGCCCGGGGGGACCTCGACGCCGGCATCGCGTCCCTGCAGAAGCATCTGCGCGCCCAGCCGAGGGACTTCGGCAGCTGGGCCACGCTCGGCGTCGCCTACGTCGAGCAGGCCCGGACGAAGGGCGACCCCTCCCGCTACCCGCAGGCCGAACGCGCCCTGAAGCGCTCCCTGGCGCTGAAGCCCGCAAACGACCAGGCCCTGGCCGGCCGGGCCGCCCTCGCCGCCGCCCGGCACGACTTCCCGGGCGCCCTGGCGTACGCCGACCGCGCGCTCGGGCAGAACCCCTACAACGAACGCGCCCTGTGCACCCGTATCGACGCCCTCGTCGAACTCGGCCGGTACGACGACGCCGCCGAGGCCGCCGACACCGCCGACGACCGCCGCCCGGGCGTCCCCGCCTTCACGCGGTACGCGTACGTGCGCGAGCTGCGCGGCGACGTCCGCACGGCGCGTGCCGTGCTGGAGCGCGCCCTGGACTCGGCGAACGCGCCCGCCGACATCGCGTACGTCGCCACCGCCCTGGGCCAACTCGCGTGGAACCAGGGTGAGTACAAGACCGCCCTCGGCCACTACGCCCGTGCCCTCGCGGCCGACGACACGTATCTGCCCGCCCTGGAGGGCCGTGCCCGCGCCCAGGCGGCCGGGGGTGACCGGACCGCCGCCGTGCAGGGGCTGGAGCAGGTCGTCACCCGGTTCCCGCTGCCCGGCCCGCTCGTCGCCCTCGGGGAGCTGTACGAGGACCACGGCGACCGGGCGAAGGCCGGCGACCAGTACGCCCTCGTCGACGCCTGGACCGCCCTCGCCCGCGCCGGTGGGGTCAACGTCGACCTCGACACGGCGATGGCCGCCGCCGACCACGGCGACGAGAAGGAGGCCCTGCGCGCCGCCCGCGCCGAGTGGGACCGCCGCCACACCGTGCACACCGCCGACGCCCTCGCGTGGGCCCTGCACGTCAACGGCCGCGACGAGGAGGCCCTGCCGTACGCCCGCCGGGCGACCGCCACCGGCTACCGCAACGCCGTCTTCCTCTACCACCGGGGCGTCATCGAGCGCGCCACCGGTGACGAAGGCGCGGCGCGCACGCACCTGAAGGCCGCGCTGGACCTGAACCCCGGCTTCTCGCCCCTCGGCGCGCGCGAGGCCCGTGCCGCACTCAAGGACCTGGAGGGCAACCGGTGACCCTGCGCCGGCTGTTCGCGTCCGGCGCCGCCGTCCTCACGGCCGCCTGCGCGCTCACCCTGCTGCCCGCCGCCACGGCGAGCGCCCACCCGCTGGGCAACTTCACCGTCAACCGCTACGACGGCCTGGTCGCCGCCCCCGGTGAACTGCGGGTCCACCATGTGGAGGACCTCGCCGAGATCCCGGCGACGCAGGCGAAGCCGGACATCGAGCGGCTGGGCATCGACCGCTGGGCCCGCGAACGGTGCGCCACGGCCGCCGAGGACAGCCGTGCGAGCGTCGGCGGACGCCGGGTCGCCCTCACCGCCGAGCGCGGCCACGCGCGCGTGCGGCCCGGGCAGGCGGGGCTCGACACCCTGCGGGTGGAGTGCGAGCTGACCGCTCCTCTCCCCTCGGACGAGAAGACCCTGAGCCTGGGCTTCCGTGGCGCCGGTGCCTCCGGTGGCCCGGGCTGGCGGGAGATCACGGCTCGGGGCGACCGTATGACGCTCGCCGCTTCCGATGTGCCGGAGAAGTCGGTATCGGGCGAACTGACGCTTTACCCGGAGGAGTTGCTGTCCTCACCGGCCGACACCGCGTCGGCCGCGCTGCGGGTGCGCCCCGGCGGCGCCGCCCTCGCCGAGGAGGAGTCGGACGCCCCCGCGGCCTCCGTGCTGCCGCGCGGCGCGGACCGCTGGACGCGTGCCCTGGACGACCTGGTCGCCCGCCAGGACCTCACGGCCGGCTTCGCCGCGCTGGCCCTCCTCATCGCCGTCGTCCTGGGTGCCATGCACGCGCTCGCCCCGGGCCACGGCAAGACCATCATGGCCGCGACGGCGGCGGCCCGGGGCGGTCAGGCCCGGATGAAGGACGTCCTGCCCATGGCGGCGTCGGTGACGGTCACCCACACCCTGGGCGTGGTCGCCCTGGGCCTGCTGGTCACGGCCGGCTCGGCGGCGGCGCCCTCGGTGATCGCCTGGCTCGGTGTCGCCAGCGGTCTGCTGGTGACCCTGGCGGGCGCGAGCCTGCTCCGCCGGGCCCTGCGCAACCGGGCGCACGGCCACCACCCGCACGGTCATCATCACGGCCACCATGACAGCCACGGAAGCCACACCCACGACAAGCACGAGCACGAGCACAGTCACGATCACCACCACGCCCACGACCACGACCACGACCACGACCACGACCACCCGCACGATCACTCCCACTCCCACCCCCACACCGTCGAGCACACCCACGGCGGTTCCACCCACAGCCACCCCGTCGCCCCCACCCTGCGCGGCACCGTCCTCATGGGGTTCGCCGGCGGGCTCGTGCCCAGCCCGTCCGCCGTGGTGGTGCTGGTCGGGGCGGCGGCACTCGGGCAGGCCTGGTTCGGTCTGCTGCTCGTCGTCGCCTACGGCGTCGGACTGGCGCTCACCCTCACGGCCGCCGGGTACGCCGTCGTCAAGGCGGGCAGCGGCATGACCCGGCTGCTGGACCGTCGCCCGCGCTGGACGGCGGGCCCGGTGGCGGCCCTGGTGCGCCGGACCGCACCCCTCGGCTCGGCCTTCGCCGTGGTGGTCCTCGGAGCCGGACTCGTGTTCAAGGGGGCGGCATCCGCACTCGGCTGAGTTACGTTCGAGAAGCAGCGGACGCGACGAACGGCGGACGTCGTGAGGAAAACCGACCTCATGGGGAAAAGACCACTCATGGAGATTTCGCCCGGCTGCGAATGGGGGCGCCGTGTTCGAAGAACCGGGCCATGAGCGTGTGATCGCGGGCCGCTACCGGCTCCTGGCACCGCTCGGCGAGGGCGGTATGGGCACGGTGTGGCGCGCCCGCGACGAGGTGCTGCACCGCGAGGTCGCCGTCAAGGAGGTGCGTGCGCCGGCCGGGCTGGCGGGCGACGACGTGCGGCGGATGTACGCGCGGCTGGAGCGGGAGGCCTGGGCGGCGGCCCGGGTCACCAACCGCAATGTCGTGACGGTGTACGACGTGGCGACGGACGACGGACGGCCGTGGATCGTCATGGAACTGGTCCGCGGCCTCTCCCTGGCCGAGATCCTGGACGCCGAGGGCCCGATGGCACCCCAGCGTGCCGCGCACGTCGGCGCCGAGGTGCTGGCCGCGCTGCGGTCCGCGCACGAGGCCGGGGTGCTGCACCGCGACGTGAAGCCGGCCAACGTCCTGATCTCGAACGACGGCCGGGTCGTGCTCACCGACTTCGGCATCGCCATGGTCGAGGGCAGTTCGGCGCTGACCATGACCGGGGAGGTCATCGGCTCGCCCGAGTTCCTCGCCCCGGAGCGGGCGCTGGGCCGTACACCGGGGCCGGAGTCCGACCTGTGGTCGCTCGGGGTGCTGCTGTACGCGGCGGTCGAGGGCCACTCGCCCTTCCGTCACGACACCCCGCTGAGCACGCTGCGGGCCATCGTCGACGAGGAACTGCCGCCGCCGTACCGGGCCGGTCCGCTCGCCCCGGTGATCGAGGGGCTGCTGCGCAAGGACCCGGAGCAGCGGCTGCCGCCCGAGCGGGCCGAGCAGGACCTGCGGGTCGTCGCCGCGGGCGGCGCGCCGAGCGCGGACACCACACGGGCGGTTCCCTTCCCGCCGCCGGTCGCGGGTCGTCACGAACCCGCGCCGACGCCCCCGATGCCGTTCCCGGGGCGCTCGGCGGCCTTCGGCGAGGGCACGGGCGCGGCCACGCCCGCCACCGGACCCGACCGGGACCACCGGGACCACCGGGACCGCCGGCCCGGCCGGGTGCTGGTCGCGGGCGTGATCGCGCTGGCGCTCGCGGTGGGCGGACTGACGTACGCGCTGCTGAACAACGGGGACGGCTCCGACGGCAATGACCAGGGCGCCGGGGAGAGTACGCCCACCGCGACCAAGAGCCCGCCCCGGAACACCGGGACGGAGAAGTCCAGCCCGTCGCCGACGCCGAGCGAGTCGAAGCAGAGCAGTGCGCCGGCGCAGTCGGTGCGGGTCACCCTCCAGGGGCGGCGCACGGACTACGCGGGGACGTGCCCGCCACCGAACGCCCAGGCGCCCGAGTTCACCGCGACGCTCACGGTGGGGCGGCTGCCGGCCGAGGTGAGCTACCGCTGGGTGACGCGGGACGGCCAGGTACTGGACGGGGGCTGGAAGACGCTGTCGTTCGCAGAGGGCGGTGGCCGTGCGAAGCGGGACACGATCCGGGTGACGACCCAGGAGAAGACCGGAAGGTTCGAGAACGAGATCAGCGTCGAGGTGCGCGAGCCGGTGCGGACGACGTCCGAGTCGGTGCCGTTCTCGGTGACCTGCGAGACGGAGACCCCGTCGGGCGGGGCCTCCCCTTCTCCTTCCGGCACGGATCCGGAGTCGGACTCCGAGTCGAACTCTGAATCGAACTCGGAGTCGGGCTCCGGCTGAGCGGTCAGTCGTTGTTGTTGAGCACCGGCAGATAGCCGCCCGACTGGCCGGGGGCCTTCGGGTGGTACGACTCGCCGATGTTGAGCCAGCTGACGCTGTGCAGCCAGGAGTCGCCGGAGCAGATCTCGTGGCCGGTGAAGGTGGTGCGGACGTCACCGAAGGCGAAGCCGTGGTTGGCGGCCCGCCCCGCGATGACGGTGTTGAGGTGGTCGGAGGCGTCGTTGATGGCCTTGCGCTTGGTCTCGGACAGGCCGAGGCAGGTGGTGCCGAGCTTGTAGAAGCGGGGGTAGCCGAGGACGACGACCCGGGCCGTGGGGGCCTTGGAGCGGATCGCCGTGTACACGCTGTCGAGTTTGCCGGGCAGCGTGGAGTCGACGTACGCCCGGGCGGTGTTGATGCGGGAGACGCAGGAGCTGTCGGACTGGGTCACGCAGGTCGTCATGACGTCGGCGAAGCCGGCGTCGTTGCCGCCGATGCTGAGGGAGACGAGGGCGGTGGAGGCGCTGAGCGGGGCGAGCTGACTCGCCAGAACATCACCCGTTCGGGCGCCCGAGCAGGCCGTGAAGTCGAAGGTGGAGGGTGAGTGGGCGGCGGCCCAGAGGTAGGGATAGGCCTTGGTGCTGCGCTTGCAGTCGCCGCTGGAAGCGATGTAGCTGCCGGCTCCGACTCCGGAGGAGTAGGAGTCACCGAGGGCCACATAGCCGCCAGTTGCGGCGAGTGAGGACGCCTGCGCCGTCGCGGCCCCGGTGAGGGCGGTGCCGACGGCGAGGAGGAGCGAGCTCACGAGGACGACAAGTCGGGAACGTCTCATGGAACCTCCCTTTAGCAGGATCTCTGCCGTAACCGTCGTAGCAGCTACGCGTGTTGACAGGAAGTGTCCATGCCAAGCTTTTTCGGCCCCTCCCCGGATTCCTGGCGCGTTCCCCACGCCTCTTGTTACGCGACGGACCCTCTTGTTACGTGCCCATGACAGGTTTGTTGACTGATGCTCAACTCTCTTGTTCCACGCCGGTAGTTGGCCGACGCTTTACTCCGGCCGGGAGCGGAACGCGACGCTCCCCGGCCTGTGTGCGCGGCCACGCGCACATCCCCCACTTGACGCGCGCCCCACCCAGGCGCGCGCCGCCTAGAGGAGGACTCCCTCGTAATGGCACAACTGCGTAGCAAGAGACTCGGGTTCGCCGCACTCACCTCACTGGCGACCGCCGCCCTCATGGGCGGGCTCACCACGCTTCCCGCCCAGGCCGCACCCGCCGAGGGCCGGGTGCTCGCTGCGGACTCACCGACCGCGATCAAGGACAGCTACCTCGTCACGCTCAAGAAGAGCGCGGGCCTGAAGGCGTCCTCGGCCGCGGGCAAGGACCTGGTGAAGGAGTACGGCGGCTCGGTCGACAAGACGTTCGGCAAGGCGCTGAACGGCTATTCCGCCACCCTCTCCGCCACCGAGGCCAGGCAACTCGCCGCCGACCCGGCGGTGGCCACCGTCGAGCAGAACCAGCGCGTCACGCTCGCCGCCACCCAGACGAACGCCCCCTGGGGCCTGGACCGCGTCGACCAGGCCTCGCTCCCGCTGTCCGGCACCTACACCTATCCGGACAGCGCGGGCAGCGGTGTGACGGTCTATGTGATCGACACCGGTGTGCGCATCACCCACCAGCAGATCAGCGGCCGTGCCTCGTACGGCTACGACGCCGTCGACGGCGACATCACCGCCTCCGACGGCAACGGCCACGGCACCCATGTGGCCACCACGATCGCGGGCTCGACCTACGGCGTCGCCAAGAAGGCGAAGATCGTGGGCGTCCGAGTGCTGAACAACAGCGGCTCCGGCACCACGGCCGGCGTGATCGCGGGCATCGACTGGGTGACGCAGAACCACTCCGGCCCCTCGGTCGCCAACATGTCGCTCGGCGGCGGCGCCTCCGCCACCCTGGACACGGCCGTCCGCAACTCCATAGCCAGCGGCGTCACGTACGCCGTCGCCGCGGGCAACAGCAGCACCACCGCCTCCTCGTCCTCCCCCGCCCGGGTCTCCGAGGCGATCACGGTCGGCGCCACCACCAGCACCGACGCCAAGGCGAGCTACTCCAACTACGGCTCCGCCCTGGACATCTTCGCGCCCGGCTCCTCCATCACGGCCGGCTGGTACACCAGCGACACCGCGACCAACACCATCTCCGGCACCTCGATGGCGACCCCGCACGTCGCGGGCGCGGCGGCGGTCTACCTGGCGGGCCACACCTCGTCCACCCCGGCCCAGGTCGCCACGGCCCTGGTGAACGGCGCCGTCACCGGCAAGGTCACCAGCGCGGGTTCGGGCTCGCCGAACCGGCTGCTTCAGATCGTGCAGTGACCGACGCCCGCACCAGCACTTGAACACGCGTTCCCCGGAGGCCCTGATCGCCTCCGGGGAACGCATGTTTATGTGACGGGAACTCGCAACTTGCGTCACACAAAATGTCTGCCACAACGACCAAACCAACAAAAACGTGAGAGGCCGTTCCAGGTCTTGCCATACGGGTTCAATCATCAATACCGTCGTACATCTCACCCGCATCGGTCCGTCAGTACGCGGCTCTAGGGGAGGGCTCAAGGACCGCGACGAACCGGCGCGGGGCGCGGTAGGGGGGTGCCGTGCTCGGTGACCGCAACTGTCTCCGGGCCGTGCCGCGCGGTCGGCTGCCGTTTTTCCGCGGCCGGTCAGCTTTGCCAGCTCACCCGGCGTGCCGAAGCTCCATCTCGGCCTGCCCCGGGTGAGAACCCCCCTTTCGAACCGGACTGGATCCGGACTGCCCTGGGGGGGCGGTCCACCGGACGAGAGGGACCAGACTCATGAGTTCCGTACTGCAGCCGGCCGCGACGGACCCGCATCCGCCGACCGCCGGGAAGTACCGGCCCGTCTCCTCGCACCTGGCCATAGCGCCACCGGTGAGCGTGGTCATCCCGGCCATGAACGAGGCGGAGAACCTTCCGTACGTCTTCAAGACCCTGCCCGACTGGATCCACGAAGTGGTTCTCGTCGACGGCAACTCCACCGACAACACCGTCGCCGTGGCCCGCGAGCTGTGGCCCGAGGTCAAGGTCGTCGAGCAGCGCGGCAAGGGCAAGGGCGACGCTCTGATCACCGGCTTCCAGGCCTGCACCGGCGACATCATCGTGATGATCGACGCGGACGGCTCGGCGGACGGCGGGGAGATCCTGTCCTACGTCTCCGCGCTGGTCTCCGGCGCGGACTTCGCCAAGGGCTCCCGCTTCGCCAACGGCGGCGGCACCGACGACATGACGTTCATCCGCAAGCTCGGCAACTGGGCCCTGTGCACGGCCGTCAACCGCAAGTTCGGCGCCCGCTACACCGACCTGTGCTACGGCTACAACGCGTTCTGGCGGCACTGCCTCGACAAGATCGACCTCGACTGCACCGGCTTCGAGGTCGAGACCCTGATGAACATCCGGGTCGTCAAGGCCGGGCTCAAGGTGCAGGAGATCCCGAGCCACGAGTACCTGCGCATCCACGGCGTCAGCAATCTGCGGGCGGTGCGGGACGGGCTGCGCGTGCTGCGGGTGATCCTCCAGGAGCGCTCCAACCGCCGTGCGCTGCGCCGGCGTTCGTCCCGGTCGGGGATGCCGGCCGCGATGCGGGGAGAGGTGTCTTGAGCGGTCCCGGCATCTCCGTCGTGATCTGCGCGTACACCGAGGACCGCTGGGAGGACATCCTCGCGGCGGTCTCCTCGGTGCGGGCGCAGTCGCGGCCCGCGCTGGAGACGCTGCTGGTGGTCGACCACAACGAGACGCTCCTGGACCGCCTGGGCAAGGAGTACAAGGAGGCCGGTGACGTGCGGGTGCTGGCCAACGCGGGCCCGCGCGGCCTGTCCGCGGGCCGCAACACCGGCATCGCCGCGGCCCGCGGCGAGATCGTGGCCTTCCTCGACGACGACGCCGTGGCCGAGCGCGACTGGCTGCGGCACTTCGCCCAGGCGTACGACGATCCGCGGGTGATGGCGGTCGGCGGGCGTACGGTGCCGGTCTGGGCGTCGGGGCGGCGGCCGCCATGGTTCCCGGAGGAGTTCGACTGGGTGGTGGGCTGCACCTACCGGGGCCTGCCCCGCGGCCGCGTGCGCGTGCGCAACGTGCTCGGCGGCAACGCCTCGTTCCGCCGCAGTGCCTTCGACGCGGCGGGCGGCTTCGCCACCGGCATCGGCCGGGACGGCGACAAACGCCCGCTGGGCTGCGAGGAGACGGAACTGTGCATCCGCCTCGGCCGCGCCAGGCCCGACGCGGTCCTGCTGATCGACGACCGGGCGGTCATCCACCACCGGGTGCCCGAGATCCGGGAGCACTTCCGCTACTTCCGCACCCGCGCCTACGCCGAGGGCCTGTCCAAGGCTCTGGTGGCGCGCAGCGTCGGAGCCGGCAAGGGACTGGAGTCCGAGCGCCGGTACGCCACCCGGGTCCTGCCGGCCGGAGTGGCCCGGGGGCTGCGGGACGCCCTGCTGGCCAGGCCGGGCGGTGCGGGACGGGCGGGCGCGATCGTGGCCGGGGTGCTGACGGCGGCGGGTGGCTACGTCGTCGGCAGTGTCCGGGCGCGCCGCGGCGGGACCACGTTCCGGGTGCCGGAGGTGGAGGTGACGGCCCGTGAGTGACGTGCGCGTCCCGATCCTCATGTACCACGCGGTGGCGACCGACCCGAACGAGGCGACGCGCGCCCTGTCGGTGACCCCGGAGGCGTTCGCCGAGCAGCTGACGGTCCTCGCCGACCGGGGGTTCACACCGGTGACCACGGCCGAACTGGCGGCGTGCTGGCGTTCCGGCCGCGCGCTGCCCGGGCGGCCGGTCCTCATCACCTTCGACGACGGCTACGAGGGCGTGCACCGGCACGCCCTCCCCGCGCTCGCCAAGCACGGTTTCCCGGCCACCCTGTTCGTCTCGACCGGGTGGCTCAGGGGCCCGTACGACACCGGGGGCGGTCTGGACACCATGCTGGACTGGGACCAGGTCCGCGAACTCGCGGCGGCGGGCGTCGAGATCGGCGGGCACAGCCACAGCCATCCGCAGCTCGACCAGGTCTCCGACGCCACGCTGCGGTTCGAGCTGATCCACTGCAAGGAGATCATCTCGGACCAACTGGGGCCTGTGCCGGCCTCGTTCGCCTACCCCTACGGCTACTCCAGCCGCCGGGTCCGGCAGGCGGTGCGCGAGACGGGCTGGGCCCAGGCCCTCGCGGTCGGCAACGGCCTCGCACGCCGGGCGCAGGGGCCGTACGCCCTGCGGCGGGTTACGGTGCGCCGCAGCACGGACGCCGAGGAGTTCGAGCGGCTGATCGAAGGCCGTGCCCTCGCCCGTTCGTTCGCCGGGGACCGTGCCCTGACCAAGGGGTACGCCGTGCTGCGCAGGGCCCGGCAGGCACGTCGGCTGGTCGTTCGCTCCGCGGGCTGACCTGCGCGGGAGTTCCCTGCCGCGTGCACCCGGAAACCGGGTGCACGCGGCGCTCCCGTGCCGGATCATGGCGGCATGTCTGGTAACCCGCACGAGGCGCTGCCGATCCGGCTCAACGTCGACGACTCCGACTCCCCGTCCGATGTCATCGACGCGCTGTTCCTCGGCCGCTTCGCGACGGGCGAGCAGCCGTACTCCCACGCGGTGAACATCGACCGCGTCCGCTCCGGGGCGACCCTGATCCCGGCCGGAGCCCGGGTGCTGCGCGCCGCCCGGGACGACGACCGCAGCGCTACCCTCGCCGAGGGCGACGGCTGGACGCTGCTGGTCTCCCGCTGGAACCGGGGTGCCGACGTCACGGTGACGGCGACCGGCGAGGAACTGGCGAAGAAGATCCTCGACCAGGCCACGGACGGCGCGGCGGACGAGCCCGAACCGCAGCCGGAGAACGTCACGATGGGCTTCTGGTACGTCTCCCCGCGCCGCGGCCCGCACCGCACCACCCGCCAGATCGCGGCGGGCACCTGGGACGAGGTCCGCCCCAACTACACCGCGCCGGTGGCGGACGCCATGGACCGCCTGATGAAGACGACCCCCGAGGACATCGCGGGCCGTCTCCTGCTGCTGCACGGCCCGCCGGGCACCGGCAAGACCTCGGCGCTGCGGACGCTGGCCCGCTCCTGGCGGGACTGGTGCCAGGTGGACTGCGTCCTGGACCCCGAGCGGCTGTTCTCGGACGTCGGCTACCTCATGGACATCGCCATCGGCGAGGAGGACGGGACGGGCAAGGGCCGCTGGCGGCTGCTGCTCCTCGAGGACTGTGACGAGCTGATCCGCGGCGAGGCCAAACACACCGCCGGCCAAGCCCTGTCGAGGCTGCTGAACCTGACGGACGGCCTGCTCGGCCAGGGCCGCAACGTCCTGGTCGGGGTCACGACCAACGAGGACCTGGAGCGCCTGCACCCGGCCGTGGTCCGTCCCGGCCGCTGCCTCGCCCGGATCGAGGTCGGCCCGCTGACCCGCCGGGAGGCGGTGAACTGGCTGGGGCACGAGGAGGGCGTCGGCCGCGAGGGCGCGACCCTTGCGGAGCTGTACGCGCTGCGCCGGGGCACGTCCCCGACGGCCCTGCCGGAGCCGCGTGAGGGTGCGGACGCGGGGCTGTACCTGTAGCCCGGTGCGCACACAACCGCCTCTCACCTCCCTGTTACCCGGGCGTGCCAGGGTGTGCGCGGCGGCGGCACCGCGCTGCGCCGGGACTGAGGAGGCCTGATGGCACATACGGCACCCACCGTGTTCAGCGAACCCGCCCACCGCCTCGCGCGGTGGGTCCTGCCCGTCGTCCTCGGTGTCGTCTACGGCAACTGGGTGGCGGTGAACCGGCGTCACGGCGGCCCGATCACCGGTTCGGATCTGGCGTGGGGGGTGTGGAGCGCGTTCGCCTTCGTGGCGGTCTGCGTCGCCCTGGTGCAGGTGACCCGGCGCCTGAGGCGCGAGCTGCACGCCCTGCACGCTCTGCTCCGGGCCGTCTTCGCCGGCGCCGCTCTGGGCTTCCTCTACAGCCAGACGGGCGACGACCCGCGTCCGGTGGTCATCACGACGCTGCTGGTCACGGCAGGCGTCTTCCTGCTGCTGTTCTACCGCTTCCACACGCGTAGGGACGCGTAGCGGGGGCCCGGAGGACCGGGCCGCTCCTGCCGCCCTTCGGGGCGCGTGGTGCTTTGATGGGGATATGACCCTGTTCGTCGGCACGTCCGGGTGGCAGTACAAGGACTGGCGGGACGTCCTGTACCCGTCCGGGCTGCCGATGCGGCTCTGGCTGGAGGAGTACGCGGGGCACTTCGCCACCGTCGAGATCAACAACGCCTTCTACCGGCTGCCGGCCCGCGAGACCTTCGAGGACTGGCGGGGGCGGGTGCCCGGGGACTTCGTCGTCGCGGTCAAGGCGAGCCGCTATCTGACCCACATCAAACGGCTCAAGGACCCCGAGGAGCCGGTGCACCGGCTGATGAGCCACGCGGCGGGCCTCGGCGACCGCCTGGGCCCGGTCCTCCTCCAGCTGCCGCCCACCCTGCGCGCCGACCCGGGCCTGCTGGACGCGTGTCTGGCCTGCTTCCCGGCCTCGACCCGGGTCGCGGTCGAGCCGCGCCACGACTCGTGGTGGACGCCGCAGGTCCGCCGGGTCCTGGAGTCCCGGCGCGCCGCCCTGTGCTGGGCCGACGTACTGGCCCGCCCGGTCACGCCGCTGTGGCGCACCGCCGACTGGGGCTATGTCCGCTTCCACCAGGGCCGCGCCCGGCCCTGGCCCCGCTACGGCCGGCGCTCCCTGGCCACCTGGCTCGACCGCATCGCCACGACCTGGCCCGGCGGCGAGGACGTCTACACGTACTTCAACAACGACCCGGGCGGGGCCGCGGTGGAGGACGCGATGGCCTTCGCACGGGCGGGAAGGTCGGCGGGGCTGGACATCACCCGGACACCGCAGCGCCTTACGCAGCCCTCCGGTTGAGGCGCCGGGCCGGGGCCCCCTACTCGGCGTGAGCCGCCCGCAGGGCGTCGCGGACCGCGGCGAGCGCCACGTCCTCCCCCAGCCCGAGCCGTCTGGCCCGCTCCGCGTAGGCCTGTGCGGCCGTGGCCAGCTCGCGGTCCGCCGCCGAGCCGGCGGCGGCCACGAAGGTGCCGTTGCGGCCGCGCGTCTCGATCACCCCGTCCGCCTCCAGCGCCCGGTAGGCCTTGGCGACCGTATTGGCGGCGAGGCCCAGCGACTCGGCCAGCCCCCGCACGGTCGGCAGCCGGTACCCCACCGGCAGCGCGCCGGACCGCGCCTGCTCGGAGATCCGCGCCCGCACCTGCTCGTAGGGCGGAGCGCTGTCGTCGATGTCGATCTTCAAGGTCACAGGCCGATTGTCGCGCACCCGACGGAAAATGAGAGGCACCCGGGACGGGTCCCCGCGTAACGTGCGCCTCCATGACCGTGATCGTGCGCGACCTCCGCCCCGGCGTCCGAGCCGACGCCGAGGGCTTCTCGACCACCCGCCGGCTCGCCCTTCCGTACATGCTCTCCACACCCGAGTCCGTGGTGCACACTCTGACGCACGCACATCCGGACGCCCACTTCGGGCAGCTCGTCGCCGAGGAGGCCGGTGAGATCATCGGCACGGCCCAGGTCTCCGTCGCCCACGACAGCCCGGAACCCGGCCAGGGCTCCGCCAACATCTATGTGCGCCCCGGCCACCGGGGCCGCGGCGCCGGTTCGCTGCTGCTGCGCACCGCCGAGGAGCGCCTGGGACGCCTGGGTGTCACGAAGCTGTTCGCCTGGGTGCTGGACGAGCCGGACAACCGCGCCTTCGCCGAGCGGCACGGCTTCCGGGCCAGCCGCTCCGCCTGGTTCCTGCGTCTCGACCTGGCGGCCGGCACCCTGCCGCCCCGCCAGGACCCCCCGGCGGGCGTCGAACTGCGCACGGCCGCCGGCTTCGCGGACGACCCGCGCCCGCTGTTCGAACTGGACGCGGAGACCTCGTCGGACGAACCGAGCGACATCGACGTGGCGTTCACGGACTACGAGGCCTGGCTCGACGAGCACTGGAAGCACCCACTGCTGAACCGCGACCTGACCACCGTCGTGCTCGTCGACGGCCGCCCGGCCGCCTTCAGCGTGGCGCACACCGACGGCGCCTGGCGCTACGGCACCGCCATGACCGGCACCGCCCGCGCCTTCCGCGGCCGGGGCCTGGCGAAGCTCGCCAAGAACGACTCCTTGCACCGCGCCCGCGCCGCGGGGTACACGGAGGCTTTCACCGGCAACGACACCGGGAACGAGCCGATGATCGCCATCAACAAGTGGTTCGGCTACGAGTTCTGCGCGAAGGAGGTGCGTTATGTCCGCGAACTCCGCTGACGCGTCCGCCCGACTGGACGTCGTCCTCGTCAAGGCGGGCCGTACGAAGATCCGTTACACCGGCGAGCTGCTGGCCGACGACGGCACGCGCGTCGCCCTGCGCGCGCCCTGGGCGGGCTCCGGCGTCCGCGACTTCGGGTTCGTCCGCTTCGAGCCCGGGGACGTCTTCACGGAGCACTACTGGCGCGACCGCTGGTACGCCGTGAAGGAGGTCCGGTCGGCCACGGGGGTGCTGAAGGGCTGGTACTGCGACGTGACCCGCCCCGCCCGGCGCACCGGTCCGGAGCTGGTCGTGGAGGATCTCGACCTGGACCTGTGGCGCTCGGCGGACGGCGCCGACGTACGGCGCCTGGACGAGGACGAGTTCGCCGAGAGCGGTCTCGGCGAGACGGACCCGGAGGCGGCCCGGTCCGCCCTGGCCGCGCTCGACGAGCTGGAGTCACTGGCCCGCGGCGGCGGGTTCACCGCGCTCCTGGCCTGACGAGCGGACCTCGGCGACCACCGCGTACCGCTCGTCCGTCACCTCGCCGCCCCACAGCAGCGGGTCGTCCGAGAGGCGCTCCACGCGCACCCGCCCGGCGACCGGGGCGAGCAGGCCGGTGAGCCGCTCAGCCGGTATGCCGACCGGCGCGACGCTCCCCCACACGCCCTCGACCAGCACGAGCCGCCCTCCCGGCCGCAGCAGCCCCCGCCAGTGCCGCAGGGCGCGGCCGGGGTCGGGCAGGGCCCACAGGACGTGCCGGACGAGCACGGTGTCGAAGCCCTGCTCCCCGACCGGCGGTGACGCGGCGTCCCCGACGAGGAACACCGCGTCGCGGCCGGCCAGCTTCTGCCGCGCGAGCGTCACCATCGCCGGGGAGAGGTCGACACCCGTCACGCGATGTCCCTGTTCGGACGCGAGCAGTGACAGGCTGCCGGTGCCGCAGCCGAGATCGAGGACGTCGCCCGCGCGCCCCGGCAGCCAGCCCCGCAACCGCCCGGCCCAGGCCCGGCGCACCTCGGGGTCGCGCAGGCCGTGGTCCGGCTCCTCGTCGAAGGAGGCGGCCCGGGCGTCCCAGTCCACGTCGGAGCCGTCCGAGGGTTGCCTGTCGTTCGTCATGGGCCCAAGAGTGACACCCGCCACTGACACCCGGATCGTGACTGCCGCCACTGACAGACCAGGAGCGATGAGTAACCCTCCCCCGAAAGGTCTACCTCCGTGAGAACGCGGAACCCGGTAGACCCTTAAGGAGGCAGCCATGCGCCGTGTGACCGTGCAGAAGCCCCTGAAGAAGTCGGACGGCCGCCGGGTCCGCGAGGAGGCCGACGAGCGCCCGGCCGGGCGCCCCGAGGTCCGCAAGGACATCGCACGCACCTGGTGGCCGGACGCCTGAGCGGCCGGTGCCGGTCATGAGACGCACGCCTCAGAGCAGCCGCTTGCGGTAGTGCATGCGGTCGTAGGGCCCCTCCACGCGGCGTTCCACCAGTTCGTAGCCGTATCTCGGATAGATCTTCTGGTTCTCCCACATCAGCGCGTTCGTGTAGAGCCTGATCTCGCTCAGCCCCAGCGCACGCGCGTGTGCCTCCACGAACCGCAGGAGCCGCCGCCCCACTCCGCCGCCGTGCGCGGTGGGGTGGACGGCGATGGTGTCGAGGAAGAGGTGGTCCTCGAACGCCTCGACCACGACGAGCCCGGTCACCGGGTCGCCCGTCACGAACACCTTGCCCGCGGCCACGTTCGCCGCGTGGTCCTCCCGCATCGGCTGCGGCACGCGCCCGATGCGCGCGATGTAGGGCCGGAAGGCCGCGTCGATCACCTCCGCGACGACCGGTACGTCGGCGGCGCCGGCCGGCCGGATCTCCTCGTCCGCCATGCCGTGACGGTACCTACCTGATGCCAGTCCGAACACTCCCTTAAGCGGGCCATAAGGATCTCCTCCACCCGCCCCGAGCAGGCGATTTCCCGGTTCCGAGCGGCTAGCTTCGCAACCACCCCACGGGATCCGGCCCTCTCGGGCCCGGCCCCTGTCCGCCGCACCGTTTCGAGGAGTTCCCGCATGCCCGCACGCCGCACGGCCGCCACCGTCGCCGCCCTCGGCGGCCTCCCGCTCGCCCTGACCGCGCTGGCCACCGCCCCGGCCGCCGCGCACGGCTCGATGGGCGACCCGGTCAGCCGGGTCTCGCAGTGCTACGCCGAGGGCCCCGAGAGCCCGAAGTCGGCCGCGTGCAAGGCGGCCGTCGCGGCCGGCGGCACCCAGGCCCTCTACGACTGGAACGGCGTCCGCATCGGCGACGCGGGGGGCCGGCACCAACGGCTCATCCCCGACGGCAAGCTCTGCAGCGCGGGCAACGCCGCGTTCAAGGGCCTCGACCTGGCCCGCGCCGACTGGCCGGCGACCGGCGTCCGCAGCGGCCCGTACAGCTTCAAGTACCGCGTGACGGCCCCGCACAAGGGCACCTTCACGGTCTACATCACCAAGCCCGGCTACGACCCGGCCAAGCCGCTCGCCTGGAAGGACCTGGACCTGGCGAAGCCGGTGGCGACGTCCACCGACCCGGCCGCCAACGGGGGTTTCTACACCTTCTCCGGCGCCCTGCCCCAGCGCTCCGGCAAGCACCTGCTGTACGCGGTGTGGCAGCGGTCGGACAGTCCGGAAGCGTTCTACTCCTGCTCGGACGTCAGCTTCGGCGGCGCGGAAGGCGCGGCCCCGGCGCCGACCGCCTCCGCTCCCACCGAGGAGCAGATCGAGGAGGGCAACGGCAAGTCCACGATCGAGCACCACGGACACGGAGACAACGACCCCGGCACCTCGGCGGAGCCGGCCGCGGCCCCCGAGGAGGAGACCGGGGAGCCGGAGGGCACGTCCGGGGACGGGGAGGAGGACACCGCGGACCGGCCGGCGGCCGCCGCACCCACGCCCAACCGGCCGAAGGCGGCCGGGGCCACCGGGAACCTGGCCGAGACCGGCGGCGACAGCGGCACCGCCTACCTCGCGGTCGGCGGCGCGGCCACGCTGGCGCTCGGCTCGTCGGCCCTGTTCCTGTCGGCCCGGCGCCGGACGGCGAGCGCCGGACGGCACGGCCGCTGACCCCCACCGCCCCCTGACCCGGGGCCTGTCCGGCGGCTCAGGCCGGACAGGCCCCGAAACGTTTCCCCGACACGTGTCAATGGGTGGCACGTGTCATTCGAAGGCCGACGCACAGGTGGTGGGTTCGGCCCGCCCCGGGTCGAGGGCGTTGGCCACCTCGTGGAAGGCGACCCGGTCGAGCAGCCCTACGGCCACGTGCTCGGAGAGGTCGAGGGGGCAGAGGTCCTGGAGCAGGACGTTGCGCACGTCCGGCCCGCTCAGGTACTGGCTGCGCCAGGGCGTGACCACCTCGTCGTACCGGGTGGCGATGACGGTGTAGCGCACGCCGGGCACGGTGTCGCCGCCCGCGTTGAGCTTGGCGAGGAAGGCGGAGCCGGTCACCTGGTCGGCGAGGGCGGGGGTGTTCTTCGTCAGCAGGTCCGCGGCGCCCGGGAAATAGGGCAGCAGGTGGGTGAAGCCGTTCAGGTCGGTTCCGTGGTTGCTGGGGGCGATGCCGACCAGGGCGTTCACCTTGGCGGCTCCGCCGAGGAACCTGACGTAGTAACGGGGCATCATGCCGCCCTGGGAGTGCCCGACGACGTCGGTCTCGGCGGCGCCGGTGGCCGCGAGCACCTTGTCCACGAAGTCCTTCAGCTGCCCGGCGGACTTCTCGACGGGCCCGAGGCCGTGGAAGAAGGGGACGCCCTCCACCTGCCCGTAGTCGAGGGAGAAGACGCAGTAACCGCGGACCCGGAGGTAGGGGGCGAGGCCCAGCCAGTTGTCGACGGAGTTCCCGAGGGTGCCGTGGACCAGGACGACCGGGCGGGGGTGGGCGGCGGACGGCTTGCAGGAGTAGTCGTTCCAGCCGGAGCCCGGGGCGCCGGAGGCCTGGGCGGTGGTGGCGGGGACGGTGACGGCCACTGCGGTCAGCAGCAGCGCGGCCAGGGGTCTGAGCGCTCGTTTCCAGGGCAGCATCGAGTGATCTCCTTGCGGCTCAAGGGAGGTGCGGCGGCACGACGCCCTGTGATCCGGATCACGAGGATGCTGTTCATTCGTCAAGTTACGGGCGAGTAGTCAAACTGGGAAGTTACGCGTCAGTAAAAACTTCCAGTGGTAACCGGCGCACAGGATCCCCCTGACGCCCCTTCACCAGGCCGGCCGGATGGGCCCGCGCGGAGCGATCCGCAGCAACCGCTCCCCCAGCGCGCGCAGTTCCCCCTCCCCCAGCACCGCGCTCCACTCCCGCACCGCCTCGGCCGCCGCCTCCTCCGCGGCGCGCGTACAGTCCCGGCCCCGCCCCGTCAGCACCACCAGCCGCGCCCGTGCGTCCCCCGGGTGCGGCCGCCGCTCGACGTACCCCTTGCGCACCAGCTCGTCGACGAGCTGGCTCGCGGCCTGTTTGGTCACCCCGAGGTGGGCGGCGAGGTCGGTGACCGTCGCCCCGTCCGGTGCGAGCCGGGCGAAGGCGAAGCCGTGCGCGGGCCGCACGTCCTCGAAGCCGCGCGCGACCACACCCTCATGGATGCGCTGGGTGAGTCCGCCGGCGGCGGCGAGCAGGGCGGCGGACAGGGCCATGGCCTCGGAGTTGTGCACCCGTGCATTGAAACACCCTTGACGCATTGGTCAAGCTGCTTGACTATGTAGTCAAGCAGCTTGACCACTTGGAGGCCTCATGCCCATCGTCCGCTCGTCCGACGCCGTCACCCACGAGATCCACGGAGCCCGTTTCGTCTCGTACGCCACCCCGGGCAGCGGCAGCAAGGAGCTGTGCGCCTGGCGCGGTGAGATCCCGGCCGGCCTCAAGGCACCCGCGCACACGGTCAGCCGGGAGGAGATCTTCCATCTGCTCGACGGCGAACTGCTGATCACCCTCGACGGCCGCACCGAGCGGATCGCCGCGGGCGACACGGTGATCGTCAACCCCGGCGCCACCCTGACCGTGGAGAACCCGACCGACCGGACGGCGTACTCCTGGGTCACCACCTCGATCGGCCTGGAGGCACAGCTGGCCGACGGCACCCGCATCGTGCCGCCGTGGGCCAACTGACGTCACGCGGGAGGCTCTACGCCACCCGCCTCCCCGTCCCCCCCAGCCCCCCGGGCATCACCGCCCGGGGCCCGAACTTCGCTCGCGCGCGGTCCGCGACCTCCTCGATCCGGCGGACCTTCTCGTCCACCGGGTCGAAGGTCAGCTGGTGGGAGGCCTGGTCGGCGGGGTCGAGCCCCTCGGCACGCAGGGCGATCGCCCGCACCCGGGCCCGTTGCAGCCCGAGCGCCTCGTACATGCCGTACGCGGCCCTGGTCAGCGCCGGGGAGTGCGCGGTCGGCTCGGGCAGGGTGCGGGCGCGGGTCGTGGCAGACCGGTCGGCGTAGCGCACGGTCAGGGTGAGTGTGCGGCAGACCTTCTCCAGGGCGCGCAGCCGGGCTCCGATCTCCTCGGCGGCCGACAGCAGCGCCCGGCGGTGCCGGTCCGGGTCCAGTTCGTCGCGCTCGAAGGGGCGTTCCGTGGCGAGGGACCGGGAGACGGCGTTCGGTACGACCCGGCCTCGGTCGACGCCGTTCGCCTTCTCGCGCAGCTCGCGGCCGGCCTTGGCACCGATCAGCCGCTGGAGCGTGGACAGCGGCGCGGCGGCGACCCGGCCGAGGGTGTCGAGGCCGTAGTCGCCCAGCGTGCGGGCGGTCGCGGCGCCCACGCCGGGCAGCGCGGCGACGGGCTGGTCCGCGAGGAACTCCGCGACGGCGCCGGGCTCGTCGGGCACCGTACGTGTCACTCCGGGCAGGGCGTCGCGCAACGCCATCCGGGCCAGCATCGGCCCGGGGCCCGCACCGATCACGCAGTCGACGCCGTACAGCGCGAGCGACCGCACCCGGATCATCGAGGCCAGCACGACGGCGTCCCGCCGGAAGTACCGTTCGGCGCCGCGCAGGTCGGCCAGCGCCCCGTCGGGTGGCAGGGCCTGGACGACGGGGGTGAACTCCTCGAGCATCCCGAGCAGAGGGGGCAGCTCCGCCTCGCTCGTCGCAGGCAGCTGGAAACGTACGCAGAGGATGGTCATCCCGCACTCCCCGGACTCTGGTGCCACAACTTCCTCGTGTTCGCGGGCCCTTCGCCCGCCGGACGCAGATCGGCCCAGGGGTGCATCTCGTACCCCGTGGACATGCGGATCTTCCGCCGTTCCATCGGGTCCTGGGCCGCCGAACCCGTCGGCGCGGGCGCCCCGTCCGACCCGGCGAGCCGCCGGCGCGCGGCCCCCTGCCCGTCGTCACCGCCGCCGTCTGCGGAACCGCCTTCACCGGAGTCGCCGGGGCCGGGTGCCGGGCCGGCCAGCCGGGCCGCCACCCCTTCCAGCCCCTCCTGCCGGCGCACTTCCAGCAGGTCCGCGAGGTTCCAGGCGGCGGCGCCCACCACGCTCAGGCTGCGCGGGCCGCGGCGCTGCACCACCCCGCGCACCAGCAGCAGCCAGGAGTGGAAGACGGTGTGGGCGCAGGTGTCGTGGGAGTCGTCGAAGAAGGCGAGGTCGACCAGGCCCGTGCCGTCATCCAGGGTGCTGAAGATGACCCGCTTGCCGGACCGGATCGGCGGTGTCTGAGTGGCCGCCTTGGCGCCCGCGACCAGCACCGTCTCCCCGTGCCGGGTCTCGCGCAGCCGCCGCGCCGACACCACGCCGAGTTCGTCGAGGAACGTCCGGTGATCGTCCATCAGGTTCCGCGAGGCGTCCATGGACAGGACGCCCAGTTCGGCGCTGAGCCGTTCCGAGGAGGTGAGGTCGGGCAGCCCGGCCGGTGCGGTCTTCCGTCCTCCGGCCAGGGGGAGCTGGCCGCCGCCCCCGCCCCGGGCACCCCGGTGCAGCTCGGTCAGATGCAGTTGCAGATCACGGCGGTTGGCGCCGAACGCGTCCAGCGCCCCCACCTGCGCGAGCCGCTGGGCCAGCGGACGGCTGGGCCGCCCCCGCTCCCAGAAGTCGACCAGCGAGGCGTACGGCTGGCCTTCGGCGATCCGCGCCGCCTCGGCCTCGCTGATGCCGTGCACATCGGAAAGGGCCAGCCGCAGACCCCACTTACCGGACACCAGTTCGATACGGTGTGCGACCCCCGACTTGTTCACGTCCAGCGGCAGCACGGGCACCCCGCGCCGCCGCGCGTCCGCCAGCAGCAGCCGCTTGGGGTACATGCCGGGGTCGTGGGTGAGCAGGCCCGCGTAGAAGGCGGCCGGGTGATGCGTTTTCAGCCACGCCGACTGGTACGTCGGCACGGCGAAGGCGACCGCGTGCGCCTTGCAGAAGCCGTAACTGCCGAAGGCCTCGACGATCCCCCAGGTCCGCTGGATCGTCTCCGCGTCATAGCCGTTCGCCGCCGCGTGCTGCGCGAACCACACCTTGATGCGCGCCTGCGACTCGGCGTCCGACAGCCCGCGCCGCACCCGGTCGGCCTCGCCGCGCCCGCAGCCGGTCATGATGTCGACGATGTCGATGATCTGCTCGTGGAAGACGACGACCCCGTAGGTCTCCTTCAGCGGCTCCTCCAGGTCCGGGTGCGGATACCGGACCGGCGCCCGCCCGTGCCGCGCCTCGATGAAGGGCCGCACCATGTCGGCGGCCACCGGTCCGGGCCGGAACAGCGAGATGTCGACGACGAGGTCGTGGAAGCCGGCCGGCTGGAGCCGCCCGACCAGGTCCCGCTGCCCCGGCGACTCGATCTGGAAGCACCCGAGCGTCTCGGTGGACTGGATCAGCCGGTACGTCGCCGGATCGTCCGGCGCCAGCGCGTCCAGATCGACCCTCTCCCCCGAGACCCGCTCCACTTCCCCCACCGCGTGCGCCATGGCCGACTGCATCCGCACTCCCAGCACGTCGAGCTTGAGCAGCCCGAGCTCCTCGACGTCGTCCTTGTCGAACTGCGACATCGGAAAGCCCTCGCCGCTGGTCGGCATGACCGGCGTACGCGACAGCAGTGAGGCGTCGGAGAGCAGCACCCCGCACGGGTGCATGGCGACCCCGCGCGGCAGGGCGTCCAGCGCCTCGACCAGCTCCCACAGCCTGCCGTACTTCTCCTTCTCCCCCGCCAGCGCGCGCAGCTCGGGCAGCTCCTCCAGTGCCGCGCGGGCGTCCCGTGCCCGGATGTGCGGAAAGGACTTGGCGATCCGGTCGATCTCGGCCGGTTCCATGGACAGGGCGGCCCCCACGTCCCGGATCGCGTGCCGCACGCGATACGTCTCGGGCATGGCGACCGTCGCGACCCGCTCGGTGCCGAACCGGCCGATGATCGCGCGGTAGACCTCCAGCCGGCGCGCGGACTCCACGTCGATGTCGATGTCGGGCAGCACGACCCGTTCCTTGGACAGGAACCGCTCCATCAGCAGCCGGTGCTCGAGGGGATCGGCGTGCGCGATACCGAGCAGGTGGTTGACGAGCGACCCGGCCCCGGAGCCCCGGGCGGCGACCCGGACGCCCATCTTCCGCACGTCGTCGACCACCTGGGCGACGGTCAGGAAGTAGGAGGCGAATCCGTGGTGGGCGATGATGTCCAGCTCGTGGTGCATCCGCTCCCAGTACTCCCGCCGCCGGTCGTAGCCGCGCAGCACCATTCCGGCCGCGGCCCGTGAGGCCAGCGTCCGCTGGGCGGTGCGGTGCCCGGCGCCGACCAGGTGGGGCTCGGGAAAGTGGACGGTGCCGATCCCGAGATCGCCCTCGGGGTCCACCCGGCACGCGGCGGCCGTGGCCTGCGTCTGCTCCACCAGCCGGTGAGCGGTCTCCCGCCGGAACCCCGCGGCCTCCACGATCCGCTCCGCCACCCCGAACATGTCCCCGGGGTCCTTGAGCCAGGCCTCGCCGGAGTCCAGCTCCCGGGCCGGGTCGATGGGCACCAGCCGCCGGGCGGCGTCCAGCACGTCGGCGACCGGCCCGAGCCCCGGGTCGGCGTACCGCACCGCGTTGGTGAGCACGGGCCGGATCCGCTGCTCGGCGGCGAAACCTACGGTACGGGCGGCCAGCCGCAGCGACCCGGGGCCGGTGCCCTTCCGGCCGTGCCAGACGGCCTCCAGCCGCAGGTCGTCGCCGTAGGTCTCCCGCCAGGGCCCGAGCAGCCGTGCCGCGCGGTCGGGCCGTCCGGCGGCCAGGGCACGCCCGACATCCGATTCCGGCCCGAGCAGCACGGTCAGTCCCTCGGCGTGGTTGCGGTCCCAGGGCAGCAGGGGCGTTCCCTCCGCCTCATGGGCGGCCGAGACGAGCCGGCACAGCTCCCCCCAGCCCCGGGCACCGTCCCGGGCGAGAAAGGTCACCCGGGGGGCCGACTCGTCGACAAAGGCGCCGCCGCGCACCGGGGTCCGGCGCCGCCGCCCCTGCCGCTCCACCCCGGGCTCGGCACCGGCCACGGCCAGGCCGACCCCGAACAGCGGACGGATCCCCGCCTTCCCGCAGGCCTTCGAGAACCGGACCGCGCCGGCGAGCGTGTCGCGATCGGTCAGCGCCAGGGCGTCCATGCCCCGCGCGGAGGCACGCTCGGCCAGCCGCTCCGGGTGTGAGGCTCCGTAGCGCAACGAGAATCCGGAGACGGTGTGCAGATGCGTGAACCCCGGCACACGCACCTCCCGCACTCGTGAGCCCCCTCGGCTCTCGAACATCTGTTCCCAGCTACCTCACCCACCATACCCCCATCTTCGAATGTGTGTACGACATCCGTTCGGCCCCGCCCCACCTGCGGAAACACCGCGCAGCCCCCGACCGTGGAGGCATGCCGCACCGCTCGTTCCTCGCCGAGGTGAAAGACGCCGTCACCCCACGGGCCACCCTGCTCATCGTCGGCGTGATCGCGCTCCAGCTGCTGTTCATCGCGTCCTACGTGGGAGCCCTGCACGATCCAAAACCCAAGGACGTCCCCTTCGGCCTCGTCGCCCCCCAGGCCGCGGCCGCACAGGCGGTCACCCGGCTCGAACGCCTTCCCGGCTCCCCCCTGGACCCCCGCGCCCTGCCCGACGAGGCGACGGCCCGGACCCAGCTCGGCCACCGTGACATCGACGCCGCCCTGATCGTCGACCCCCGGGGCGCCACCGACACCCTCCTGGTCGCCTCCGGCGGGGGCCGGGTGCTGTCCACCACCCTGACGGCCCTCGTCACCACCCTGGAGAAGTCCGAGCGGCGCACGATCCGGACGATCGACGTCATCCCCTCCGCGCCCCACGACCCCAACGGCCTGTCGTCCTTCTACCTGGTGATCGGCTGGTGCGTGGGCGGCTACCTGGGCGCCGCGGCCCTGGCCATCAGCGCCGGTGCGAAACCCTCCAACCCCACCCGCGCCGCGATCCGCCTGGCGGTCATGGCCCTGGTCGCGATCACCGGAGGCCTGGGCGGAGCCCTGATCACGGGCCCGATCCTGGACGCCCTGCCGGGCAGCACCGCGGCCCTCTGGGGCCTGGGCGCCCTGATCATCTTCGCCGTGGGCGCGGCCACCCTCGCCCTGCAGGGCGTCTTCGGCACGATCGGCATCGGCCTGGTCATCCTGCTGGTGGTCATCCTCGGCAACCCCAGCGCGGGCGGCGCCCTGCCCCCACCCCTCCTCCCACCCTTCTGGAAGGCGATCGGCCCGGCCCTGCCGCCGGGCGCCGGCACCTGGTCGGCCCGCTCCATCGCCTACTTCGGCGGCAACGCGATGACCGGCCCCCTGCTGGTCCTGTCGGCGTGGGCGGTGGCGGGAAGCGCGATCACCCTGGCGGCGGCCACGACGGTACGCAGACGCGCGACCGCCACACAGCCGCCGTGACCCCACCGGAGCCGGCCCGGCCCGCGCGACCGCGCCCCACCCCGCCGCGAAGGCGAAACGAACACGCACCCCCACCACCCGCCGCACGCACAGGAGAGCCCCACCCCTCACAAGGGGCGGGGCTCCACACACTCCAGGGGTCAGCCGATCTGCGTCCCCGTGGCCGACAGCGCCTCGGTCACCGGCTGGAAGAACGTCTCCCCGCCCGAGGTGCAGTCACCGCTGCCGCCGGACGTGAGGCCGACCGCCTTGTCGCCCGAGAACAGCGAGCCGCCGCTGTCACCCGGCTCCGCGCACACGTCGGTCTGGATCAGCCCGTTCACGATGTCGCCGTTGCCGTAGTTCACGGTGGCGTCCAGCCCCGTGACCTTGCCCTCGTGGACCTGCGTGGTCGAGCCGCTGCGGGTGACCGCCATGCCGACGGTCGCGGCCGCGGCGCCCGAGATCTTCTGGGCGGAACCGTTGTAGAGGTTCACCTCACTGGGGTGAGCCACCTCCGCGGTGTACTTGACCAGCCCGTAGTCGTTGCCCGGGAAGCTGGAGTCCGCGTTGGTGCCGATCTGCTTGCCGCTGGAGTCCGACCAGGTGGAGATGCCCTCGGTGCAGTGCCCGGCGGTCAGGAAGAACGGCTCGCCGCCCTTGACCACGTTGAAGCCCAGCGAGCAGCGCCCGCCGCCACCGGTGATCGCGTCGCCGCCGGCGATGAAGGGCTTGTACTCCCCCTTCGAGCGCTTGAGTTCGGCCTTCGCGCCGAGCCCGTCGACGACCTTCGTCAGCGTCGCCCACTCGGCCTCGGAGACCGTGCGGTCGGCGGTCACGACGACCTTGTTCGTCGTCGGGTCGGTCACCCAGGCCGTGCCGGGGATCGTCGCGTCCTGCTTCAGCGTGCTGCGGGCACCGGCGAGTTCGGCGAGGGAGTTCGCCACGACTCTCGCCTTGGCTCCGGCCTTCTCGACGGCCTGCGCGGCGGCCTCGTCGAGCACGTTCACCACGAGGCTCTTGCTCTTGGTGTCGTAGTACGTCCCGGCCGCGTCGCCGCCCAGGTCCTCGGTCAGCGTCGAGGCGAGCTTTCCGGCCGCCGTGACCGACAGGGTCCGGGGTGCGGACGCCTCAGGGGTCTCACTGGCGTTCGCGGTCTGGAACGTCACTCCCGCGGCGACCAGCGCGGCGATGCCCGCACCTGCCACGGCCGCACGCCGCCTGGGTATGCGTCGGTGCTTCAACTTCTGTCCTCCTGTGGGGGGCGGCACGAGAGGTTGTGGGGACCTCACGAGCCGGAAGGCCTCGTTGACGAGCGCCCACTATTCCGAGGACAACGGGGAGCACACAAGGGTGAGTTCGAGACGCGCGTAGACAGCGCTTCGCACGCCCCCTCATTTTGATCGTCCACGATCAAATAGGACCCAACGCCCCCGCGTTCACACTGCAAACATTACGCGCGAGTAATGTGCGGACACTCTGCGAGGTCCGCACATGGCCGAATCTCGCCCCTGCCGGGGCCGGTTGGGACGGCTCCCGGCACGCACGCGAAAGCCCCCGCACGCGATGCGCGCGGGGGCCGGGAAACGCCGCGAACTGCCCGACGGGGGCTCAGTAGACGCTGACGCCGTAGGCGCTCAGGGCCTCCGTGACGGGCTGGAAGAACGTCGTGCCACCGGAGGAGCAGTTGCCGCTGCCACCGGAGGTCAGACCGTACGCGGTGCCGTTGCTGCCGTAGAGCGAACCGCCGGAGTCACCGGGCTCGGCGCAGACGGTGGTCTGGATCAGGCCGGAGACGATGTCACCGCCGCCGTAGTTCACGGTGGCGTTGAGGGCGGTGACACGGCCGCTGTGCGTACCGGTCGTGGAGCCGTCGCGGATGACGGTGGTGCCCACGCTCGGGGTGGCCGCGCGCGTGATGTCCACGCCGTTGGCGGTGCCGGGGCGGCTGACGGACCCGCTGTAGCGCACGAGGCCGTAGTCGTTGCCCGGGAAGCTGGAGCCGGCCGTCGAGCCGATGACCGTGGTGCGGGCGGAGTTGGAGTACCAGGTGCCCGCGCCGTCGGTGCAGTGGCCGGCGGTCAGGAAGTACTCGGTGCCGTTGCTGGCACGGACGTTGAAGCCGAGGGAGCAGCGCCAGCTACTCGCATAGATGGCGTCGCCGCCCTGGATGAGCTTGGTGAACTTGCCGGGGGTGCGCTTGATCGTGAGCGCGTCGGCGTTGGCGCCGGCCTGCTGCTTGATCTTCGCTATCTCGGCCTGGGTGACCGTGCTGTCGACGGTCAGGAGCACCCGGTTGGTCTTGCTGTCGACGGCCCAGGCGGTGCCCGGGATGTCGGCCTTCAGCAAGGAGCCGCTGGCGCTCTTGAGTTCGGCGGAGCTGAAGGTGGTGGGGGTGTCGGAGGCGTTCGCGCTGGGGATCGCGATCGCTGCGGCGGCAACGAGGCCGGTGGAAACGGCGATCAGCCGGGTCCGTCTCGAAATGCCACTGCGGGGGGTGGTGCGCTTGATCCTCACTTTTCGTTCCTCCACAAAGGAAGTCGGGGGCCCTCGTGGGGTTTCGGGCCCGTGAGGCGCAGCCAGCGACCAGGTGTCCGGATTCCGAACACGCCGTGCCCCTGACAAGCGCTGAGGGGGAGTATTCGGCCGAACGGCCGGTCGGCGCAAGAGTGCCTTTCGGACGACACTCTTTGACGGTTCTTTACGAAGCCGTCCCGCGACCGGCTTCCGGCGTCCCCCGCCCGCACGTCACACCAGCGTGCGCTCCCCCGCGGCGATGTCGATGTGCAGCGTGTTGCCCGGCGGCGGGAAGGGACAGACGAAGTGGTCGGCGAAGGCGCACGGCGGCAGCAGCGCGCGGTTGAAGTCGACCGTCGTACGCCCCTCGGCGTCCGGCGCCGCGGGGTACAGGAACCGGAAGCGGTAACTGCTCCTCCCGCTGGTGGCGTCGGCGAACACGGCCCACAGCGAGCCGTCGCCCTGGAGCGACACCTGGAGGCTCAGCTCCTGCCCGTCCAGCTCGAAGGCCAGTTCCCCGCCCAGTCCGAGGCCGCGCTCCCGTCCGTCGGCGTTGGCCACCCGGACCGTGCGGCCGGTGTCGTACGGCGTGAAGCGCCCCGGCACCGCCCAGCGCGGGTCGTACGGCGTGACCGCGAGGCCGTGGAACGCCCGGCGCGCGGAGGACTCGGGATCGAAGTCCCGCACGCCCCACGCCCCCTCGCGCACCAGCACGACCAGCCGTCGCTCGCCGTACGCCACCCGGGCCGCGCCCGCGGGACCCGGGTCGGCCGCGAGGCGCACCTCACCGCCGAAGGGCTGTCCGTCCACGGTGAGCCCGTCCGCCTCGGAGGCCGTCAGCACGACCGCGTCGCCCTCGGCCCGCCAGGACCCGGGGATGTCCGGAAGTCGACCCTCCGGATAGTCCTCGAGCCAGTGCGTGCCGGTGAGCGCGAGCGGTCCGTACGGGGCCGACACCGACGCCACACGCCGCTCGTGCCACCGCTGCCAGTCCTGGGATGCGTCCGTCGTCATACCGGCGACCCTGTCACACGGGGTGGGTCAGCAGTCGCAGGGGCAGCAGCAGTCGCACCCGTCGCAGTCGCAGTCCCGGCACACGCCCTCGCGCTTCTTGCGGGACCACGGCCCCTCGTACTCCTTGGCGCAGCACAGCTTGCAGGTGCAGCACAGCAGCCAGAACATCCCGCAGCCGGCCCAGAACCCACGCCGCCGGGGCGGCTGCTGCGGCACCGGCGCACCACCGCCGAACCCGCCGCCACCGAAACCGCCCCCGCCGAACCCGTCTCCGCCGTACGCCCCTGCCCCGCCGGCATACGGGTTGCCGCCCCCACCCGCGTACGGGTGCTGCGGGGAGCCGTAGGGCCCGGGCGGCTGCTGCCCGTGGGGTCCCGGCTGTCCATGGGGGCCCGGCTGTCCATAGGGCCCGCTCTGGTGGGAGGCGCACACCGGCACCGTGCCGAACGCCCGGTCCACCGAGCGCCGCAGTTCGTGCACGAGCAGCAGGTGCACGAGCTGCGCGTCGGCGAACTCGGCGTCCCGCAGCGCCAGCCGGACGCCGTGCACCGCGTCGTCGGCGAGCCGACGCACCTCCGCGAGCGGGGTACCGGTCGCGGTGATCGGGTTCCAGGCGCCTGACGCGGCGTCAGCGTGCTGGTCCTCCACGGCGTCCAGCAGGTGCGCGAGGCGTCCGAAGAGCCGTCCCGCCTCGGCGAGCGGCTGGACGTTGTGCGGCCGGCCGGCGAGAACGGCCGTGTGCGCGAAGGCGGCGGCGGTCGCGGTCTCGGTCGGCTCGGTGACCGTCAGGAGCGGAGTCCCGGGCCCCGCCAGCGCCTCGATGCCCACCTGCCGGTCCACGGCGTCGACCAGGAGGGCGGTGTCGAATCCCACAGCGCTGCCGGTCCGCGCGCCGGCCGTGTCCCAGCTCGCGGCGACCCGCCGCGCGGCCCGCGCCATCGGCCTGCGGGCCAGCAACCCGTCACCGTCGGTCACGTGGTCGCGTACCTTCGCGGAAGCCAGGACCAGGGAGACGGCCGCCGCCAGCCGGGCCCCCTCGCCGTGCGCGACGGAGGCGGTGCGCATGCCGCGCAGCGCGCACGGTCCGGCCGTACGCCGCCCGGAACCGTCACTCTCCGTCTGAGCCTCCGTCAAAACCGAGATGAGAAGTCCGTCATAGTTCGTCACGATCCGCGCGAACTGCCCGTGGTCACCGCGCAGTGCCAGGCAGAGCCCGCACAAATGCGCCATCCACTGGCTCGTGAGCTTCTCTCCGAGCCGGTGTCTACAAGGCCTGACGATTCCGAACACGACGCTCCCCCGAACTCCACGACGACGTTGAGCTGCGGCATCGTATCGGCCCCGCATTCACCCGTACGCCCCGGCCGTCACCCGTACGCCGAGAAGAATCATATTTCACTCACAGTCAGCAGCCGTTTGGGAAACGGCCCTTGGGACACACGGACTCTCGACGGATTCGCTGTGCACCAGTACCGTCACAAACCCCCCGTGCGGCGTCTATCCACTTGGCGCGCCATCCGCATCATGGACGACCATAGGGATGCGGAAAGCAGAAAGACCGCTGTGAGAGGAGGCGTCCATGGGATCGGTACGCAAGGCAAGTGCCTGGCTTGGCCTCGTCGACGACAACGAAGACGAGCGTTACTACGACGACGACGACTACTCCGACGGGAACGAGCCCGGGGAGGCCTGGGTCACCGATCCGCGTGTCAAGGTGGCCTCGGACGTCGCCGAGGAGAGGGGCCGGCGCATCGGCACGGTGACCCCGGACAGCTTCCGGGACGCGCGCGCCATCGGCGAGCTGTTCCGCGAGGGCGTGCCGGTCATCATGAACCTCACGGCCATGGACGCCGCCGACGCCAAGCGCGTGGTCGACTTCGCGGCCGGACTGATCTTCGGCCTGCGCGGTTCGATCGAGAGAGTGTCGACCCGTGTGTTCCTGCTGACCCCGGCCAACACCGAGATCGTCAACGGCGACCCGGCCGCGCACCGCACGGACGGCTTCTTCAACCAGAGCTGAGGCAGGGCCGCTCATCGGCCCTGCCCCCGCGCGGGGTCCACCGGACCGGTCTACCGGAAGGCGTCGAGTCCGGTGAGCGCCTTGCCCAGCACGAGCTGGTGCATCTCGACGGTGCCCTCATAGGTGAGCACCGACTCGAGGTTGGTCGCGTGCCGCATCACGGGATATTCGAGCGAGATCCCGTTGGCGCCGAGAATGGTCCGGGCCGTGCGACAGATCTCGATCGCTTCCCGGACGTTGTTGAGCTTGCCGAAGCTGACCTGCTCGGGACGCAGGCGGCCGGCGTCCATACGCCGCCCCAGATGATGGGCGAGCAGAATCCCCTTGTGCAGTTCGACCGCCATGTCGGCGAGTTTGGCCTGGGTGAGCTGGAAGCCGCCGATGGGCCGCCCGAACTGCTCCCGTGACTTCGCGTAGTCGACCGCGGCCTGGAAACTGCTGCGGGCCGCGCCCATGGCACCCCAGACGATTCCGTACCGGGCGTGCGAGAGGCAGCCGAGGGGTCCGCGCAGCCCGGTGACGTCCGGCAGGACGGCATCGGCGGGCAGCCGCACGTCGTCGAGCACGAGCTCACTGGTGACGGATGCCCTGAGGGACCACTTGTGCTTGATCTCGGGCGCGGAGAACCCGTCGCTGTCGGTGGGCACCACGAAGCCGCGGATCCCGTCCTCGGTCTGCGCCCAGACCACCGCGACCCCGGCGACCGACCCGTTGGTGATCCACATCTTGCGGCCGTTGAGGATCCAGTCGGAGCCGTCGCGCACCGCGTGCGTCCGCATGGAGGCGGGGTCGGAGCCGTGGTCGGGCTCGGTGAGCCCGAAGCAGCCGATGACCTCGCCGGCGGCCATGCGCGGCAGCCACCGCTGCTTGTGCTCCTCGCTGCCGAACCGGTGGATGGCGTACATGGCGAGGGAGCCCTGCACCGAGACCAGCGACCGGATGCCGGAGTCGGCGGCCTCCAGCTCCAGGCAGGCGAGCCCGTACTGCACCGCGGACGCCCCGGCGCAGCCGTACCCGTCCAGGGACATCCCGAGGGCACCGATACCGCCGAGCTCCTTGGCCAGGTCCCGGATGCCCGGCAGCTCGCCCTTCTCGTACCACTCGGCGACGTACGGCAGCACCCGGTCGGCGGCCCAGGCCCGCACGGTGTCCCTGATCGCGAGGTCCTCCGGCTCCAGCAGGTCGTCCAGGCCGAGGGGGTCGCCGGGATCGAAGGGAGGCAGCTTGGACGAACCGGACATGATCGGCACCCTCCGAGAGTCTGTTTAACTAGCAGCGCTAGTCGAGACGCTACGACGCCCACCCGCTCCGGCACCAGCGGTAGCCGCCGACGTGACCGGACCGGGACGGCGCCCCGAGTCCGGACGCGAGGTCCACCCCGCATGCACGGGCGACGAAGGGCGCGTCACACCGAGACGCGTGAGTCCGCCGCGTCCCTGGGGGCGGGCAGGTCGACCTGTCCCGGCTCGCACTGCATGGCCCGCGGCAGCCGCAGCGCCATCACCGCCCCGAGCAGCAACAGACCCGCGCTGACCAGCAGCGTCACATGCAGCCCGTGCACGAACGCGTCCCGGGCGGCGTGCCGCAGCGCGGCACCGGCGGCCCCGCCGAGCTGCGAGGCGACCTCGTACGCCTCCCCCAGCGAATGCCCCGCGGACGCGGACGCCGACGCCGGAACACCGGGCACACCCGACAGTCCGGGCCCGTACGCCGCGTTCATCACCGTGCCGAGCAGGGCTATACCGATCCCCGCCCCGAGCTGGTACGACGTCTCCCCGATGGCCGCCGCTCCTCCGGCCTGCTCCGGCGGCGCCTCGCTCAGCATCGACTCGTACGCCCCGAACAGGGTCGTCTCCAGCCCGAAGCCGAGCAGCACGAACCCGCTCACCATCAGCGCGCACTCGTCCGTCGGGCCCAGCGCCGTCAGCAGCACCACCGCGAACGCCGTGAGGCAGAACCCGGTGCACACCATCCGCCGCGGCCCGAACCGCCGCAGCATCCGCGCCCCGGCCAGTCCGGCCGCCATCGCGGCGAACGTCAGGGGCAGCAGCCGCAGCCCGGTCTCCAGCGGTGAGAGCCCGAGGACCAGTTGCAGGTACTGCGCCGCGATCAGTTCCAGGCCCACCAGCGCGAGCATCGCCAGCACGATGCACCCGACGGACGTGCTGAACGCCGGCCGCGCGAACATCTTGAGGTCGACCAGCGGATACGTCCGCCGCCGCTGCCGCCGTACGAAGCCGGCCAGCAGCGCCGCGCCCACCACCAGCGGCAGCACGGTGAGCAGGCTCCCCAGCGACCCGCCGCCGCCGAGCCGTTTCACGCCCAGCACGACACCGAACAGCCCGGCCGCCGCCATCAGCGCGCCGACGACGTCCCAGGGACCCTCGCGATCGCCCTTCGACTCGGGCAGCAGCAGCCGCCCCACCGGGAGGCTGACCAGCATCAACGGAATGTTGACGAGGAAGACCGAGCCCCACCAGAAGTGCTCCAGCAGGAAACCGCCGAGCAGCGGACCGACCGCCGCGCCGACGGCGGCCACGGCGCTCCAGACGCCGATCGCGAGCGCCCGCTCACGCCGGTCGGGGAAGACCTGCCGCAGGATCGACAGCGTCGCCGGCATGATCATCGCGCCGCCCACCCCGAGCAGCGCCCGCGCCACGATCAGCACCTGGGCGCTGTCGGCCAGGGCGGCGAGGCCGGAGGCGACCCCGAACAGCGTGTAGCCGAGGAGCAGGACTCTGCGGCGGCCGACGCGGTCGCCGAGCGTGCCGAAGAGGATCAGCAGCGACGCGCAGACCAGTGGGTAGATGTCGACGATCCAGAGCAGCTCTATCCCGCCGGGCTTCAGGTCCTCGGTGACGGCGGGGACCGCCACGTGCAGCACGGTGGCGTCGACGGCGACCAGCAGCAGGCTGACGCAGAGGACGACGAGGACCACCCAGCGGTCGGCACCGGCCCCGGCCGCCCGACGGCGCGACGCAGCGGCGGCCGTGGTCGTCCCGGACATGTACGTACCTCCCAGATGTTCCCTCGCGATCGGCGGGCTCACGGGGTGGGGGACGCCCCCGCGACTCGGCCGGAGAGGAGCGGTGGTCTCCGGCCCGCGCAAACGAAAAGCGAGTGACACGTCAGCGTACGCGAGTCCCCGCCACAGGCCAGTGGCGGACCTCTCAGACCTCGGGCGGAGGGATGTGGCGTACGCCACTGTCCCCGGTGTCGTCGACGCCCCGGCCGGCCGCGCGGTTGCGGCCGGGGTCGATAATCGGGCGGGTGACCGATCTTGAGACGCGCGCGGCCCCGGCCCGCGCCGGGGCGCTGCGCCGGGCGGCCCCGGCGCTGGCCGGGTACGCGGCCGTCCGTGCCGCGGGTCTGCTCGCCCTGTTCCTGTGGAGCGCGGCGCGGGACAAGAGCGCGTACACGCTGCTGACCGCCCGCTGGGACGCGCTCTGGTACGCCAGGGTCGCCGAGCTCGGTTACGGCTACGAGGTCCGTCTGGCCAACGGGGACGTGCACTCGAACCTGGCGTTCTTCCCGTTGCTGCCCTGGCTGGAGCGGCTGGTGGCGGCGGTGTCGCCGCTGTCGTACGCGGACGGGGGGTTCCTCGTCAGTCTGCTGGCCTCGCTCGCGGCGGCCTGGGGCGTCTTCGCCGTGGCCGACCAGGTGTACGGCCGCCGGGCCGGGGTGTGCGCGGTGCTGCTGTGGGCCGTCCTGCCGGTGGGCGTCGTGCAGTCGATGGCGTACAGCGAGTCGCTGTTCACGGCGCTCGCGGCCTGGTCGCTGTACGCGGTCCTGACCGGCCGGTGGGTGACGGCGGGCGCGCTGGCCCTGCTGGCGGGGCTGACCCGGCCGGTGGGGCTGGCCGTGGTGGCGGCCGTCTGGGTGACGGCGGTGGTCTCCTTCGTGCGGGAGGGACGTGCGGCCGGACCGGACGGCGTGCGGGACGCGACGCGCGCCGGGGGTCCCGCCGATCCCGGAACCCGCGCCCGGCGGGTGCTCGGCATGCTCCTGGCCCCCCTCGGCGCCGCCGGCTATGTGCTCTGGGTCGGGCATCGCACCGGCAAGGGCCCGCTGGGCTATCTCGACGTCCAGGCCGGATGGCGCAACGGCTTCGACGGCGGCTACGCCTTCGGCCGGTTCGTCGCCGACAAGTTCACGTCGTTCCCGTCGGCCCTGGCCGGTGCGGGGCTCGTCCTGGGGGTCGCGTCAGTCGTCTGGCTGTATGCGGTCGGTGTTCGTCAGCGCCAGCCGCTCCCGCTGCTGGTCTACAGCGGCGTCGTGACCGCGCTCGCCCTGTGCGCGTCGAGCTACTTCGGCTCGAAACCGCGTCTGCTGATGCCCGCCTTCCCGCTGCTGCTGCCGCTCGCACTGGCCCTGGCGAGGGCGCGTCCTCGCAGGTCGGCGACGGTGCTCGGGGTCGTCGGGGTGGCCTCGGCGGTGTACGGGGCGTTCTGGCTGAACGGCTCCGGCCCGCCCTGACCCGCTGTGAGCGTCAGGGGAATTCCGTGCCATGCCAGGGTGAACGAATTCAAAAGCGCAATAAAACCCGCTTCCGGAATGATCAAAGGAATTGAAGGCCGCAGCCTCCGGCGATTGCAGATTCGCTGGAAATAAACCTCCTCCTGAGAGGAATCCCACATCACATCGTCATCACAAAGCCGTTGATTCGCCCGGGATCTGAGCTCACTCGCTGTAACGTCGATTGGGTGCGTACCGAACCGAAGCTCACCCGTCTGGACCGGGTCTTCGCCCGGCTGGACCGTGAGCCGGAACGACCGGCCCACATCGATGTGCCGAAGATGAGCAGGCACCGCATCGTGCTCTTCGCGGCGACCCTGGCCTTCTACGGCGCGATCGTGTGGGCCGTGGTGATCACGTCCTGGCTGGTCCGGCTCGACTGGCAGGTCATGTTCTTCCGCCCGTACCAGCAGTGGTCGGAGATCCACTGGTTCGTCGACTACTACGTGGTCCTCGGACAGCGCGGCCCGACCGCCGTGATGGTCGCGGCCTGGCTGGGCTGGCGCTCCTGGCGCCAGCACACCCTGCGGCCGCTGCTCGCCCTCGGCGTCTCGCTGCTGCTGCTGAACATCACGGTCGGCGCCGCCAAGTACGGCATGGGCCGCCTGGGACCGCACTACGCGACCACCATCGGCTCGAACGAGATGTGGCTCGGCGGCGATATATTTCCGAGCGGTCACACCGCCAACGCCGTCGTGACCTGGGGAATCCTGGCCTATCTGGCCTCCTCCGCGAGAGCGCAGCGCTGGCTGTCCGCCGTGTCCGCCGTGACCTCGCTCGGTGTCGGGATGGCCACCGTCTACCTCGGTACGCACTGGCTGAGCGATGTTCTCCTCGGCTGGACCGCGGGCCTGCTGATCCTGCTCGGCCTTCCGTGGTTCGAGCCGCTGATCGCCCGTGCCGAGGCCTGGATCTTCGACCTGCGCGACCGTCTGCGGGCCCGGCGGCGGGCCGCCCCGGCCGCCGCGCCGCCCCTGGTGGTCACGCCGCTGCCCGACCGGGACGACGTCGCGGCCCACTCGCCCCGGGCCCCGGTCCGTCTGGCGCCGGGCCCCCACACGGCCCGCTCGGAGCGCACACCGACCACTCCGGCCGGCAGCCGCCGCCCGGCCCACCCGGAGCGCCATCCGCGCGGTTCGAGCCCGTCGGCCCGCCCCCTGACGGGCGGCTGACCTCCGCCGCGGTGCGCACCCCGTCCGGCAGCGCGAAGGCCCCGGTTCGCAGCGGAACCGGGGCCTTCGCCGTGTCTCAGCCCTTCCAGGCCCGCGCCACGCGGCCGCCCCTGACCTCGAAGTTCAGCCGGCCCACGCGGTACTCCATGGTGATGATCGCCCCCGGCGGCAGCGAACGCACCGCCGCCCAGCCACGCCGGCGCGCGAGGTGTTCGGCCCGGTCGGCGTCCAGGCCGACGTAGGTGTCCGGGCTGTCGTCGGGTTCCGCGGAAGGTGTCGGATTCGGTGCCATGCCGCCACGCTATGTCCTGCCCGGCGACCGCGGAAGTCCGGGCCCGGCCGGTCACTGTCCGCCCCCGGTCACGCTTCTGTCACAAGATCACGACAGGAGTTTCGGACGTCGTCCGTCACACGGACGAGCGGTTCCTTACGCCTTCCGCAGGCATTCGATCGAAATTCCCGCGGGTCACATGAGCTCATGGAAAGGCCCGGCGGAAAGCGCCGGGAGAAGTGCCTCCGGGACCGCGTTCCTTTCCGGTCGCCGCGCCCGGCCGGCGGAGCCGGCTCGCCGCGGGAAATGCGTGCCGCGGCGCGAAGAGGCCGGTACGCCCCCTGTCGGAGTGCGCGGTGACGCGAGCATCATGACGTGAGCTCGCGGGCACCTCAGGCGCGGGCTACGGCGGACCCGGTACGCGATGAGCGAAGGGGCGAGCGAGCGATGGGGACGCAGACCGTACAGGCCGTGGCGCCGGTCGCGCCGCGCACGCGGCACGGCCGGCTGGTGGTCGACTGGCTGACGACGACGGACCACAAGAAGATCGGCCACCTCTACCTGATCACGTCGTTCCTCTTCTTCCTGGTCGCCGGTGTGATGGCGCTGCTGATGCGCGCCGAACTGGCGCGTCCGGGCTTGCAGATCATCGACAACGAGCAGTTCAACCAGGCGTTCACGATGCACGGCACGATCATGCTGCTGCTGTTCGCGACGCCCACCTTCGCGGGCTTCGCGAACGAGCTGATGCCGTTGCAGATCGGCGCGCCCGACGTGGCCTTCCCGCGGCTGAACATGTTCTCGTACTGACTGTTCCTGTTCGGCGGGCTGATCGTGCTCGGCTCACTGCTGGTGCCGTCGGGTCCGGCCGACTTCGGCTGGTTCGCCTACGCCCCGCTGAACAGCGCGGAGCGCACCCCGGGCATCGGGGCCGACCTGTGGATCATGGGCCTGGCGCTGTCCGGCTTCGGCACGATCCTCGGTGCGGTCAACTTCATCACCACGATCATCGGGATGCGCGCCCCGGGCATGACGATGTTCCGGATGCCGATCTTCGTGTGGAACACCCTGTTCACGTCGATCCTGATCCTGATGGCGTTCCCGGTGCTCGCGGCGGCGCTGCTGGTGCTGGAGGCGGACCGGCGGTTCGGCGCGCAGGTCTTCGACGCGGCCAACGGCGGGGCGATCCTGTGGCAGCACCTGTTCTGGTTCTTCGGCCATCCCGAGGTGTACATCATCGCGCTGCCGTTCTTCGGCATCATCACGGAGATCATCCCGGTCTTCAGCCGCAAGCCGCTGTTCGGCTATCTGACGCTGGTCGGCGCGACGATGGCGATCACCGGCCTGTCGATGATCGTGTGGGCCCACCACATGTTCGCGACGGGTGCGGTGCTGCTGCCGTTCTTCTCCTTCATGAGCTTCCTGATCGCGGTGCCGACGGGCGTGAAGTTCTTCAACTGGGCCGGCACCATGCTCAAGGGCTCGCTGTCCTTCGAGACGCCGATGCTGTGGGCGACAGGTTTCCTGGTGACGTTCCTGTTCGGCGGGCTGACCGGGGTGATCCTTGCGTCGCCCCCGCTGGACTTCCATGTGACGGACACGTATTTCGTGGTCGCGCACTTCCACTACGTCGTCTTCGGCACCGTCGTCTTCGCGATCTTCGCCGGTTTCTTCTTCTGGTGGCCCAAGTTCACCGGCAGGATGCTCGACGAACGGCTCGGCAAGATCCAGTTCTGGACGCTGTTCGTCGGCTTCCACACCACGTTCCTGGTGCAGCACTGGCTGGGCGCCGAGGGCATGCCCCGCCGCTACGCCGACTACCTGGCGGCCGACGGGTTCACCGCGCTCAACACCGTGTCGACGATCGGGGCGTTCCTGCTCGGCATGTCGACGCTGCCGTTCCTCTACAACGTGTGGAAGACCGCCAAGTACGGCGAGAAGGTCGAGGTCGACGACCCCTGGGGCTTCGGCCGTTCCCTGGAGTGGGCGACCTCCTGCCCGCCACCGCGGCACAACTTCACGACGCTGCCCCGGATCCGCTCCGAGTCGCCGGCGTTCGACCTGCATCATCCGCAGTACGCGGCGGTGACTGCGCAGCCCGAGCCAGAGCGCCATCAAGCCGGTCCCGGGTCCTCCTGACCGCCTCGATCAGCTCCACCGGCTCCAGCACCTCGAACTCGAAGCCCAGCATCACCACGTGGATGACCATCACGTCGAGGCTGCCGGCGCCGCAGCGCAGCAGGCAGGTGTCCTCGCTCTCCGCCTCCAGCACCCCGGCGGAGGGCGAGATGCGCTGGACGGCCTCCGCCAGGGGCGCCAGGAGCCGCACGACGGCGTGAGTGGCGTAGGCGCGCGTGGAGACACCCTCGGAGACGTAGGCGGCCAGGTCCTCGGCGGGAGGGTCGCGCGGCTCGAAGCGCGGGCCGTGCGGCGGCCTGGGCGTGACGCGGTCCACGCGGAAGGTGCGCCAGCCGTCCCGGTCGAGGTCCCAGGCGACGAGGTACCAGCGGCGCTCGGTGCACACCAGGCGGTGCGGTTCGACACTGCGGCGGGTGGAGGTGCCGTCGTGGCCGCGGTACTCGAAGCGCAGTCGCTCGGCGTCCCGGCACAGGTGGGCGAGTTCGGTGAGCACGGCCGGGTCGACCGAGGAGGGCAGCGTGCTGCGCAGCATGGGCACGGTGACGGCGTTCAGGGCGCTCACCCGGCGGCGCAGCCGGTTCGGCAGCACCTGTTCCAGTTTGGCCAGAGCCCGGACCGAGGTCTCGCCGATGCCGTCGATGCCCTGGCCGGCGGCCGTGCGCAGGCCGACCGCCACGGCCACGGCCTCGTCGTCGTCCAGGAGCAGCGGCGGCAGTTCGGCGCCCGCGCCCAGCTGGTAGCCACCCCCGGTGCCGGGGCTGGCGTTGACCGGGTAGCCGAGTTCGCGCAGCCGGTCGACGTCCCGGCGCAGGGTGCGGGCGCTGACGCCGAGCCGTCCGGCCAGGTCGGCGCCGGACCACTCGCGGTGGGCCTGGAGCAGGGACAGCAGACGCAGCAGGCGGGCCGAGGTCTCCAACATGAGGGCGAGTCTGCCAGGCCTTGCGGACAGCCACTGTCCTCAAGGCCGGTAGGCCAGTTGCGGGACGGTGAAGCAGGTGCGGTTCATGTCCCCCTGGCCGACCCAGCCCTTGCCGTCCTGCCAGCGGGCGACGGACAGGCACGTCCTGCTGGTCTTCGGCGGTTCGGGCGACCGTTCGAAGCGGACGGGGAGCAGCAGCCCTCCGGCGGTGTACCCCTGGCTGCGGTTCATGAAGCCGTCGACGCACGCGCGGGTGATGCCCGCCCGCGCGCAGGACCTCGCCGCGTCGGTGAACCAGCGCGCGGCCGCCCACCCCTCCAGCTGCCACTGGGAGTGCGTCTTCAGGCCCTTGGTCGCCGCACGGAACTCCCGCACGGCCGGGTGGCCGGTGTCCTCGAAGTTGCGGCTGGCGCCGGTGGCCCAGAGGGCGTTGCGGCAGTGCGGGGCGTCCTGGTAGTCGTCCTCCACGGTGGAGGTCCAGTTCTGCACGTTGGTCACCTTGGCGGTGACGTCGGCGCCGGCCTCGTCCATGGCCGTGCAGAGCCGGGCGTTGCCGTGCGCGTCGATGGCGTCGAACACCAGGTCCACGCCCTGCTCCTTCAGGTCGGCGGCGGCCGCGCGGAAGTTGGGCAGGGCGAAGTCGACCTGTTCGGTGACGACCTTGTAGCCCTCGGTGCGCAGGCCCCGCTCGACGAGCCGGGCGTAGGCGGCCGAGGCCGGCTGGTTGTAGGAGACCACGGCGGCGGTGCGGGCGCCGTGCTCGCGCTTGAAGTAGCGGTAGACCTCGGTGCCGCCGTACAGCGTGCCGTCCCAGCCGGGCGTGCCGTCGCGGGGCGCGAGGCTGCCGTAGATGCCGTAGAGGTGCGGGTAGGTGTCGTAGGCGCTGCCGATGGGCTGGCCCCCGATGTCGGGCACGCGGGCACGGGAGACCCGGGAGGCGCCCGCGTAGTCGAGGGCGGTGGTGGCGACCAGCGCGACGACCTCGTCCCGCTCGACGAGCCGGTGGACGCACTCGTTGTTTCCGACGCCGCTGCCGCCGTCGTCGCACAGGCGCACGTCGACCCGGCGCCCGTCGATGCCGCCGCGCGCGTTCAGCCGGTCGAAGTAGGCCCTGGCCCCGTCGCGGGGGCCGGTGAAGGCGCTGCCGCCGACCGGGCTGGTGGCGCTGGTGATGATGCCGACCCGCAGGGGCGCGGCGTCGCGGGGCGCGGGGCTGCGGCCGCCGTGCTCGAAGTCGCTCTCGGGGAGCCGGCTGCCGCAGGCCGCGCTCAGGGCGAGCAGCAGTGCCGCGGCCACCGCCTCAGCAGCCCGGGACCGGTGACGCATTGCCGCTCAGTCGCACCAGCGCGCACAGCGTCTTGGCGGACACCTTCCAGGTGCCGTTCTGCTCGACGGCGCTCCCGGAGGCGTCGGGCAGCGCGGTGGCGCCCTTCAGGGTGAGCGTGTACGTCACGTCCGCGCCGGTCGCGGAGGTGAACTCGACCTTGGTGACCTTCGCCTGGACCTGCCCGCCGCGCTCGTCACCGCTGAAGGCCTGAAGGACCGGGCCCATGCGGTCGCCGTTCTCCAGGACGGCCTGCTTGTCCTCGGTCGAGGTCTTCGGGTCGAAGAACTTCTGCCAGTTCTGCCGGATCTCCGCCTCGGCCGCGGCCCGGTCCGCCGGGGCGGAGGCCGGCGCGCTCGTGGTGGTCCGCTCGGCGGTCGGTGTGGGGGGCGTTGACGCGCTGCCGCCACCGCTGTCGTCGCTGCACGCGGCCAGGGCCGGGGCGAGGACCAGGACCAGGGCGGCGGCGATCGCCGCACCCCGTCCCGCGGCTCGTGGACCCCCCGTCGCGTTCCCCCGCCTGAGGTCGCTGCCGAGAACCATCTGGCTCACCACCGGGTGTCGGTCCGGGCCATGTGCGCCCGGTGCTTTCAGGGTCAGCTTCCACAGGGCATAGTGCAAGCGATCGGCGGACTTGAACAGGCGGCCAGGCGCGTGCACAGCACATCCGACGTGTGGGAGCCAGCGATGCGGACCAGTCGACTGCGGACCGTGCGTCCCGTTTCGTGGGCGGGCTGGGCGGGCTGGGCCGGTTGGGCCGCCCTCGCCGCCGGAGCGGTGCTGTGCGTGGCCGGCTGGTACGGCGTCTCCGGCGAGCGCTACGCCGAACGGCAGCTGCCCTATCTGGCCTCATGCTCGATCCCCGGCGCCGCGCTGATCGTCGCCGGGGCGGTGCTGCTGGCCCGGGGCCGGGAATCGCTCGCCGCCACCCGCGTGGAGGAGCTGTACGGCCTGCTGGTGGCCGGACCGGCCGAACCGCAGGAGACCGGCCGGGCCGCGCGGACGCCGCTCGCGGTCAGCGGCGACCTGCGGATGGTCCCGGGCGGCACCCTGTGGCACCGCGCGGACTGCCCGCTGGTGGCGGGAAAGGCCGAGGCGGTCCCGGTGGACTCCAAGCTGGTGGCGAGCGGTGAGCTGACCCCCTGCCCGATCTGCGAGCCGGCCGAAGAAACCGACTGATGTCCTCGCTCACGTACGACCTCACCCTCGCCGGGCTCTCGGTCGGCAGCGCGGCGGCGCTCACGGGGATCGGCCTGATCGTGACGTACCGCGCGACGGGCGTGCTGAACTTCGCGCACGGCGCGATCGCGATGGTGTGCGCGTACGCGCTGCGGCAGTGCGTGGTCGAGTGGGACTGGCCGCTGTGGCTCGGGGCGGCCGTGACGCTGCTGGTGCTGGCTCCCGGGCTGGGTGTCGTCCTGGAGCGGTTCGTCTTCCGGCCCTTGGCGGTCCTGGGCGGTGATCCCGCGCAGACGCTGGTGGCGTCCATCGGCGTGTTCGTGCTGCTGGTGGGCGGGGCGGCGCTGGTGTGGGGGCAGGGAGCCCGGGACGACGCGCCGGTGCTGGTGCCGGACGAGCCGTGGGGACAGCTGGCGGTGGTGCTCGCGCTGGCCGCCGGGGTCACGGCGCTGGTCCGCCGGACGCGGTTCGGGCGGGAGCTGCGGGCCGTGGTCGACGACCGTCGGCTTGCCGTGCTGGGCGGTGTCGACGCGGACCGGGTCGCGGCCACGGGCTGGGCGTTCGGTTCGTTCACCGCGGGCCTGACGGGAGTGCTGCTGGCGCCGTACGTGCGGCTCGATCCGTACGGTCTGTCACTGCTGGTGATGGAGGTGGTGGCGGTCGCGGTGGCCGCGCGGATGCGGAGCCTGCCGGTGGCGGTGGTGGTGGCGCTGGGTGTCGGGGTGGCGCAGAGCCAGCTGACGCGGCTGCACCCGTCCGGCTGGGCGGAGCCGCTGCTGCGGGCGGTGGGGGCGAACCTGTTCGTCGTCGCGCTGCTGGCCGCGGCGCTGGTGCTGCCGGGCGTCGGGGAGCGGGACACGCTGCCGCGTACGCCCGCTGCGCGGGTGCCGGCCCCGCCGGGCGTCCGGATCGTGGTCGTCGTGCTGTTCCTGCTGCCGCTGGGCCTGGCGGGCCGGGATCTGCACACCTCCGTCCAGGTGCCGGCGCTGGCCGTGATCCTGCTGTCCCTGGTGGTGGTCTCCGGCCGCGGCGGTCAGATCGCGCTGGGGCAGGCGGCCTACGCCGGGCTGGGCGCGCTGTTCACGGCGCTGCTGGCGGCGGGCCGCTTCCCGGGGCTGCCCGCCCTGCCGGAACTGACGGCGCTCGCGGTGTCGGTGGCCCTGGTGGCGCCGCTCGGCCTGCTGACGGGCTGGCCGGCGATCCGTCGCCGGGGCCTGGCGCCGGCACTGGCGACGTTCGCGGTGGGCGTGGGGGTGAGCCGTTTCGTCTTCGCCCAGCCGTACGCCACGTCGGGCCTGTCCTTGAGCCGCCCGGCGGGCTTCGACGGGGACCGGGCGTACTACGCGCTGGAGTTGCTGCTGCTGGCGGCCGCGCTGCTGGCGACGCACGCGCTGCGCCGGGGGCGGACCGGCCGGGCCCTCGCCGCGATGCGGGACCACGAGGCGGGTGCGCGGGCGGCGGGCGTGCGGGTGCCGTCCCTGAAGCTGGTGGCCTTCGTCGCGGGCGCCGCGCTGGCCGCGCTCGGCGGCGGCATGCTCGGCATCGGGCTGCGGGCCTTCGACGCGGCCGCCTACGACCCCGTGCGCGGACTGCTGTGGTTCGCCGCGGTGGTCGTGCTGGGCGCGGACAGCGCACTCGGCGCGCTCGGCGCCGCGGCCCTGCTGGTCGGGCTGGACGCCGGCACCCGGGGCGGTGTCGCGGCGGCCCTGATCGGCGTCCTGGCGGTCCTGGTGGGCCGCTTCCCGGGCGGCGCGTACGAGGCGCTGCGCACGGCGGCGGAACGCCTGCGGCGGCGCCCCGCCCCGGCCCTGACGCCGGTGGGCGTGCGGGCCCGCGAGCTGCTGCGCCCGGCGAAGCCGGCGGCGGCCCGGGGGGCACGGGTGCCGACGGGGGCGACGGCTGCGACCGGGGCGATGGGCGCGAGTGGTGGCACCGGGGCGACTGGTACGGCGGACGCGGCTGGGGTGACTGGCGCGGCTGAGGCGACGGACATGGCAGGCCGGGCGAGGGCTGCGCCCTCCCCGGCCTCCGCGGCTCCGGTCGCCGTGGCGGCCGTCGCTCCTCTCCTCACCGCCCGTCGCCTCCACGCCCGCTACGGCGGCTTCACCGCCCTCGACGGAGTCGACCTGGAGCTCTCAGCCGGCCTGATCACCGGGGTCGTCGGACCCAACGGGGCCGGTAAGAGCACCCTGTTCCACTGTCTGGCCGGGACGCTGCGGCCCGTGCACGGCACGGTGCGGCTCGGTGGGCGGGACATCACCGCGCTGCCCTCCCATGCCCGCGCCCGGCTCGGTGTCGCGCGGACCTTCCAGCGCCTGGCCGTCTTCCCCTCACTGACCGTCGCCGAGAACGTCCGGGTGGGCGCCGAGCAGCGGCGGCCGGCCGATCCGGGCGCCGTGGAGCGGACCCTCAGGCTGCTCGGACTCGACGGGCCCGTCCGCGCCCTGCCCGCCGCCGGGCTGCCCACCGGCACGCTGCGCCGCGTCGAACTGGCCCGGGCCCTCGCGGGCGGCCCCCGCGTCCTGCTCCTCGACGAGCCCGCCGCCGGTCTCGACACCGCCGAGGTGACCGCCCTGGCCCGGGTCCTCAAGGCCCTGGCCGCCGACGGCACGGCCCTGCTGGTCGTCGAGCACGACCTGGACCTGGTGGCGGGTCTGGCCGATGTCGTGCAGGTGATGGCCGCGGGCCGGATCGTCGCCTCCGGCCCGCCCGGGCAGGTCCTCGACACCCTCGCCCGGGAGGACCGCCGATGACACTCGTCGCCCTGCGCCACGCACGCGTGCGCTACGGCCCCCTGGAGGCCCTGCACGGCATCACGCTGGCCGCCCCGGGGCCGGGCCTCACCGTGCTGCTGGGACGCAACGGCTCCGGCCGCACCACCGCCCTGCGCTCCCTGGCCGGCACGGTCCCCCTGTCGGGTGGCGCGGTGCTGTGGGACGGCGCCGACGTGACACGCGTGCCCGCGTACGAGCGTGCCCGGCGCGGCATGTGCCTGGTACCGGAACGGCAGGCGGTGTTCGGCTCGCTCACCGTGCGCGAGAACCTCGAACTCACCGCCCACGACCACACAGCGGCCCTCGACGCCTATCCCCCGCTGCGGCCCCTGCTGGAGCGGCGCGCCGGCACCCTCTCCGGTGGGGAGCAGCGCATGCTCGCCCTCTCCCGGGCCCTGCTCGCGGACGCGCGCGTGGTGCTCGTCGACGAGCCCGCCCAGGGCATGTCGCCCGCGGTCGCGGCGCGGACGTACGCGTGGCTGGCCGGGCTCGACGCGTGCGTGGTGATCGCCGAGCAGCGGCTGCCGCCCGCCCTGCGGGGGCGGCCCGCGCTCGTCTACGAACTGCGCCGCGGGACCGTCGCGTTCGCCGGGGAGGCGCGCGAGCTCACGGGCTGATCCCCGACGCCGAGACCCCGTCCGGTCGGCCGACCGGACGGGGCCCGTGTCCCGGCGAGGGGGAGCGGCGGCGGCTCAGAACACGAGACGCAGGCCGGGCACGATCACGTCGGGATCCGCCCCGATGGCGGCCCTGTTGGCGGCGTAGAGGCGCTGCCAGGTGGTTCCGTGCCGGGCGGCGACGCCGCTCAGCGTGTCGCCGGGGCGCACCGTGTGGTCACCGCGGGACGATCCGCGGTCCGCGTGTTCCGCGGACCGCGCGGGCGCCTCGAACGACTCAACCGGCTTCGACGGCCTCGACGGTTCGGACGGCTTCACCGGGGTCGTCCCGGTGGAGGTGGCCGGGTCGGCGGCCGGTGCGCCGCCGCTCGCCCCGGCGCGTGCCGAGCAGGTCGGCCAGGCGCCCCAGCCCTGGGCGCGCTGGACCTTGGTGGCGACGGCGATCTGCTGGGACCTGCTCGCCCGGTCGGCGGTGGGCGCGTAGGCCGTGCCGCCGTAGGCGTTCCAGGTCGAGGGCGCGAACTGGAGTCCGCCGTAGTAGCCGTTGCCGGTGTTGATGTGCCAGTCGCCGCCGCTCTCGCACTGGGCGATGCGGTCCCACACTCCGCTGTCGGCCGCCGCGGCGTTCCCGGTCGCGGCGAGCACTCCGAGGGGCGCGAGCAGTGCCGCGCCGGCGAGGACCGCCGTCGTACGAACCTGCTGCTTCCGGACGCTGGAGCGAGTGGTATCGGCACATTCGGACATGTAGGTCCCTTTCGAAACACCCGGGATCCCCCAAGGCGGACGCCACCCCACGCCATCGGGCGCGAGGCCGGCGCTCGCCCCGTCCACCGGAGCTCGTGCTCCGCCCGGTTCCTGGAAACCGGCGGCCGGTAGACGTACCCGAGCGGTGCTCGTTGCACACGGCCGAGGAATCTAAGGAGGCCGGGGGCCCGGCATCAACCAGTCGCCCGTCGCGGCAGGCCAGTTCATTGATACCTCGGGTAACAGCGGTTTCCGGACACCCACTTCATTCGCGGATTTCCGGATTTGTCGACCCACCTCTCCAGTAGCCTGTGACCCACTTCACCCTTCCAACGTCCGTCGCACGGCGCGGAGTTGACGGTGAGTGCGCGATTCCGCGCCGAACATGACCCTGTGCGCTGGTTGGTTCGATTCCGTTCGCCCTGGGGCGTGACTCCCGCCACAGATCGCCCGTTGTCATCTTCATGAGCCGGGACCTTCCCGGACCACGGGCCGGGAGCCACCCGGCCTCGCCACGCACCGCATCCCCGAGGGAGCCACCCGTGCCGCGCATGCTCGACGTCAGCGACGAGGTACGCGCCGAGATCGGCGACGAAGAAGCAGACCGCCTGCTCGCCGGAGAGACCGCCCCGGGCAGTTACGACTGCACGTCCTGCCGCACTCCGGGCGACTCCGACCAGGAGCGCACCAGCACCGTCCTGTTCATCGGGGACGAGACCGCCGTCCTCGCGTTCGCCCACGCCGGTTGTCTGCCCTCGCAGGTCGTGCAGGTCACCGAGGAGCAGCTGCGGGGCGCGGTGAAGTCCATCGCCGGCGACACCGTTGACCTGGAACCCGACAAGGTGGTGCCCGAGCAGGCGGTGCTCGGCGTGACCAGCGGGCTCGTCCTGATCGGCGGCGAGCTGCACCCGGCCCTGGTCGTGGAGCCGACCGGGCCCATCGCCCGGCCCGGCACGACCGGCACCGGCGACGACTTCCTGCCGCTGCTCATCGAGCAGGGCTTCATGCCGCTGACCGAGCTGTCGGCCGTGCCGCCCGTGCTGCACGGCTGGTCGGTGCTGCTCGCCATGGGCCAGCTGCACGCGGTGCTCCAGCCGGGCACCAACGGCGGCCGGCCGGTGGCCTGGTGGCAGGCCCACCAGCCGCTCCAGGTGACCGAGGGCTGGCGCGCGGCCGCCAACAAGCACCAGCAGGTCCTGATGCTCGCCGCGCCCGCCGGCTCGATCGGCCGCCAGCCGCGCGAGGACCTGCTGCGGGACGCGCTGGACAAGGCCGCGGCGAACGGACAGCTGGTCGGCTCGGCGCTGCCGCTGGCCGGCACCTGAGCCGCACGTCACCCCTGTGGACCGGACACCCGCGAAAGCCGTACCCGGGCCGCATCCCTTGACCCGCGGTGTCGTTTGGACATACGTGCACGCATACGACGTTCCCCGCCGCCAGTCCTTCTCGCCGATCCCGTCCGCGCGATCGGCTCAGGACGCCCAGGGCGGCCCATCGGCCACGCCGATCTACGACGCGCTCTACGCCGAGTACGTCAAGTCCTTCCGCGCACTGCCCGGCGACCGCAGCGGCGAGGAGAAGCTGGGATTCACCGCCTTCGGGAACACCCCGTACAGCTCGGGCTCGTACACAGGCGCGTACGGCAGCTCCTACAGTGCCTACAGTGCGGGCGCCCAGAGCGCCCGCCATGCCGCGGGGCAGTATCCGCAGTGGCAGCGCGTCGGCACCGTCGCGCACGGCACGGGGATGCACTACGTACCGGCCGCGCTGCCACCAGGGCGGCGCCGGGACATCTGAGCGAGCACCGGACAGCGGAAAGGGCGGCCCCGTTCGGGGCCGGAAGCGCGTGGACCTGTTCGAGTACCAGGCGAGGGACCTCTTCGCCAAGCACG